>JAHIND010000002.1 GCA_018896025.1 Pseudomonadota bacterium
AGCTTATATCGTACTCACGGCTGCCGACGAGTTTAGGCACAAGACCAGGCGGGTGCATGAGTCCCTGGACAACCTGACTCCCGCCGATGTGTACCACGGCAGGGGCAGAGATATCATCACGGCCAGAAACCTGATCAAGGAACAAACCATGCGGCGCAGGAGGCGCCACAACCTGGGGCTGAGGCCCCTAAACGAAGAGATTGTTAGACCTGAGGTCTACCGGGAAGGTGTCCATTAGCAAAAGGCAAATCTTGTCTCAAAGGCTTTGACGACGTACAACCATCTGCCTTATGTAAAACCTAATTTGGCTCCTAGTGCACACCTCCGACTGACCTAAAGGACGATTTGGGGCTCGGCATTTTTCTGCACTTAACCTGGTCCTCCTGGTCAAATGAGAACTGTGTCATCTTTCTCGTCCGGCACGGACCAATTTCTGGGAAACAGGCAACTGCATCATGGTCTGAGTCAATAAGTGGTACAATGTTCAGCGGCAGGTCAGAGAAAACTTAGCATCGAAAATTGGTTACTCCCTGCCACTGGCTGAAATGCCGCCTCCGCCCGTAATGGGGAGCTTGCATTGTGAAAACCATCGGTAGCCGACTGTTTGTCCTTTTAGCCATATGCCTCGCCTTCATGTTGGCCTCGACAGTATTTCATTATGAGAACGTCGTCGGTTTAAAAGACAAATTGATCCTCATGGAACGTTTCAATGATCTTCGCGATGACCTGCTTGAACTGAGAAGGTACGAAAAAAACGTATTTCTGGCAGGGGATCTCGGTGATGTGGATAAATTGACATCCTACCTTTTGCAAACCATAAATACATTCGATGAACTTAAAGACCAAATTAAAAACATAATGGGGGCGCAGACATTCAAGCAATACCGGAGCGCCCTGGAAGGCTATGAAAAATTGGCCTACCGCGGTATCGATAGTGAAAGGCGAGGCACTATTGATTACGTTAACTCACAGATCCGGGAAAAGGGAAAGCTGCTAAATGAATACACGGATCAGCTAATTGAGGCCAAGCGCAGCAGAATAGACCAAGCCATCAATACCATACTGATCATCCCCTTGATTTTCTTTGTTTTGTTCCTCGCAGTGTTCGCCTTTATGCTGATGAAGGCACGGAGAAATATTTCCAAACCGCTATCGATTTTGCGGGCAGCCACGGAAAAGGTTTCCAGGGGGGATTTCAAGCAGATTCAATATATTGTGGATAGGGGTGACGAAATATCCGCCTGCATCAACGCTTTCAATAAAATGACCCAAGAAATAAAAATACGACAGGAGCAACTGCTGCATTCGCGTAAAATGGCAGCCATCGGCACCTTCACTTCCGGTATTGCTCACGAGCTCAACAATCCCATCAATAACATATCCCTTTTAGTGGAAACGCTGACTGAGGACCAAGATCTCACTGCTTCTGAGAGATCTAAACTTTACCAAGACCTAATGACGCAGGCTGATCGTTCCACTGAGATCGTCAAGGGCCTGCTGGAATTTTCCCGGACGGATCAGGAACACCTGGAAAGGTTGTCTCTGGGAGATGTCGTTGACAAGACGGTCCGGCTGGTAAAAAACAAAATGAAGTTGCAGGGGGTTAATTATGAAAAGTCAATCAATACACCACTTAAGCCCATATGGATCGATAAAAGCCGACTGCAGCAGGCACTGCTAAACCTGTTAATCAATGCGATTCAGGCCATGCCCAATGGCGGTACCCTTGGCATCGCTATTTGTGCCGGAGATGCCCCCGACGAAATCAGAATTGACGTGGCTGATACCGGCGTGGGCATTCCCGCCGAACGCCTGGATTCTATTTTCGATCCCTTTTTTACGACTAAAAAAGAGGGCGAAGGTACCGGATTAGGACTGTCGGTAACCTACGCTATCATAAAGAAACACGGGGGCCGCATCACAGTGCAAAGCACACCCGGGAAAGGCACTATCTTTTCCATTTTCCTGAATGCGAAAGCAAACCATGAGTCAGAGCAAAATCCTGCATAAAGCCAGGGTTGCCATAATCGATGATGAACCCATAACCCGTAGGGAAATTCAGCGAGGTCTGGCCAAGCACCTGCATACTGTCGAGATCTTTGAGAATGGTGAATCCGCTCTGAAAAAAATGGCCACCGATCCATTCGACTTGGTCTTTTGTGACTTAAGGCTGCCGGGCATGAATGGGTTGGACGTGGTCAGGGAGGTGAAGGCCCACCATCCCATCACGGAAGTAATCGTTTTCACAGGATACGGCTCCATCGATACCGCCGTGGAGGCCATTCAGGCCGGCGCGTTTCATTTCCTCACCAAGCCGGTAAAAATTAATGAACTCATCGCCTTGGCAACGCGCGCCCTGGAGAAGGTTGCGCTGATCCATGAGAGGGACGTCCTGAAGAAGTCCTTGGCCGCCTACTCTCGGCAGCAGTACATCATCGGGCACAGCCAGGCCATGCAAGATGTTTTGTCCGTGGTCAAAAAGGTGTGCTCCCTGAATTGCAACGTACTTATACAGGGGGAGAGCGGAACCGGAAAGGAACTGGTCGCCCGGGCGATCCACTTTCTCGGATCCCGGCGCGAGAATCCCTTTATAGCCTTTTCCTGCGGCGGTTTTTCAGAAGAACTCATCGCCAATGAGCTATTCGGACATGAAAAAGGAGCCTTCACCGGAGCGCTGAACACAAAAATCGGCCTGCTGGAATCCGCCGATAAGGGCACTCTTTTCCTAGATGAAATCGAAATCATGCCCAGCAGCATGCAGGTCAAACTCCTAAGATTCATCCAGGAACGCTCCTTGATCCGGGTCGGAGGAACTCGTCCGATTCCGCTCGATGTGCGCATTATCGCGGCCGGAAATAAAAATCTAAAAAAAGTCACCGACGAAAACCGGTTTCGGGAGGATCTTTACTATCGGCTCAATGTCGTTTTGATCGATCTTCCTCCCCTAAGGGACCGAAGAAGCGACATTCCGCTGCTCATCAACCACTTTATCACCAAACACAATCAGCGATTCGGACAGTCTGTTTCCTCGGTTGATCCAGAAGTCATCGATATATTCAACCAATACCCTTTTCCCGGCAATGTGCGTGAGCTTGAAAATATTATTGAGAGAGCCATCGCCCTTTCGGACGATAAAACCATCACCCCGGCAGACCTTCCGGATGATCTGTTCAACTTCTCCATCGAAAATATGAAGCCCCAAAACCGGCGCTCCCTTCAAGACCAAGAAAAAGAGTACATACGCCGCGTCCTGATTGAAACGAACTACAACAAGGGAAAAGCCGCGCAGATTCTAAAGGTTCCCAGGACCACCCTGTGGCGGAAAATCAAACTGTACTCCCTCGATACGCCCACCAAATAACGACTTCAGCCATATTCGCCAATCGCTTCCCCTTGTTCCATATCGGAACATTATAATGTTCCGATATGGAACAAGCTAGCCGATTTCTCCGAGCTATGCCCTGGTAACGTACCGTTATCATTATCCGTTGTAAATTGGCCCTAGCCTTGCAAATCACCTGGGAAAAGTCGGGGTACCGTTGAAGTTTTGAAAACTTCCCATTTGCACCAAATTGATTGAAACACCAAAAGCCGCGACATCAGGAAGAACCGTGGGGCAGGAATACATACTCATTCCCCTGGCGCCGGACAGCCGAGATCTGAAAGCCTTGCATCATGCAATATCGCTGGCTGAGAGGATCAATTCCAAAATTGTTGTCTTCTCTCTGGAGCCGGAAGAATCTCCCGGAAGGGCAAATAATCCGGTCATTGAGGCCTGCAAGGATGTGATTAACCGGGTACGGGAAAACGGTATAGAGATATCCCTTTTAATCTCATCATCCCAGGACGAAGAGGCTGACAATGAGTTCTTACAATTGCTGACACGGGAATGTATTGACCTGGTCATCATCAGCGACACCGAAGTTTATTTAGAGCAGATGATCAGGAAACTGATGCCGTTGATATCCTGCCAGGTTGAACAGGTCAGGGAGAAGAACAATACCAGGCCATTTACCAGTTAAAAGTCTTTAGGACGAGGCGGGTAAAGGCAAAAAGGAAGCACGGATCTCATGGCAAAACACCAGCGTAGACTTCAAAAGTATTCTTGCCTCCGCATGGCCAACCGCTCAACTAGTCATGGCCCTCCCAGTTATCTATTGAAGGGGTGAGCATATGTCCATTGTATTGATAACTGCTCCAGCACACAGCATGGCCCGCGTTCTGGCGCAGAAACTGGCTGACAAAACCGGATGGCCTCAATATTCGAGAGATAGGCTTGCCGAGGAGGCCCATGCGCAGGGCATAAAGCTCAGCCGTTTGGAAGCGTCAATTATCAAGGCCCCGATAGTGTCAGAGAAATTGGCGTGGGAAAAAGAAATATACCTCTCCTTTGTCACCGACGTACTCTATAAAAAAATCCAAGATCAAAACTTGATTTACACCGGCCGGGCGGCACACCTTCTTTTCCCTGGGGTGAAAAATATTCTCCGGGTGGGCGTCAGCGTTCCGATGGAAATCCGGGCCGATATCGTTGCCAAACAACTGAATCTCAACCCTGGGAAAGCCTTGGACTATTTGAAATCACTGGATGTGGACATCATGAAATGGGTGCATTATGTCCATCGCGCAGATTTAAGAGACACGTCCAATTATGATCTCCAACTGAATTTAGAAAATCTCAGCCTGGCCAATGCAGCGGACGTCTTGATGCAACTGGCCGAGCTGCCGGAATTCCACCTTTCGGATGAAAGCGTGAGCCATTTGGAGGACCTGCACCTGGCCGCCCGGGCCACCCTTCACCTGGCGCTCAACAAAGAAACCTCCAACCTAAACCTTGGGGTCAGGGCCAGCGGCAAGGTGGTGACGGTGACCTACCTGCCGCGCCAGAAAGAAGTGGCCGAGTCCGTATCACGGGTATTGGGCACCTTGGAAGAATGCAAGGGCAATGTCTGCACCATGGCGGAGACCAATATCCTGTACTTATCCGAGCACTTTGATCCCAAAACCGAAGATTTCAACCAGATCAACCAACTGGCCAAAAGATGGGGGGCAGCCATCGAATTGATCAGGCTTATTCCCCCCAAAGACGGCAAACCGTTTTTCCAGGAAGTGGCCGGCCCGGAGCCCCGACCGGAGCACGGAGCTTATACCGGGGGAGTGGAGGACGACGGACCGGAAGTCAGCGCCGATGACGGCGGCCTGGACAACACCATCGAGGAGTTGGTGGCCATGGGGCGCTCGGCCGGCGGGGTCACCATAGCGGGGGGACAGCATGAAGTCATAGATGCGCTCAGGGATAACGATAATTACTCGCTAGTTGTCCTTGGCGATCTGTTCCTCTCCAAAGGGCCCCAGGCCAGCACCCGCCTGACTCGTGAGTTGGGGCTGGCCATCCATGAAAGGATGAAAACACCGGTTATCAAAATCGATGAACTCAAGTCACAGTTTCTATTTGGGATGAAACAGGCGTTCAAGCTGCTGATGTTCTGCCTGATCGCCCTATGCATCTACGGCCTGGTTTTTTCGTTCCAGGTGCCGATCCTGAATTTCCTCGGCGGCTCCCTCCACGAACACTGGAAATGGGCCGCCTCTGTCGCGGTTGTCCTTTTCGTCCCCTTTGTGGCCTACATCTACGGGACCATATCCGGGTTGATCCTCAAGCTGGTCAACATCGACTGATACCGCTTATACCGCGGAACAGGAGGCTAACGTGCACTACATCCTCGCAAATTTTATTCAGATCGATCTTTCCACCGCCCTCCAGGTGGTCCTGCTCGGGTTCATCGGCGGCGTGCTGAGCGGGTTCATCGGCAGCGGAGGCGCTTTCTTCATGACGCCGGGCATGATGAACCTGGGTATCCCCGGCGTGGTGTCGGTTGCCAGCAACATCACCCACAAGTTCGGCAAGGCCATGGTCGGCTCCCACAAACATGGCAAAGCCGGCAACGTCGATAAAAAACTGGCGCTTTTCATGCTCATCACGGCGGTGATCGGCATTCAAGTCGCCGTTTTAATTAATAGCTATCTTTTCAAAGGCGGCAGCGGCCACGGCGCCGCCAAGGGTGCGGGAGCCAACCTTTATATCAGCTTGGTTTTTGCGGTCATCCTCTCGGTGGTGGCCGTTTCGATGCTCAAGGATGTGCTGGGTTCCTCCAAATCAGGCAAGGGCCGCGACACGGGGCCGTCCCGCAAGATCGCCGATGCCATGGCCAAGATCACCATTCCCCCGGTGATCCATTTCAAGGTGGCGGACACCAGGGTCAGCTTGTGGGTCCTGTTGCCATGCGGCATCGCCACGGGCTATCTGGCCGGAACCATCGGCGTGGGGGGATTCATCGGAGTGCCGGCCATTATTTACGTGTTCGGGGTGCCGACGGCAGTGGCTGCGGGCACCGAACTCTACCTGGCCATGTTCATGGGCGCCTACGGGGCGTTGAGCTACGCCTTCCAGGGCTTCGTGGACATCCGCCTGACCATGCTCCTCTACCTTGGGTCTTTGGTGGGGATCTACCTGGGAGTCTATGGGGTCAAGGTGGTCAATGAAAAATATATCCGGTTGGTGACCAGCCTCATCATCCTGCTTTGCGTGGTGAGCCGAGCAATCGCCATCCCCATGTATCTGCGGCAACTGGGGTTCGTTTCCTTCGATCCCTCCTATGACGCCTATTTCAATTTGATCAGCAAGTTCTTCCTGTTTGCCAGCGGCATCTCCGGATGTCTGGTCATTCTGTTCAATGTCGGCCGGTCCTATATCCAGAGGAGGGGCATCCAGAAAACCCTCATGGTCGTCAATCCTGATGGATAGCCCTGGGGTGTCCGAATCATAGGGCTGACTGTTAACCAAAGGGAGGCCGATGATGTCACTTGAGATACTGATCCTGGACGATGAGACCATTGTGGGAGAACGGCTCCAGGCATCGCTGGAAAAAGACGGCCATTCGCTGGAAGCCTTTACCAGCCCCCGCGAGGCCATAAAAAGTCTCAATGAAAAGGTGTTCGATATTGTGGTCACCGATATCCGGATGGACGATATCGACGGCATCAAGATCCTCGAGCTGGTCCGGGAGAAGAGCCCCCGGACCAAGGTCATCATGATCACCGGTTACGCCACTCTCGAGGTGGCCAGGGAGTCCCTGACCAAGGGTGCCTTCGATTTCATCGCCAAGCCGTTCAAGATCAAGGAGATCAGGGGAGCCATCGAAAAGGCGGCTCATGCCCTGCAAATGGAAGATGGAGGTTGATTTACCATGCTGAAGACTGCCATCGCCGTTGATGCGGACCTGGCTTCGCGGATTGCCATCCGTTGCGCCTGCCAGTTGGGCCGGTCCATAGACATGAGCGTCGGCACGATTCATGCCCTGGAGCCAGGCGAGGAGGGGCATGCCATCGCCACTGGGTGGGTCCGCCAAACCTGGGAAGACGCCGTGGTCAGGGAGAGCATGGACCAGGTCACCAGGCTGGTGAAATCCGAGCAGGCCGGATGCCGCATGCTGGAGCCTCCCCTGTTTTTGCCCCCGGAAAATGACCGGGGCGACCGGATCGCCCGGCACCTCCGATCCAACCACTGCAACCTTTTCGTGGAGGGGTTTCTCCACCGTTATAAGCCCGATCTATTCATGGAAAAGATCGGCTCCAGATTTTATCGGACTTTGCCTTGCCCAACCCTGATGGCGCAAAACGTCCCCCCCATGTCAAAGGGGGTGTTGTGGCTATCGCAAGGCAAGGTGACCGAAAAGATGATGGAGACTTATTTGGGGATTTTCCCGAACCAGGCCATTGAACTGGAGCTGTTGATCTGCCGGTTTGGCAAAAACCCATCTGCCGCCGCGAAGGATTCATCCTCCGCCAGCGGAGTCGAGCCGGCTGTATCCTTTTTTGAATCCGCGGGCGGGACCATAAAAAACATATCCACCGTGGAGGGATCGCCCTCCTCCATGGCAGCACTGGTCAGGGACCACTTCCTGATTGTCTCGTCTGTTCCCCCGCAGAACAGCCTGATGGCTCAGCTGTTGAGCAAGAGTCCCTGTTCGCTGCTCTTTCTTCCGTAACGCCGATCCATGAGGTGGACATGAGAATTCTTGTAGCCCTAGATCAGGACATGCGAAGCGCTCATACCTTGAGCCAGGTTACCCAGCTTTTGGTCAACACCTGGGCAAACGTCACCCTGCTGGGAATTGTCCCCCGCAAATCCGATGACGGGGGCGTTCCCATGGACTTTGTGGATACCATGAATCAGTACCACAAAGCCGTTTTGCAAGGGTTCGCTGCTGAAGACCTGCCTTATGCCCCGGCCGACGATGACTACGAAATAGCGGAAATACGGCCCGGCATATACGAAAAAATCGGCAATACGCATGGCGGGATCAAGGAGTTGACGGTCCGAATACGGGTCGGCAACCCAACCCAGACGATTCTGGAGGAGGCGCAGGACTGCGGCAGCGACCTGATCGTTCTCCACGGCGACATGGATAGCCAGCAAAAAATCGCCACCAAGGCCGATTGCTCGGTTCTGATCGTAAAAAAGGAAAGGGACACCGGAAGGATTCTTTGCTTCTTGGATGACGACCTTCTCAGTCAGAGGTCCCTTGAAATGATCACCCAGATGGCGGTCCTGTTTAACGCGGAAATCGAAATCGCCGGCCTCACGGATAAACAGTCGGTTGAGGAGAAAATCGAAAAAAAACTGGATTGGCTGATACATTACTTCAACGGCAAGGGAATACAGCCTTGGATTCAATTGGTGGCGCTATCCTATTTGGAACCGTTTATTCTTGAACAAGACCACTGGAGTCTTGTCACCATGTGGATGGGCGAGACATCGATTTTCAAACGGCTTTTCTCGGTCAACAAAGTCGCCAAGCTCCTCGAAAGCCGTAAATCGTCGGTCCTTCTCCTTCGCTAGATATAATCGGTTCGTTGCCGGCACACACTGCCGCCCGCTTTACGAATCCATACTAGAACTAACCGTTTTGCAGGATAAGGTAGGTCCGGCAAGTGTTAATTTGGCCGCAGTAGTAGGACTTCAACAATGCTGAGTTAACATCATGGGCATGATCAATATTTTTAAATTCCTAAAATAAAATATTGCGGCTAGCGGTGTAATCTTGCAAATTTTGCTAATCGGCACGGCTGAACATCGCTTGGGCGCTAATATGGCGCAGTCATCAATGCAATGTACCCAGGCCTCGGATGTTTCACCACTAGTATCTACGGGTTCGAATCCCGTTTGGACTACCAAATAATATCGGAGGGTTCAGCCATCTGACTAAGCCCTCCTTTTTGTCGGGAAGTAAATTTTCGGTCGTCCGCAAGAGGTTAAGCGTGGGCTTCAGGCTTTTCCCTACGGTTTTTAATTAATGCAACAATAAAATCATCGCCTACAGTTCCGGTTCTTAGCGGTGCTTTTCGCTTTCTGGGCTTGGGGCAAATTTACCGGCCAAAATCTGCAGGATGGTGTGGTCGGCGTGGCGCATTCCCTCCACGCTCAACAGACCCAGGTTGTAGGCGGTATTCTCCATGCTGTTGCCAACAATGCCCTCGGTCTGGAGCACGCAGACGCCCTGCAGGGCCAGGA
This sequence comes from Pseudomonadota bacterium, assembly GCA_018896025.1. Taxonomy (GTDB): domain Bacteria; phylum Desulfobacterota; class Desulfarculia; order Desulfarculales; family Desulfarculaceae; genus Desulfoferula. The sequence goes on from JAHIND010000002.1 coordinate 9,575, forward strand.
GAGCCGATTGCACCGCGCTGCCCGCTGCGGTGGCCAGCTTGAAAGCGCAGCCGGTCTTGGCCCCATCGCAGATGACTCCGGCCAAGTCCTGGATGAGATTGTTGACCGCACCCGTGACTTGGCGGGAGTCGCCGCCCAACAAATAGGCGATGCCACCCGCCGCCCCGGCCCCGGCCGCCACCGAGCAGCCGCAGATGGCCGAAAGCCGTCCGGTTTGGGTTTTTACGTAGGCGGTGAGCACGTGACTAAGGGCCGTGGCTCGGAGCACTTCGCCGGGGGAGCACTGGATGAAGTCCTTCACCGCCCAGATGGGCAGGGTGGCGGTGAGGCCGTGATTGCCGCTGCCGGCGCTGGACATGGCCGGCAGCTTAACTCCCGCCATGCGGGCGTCGGCGGCCGCCGAAGTGAGGATGCGGGCGGCGGCGGCCATGTCCCTCTGCATCAGATTTTGACGCACCAGGCGGTCCAGACTCTTACCCAGGCCCAGGCCCGGCCCAAATTTGAGGCCGTACTCGGCCAAGCGTAGGTTGAAGTTAACCCCGCGTTCGATGAAATCCAGGTCGTCCTGATCCAGGCCGTCCAGGAGGCCGATCATGTCTTCCAGGCTGCGGGTGGCCAGCCACTCCTCCAACTCGGCCAGGTTGACTCCCTGGGAGCCTGGGCCGCCGGCGGGGGACAGGCCCCCCGTCACCTGGCGGCCGTTGAGCTCGAGGGATGAAATGTTGTCGTGGGAGCGGGTGATTACCGCCTCGCCCGTCTGGTCTCCGGCCTGGACCCGCGCCTTGATCTTCAGGCCGATCTCTTGCAGCAGCTCCACCGAGACTTTTTTTTCGGCGATGAGTTGGCGGGCGCGGAGCACCGTTGGCTCGTCCACCGAATTGAGCACCTCCAGGCGCTGGGCAGGGTCACCACCCAGGGCGCCCAGGGCCGCGGCCAAATCCAGGCCGAACAGCCCTCCGGTGCCAGGGATCAGCACCGACATGCCGTTTTTATAGATGTTGGGATCCACCCACACCTGGATCGATTCAGGAGCGCGGCCTCCCAGCAGAGAGGCCGCCGCCGCCGCGCCCAGGGCCACGGCCACCGGCTCGGTGCATCCCAGGGCAGGAGCCACCTCCAGGCGCAGTAGGTCTTTTATGGTGTAGTCAGGCACTGGTGCTCGTTTCCCGGGGATGCCGTCCAAAGCCGGCCCCACCCACTACTCATCCTTTGACCTGATCCGGCACGGGCCCGGCTCAGAGTTTCACTCAATTATTTTTGGCCTATGACGCAGGAGGGCCTGCCCTTGGACCCGGAGCAGGAAACGCCCGCCGATTCGGCGGCTCCCGCCTGCAAAGGTCCGTTCAGGTCCTTGCCCTTGCAGATGGGGCACTGCGCCGCGCCGCGATGCAATTCGCCCAGGCTGAGGAAAAGATCAACCTCTTGGCCGCATTTGTTGCAGAAAAAATTATATAGAGGCATGACGCCACCTTTCTCCGGATCAGGCCAGACCGGCTATGACCATCTCGGCGGTCTTAAATATTTGGGTGCCTTCCTGAATGGCCCCGCCGAAGACCTCCCGGCCCTCCTTGGTCAGCGAGCCGTGCAGGTGCACCCGTATTCCATCGTCCAGCCGCTGTACATCGCCGGCGATGCCGTTCATCTCGAACAGGCCTTCGTACTCCACGCGCCCCAACTCGGGCGGGATCTCTTTGGTCTTGGGGAACACCGCCACCACCTTGGTGCAGGAGCCGATGCACGAGAGCACGAAAGCGTGCTTGAGGCCCTCGCGTTCCAAGAAATCGCGCAGGGATTGGTGCAGCATGGCCCCGGGGTCCAGAGTGAGGTGGTACCAGCGCAGCCCCTCGATGTTTTTTATTTGCATGTCCTCGCCTTACTTAAGGCCGTACTTGGCCTTGAGGTCGAAGCGCTCGATCAGGGCCTCCATGGCCCGCAGATTCTGGGCGGGAACGTCGGGCAGGGGCAGCCGGCAATAACCGGCGGGCAGGCCCAACAGCCGCACCATGGCCTTGGTGGCGATGGGGTTGGGGGCGGAGTACACCGCCTCCATCAGGGGCAGCATCTCGAAATAAAGCTCCCGGCTGCGCTTGACCTGCTCCCAACTCGTCCAGGGCTGGGACATCTCGGCTATCTCGCGAGGAGCCACGTTACCGGTGACGTTGGCCGTGCCGTGGCCGCCCATGGCCAGGGTGGGCAGGATCATGGCGTAGGCCGGCGAGTCGCAGGTGAGCAGGCGGATGCGGCCTCCGGTGCCGTCAATCACGCTGGCCAACTGGGCCACGTCGGGCACCGCTTCCTTGTCGGCCACGAAGTTGGGGCACTCCTGGGCCAGTCGGATGATGGTGGCGGGATTGAGGTTCACCACCACCCGGGCGGGATTGTTGTAAAGGCCCACCGCGATCTCCACCGAATCGCACACCGCCTTGAGGAAGTTGAACACCGCCTCCTGGGGAGGGGCGATATAGGCCGGAGCCACCAGCACTATGCCCTCGGCTCCGTTGTCCTGGGCGTAGCGGGCCAGGTCGATGGTGGCGGCGGTGGAGCCCAGGGTCACGCCGAAGAACACCGGTATCTTGCCCCGGCAATAGGGCCCCAGGGCCTTGATGATGTCCTTGCGCTCTTCCAGGCTCAAGGTGGTGGGCTCACCGGTGGAGCCCATTATCAACAGGGCCGAGGTGTGGTTGGCGACATGGAAGTCGATCAGGCCCTTGTAGCCGTCCATGTCCACCTGTCCGTCAGGAGTGAAGGGAGTGATGAGGGCCACCCAAGACCCTTGCGGGCGATACAATTCTCTGCTCATTATGTTTCCTCCAACAGCCAAATCAGGCAGGCTGGTCCGCCTCTTGAGCGGTTCGTTGTTTCTTTTGCAAAAAGGCGTAGCTCCCCAGGCCGGCGAACAGGGCCACGCCGGCCAGGTTGCTGGCCATACCGGGCAGGATCAACAAGATGGCCGCCGCGAAAAGGGCGGCCCGCAAAAGCAAGCCCAGTTTGATGAGGAACCACCCCTGGAAGGCGGCGGCCAAGGCCACCACCCCGATGACGGCGGTGATGAATTCGCTGATTATGCCGCTCCAGGGGCCCTGCATCAGCAGGCTGTTATCGTAGATGAAGACATAGGGGATCAAAAAAGCCACGAAGCACAGCTTCACCGCGATGAGGCCTATCTTCATCATGTTGGCTTTGGCGATCTCCGCCGCGGCATAGGCCGCCACGGCCACGGGCGGGGTGACCATGGACAGCACCCCAAAGTAGAACACGAAAAAGTGGGAAGACAGCTCGGAGAAGCCCAGCTTGATGAGTGAAGGCACCCCCAAGGTGGCCACGATGATGTAGGCCACGGTGGTGGGCGTGCCCATTCCCATGACGATGGAGGCCACCATGACCAAAATCAGGGCCACCAGAGTGTGGCCGCCCGAGGAGGTGATGATAACCGAGCTGATGTTCAGACCGATGCCGGTGAGGGTAACCACCCCGATGATGATACCGGCGGCGGCGCAGGCCGAGGCGATCAGAATGGTGCGCTGGGCGCTTATCTCCAGGGCGTTGATGATCTTGCGGGGGCCCATGCGGGTGTCGCGGGAAAACAACGAGACCAGCACGCTGCACAGGGTGGCCACGAAAGCAGCCCGGAAGGGTGTGTACCCCAGGAGCATGACCACCAGCAACACCAGGATGGGCAGCAGCAGGTAGCTGCGCTTGAGGGTGTCGCGCAGCCGGGGCTGGTCTTCGCGGCTCATGCCCCTCAGGCCCTTGCGGGCGGCCTCGAAGTCGATCATCAAAAGCAGGGACAAAAAGTAGAGCACCGAAGGGATCAGCGCGGCGGCGCATATATTGAGGTAAGGGACCCCCAGGATGTCGGCCATGAGAAAGGCCGCCGCGCCCATCACCGGCGGCACCAGTTGGCCTCCGGTGCTGGAGGAGGCCTCCACCGCCCCGGCGAAGGCAGGCGAATAGCCGATGCGCTTCATCATGGGGATGGTGAAGGTGCCGGTGGCGTAGACGTTGGCCGCCGCCGAGCCGGATATGCTGCCGAAAAAGGCGCTGGTGAGCACCCCGATCTTGGCCGGGCCGCCCCGGTGGTGGCCGGCCAGGGCCCGGCCCAGATCCATCATCACCTCGCCGGCCCCGCATTTTTCCAAGAAGGTGCCGAAGATGATGAACACCACGATGTAGGTGGAGGCCACCCCCACCGGCACCGAGTAGATGCCGTCCAGGCCGTAGTTGAGGTAGTCGATGACATCCACCAGGCTGAAGTCCTTATGGGCCAGCATGGCGGGCATGTGGGTGCCGAAAAAAGCGTAGGCCAGGGCGGCCAGGGCCACCAGGGCCAACACCAGGCCCACGGTGCGCCGGGTGATCTCCAGCACCAGCAAAATACAGATGCCCCCGGCAATGAGCTGCCAGGTGGTGAGGGGGTCCACCAGGGACATGCGCTCGGAGTTGCTTTCAAAGGCGACGGCGATGGTCCCGAAGCAGACCAGGGCCACCGCCGCCAAGACAAGGTCCGCCCAACTGGCCCGGTCCAGGTGCTTCTTGCCGCCGATGGAGTAGATCAGAAACCCCAGGGGCATGGCAAAGGTGAGAAAAACGGGGCGGTGCAGATAGGCCACCGGCATGCCGAAGGCCGTGGTCCACAGGTGATAGCAGGCGAAGGCTACGAAGCCCGCCCCGGTGATCCACCGATACACGGATGAAGAAGCTTGTTGGGCCATGAGCGGTTTTCGTCCTTACTTCAGGAAGCCTTTTTCCTTGTAATACTTGAGGGCGCCGGGGTGCAGGGGACCGCCCACGTTCTGCCAGGCGGTGGCCGGATTGAAGCCGCTGTAGGTCTTGTGGATGCCCTGGATCCGGGCGGCGTTCTTCATCAGCTCGCTGGTGAACTTGTAGACCTCGTCGGTGCCCAGCTTTTTCTGGGTGATGACGATGACCGCCTCGGCCATCTGGGGGGTGTCCTGGGTGACGAAGTAGTACTTACCCTTGGGCAGCATCACCGTGGCGTAATTGAAATCCTTCTGCAGTTTCTCCAGGAAGGCCGGCTTGACGGGTAGTTGCTTCATCTTGGTGGTGGTGGTCAACTCCACGATAGCCGAAACCATGGGACCCACCCAGGCGTCCGCGTGGCCGTCCTTGATGAGGTTGGAGGCCTCGGCGTAGGACACGAAGGAAACTGAACCGCCCCACTTCTTGATGTCGTCAAAGGTGATGCCGTACTGGGCCAACATCAACTCGGCGGCCAGGGAGGGCGAAGATCCCTTCTTGGAGGTCAGGATGCGAATAGGCATCTTCTTGGCCTTGATCTCTTCGATAGAGGCCAGGGAGTTGTCGGCCTTGACCAGGAAGTAGCTCATGGGAATGTAGGCCAGGAAGGCCACCGCCCTGAGATTCTCCATCTTTTTACCCTGGTACTTGCCCTTGCCGGCCAGGGCCTCGGCATAGAGCTTGGCCATGGACAGGCCCACGTCGGCCTTTTCGGCGTTCACCTTGGCGATGTTGGCCAGGGCGCCTCCGGTGGTGACGGTGACGATGGCTCCGGGGAAGGCCTGCTTGGCCATTTCGCCCATGGCCCCGCCGATGGAGTACCAGTCGCCGCCCATAGGGCCGGCGGTTATGGTGAAAGATTTGACCTCTGCCTGGGCGGGAGCTAGCCCGGCCAGGGCACAGCAGGCCGCCAGGGCCACAATTGAAAATACCTTATGAAAAGACATGGGATTCTCCATCAAAAAGGTTCGACAATGGTCAATCCTAAGAAGGACTGAGGTTTTTGTCAATAAATTTGCGCAAATATTTTTTATATTTTTTGCGAAAATAATATGATTGACATATCAGTATGTTGTGATATTTTACAAAAGTGTGAGGAGCGGGCGCGGACAGGGTCGGCTAGACGATGATAGCCGCCGGCGCACCCGGTGGACTAAGGCGAGGTGGATATGGATGGAGCGTATGGATGGAGCGTATGGCCCTCTCTATGGATGAGCAGGTTTCCCGGGCCGACGAGGTGGTTCAGACCCTGGAAAACATGATTTTCACCGGCGAGTTCCAACCTCGCGAGCGCCTGGTGGTAAGCGCTCTGGCCCAACGCCTGGGGGTCAGCGCCTATCTGATTCGCAACGCCTTGCAGGCCATGGAGGCCAAGGGGCTGGTGAAGATGGAGCCCCACCGGGGGGCCATGGTCAGCGATCTGGGACCGGCCGAGATCAAGGAAATTTTCGAGGTGCGGGTGGGGCTGGAGATAATTGCCAACCGTCTAGCCTTGAAACGGGTCATCCCCCAGGACATTGCCCGGCTCCACGAGATCGACGACCAACTTCGGGAGAGCTACGCTCGGGGCGATTTGAGCGGGGTCATAGCGGCCAACGCCAAGTTCCACAACTACGTGGCCGGCCTGTCGGGCAACCAAACCCTGCTCAAGATGATTCTGGAACTAAAAAAACGCTGCCATATCTTCAACACCACCGCCTGGTCCTCACCGGAGATGGTGGTCCGCCTGTTCGAAGAGCACCGGCTATTCATCCAGGCCCTTGCAGAAGGAGATCTGAGGACACTGGAGGAGTTGCCCGATCGCCACTTTGGCCACTCCAAGGACCTCTATTTGCAACACCTCCAGGCCAAAAAAGCCAGCCGCCCCGAGTCCTCGGCTACAGTTATGGCTACCGCTAACTCGGCAAAAGGGGGTAAAAACCGGCCTAAACCGGCTTAATATGGCGGAATCCGTCCCCCTGGGCTGCCTCTCACGCCGAAGACACGGGTTCGAACCCGGTTGGGACTGCCAAATAATATCAAGAGGGCTCAGCCACATGGCTGTGCCCTCTTTTTTTGTTGGGCCTCCCGGCCCTGAACCGGGTTGGGCATGCGAACACCGCGGGTTATGGCCCACAATAAATTTCCCAAGCCAACCACCCAGAGAAGCTTAAGTTAGCAAACTCCGCCCTAGGCCAGGCCTAGGCTCTTTGCCACTTGAGCCGCCCTCGCCCGCCAATCCTGTTGCCGGCCATAGGCCGCGATCCGCTCGCCGCGCGGGCAGCCTTTCAGGCCCTCCCTGAGATGGCGGATGAAACTGTCGGAGTCTGGGGCCACCCTGAGCGCGAACTGGTGCTCCGGGGGTATGTCCTGGATGGCAAAGGTGGAGATGGTCTGTTTGCCGAAAATGAAATACTCGAACAGCTTGGCGGGAAAGGCCTTGGTCCAGGCCTCGTCCTGGCGCGAGGGGATCATGAACAGGTCGGCCTGCTGCAAGTAGGCGGAGAGCTCCTCCACCTTGCGGTGTCCCAGAAAATGGACGTTGGGGTATAGGGAGTGCAGCTTTTTGGCCTGGGCCTGAAAATGGGAGAACACCACCCCTAAGAAGACGAAGTTGACCTGGGGAAAGGCCTTAAAGGCAGGCTCCAACAGATCGAAGTCAATCCTTTCGTGCACCGTGCCCGAGAACAGGATGCTGGGGCCGGGAGGATAATCCGGGGGCCTGGGGATGGAAGGGTCGGGGGAGAACTTGCCGAGGTCCACCCCATTGAGCAGGATTTTAGCCTTTACATCCAAATAATCCTTTTCCGAGGCCTCGGCTATTTGATGGCCATTGGCAAAAACAACATCCGCCTCCCGGCAGAAATTCTTCAGCGCCGGCAGCAGCTCTTCCCGAGACATCTTCCATTCTTCCGCGAAATGGGACCAGGGGTCCTCTATGTCGATGGCGTAAAAGGAGGGCCGCATCCGGCGCACGAAAGGCTGGGAGATCATGCGGCTGGACAGGACGACAATCTCCCTCCCCCGGAAAGGCTCCTGCCCCACGATACGGACCAGGAACTCGGTGAAGGCCTTCTGCCCCCAGGAAGGCCCCTCCGGCGGGATGTAGAGAACGTCCCGCCAACAATAGGTGGGCAGAACCGGACCGCCCACGGTCATGTGCAGCCGCTCCTGGATGCGCACCAAGGGGTGCCGGCGAAAGATGCTCTTGACCCGGCTGAGATAGCGCCCCCCCAGGGGGTAGTTCACGTAGAGCACGTGATGCCCCTGCTCGGCCAGGGCCTGGGCCAGGGGCTGGCTGCGGTTTTCCCGCTCCCAATAGGTCCAGGGCGCGAAGTATACGATCAGCGGCTTGGGGGGCTTAACCATGGCGTATGTTTTTCTAAAGCGCCGCGCCCCAGGGGTCAGGCGAGCCGGGGCCTGTGCTGTTGGGGGTGGGCGGAGAACCTGGCGTGGAAAGCCAGCAGCGCCTGGGCTACGGCCTGGTCCATGTTCAGGTAAGCATAGGTCGCCAAGCGCCCCAGGAAGGTGACGCTCTTTTCCCCGGCGGCTAGGGCGGCGTATTTCTTGTAGAGCGCGAGATTGCGGTCTGTGGGCACCGGATAGTAGGGTTCGTTTTCCTGGGTGTAGTCCTGGGGATACTCGCGAACCACGTTGGTGTGCGGCGTGTTTTGGCTGGTGGCGTGCTTAATCTCCACGATGCGGGTGTACTGCTCCGAGTTGGGGTAGTTCACCTGAAGATACGGCTGCCAAAAGCCGCTCTTGCCCTGCTGGGCCAGGCTACGGGCACTGTGCGACTCCACCTCGAAGCGCAAGGAACGGTACTCCAGGCGGCCATAACCTGCCTGGAAGTATTCGTCTATGGGCCCGGTGTAAATCAGGTGGCGGTAGGTGAACGCCTCCTTGGCCTGACAAAAGTCCAGGCCCAGCCTCACCTCGAGGTTGGCTCCGCAGGTCTCCACCATGCGCTCGAACATGGCCGTGTAGCCGTCCTGGGGCAGGGCCTGAAAGCTTTCGTCGCAATAGCTGTCTTCCCGCGTGGTGCGGATGGGTATGCGCCCGCACACCGACGGGTGCAGATGCCGCGGCTGCTTGTTCCACTGCTTTTGGGTGTAGCCCTTGAAAAACTTCTCGTAGAACTCCACCCCCACCGAGGCCAGCATCACCTCTTCCGAATTTTGCGGCTCGTCGATGGGCAGCCTGTGCTCATCGAGCCAGCGGCGAAACTCATCCTGGCTGGACTCCCTGCCCACCAGTTGCTCGAAGGTCTTCAGGTTGATGGGAAAGCTCCAGTACCGGCCGCCGGTGAAGGACCTGGCGGCGTACCTGGTCCGGTGCCAGGCGGTGAACCTGCTAAGGTAATTGACCAACTCCGGGGTGTTGGTGCGGAAGTAGTGGGGGCCGTAGAGATGGGTCAAGACGCCGTTTCGGTCCGGTGCGTCATGGCAGTTGCCCCCGAGGTGCTCCCTGCGATCGATGAGCAGGCAGCGCCAGCCTAGTTGAGTGCACAGCCTTTCAGCCATCACCAACCCGGAGAGGCCCGCCCCAACCACCATCGCGTCGTACATCGGATTTCCCTGGCCTAAGTTGTGCTATATCGCTTTGGTCCGTGCCGGGTTGCCCGGCCCGCAGGCCCGGCCGCCCAGGCCCGCGTCACCACGGCACCGGCATGCCCGGCAATATTACTTTTTATGCGGGGCCAGGCCCAGCAAAAGTTGGCTCTTATTGCGGTGGCGGGCAGGGCCGCGGCCGGGGGGGTTGGGGGCGGTTAGTCCACCCGCTCGAAGTATTGTTTCTCCGAGCCGCACAGGGGACAGACCCAGTCCGCCGGCAGGTCGCCGAAGGCGGTGCCGGGCATCACCCCGTGCTCATAGTCTCCCTCTGCCGGGTCGTAGACGTAGCCGCAAGGGCATTCGTATTTGGTCTCATCATAGTCGGCCATTGCTGATCTCATCCTGCTTCGGTTTTGGGCGGCGCCGATGCCCAAGGCATCGGCAAGGCATACCCTTAATATAACCATGCTTCGCCCAATTGGAAGGGGGCGGGGGCAATCCCCCGGGAGCCCCGTTGCCCGGCGGCGTCGGAGGTGGGAGACGCCCTTGCCGGGGTTCGGGGACAAGAACAGCCGGTCCGCCTATTGCTGGGCGCCCAGCTCGGCGGGAATGGTGGTCACGGGAAGCACCACGGTGAAGGTGGCTCCCTGGCCCTCCTGGCTGCTGACCATGATGCGGCCGCTGTGCTTGGCCACGATGCCCTGGGACACGCTGAGCCCCAGGCCGGTGCCCTTGCCCTTGCCTTTGGTGGTGAAGAAGGGGTCGAAGATGGATGGCAGGATGTGGGCCGGGATTCCGCTGCCCGAGTCCATGACCTTCACCGCCAGGTAGTTGGGCTCGTCGGCGGGCAGCACCAGCACGTGGATATGGCCTCCCTTGGAGGAGGCGTCGATGGCATTTAGGATGAGGTTCAAAAACACCTGGCGCAGCTGCTGGCTGTCGCCGTGCACCCGGGGCAGGTTGCCCGAGGTCTGGAAATCTATCTTGATGCCCGAAAGCTTGATCTGGTTGCTGGCCAGGGCGATGGTTTCGCGCAGCAGCTCCGGCAGGTCCAGGGGCTCCAGCTGGCTGCCGCTCTCCCGGGCGAAGTCCAACAGGTTGCTGATGATCTTCTTGGCCCGCGAGGCCTCGCCCACCACGTCGCCGATCATCTCCAGCCGCTCCTCGTCGTCCAGGTCGGCGTAGTCCTCCTGGAGCATGTGGGCGGTGAGGGTGATGTTGTTCATGGGGTTGTTAAGCTCGTGGGCCACCCCGGCGGTCAGGGTGCCCACCGCCCGCATCTTGTGCGACTGCACCAGCACCGCCTCGCGCTTTTCCAGCTCCTCGATCATGCTGTTGATGGCCAGAGCCAGTTCGGTGAACTCGTCGCGGTAGCGCCGGGTGGGGGTGAGCGGGGTGAAGTCGCCCGAGGCGATGCGGTTGGCGTATTGGCCGAAGCGGCCTATGGAGCTGAGCATGCGACTGCCCAGCAGATAGGCGTTCAGGCCCATACACAGCAGCAGCAGGCCCACCGAGTAGAACAGCAGCTGGCGCGAACGGGTCAGCACTTCGGTGAGCGCCGTCTTTTCCTTGCTGAGCAGGCCCAGGGCGGCCGAGACCATCTGTTGGCCCTGGGCGCGAACCTGGCTCTGCACCCTGAGGCGCTCATTCTTGCTCAAGGCCTGCTCGCTTTGGGGCTGCTGGCCCAGCTTTTCCAGCAACTGCTGATAGCGGTGCAGGTTGGGCAGCATCTGCTCGCGCCAGCCCGTGCCCATGATGTCGGCCAGCTCCTCGGCGTTGCGGCTGAGGATGTTTTCGGCCTTAAAGACGTTGTCCTGGGCGTCGCTCAGGTTGGTGCCGTAGAGAAAGAAGTTCTTCTCAAAGCGGCGCGCCTGCTCCACCTCCATCACGTAGTCGTTGACGATCTCCAGAAAGCGGATCTTGCTTTCCATGCGCTGGAAGCTGGCCACCAGGGCGATGGCGATGGCGATGGCGATGAGGAAGGCCAGGGCGTTGCCCAAAAATATCTGCAAGCGCACGCTGAAACGGGGGCGGTTGAGCAGGGCCCGGCGGGCCTGCTCCGCGTCGCGGGCCAACCCCAGGCGCCCCTGCACCTCGGCCTCTTCCGTCACCTGCGGGGCCATCTCCGGCGGAGGCTGGCCGTTGCCCTGGATCGGGCTCTCAACCATTGGCCTTTTCCACCTCCACCACATCGAAGTCAATGTCCGAGCCCAGGGCGTGGGCCGCCTTGGCGATCACCCGGCGCAGGTCGTCGGGTTTGAAAGGCTTGGCGATGAAATCGAAAGCGCCCTTTTCCATGGCCTCGCGGGCCAGGGACATCATGGCGTAGCCGGTTATCATGATCACCTTGCTGCGGGGCCAGCGCTCGCGCACGAACTCCAGCACCTGCATGCCGTCTATCTGGTCCATGCGGATGTCGGTGACCACCACGTCGTACTCTTTTTGGGCCATCTTGGCCAAAGCGAGCTCTGGGTCCTCGAAGACATCCACCTCGCAGCCTATCTTGGCCAGGGCGGGCTTGAGACGCCGCCCCACGATGGGCTCGTCGTCCAGCAATAGCACCTGCAAATTACCTGACATCACTCCACCTCCTATGACGTTGCCCCACAAGGAGCCCGCCGGTCAAGGACCCGCCCGTTCAGCGCGAGCTTTGGGCCGCCTGGCCGACCAGGTCCCTAATAATGTGCACCTCCACGTGGCGCACGCCCGGCAGCCCGCCGGCGATCTGGCGCACCAACTCCTGCTTCTTGCGCTGGTCCTTTTTCAAGCTTTGTATGAAGACCACCACCGTGCCGTCGTTGGCCTCCACCCGGATTTCCGGGAACTGGCCCATGAGCTCGCGGCGCACGGCCGCCGCCAGGGCCTTGTCCTGCATCAGCTTGCGGGAATAGGTCATGGGCTGGAACTTGCGGTAGCCCACCGTGTCGCTGATGATCTCCACCGCCTTGTCCAACTCCAGGGTGCCCAGGCTTATGACCATGTCGTAGAGCGAGGCGTCGGTCTGGTCCAGGTTGTAGGTCTCCTCGGACCAGCGACGCTCGTCCTTGGTCTGGCGCATCACCTGCTTGCGGGCCTTGTCCACGGAGAGTCCCTCAGCCTCGGCCAATGCCTCGGCCCGCTGCTCCGGCTCGTTGATTATGCGAACCTTCAGGGCGTGGGACACCGCGCGCACATACATGTGGGCCGCCAAGCCGAAGCACACCACGCTGTCGTCCAAGAGCACGTTGAGGCAGGCCGCCTCGATGAGGCCGAGCAGCCGCTGGCGGCGGGCGCGCCGGGTAAGGAGGCCGGGAGCCTCGTCCAGGGCCCGGGCCAACTCCTCCTCGCTCACCTGGTTCTCCGTGGCCACGTAGTGCAACAGGTCGCGGCCCAAATAGCGGTAGCCCAGGGTGCCGGCCACCTTTTGGGAGATCTCGTCCCCCTGCTTGAAGTCGTCGGCTGATACGATTATCAACGGCATAGCATATACCTCTCCGGCGGCCGCGGGGGGCCGCTAATCAGCAAGCCTCCGGGGGAAAGGGCTGGCCGGCGCGCAGCTCCAGGTGGTTGATCTCCGGCAGACCCTTGGCCAGGGGCTTGAGCTTTTCTTCCAAACGGTGGGCCCGGCGGTCGTCCTGCTTGGTGTAGACCATCACGTTGCCGAACTCGCTGGTCACCGCAATGTCCACGCACTCGTCTTCGGCCAGGGAGGCCTTCACCCGGCAGGCCAGGGCCAGGTCCTGGATCTTCTGCTGGGCCTCCACCGTGGTCTTGAAGCACTCGCGCCCGGCGGCCTGCACGATGAAGTCCACCGCATCGTCCACGGTGAGCTGGTTGATGTGGATCACCAGGTCGTAGAGCGAGGCGTCCCAGGGGTCCGCGCCGTAGAGGCTCTGGGTCCACTTGCGGCGCTCGGCGTCGTCCTTGAGCAGCAGGGAGCGGGCCTGGCTCTGGGTCAGGTTCTCGCGCTTCATCTCCGCGGCCACCCGGGCCTCCAGGTCGGCGATGATGCGCACCTTGAGCACGTGGGGCACGCCCTTGAGCAGCAGGTGCCCGGCCAGGCCGTGGTAGACCAGATCGTCTTTCACCGCCCGCTCGGTGAGGGCGGCGCGGATAAAGGCCAGGTAGCAGTACTTGCCGTGGGTGAAGCGCTCCAGCACCGAGGGCGCATCGTGAATGGCCCGCACCAGTTTGACCTCGGAGATGTGAAACTTCTCCGAGGCCTCCAAGAGCACGTCACGGCTCACTACCTGGTAGCCCATGCGCTGGGCTACCTTTTCGGCCACTTCTCGCCCCTTGCTGTAGGAGCCGCGGGATATGGTTATGATGGCCAAGGTCAAGACCTCCTTTTAGTAGAACAGGTAGAGCATGGCTATCATTACCACCAGGAAGATGATGCTCACCACGCTGCCTGCTTTCATGAAATCCACGCTTCGGTAACGGCCCGGCCCCATGTACAACGCGTTGACTTGGTGCGTGGGCAGGATGAAGGAGTTGCTCGTGGCCAGGCCCACCACCAGCGCGGCCAAGCGCGGGTCGGTGTGGGCGGCCAGGGCCATGTTCACCACCAGGGGCACCAGGAGCACCGTGGCCCCCACGTTGGAGATGACCAGGGTGAACACCGTGGCCAGCAGGCCGATGACCGCCAGGAGCACGATGGGCTCCACGGTGCCGATGGTGTTCAACACCGTGTGGGCGATCCAGGCGGCGGTGCCGGTCTTTTCGGTGGCGATGCCCAGGGGGATGAGCCCGCCCAGCAAAAACACGGTGCGCCAGTCCACGGCCTGGTAAGCCTCGTCGATGGACAGAACCCGGGTGAGGATCATGCCCAGGGCGCCGGTCATCAAGCACACCGAAAGCTGAATCTTGAACACTATGACCATTATAAGGGCCACGGCCAGCCAGATGCCCGCGAACATGGCCTTCTCCGGGCGCAGCTGGTCCGCGTCCAGAGGGGTGGTGAACAGCAAGCTGCCCTCGGCGTGCAACAGCTCCAGGCGCTTCCAGGTGCCGTGCAGCAGAATGGCGTCGCCCACCCTGAGCGGCAAATCGCCCAGCTCGGCCCGGTAGACCACGCCCTGGCGATAGACCGCCAAGGGGGTGATCTGGAAGCGCTCGGCCAGGTCCACCTGGTTCAGGGTCTTGCCCGCCAGGTTGGAGCGGGGCGCCACCACCGCCTCCACCGTGCCGCTGGCGTGGTCGGCCAGCTCGCCCTTGAACAGCTCCAGGTCCTCCTTGAGTTCCATGCCCTCTTCCTGGGCCATGCGGCGAACGTCCTTTTCCTGGCCGTAGACCACCAGGTCCACCCCGGAGCGGATCTCCTGGTCCGGGGCCGGACCCAGCACCTTGAAGTCCGGCGGCTCCACCATGCCCACCACGTTGATCAGGTATCGCCGGCGCAGGGCGTCCACGGTCACCGGCTCGCGGTAGTGGGTGAAGTCCTCGGGGGTGGTTAGCTCCCAGGGGCGTCCCAGCTCGTCGATGATCTGGTTTTCCTCCTGGCGCTCCTCGGCGGCGGGGCTGCTCTCGTCGCTCTTGCCGCCGCCGGGCAGGATGAAGCGGCCGAAGAACACGAAGCAGGCGATGCCCGCGGCCACCAGGGCCAGGCCCACCGGGGTCACGTCGAACAGGCCGAAGGGTTTGAGCTTAAAGGGAACCATCAGGTCGTTGAGCAGGATCAGGGGGCTGGAGCCCACCAGGGTCACCGTGCCGCCCAGGATGGCCGAAAAACCGATGGGCATAAGAAGCTTGCCGATGGGTATCTTGAGGTTCTTGCTGATGCGCTGCACCGCGGGCAAGAACAGGGCGGCCGCCCCGATGTTCTGCATGAAGCTGGAGATGCCGGCCACGGTCAGGGAGATGAAGATGACGATGCGCGACTGGCTGTTACCCGCCACCTTGAGGATGGGGCCCACCAGCCGGTTCACCACCCCGGTCTTGTCCAGGCCCGCCCCTATGATGATGACCGCGATGATCGACACCACCGCGTTGCTGGACAGGCCGGAAAAGGCCTCCTTGGGAGTCACCAGATGCAGCAGGGGCAGGGTCACCATCATCAAGATGGCCACCACGTCCACCCGCACCCATTCCACTATGAATAGAAATACCGCGACCCCGATCATGATCATGACCAGAATCATTTCAGCAGTTAGTGTAGGCATGAAAAGTCACCTTGCGCCGTTTGAATAAGTAGTTACCGATCCGTGGGGCATAGCGGCCATCAAGCGCCGGGCCGCCGGCTGCTGACCGTCCAAAGGGGGCATTCCAGGGAAGCCGCCGCCGTGTTCATCCAGTGGCCCCGCGGCGCGCCGCCGGGCAGCTCCTCGTGGCTCCCCCAGATCAAGACCTGGAAAGGGGGCCGCTCGGCCAGGAACTTGAACAGCTCTTGTTTGGGGTCGCCCACTCTGAGCGCCGCGCTGGTGGCTATGCCCACGCGCAAGAACTGCTCGCTCAGCTCGGCCATCTGCCGCCCCACCCGGTCGTCCAACTCGGATATGGCGCTGCGGCTGCTGCCCAGCCAGGTGCGGTCCAGGGCGGACATCTCCACCAGCATGAGGAAAGAAACCTCGGCATCCATGCGCTGGGCCAGTTCGCGGGCGTAGTAGATCGCCTGTGAACTGACCTGTTCGTTTTCCATGACTACCAAGACGCGTTTAAACATGGGGCTTCGCCTTTCCTGTGCCTAAAGCAACAGCAAAGGCCGTACCAACCAAGGCATTTTGGTCAACTAGCTGGTTTCAGTAGTTAATTGGATTTTATTCGGAGGGGATTGGGGAGAACGAAATGTTGCTATTTGCAATATGCTGGTGCCGAAAAGCTCATGCGCGGGGCCATTTCAAGGGCTGGGAACGATTTGTTGCGCAAACGCAACGTGCCGTATCGCTAATGTAACGCCCTATTCCAGACCGTACTTCTTGATCTTGCGCCACAGGCTGACCCGGTCGATGCCCAGGATGTCCGCCGCCCGGGTGCGCACCCCGCCGGTGATCTCCAGGATGTGCTCTATGTAGCGGCGCTCCAGCTTTTCCAGGGTGGGCGACTCGGTGTCCGGCCGGGAAAAGCTGGCCAGTTCCACCGTGGCCAGGTCCGGCGGTAGGTCGCGCTCGGTGATCATCTCCTGGCGGCACAGGGCCACCGCCCGCTCCACGATGTTAGCCAGCTCTCGCACGTTGCCCGGATAGGCGTAGCTGGTGAGCAGTTCCATGGCCCGGGGGTCGATGCCCCGGACCTGTTTGTCCATGCGGCGGTTGAACAGCCCCAGGAAGTAATAGGCCAAAAGTTGGATGTCGTCGCCACGCTCGGCCAAGCGGGGCAACATGAGGCTCACCACGTTGAGGCGGTAATACAGGTCCTGGCGGAAGGCCCCCTGGTTGACCTCGGCCTTGAGGTCCCTGGCGGTGGCGGCCACGACACGCACCTGGAGGCTCACCGCCTGGGTGCCCCCCACCCTGAGCACCTCCCGCTCCTGCAGGGCGCGCAACAGCTTCACCTGCATGGCCAGGGGCATCTCGCCGATCTCGTCCAGGAAGATGGTGCCGCCCTGGGCCGCCTCCAGCAGGCCTGCCTTGGTGTCGCCCGCCCCGGTGTAGGCCCCCTTCTCGTGGCCGAACAGCTCGTTCTCCATGAGCTCGGCGTTGAGCGCCGCGCAGTTGAAGGCCACGAAGGGCCCCTGGGCGCACTGGCTCTGGGTGTGGATGGCCCGGGCGGCCAGCTCCTTGCCGGTGCCGGACTCGCCCATGATCAAAACGTTGCAATCGGTGGGCGCGATTTGGGCGATGACTTCGGCCACCCGGCGCATCTGGGGGCTGCGCCCGATGACCAGGGCGCCCTCCTCCGACTGGCCCTCTTGCAGCTCCAGGTTCTGGGCGGCCTCCCTGGTTTGCTTCAGACCCAGGGCCTCGGCCACCACCCGGCGCACCTGCTCCGGGGTGAAGGGCTTGGCCAGGAAGTGATAGGCCCCCTTCTTGGTGGCCTCCACCGCGCCGTCCAGGCTGGCGTAGCCGGTGATGATGATCACCTCCAGGCCGGGCGCGATGAGCTTGGCCTGGTCCAACAGCTCCAAGCCGTCCAGATGGGGCATATGCAGGTCGCTGAGTAATATATCGAAGGTTTCGCGCTTGAGTAGTTCCAGGGACCGCACCGGGTTGCTATAGGTGGAGACCTGGTAGCCCTCCTTCTCCAGAATACGGCGCAGGTTCTTGAGGGTGGTCAGCTCGTCGTCCACCACCAGGACGCGGCCCTGGGCGGCCGGGCCGTGGTCATGGTCGCTTGTGGTCATAAAAATCTCCGCCGTGCGCAGGGCAACCAGGGGGCTCCGGGTAGGCAGGCCGGAGCCCGCCGGGAACGCCCCCCACAATGTACCATTTATTTAGAACATATTAGCCGGCTTTGCCTACTATTTAAGCGTAAGGCCCCTTGGAGCGGCGGTGTGAGGGCATGAAAAAACGCCCGACGAAAACTCCGCCGGACGCTTTTAAGCGGAGCCCACGGGCCTGAACCCATGGGCCCCGAACCAGGAGCTACTTGCTTACGTTGAACCCGCCGTTGCCGATGGGCGAAGAGTATTTGCCGCTGATCTTGTTGTCGGTGTAGGTGCCGTCGAAGTGGATGTTCTTGCCGCCGGCCTTCAAATCGCCGATGAACATGCCGCCTTTGGCGGTTCCGCTCAGGGGCCCGCTGATGTCGCCCTCCACGGTCTTGACCAAGGTCCAGGTGCCGTTGACGTTGTCGCCGTTCTGGGTCAGGTTGCCGTGCAGTTGGCCGTTTTTAATCTCGCCGCCGGGGCAGGTCCATTGCCCGGACCAGTTGCCGGTGAGGCCGCCACCGGCCAAAGCCACCGAGGCTCCTGCCACAAGAAGCACGCCAAGCACCGTCATCAGCAGAATCTTCAGCAATTTCTCCATTCGAGTAATCCTTTCATAGCAAAAGCCTTCAACATCACGGGCAGGGTAAAAACATGGGTATACAACGGAGCCCTTGCGGGTTGTATTCGCCTTTGCACAGGAGTTGATTCTATTGGTTGATGTGGCCGGTTATGCCGTACACCTTGGGCGCCGACCGATAGTGACATTCAAACACCATAATCCCGATTTTCACGGGGCATGGCAAGGTCTGTTTAAAACTTAAGCACAAAAATCCCCGGTGCAAGCGGGATCATTCATCCCTTAGAGCCAGGATGGGATTGAGGCGGCTGGCCTGACGAGCCGGGAAATAGCCGAAGAACACGCCGATGGCGCTGGAGACACCCACCCCCAGGGCCAGGCCCATGCCGGACACGAAAAATATCCAGCCGTTGACCTTGGCCAGGACGTAGGCCGCTCCCACCCCCAGGGCGATGCCGATCAACCCGCCGGCCAGGCACAGGATCACCGACTCCACCAGGAACTGGGCCCTGATGTCGCTCTGCATGGCCCCCAGGGCGCGGCGCACCCCGATCTCCTTGCGGCGCTCGCTCACCGCCACCAGCATCACGTTCATCACCCCGATGCCCCCCACCAAGAGGGAGATGCTGCCGATGGCCCCCAACAGGAGCGTGAACAAGCGGCTCTGCTTGGCCATCTCGTTGATGAGCTGCTCGGCGCTGCGCACCTGGATGCTCATGTCGGGTTGATACATCTTGAAATACTTATTCAGCCCGCTCGTAAGCCTCTGGCGGTCCATGCCCGGGGCGAGGCGGGCCATGATCTCGTTGATCACACGCTCCTTCTTGAACAAAAAGGAGGTGTGTATGGGAATCATCATGCCGGGGTTGATCTCAAAGGGCCGCATGCCGCCCTCTTCCGCCCTCGCGAGCACCCCGACTATCTTGAAGCCCCGGCCCTTGAAAAACACCGTCTTGCCCAGAGGGTCCCCGGCCCCCATCTTGGCCAGCTTGGCCGCCGCCCCCGCGCCCAGCACCCCGAAGAAGGAGTATCCGTCCAGGTCGCTGATGAAGCGCCCCTTGGTCAGGGTCAGCTTGTTGAGTTCCGCGAAACTCCTGGTGACCCCCAGCACCGGCATGTCCAAGGATTTATCGGCGAACAGCGGCTGGCCCCAAGTGCTGGTGTAGGCGGCCACAGCTTCCAGCTTTGGGAACTTTTTGGCCAGACCCTTGGCCTCCTCCCAGGTGATCATCTGATCCTGGCGATCCTGGTTGCCGCCCCCGCCCTGGGAGTCGCCCCAACCACGCTGGATGGTGATGATGTTGGTGCCCATCTGGCGGAATTGCTGCTCCGAGGTGAGCTGCACCATCTCGCCCACCGTGACCAGGGCAATGACCGAACCGATGCCGATGACGATGCCGATCAGGGCCAGGAGGGTCCGCTGCTTGGCCGCGGCCTGGCTCTTGAGCGCCTCGCGCACTATTTCCTTGAAGGGCATCATGGGCGCTCAAACCTCCAGCAAATGGCCGTCGGTCATGCGCACCGTGCGGCGGCACTGCTTGCCCACCTTGGGGTCGTGGGTGACCATCACCGTGGTTATCTCGTTCTCCCGGTTCAGCTCCAGAAAGATGTCGAGAATCTCCTGGCTCACCTGGGAATCCAGGGCGCCGGTGGGCTCGTCGGCCAGGATCAGGGAGGGGTTGCCGGACAGGGCCCTGGCTATGGCCACTCTTTGTTGCTGGCCACCGGAGAGCTCCGGGGGACGGTGGGCCATGCGGTCGGCCATGCCCACCCGCTTGAGCATCTGTTTGGCCACCTTTTCGCGCTGCTGCGGCGGCACCCCCCGGTAGACCAGGGGCAGCATCACGTTTTCCAGGGCGTTGAGGCGGGGCAGCAGGTTGAACTGCTGGAAGATGAAGCCGATCTTTTGGTTGCGGATGTGGGCCAGCTCGTTGTCGTCCAGGTGCCCGGCGTCCTGGCCCTCGAACTGGTAGCCGCCCCCGCTGGGGCTGTCCAGAAAACCGATGATGTTCATCAAGGTGGATTTGCCGCCGCCGCTCTCGCCCATGATGGCCAACAGCTCGCCGGGCTCCACGGTCAAATCCACCCCCCTGAGCACATCGACGCTCATGTCGCCGATGTAATAGGTCTTGGTTATGCCGCGGAGCTCGATGAGGGCCATGGCGCGCTTCAGCTCCCCTGGGGGGAGGCGGGCAAGACCACCTTGTCGCCGGATTTCAGGCCTTGGGTTATCTCCACCTTGTCCATGGTGGTGATGCCGGTCTTCACCTTCACCTCCTTGCGAACCCCCTGATCGTCAACCACGGTGACGGCGCTGCCGCCCTGGGCGCTGGGGTGCACCGCCTCGATGGGCAGCGTCAAGGCCTGGGGGTTGGCGTAGACCTCCACCTCCAGGTCGGCGCTCATGCCCAAGCGCAACTTTGCCTGCTGGGCGGGGGTGAGGCTGTCGGTGATCACAGTCACCGCGAAGGTCGGCGGCGTGCCGGAGCCGCTTTGGGTGCCCTGGGAACTCACCGAGTCGATGCGTCCTTCGAGCGCCAGATCCGGGAAGGCGTAACTGGTGATGGACACCTTTTGGCCCTTTTTCAGCTTGGCCACGTTCAGCTCGCCCACGTTGGTGGAGACCGAAAGCCGCTCCAGGTTGCCCAGGGCCAGCAGGACCTGCCCCTTGCCCACCTCGTAACCAACCTCCACGGTTTTGTCCTTCTTATCGCCCTGGCTTCCGCCGGGCTTGATGACCACCCCCACCACCGGGGCCAGGATGCGGCCCTTTTTAATGTCCTGCCGGATCTTGGCCAGCTTGGCATCGGCGTTTTCCTTTTGCAGCTTGGCCACCAGCAGGTTTTTGCGCCTGCCCTTTTCTATGGCGGTGCGCAGTTGGTCCTTGAGGGTGGAGAGGCTTATGGTCTGGTTGAGCACCTGCTCCTTCAAGGAGCGATACTCGTCCAAGGGTATGATGCCCCGCTCGTAGAGCATCTTGGACTCCTGCAGCTTCTGCTGGGTCACTTCCAGGTCGTTTTTGGCCTTGTCCAACTCGCGCTGGGCCTGCAACACCGTCTGGCTGTTCTTCCAGTCCATGAGCTTGCTGTAGTCCTCCTGGGCCTTGATGGCCGCGACCTCCGCGTCCCTGAGCTTCAGCTCCAGCTCCGAGGTGTCCAGCCTGAGCAGCAGGTCGCCCTTGTTCACCTTTTGCCCATAGTCGAAATGCCGCTCCAATATGCGGCCGGCGAACGGACTGAGCAGGTTGATGGTCTCATAGGGCTGGATGCTGCCCGATAGCCGTATGGAGGAGTCGAGGGGCCCGGGCTGCACGATGTAGGCGGCTCCAGTGGCGCCGCTTTTGCCGGGGCCCTCGATCTTGTGCTCCACGTAGGTGACCAGGTGGGTGCGGGTCCACACGTAAAAGCCCGCCCCCGCGAAAATAAGGATCACCGCCAGGGCCGCCCAGAGGCGCAGCCGCAGGTTGTTTCTCAGGCCCTGCTCCAGCCTCTTGGTTTCCTGCTCCAGGCGCAGGGCCCAGCTGGTGGCCTGATCGTGCTTCTTTTGCTGGTGACGGCGCACCTGCTCCTGGCGGCTGACATCGGCCAGCAACACCGCCGACTCGCCCCCGGCCAAAGGGGTGACGGTCAGGGCCACGTGGCGCTCATCGCCATCGGAGCCGGTCAGGGGAATGACCAGGCCGCTGATGGCGGTGCCCTTGGCCTGGGCCGAGGCGATGGTCTTGAAAAGCTCCTCGCCCTGCTCCAGCCGGTCGGCGAACAGCTCGGAGAACTCCCGCCCGGCGGCGTGCTCCGGGTCCATGCCCAGCATGCGGCCCGCCGCGGGATTCATCCGTAACACCTCGCCCCGGGGCCCCAGGCCCAAGATTCCCTGGGGCAGACCGCTGACCAGTTTTTGGTAGTCGAGCGTGGCTTCAGCCATGGCTCATCAACTCCTCGTTTTCCGCCGGTTCATCGGTCCCACACCTTTTTTTCGGCGGACTTGCGCTGGGTCTTGAAAGCTATGCGCCAGGTGTTCAGGGTGGTACCCAGGGTCTGGTCCAGGCTGACCAGACTGTTGAGATAATCCACCTCCGCGGTGAGCAGGGTGTTTTCCGCGTTGGCCAGGTCCAGCTGGTAGCTCACCACCTGAAAGTTGGAGGAACGTCCGTACTTCAGCTTTTCCTGCTCGTTTTGGAGCTGCAACTGGGAAAGCCGCAGGGCCTCGCGGGAGAGCTTCACCTGCTCTCTTTTTATGTTCAGATCCCTCAGGCCGTTGTCCACGTCTATCTGCAGGTTCTCGTTGGACTGCCTGAGGCTGTTTTGGGCTTTCAACAGGTTGGAGCGGGCCGACAGCAGCTGGGCCTGGCGGCTGAGGCGGGGCTGGCCATAGACCGGGATACTCAGGTACAGGCCGGCGCTCCAGTTGGTTTCGTTGGTGTCGCCCTGGTCGCTAGAGTTGGTGTCGGTGCGGTTGTAGTTCACCAGCAGGTTCAGGTCCCAGAGCATGTTGTTCTTGGCCAGAACGAGATCCTGCTTGCTGTATTCCAGCACCAGCTTGGCCTGCAAGTAAGCGGGCTGGTTGGCATAGGCCAGGGCCAGGGCCTGCTTGGTGGTGGGCAGCGCCTCGGGCAGCTTCAACATCTCGGTGGGCTTGATCTTGGTGTTCTTGTTCAGGTTCAGAGTGCGCAACAGCTCCAGGCGGGCCTGTTGCACGTCGTTGAGGGTCTGCTGGTAGGCGATGCGCTGGTTGGCCAGGTTGGACTGGGACTGCACCAGGTCGCTTTTGGCCATGCGCCCGGCGGCGATAAGGGCCTTGTTCTCCTCCAGGAGTTGATAGGCCCGGTTCAGGGAGCGCAGCACGATGGCAACCTGACGGGCCGACTCCAGAAAAGTACGGTAGTCATAAATAGTGGTGGTGACGGTGTCTATGAGGGTGCCCTTGAGGGCCAGGATGTTCTGCTGCTCGGAGATGCGGGCCTGGCGCACCGAGGCCATGTTCACGTCTATGCCGCCTCCCCTGAGCAGGGGCTGCTGCATCTGAATGCTCCAGGTGTTGGAGGTGCTGTCGTCGTCGCTGGAATAGCTGCCGGAGGTGTCGCCTCTGGTCTTGTCGAACTCCCAGCTAAAGGTGAACTGGGCGCCGGTGGGTATCAGTTCGCTTACCGAGGCCTTGGCCTGGAACTGGGTGTCGTTGCTGTCGGTGTTGTAGGAGAAGCCGTCGGTTTCGTCATCGTCATCGGTGCCCGAGCGCACCAAGCTGGAGTCGAAGGTCACGTCGGGCTTGAACTTGTGCTCCTCCACCTCCAGGCCGAATTTCTGCACCACCCGGTCCAGGTAGGCGTTTTCGATGCTGGTGTTGCCGCGCACCACCAGAAAGACAGCCTCGGGCAGGCTCATGTCCCGGGCCTTGCCCACCCCGCCTCCGGGCAACAGGGGCAGGTCGCTTTGCGCCTCGCCCTCCCCCAGGGCCGTCCCGGCGCTCAACAGCAATACAAGGGCGAGCGTCGCGGCCCAACCCACCCCCTTTTTAAGAATGTTCCGCTTTGAGCATTTCATGTCGCCTGATAATAGCCTCGCGCTCCTTACTAAGCCAACCATAATCATCAATTTGTGATGTTTAGCGGACTGTTGCGGCAAATCCCGTCTCTTCGGGTCGCCTCTCCCGGGCGGATGCCGCCGCCATGCGGGCCGACCCGTGCGGAGCGATAACCTAATTTTACTATGGTTTATGTACCTTAATATGCTTTTGCCGCCCCGGAGGAGGCGGCCGCTCAGAAATGTCATGCTGAGTTATGGACTTAGATAAGGCCCACGGTGTAGCCTGAATAGAAAACGCCGCCGGATAACGCATGACGCCCCCCGGCGGCGCACCGTCCGGCAGGCTCCGTGCCGCTCTGCCGTTCCACCACCCCAGGAGGTGCTCATGGACACTATGACCACTTACGTCACCCAAATCAGCGATGTGGGAAACAAGTTCGGCCCTATCGTGGTCAAGGCATTGATCCTGTTGGTGATCGTCCTGTTTTTGACCATATTCCTGGGGCGGGTGCTGGCCAACCTGTTGGTGAAGTTCGGCGTGCCCGAGCGCCGGGCGGCCATGTCGGTCACCGGCCTGCACATCATCGTGCTGTTCATGGCCGCCCTGGTGGTGCTCAACGTGCTGGGCTTCCCCGGCATGCTCCTGTTCCGCACCATAGTGGTGATCCTCATGATCCTGGTGGCCGCCTACATCATCGCCAAGCCCTACATCCCCAGGCTGCCGCTCAAGAGGGGCGACACCGTGGGCATCGGCGGCAAGGTGGGCAACGTGGAGGCGGTCTCCATCATGTACACCCAGCTCAAGACCTTTGACGGCAAGGTGATCTTCATCCCCAACCACAAGGTGATGAACGACCAGGTGGTGAACTTCAGCGCCAAACCCAAGCGCCGGGTGGACATCGACTTTTTCATCCCCTACGAACAGGACTTGGCCAAGGTGAAAAAGGTGGTGATGGACATCTTGCAGGGTGACGAGCGGGTGCTGGACAAACCCGCCCCCAAGGTGGTGATCGCCAGGTTCTCGCCCAACTACCGGGAGATGCAGGCCCGCTTCTGGGTGGCCCGCAAACACGCCATCACCGGCAAGTGGTCCCTCAACGAGGTGATCGACAACAGGTTTGCCGAGGAAGGCATCGCCATGGCCGCGCCCCGGCTGGCCCTGGTGGGCGGCGCCCCGGCCCGCGAGGAATACCCGGCCTAACCTAAAGCAAATACTTCAACCGCGACCTCCCGCCGCCCCCTGGATTCGCTCCAGGGGGCGGCATCGTTTTGGCCCGGTACATCCCCATTTTGTCAACAGCCTTACCCTTTGGAAGCACCTCCAAGCCTGCCGGTGGCCGGGCTTTTGGCCGCCCCTCATCACAACCATTCGTAACTAATTAACAAATACGTTTATATGCCGTACGGCTACTGGCTGGTGCGGTGTTTGCAATGTTGGCAGGCATGGGCCCGGCGGCCGCAAGCGCGAGCCGGGCCCCGCGACACCGCCGAAACAGGAGTCGGGCACATGACCTCAAACACGATCCAAAGCAAGTCGGGCAGCCGCGGGACCTTGGCCCTGGAGGACCAGACCTTGCGCGAGGCCTTTCAGATCCAACCCCACGAAATACCGGTCACCGATCGCCTGCGCCTGCTGGAGGCGCTGGTTCAGGCCGGGATGCGCCGCCTTCAGGTAGGCTCCCTGGTGCGGGCCGACCGCATGCCCCAGATGTCGCACATCGAGCAGTTGTTCGCCAATGTCAAGCAGTTGCCCGACCTGGAGATATGGGCCCTGGTGTTCAACTTCCGGGGCCTGAAGCGGGCCATGGATTGCGGCATCACCCACGTGGCCCTGTCCGCCTCCCTGTCGCCCATCCACAGCCGGCGCAACCTGCGCTGCTCGGTGGAGCACGGCATGGCCCGCTGCCGGGATATGGCCGCCGAGGCCCTGGCCCAGGGCCTCACCGTGCGCATGGGCTTGCAGTGCGCCTTTGGGGGCCCCATGCTGGGGCCGCCGGAACCCATGCACCTTTTGCAATGGCTCATGCCCTTCCACAGCCTGGGGGTGCGGCGCCTGGCCCTGGCCGACACCGCCGGGCGGGCCGCCCCCCAGGGCCTGAGCGACACCATAAAGTATTTGCGCGAAGGCCTACCCGGCGCGGAGTTGGGCCTGCACCTGCACGGCGATCAGGAGCGGCTGGCCGCCAACCTGGAGGCCGCCTGGAGCGGTGGGGCCTCTTGGCTGGATGCCACCCTGCTGGGCCGGGGCGGGTGCCCCTTTTTGCCCGGCCAGCCCCCGGCCAACCTGCCGCTGGGCCAGGCGGCGGAGTTCCTGGCCCGCAGAGGCGTGGATACCGGGCTGGACTTTGCCGCCCTGGACCGGGCCGAGGCCCTGCTTGATACCATTTTGTCTAACAGAAGGGTAAGAGTGGGGCGCTAAACATACCTATAGGTATTTTTAACGCTATTATAAGTCTGAAATGTAACTTTTAGTAGGGCAGCTTGAAGCGCCTATTTTAGGGTGAAGGGATTTTCATATATAATAACAGTCCCTTAAGCTTATAATTTTATCCGGCACCGAATTTGCAGTTCTTGGTGGCATGAGACAGCAAGTCACAGAGCTGGAACTGCGGGTTCTGTTCGAGATAAGCCGGGTGATCGGCGAGGCCCTCAACCTTTCCCAGACCCTGGACCGAGTGCTTGGCATCATGTCCGACACCCTGTCCATGAAGCGGGCCACGGTGACCCTGCGCGACAGCCGCACCGGCAGCCTGGCCATCTACGCCTCCTACGGCCTCACCCAGCGGGAGATGAGCCGGGGGGTGTACAACCAGGGCGAAGGGGTCACCGGGCGCATCTTCCAGACCGCCCAGCCCTTTTACGTGCCCGACGTGAGCCGCGAGCCCCTGTTCCTCAACAAGACCCAGTCCCGCGACCTGGACAAGGGCAAGGTGGCCTTCGTGGGGGTGCCCATCCTCTTGCAGGGCGAGCCCATCGGGGTCTTGAACGTGGACCGCCTCTTCGGCGAGGAGGTCTCGGCCTCCGAGGACATCCGCTTTTTAACCATCGTGGCCCAGCTCATCGGCCAGTTCGTGGAGCTCAACCAGCAGGTGGAGCGGCGCGAGGAGCTGCTGCGCCGCCAGAACAAGCAGCTCAAGGACGAGATTTCCTCGCGCTACAACAACTTCTTTATCGTGGGCAAGAGCCCGGCCATGCGCGAGTTGCAGGGCCTGTTGGGCAAGGTGGCCCCGGCCAAGGCCTCGGTGCTGCTTCTGGGTGAGTCGGGCACCGGCAAGACCCTGGTGGCCCGCATCATCCACGAGATGAGCAACCGGGCCGACGGGCCCTTTGTAAAGATAAACTGCGCCGCCCTGCCCGAGAACCTGCTGGAGTCCGAGCTGTTCGGCCACGCCAAGGGGGCCTTCACCGGGGCCACCGAGGAAAAGCCCGGCCGCTTCGAGGAGGCCGACGGCGGCACCATCTTTTTGGACGAGATCGCCGAGATGCCCGTAGCCCTACAGGCCAAACTCCTGCGATTTTTGCAGGACAAGGAGTTCGAGCGCCTGGGCTCGCCCAAGACCCACAAGGTTGATGTGCGGATCATCGCGGCCACCAACCAGGATCTCCCGGATTTGGTGGAGCACAAGGAGTTTCGCCAGGACCTGTACTACCGGCTCAACGTGTTCCCTCTGCACCTGCCGCCCCTCAGGGAGCGGGTGGAGGACATCCCCCTGCTCATCAACCACTTCCTGGACAAGAACTCCGAGGAGTACAACCGCCGCCTGGTCATCGACCGCGCGGCCAGGGACATCCTGCTCAGCTATCAGTGGCCCGGCAACGTGCGCGAGCTCGAAAACATCATCGAGCGCCTGAGCATCATGGTGGATCAGGACACCATCGGCGCGGCCGACCTGCCTGGTTTTTTACGGACCTCCAACTACGAGCCGTCGGTGCTTGAGCACGACGAAGCCCCCGGCTCCAAGCTGGAGGACATGGAAAAGGCCGAGTTGCTGGAAGCCCTCAAGCGCAACCGCTGGGTGCAGTCCCGGGCGGCCCAGGACCTGGGCATAACCCTGCGCAAGCTGGGCTATCGCCTAAAAAAGTATGGCCTGGACGATAAGGTGAAAAAAGAGCGCCGCACCCTGGTGAGCGGCTGAACCACGCTCAGGATAAAAGGGCGGATTGGCTATGGGGGCGCTTGGGAGGCCCGCAAGCCGGGCCGCCTGCCTACTGCCCGCCGAACTGCACCTGATACTTCACGCCTTTGTTGTCCGTGCCTTCGCCGAACCCCGAGGGGTTGATGCGGTAGTCCCAGCTTGGCTTGATGTCCAGGGATATGCTGATCACCGTGCCCTTGTTTCCCCGCAGGATGCCCTTGCCCACAGCCTTGGTGGCCGCCTTGCGGGTGGTCACGGTGCCGGAGTTGAAGCCCCAGGCGTTTTGGTAGGCCCCGGTGGAAACCCCGCCGTCCACCAGCATGGCGGTGTATTTCCCGGTGAAGGTCTCGCCGGTCTTCAGGTTGCGCGCGGTCATGATCCCGATGCCCGAGCTGCGCTCTATGGCGAAGACGAATTCCGTACCGTCGTCCAGCTTGAACATATTGCCTGGGATCATTATGGGGCCTTGATGGGCCGGGGGCGCGACGGCGCAACCGCAAAACAGCACGGCCAGAAGCACTACAAAAGCAGGCAGGGCTTTCATTGATGACTCCTCCTAACCTGTGAGGCCTGCATTATGCGCCAACTGCCGTGATTTGCAACCGCCCCAAAGCTCGCCCTCGCGGGCACCCCCGACCCGAGTCTGAGGGAGTTGACCAAGGCGAGACTTTTTGACAAATAGGTAGAACCGCTTTACGCCAACGTAACATCGCCGCCCTTTATCCCCTCCCCTTTTTGCCCCCTCCCTGCCTGGCTTAAAAAAAATTAGCTATCCGAATCGCGGGGTTGCCGCATGACACCGGCGGAGGTCACCGCTGTTGGCAAGGCCCTTGCCTATACACAGGCTCAAAGCAACCCAGAAAGGGAGGCCCAAGGGCAATGAGAAAGATAGCGATATACGGCAAAGGCGGAATCGGTAAGTCCACCACCACCCAGAACACGGTGGCCGGTCTCGCGGAGATGGGCAAGAAGGTAATGGTGGTCGGCTGCGACCCCAAGGCGGACTCCACCCGGCTTCTCTTGGGCGGCCTGGCCCAGAAGTCGGTCTTGGACACCCTGCGCGAAGAAGGCGAAGACATCGAGCTGGAAAACATCCGCAGGGGCGGTTACGGCAGCACCTGGTGTGTGGAGTCCGGCGGTCCCGAGCCCGGCGTGGGCTGCGCCGGCCGAGGCATCATCACCGCCATCAACATGCTCGAGTCCCTGGGCGCCTACGAGGAATGCGAGGGCCTGGATTACGCCTTCTACGATGTGCTGGGGGACGTGGTATGCGGCGGCTTCGCCATGCCCATCCGCGACGGCAAGGCCGAAGAGATCTACATCGTCTGCTCCGGCGAGATGATGGCCATGTACGCGGCCAACAACATCTGCAAAGGCGTGCGCAAATTCGCCGAATCCGGCAAGGTGCGCCTGGGCGGGCTTATCTGCAACTCCAGAAACGTGGACAACGAATACGAGATGATCGAGGCCCTGGCCGAGAAGATCGGCACCCAGATGATCTACTTCGTGCCGCGCGACAACGACGTGCAGCGGGCGGAGATCAACCGCAAGACGGTCATCGAATGGAACTCGGACGCGCCCCAGGCCCATCACTACCGGGCCCTGGCCAGGGCCATCGACGGCAACCAGAAGTTCGTCATCCCCAACCCTCTGCAGATCGAGGAACTGGAGCAGTTGCTGTTGGACTTCGGCCTGCTGGCGGCCTAACCACCCTAACCGGCGAAAGATGGATAACCACATGATGATGATGGTGAGAGCAATCGTAAGGCCCGAGAAAGCCGACAGCGTCCTGAAGGCCCTGATGGACGCGGGCTTCCCGGCGGTCACCAAGTACGCGGTGGCGGGCCGCGGCAAACAGCGCGGCATCAAGATCGGCCAGGTCACCTACGACGAAATCCCCAAAACCTTGCTCATGAGCGTGATCAGGGACGAGGACGTGGAGTTCGCGATCAAGACCATCATGGAGGCGGCCCGCACCAAGGGCAAGGGAGCCTTCGGCGACGGCAAAATCTTCGTCAGCCCGGTGGATGACGTCTACACCATCAGCTCCGGTGTCTGCGACACCGCGCCGGTGGAGGAAGCCGAGGCCACGGCATGAAAGAGATAATCGCCGTGGTGCGCATGAACACCATGAACCAGACCAAGCAGGCCCTGACCAAGATCGGCATCGACTCCATGTTCGCCCATGAGTGTCAGGGGCGGGGACGGGGCCTGGTGGATGTGAAGATCCTGGCCGGGGCCAGCCAGGGCTACGAAGAGGCCATAGCCCTGCTGGGCGAGAAGGGCAAGCTCTATTCCAAGCGCATGCTGACCATGGTGGTTTCGGACCACAACGTGGAGCCGGTCATAAAGACCCTGATCGAGACCAACCAGACCGGCAAGCCCGGCGACGGCAAAATTTTTGTCCTGCCGATCAGCAACGCTGCCCGGGTGCGCACCGGAGAAATCGGCCCCAAGGCAATCGTCTAGGACGGCGGGGAGAGAGCAGACATGATTTCAGCCCATGACAACAAGGCGCCGGCGGACCTGGCGGTCATCAAGGAACAGATACTGGGGAAGTATCCCCCCAAGGTGGCCCGCAAGCGCGCCAAGCAGATTCTGATAAACGAGGCCCTGGAAAACGAGACTCCCGAGATAACCGCCAACGTGCGCACCATCCCCGGCATCATCACCATGCGGGGCTGCACCTACGCGGGCTGCAAGGGCGTCATCATGGGGCCCACCCGCGACATCGTGAATATCACCCACGGCCCCATCGGCTGCGGTTTCTATTCCTGGCTGACCCGCCGCAACCAGACCGACGCCAGCGCCCCGGACGCCGAGAACTACATGACCTACTGCTTCAGCACGGACATGCAGGACAAGGACATCATCTTCGGCGGCGAGAAAAAGCTGGAGCTGGCCATCCAGGAGGCCTACGACATTTTCCACCCCAAGGGCATCTGCATCTTCGCCACCTGTCCGGTGGGGCTCATCGGCGACGACATCCATGCGGTAGCCCTCAAGATGAAGAACAAGCTGGGCGACTGCAACGTCTTCGCCTTCAGCTGCGAGGGCTACAAGGGCGTGTCCCAGTCGGCCGGCCACCACATCGCCAACAACCAGGTGTTCCGCCACCTGGTGGGGCTAAACGACGAGAACAAGCCCGGCGAGTACAAGATCAACCTTCTGGGCGAGTACAACATCGGCGGCGACGGCTTCGAGATCGACCGCATACTCAAAAAGTGCGGCATCACCAACATCGCCACCTTCAGCGGCAACTCCAGCTACGACCAGTTCGCCAGCGCCCACACCGCCGACCTCAACGCGGTGATGTGCCACCGCTCCATCAACTACGTGGCCGACATGCTGGAGGTCAAGTACGGCATCCCCTGGGTGAAGATCAACTTCATCGGGGCCGAGGCCACGGCCAAGTCCCTGCGCAAGATCGCCAAGTACTTCGACGACCCCATCCTCACCGAACGGGTGGAGGCGGTGATCGCCGAGGAAATGCCCGCGGTCGCCGAGGTGGCCAATCAGGTGCGCCCGCGCACCGAGGGCAAGACGGCCATGCTCTTCGTGGGCGGCTCCCGGGCCCACCACTACCAGGAGTTGTTCAAGGAGCTGGGCATGAAGACCATCAGCGCGGGATACGAATTCGCCCACCGCGACGACTACGAGGGGCGCCATGTGCTGCCGGGCCTCAAGGTGGATGCCGACTCGCGCAACATCGAGGAAATCGAGGTCAGCCCCGACGAGACCCGCTACAACCCGCGCAAGAGCGAAGAGGACATGGAAGCGCTGGTGAGTTCCGGCCTCGACTTCAAGCAATACGAGGGCATGATCCCGGACATGGAAAAAAACACCGTGGTCATCGACGACCTCAACCAGTATGAGGCCGAAAAGATGGTGGAACTCATGAAGCCCGACATCTTCTGCGCGGGCATCAAGGAGAAGTTCTCCATCCAGAAGCTGGGCATCCCCATGAAGCAGCTGCACAGCTACGACTCCGGCGGGCCCTATGCCGGCTTCCGGGGAGCGGTGAACTTCTACAACGAGATAGACCGCCTGGTGAACAGCAAGGTGTGGGGATATCTCAAGGCCCCCTGGCAGGAGAACCCCGAGCTCTCGGCCACCTACGTTTGGGAATGACCGCTGCGGGACAAGGATACGAACCATGCTACTGAGACATACGCCAAAAGAGATCAGCGAGCGCCACGCCCTGACCATAAACCCGGCCAAGACCTGTCAGCCCATCGGAGCCATGTACGCGGCCCTGGGCATAAACGGCTGCATGCCCCACAGCCACGGCTCCCAGGGCTGCTGCGCCTATCACCGCAGCGCCCTGACCCGGCACTACAAGGAGCCCATCAGCGCGGGCACCAGCTCTTTCACCGAGGGCGCCTCGGTGTTCGGCGGCCAGGCCAACCTGCTCCAGGCCATCGACAACATCTTCACCATCTACGAGCCCGAAGTGGTGGCGGTGCACACCACCTGTCTGTCCGAGACCATCGGCGACGACCTGCCCCAGATCATCGACAAGGCCACCAAGGAAGGCAAGGTCCCCAAGGGCAAGCACGTGCTCTACGCCAACACCCCCAGCTACGTGGGCAGCCACGTCACCGGTTTCTCCAACATGGTCAAGGGAATGGCCCGGGTGGCCGAGTCCACGGGCCACAAAAACGGCAAGGTGAACATCATCCCCGGCTGGGTGGAGCCCGCCGACATGGAGGAGATCAAGCGCCTGGCCGCGCTCATCGGGGTGGACATCATCCTGTTCCCCGACACCTCGGGCATCCTTAACGGCCCCCTGTCCGGCGAGTACAAGATGTTCCCCGAGGGCGGGGTGACCATCGCCCAGCTTCGCTCGGCCGGCGACTCCATCGGCACCCTGGCCCTGGGCGAGTGGTGCAGCGCCGACGCGGCCCGCTTCCTGGACACCAACAACAAGGTGCCCTGCCGAGTGTTGGACATCCCCATCGGGCTCAAGGCCACCGACCGCTTCGTGGACGCCCTGCGCATCATCGCCGGGGTCAGCGTGCCCGAGGAGGTGACCCACGAGCGCGGCCAGCTGGTGGACATGATCAGCGACATGCACCAGTACTTCTTCCAGAAGAAGGTGGCTCTGGCCGGGGACCCGGACCAGCTCATTGCCATGGTGGAGTTTTTGGTGTCCATCGACATGTGGCCCGTGCACGTGGTCACCGGCACGCCGGGCAAGGCCTTCGTGGCCAGGATCAAGGAGCTCACCGCCGACCTGCCCTTTGAAGTCAACGTCAAGGCTGACCAGCAGGCTGACATGTTCCTGCTGCACCAGTGGGTAAAAAACGAGCCTGTGGACCTGCTGCTGGGCAACACCTACCTCAAATACATCTCCCGCGATGAGGACATCCCCATGGTGCGTTGGGGCTTCCCCATCCTGGACCGGGTGGGACACCAGTACTTCCCCACCGTGGGTTACAAGGGTGCGCTCAGGCTTTTGGAAAAAATCCTCTCGGCCCTGCTGGACCGCAAGGACCGCGACGATCCGGAGCAGAGCTTCGAACTGGTGATGTAGCAGGCGTTTCACTCTAGGGAAGGGCAAGAACCATGAAGCCAGTGGACCACCAGTCAGCCGAAAACTATTGCGCCGGCAACCTGAAAACCTCGGGCAGGGTGCATCTGCCGGTGGCGCCCAAGGCCCTGGCCCGAGGCAGGTTCAGCCCGGAGAAGGCCCTGCCCCGGGCGCTCACCCCGGACCAGGCCCTGAACTGGCTGGAGTACCTGGCCGAGCAGGGCCAGAGCGTCAAGGTGATCAACCTCAACGGACCCGGCGACCCCCTGGCCACCCCGGAGCTGACCCTGCTCACCCTGAGCCTGCTCCGGGACCGCTACCCCGGGGTCAGCCTGTGCCTGACCACCCTGGGCATCGGGGCCGGGGCCTATGCCGCCGAGTTGGCCCGCCTGGGACTGGCCCATGTATCCATCCTCCTAGACGCGGTGGACCCGGAGGTGGCCCAGCGCATATACGCCTGGATACGCCCCAGCACCAAAACCATGCCCCTGGACGAGGCCGCAAAGGTACTGATCAAGGAACAGGCCAATAGCATCGCCGCCATGATCGAGGCCGGGGTGAACGTGCAGGCCAAGACCACGGTCTACCCCTGCATCAACACCGAGCACATCCCGGCCATCGCGGCCAAGGCGGCCGAGCTGGGAGTCAGCGAGATGAAACTGTTCCCCTACCTGGCCAAGGGGGAAGACTGTCCCCAGCCCCGTGACAAGGCCACTCCCGAGGAGCTGTCGGCCCTGGCCGCCCAGGCGAACCAGCACCTGCCCACCACCCTCATCGACCTGGCCATGTGCCAGGAGATGATTGAGGTCGAGTTCAGCCACGAGGTGGTCAACCAGGCCCTGCTGCCCAAGCCCACTCCCAAGCGGCCCCATTTGGCGGTGTGCAGCTCTGACGGCTTCGAGGTGGACACCCACCTGGGCCAGGCCTACCAGTTCCTCATCTACGGGCCTAGTGACGGTCCGGTGGTGCTGCTGGAATCGCGCCCCGCTCCGGAGCCCGGCTCCGGCGACGGCCGCTGGCAGCAAGTGGCCCTAACCCTCAGCGACTGTTTCGCGGTTCTGGCCTCGGCGGCTGGGGAAGCCCCCAAGCGCATCCTGGCCGAAAAAGGCCTGCCGGTGCTCACCCAGGAGGGCAACGTGGAGGGCCTGGTGGACGTGCTCTACGGCGGCGGCAAGAAAAAAGGCGGCAAAAAGTAACCGGCAACGACAACGCGAACAAAGAACCCGGTTTTAAGGAGACAAGGAAATGGGCATACCCGCCAACCAGATTTTGGTTTGTCAGAGCTTCCGTGTGAACGGCGACCCCAAGGGCATCTGCCACAAAAAGACCGACGGCTTTTTGCAGTACCTGGAAGAGGAGATTCTGGATCGGGGCCTGGACTGCCAGGTGACCGCCACCGGCTGTCTCAAGCAGTGCGAGAACGGCCCGGCCATGGTGGTGCAGCCCCAGAACTGGTGGTTCAAGGGCGTGGACAGCGAAGCGGCCATCGACGCCATCCTGGACGGCCTGGAAGACGGCGAGCCCCCGGAGCAGTACCTGATCGTTTAGGGAAAGCGCTTGCGATGAAGCTCAACGAGGTGAAAATACGGCCCGCCCGGCCGGGGGATGTAGCGGAAATGACCGCGCTGCTCAAAATGCTCTTTTCCATCGAGGCCGATTTCTTGATCGACCATGGACGGCAAGAGCGCGGCCTGTCCCTGCTGCTCAAAAGCCCCAGCTCCCTGGTGTTGGCCGCCGAGGCGGGCCACCAGGTGGTGGGCATGGTCACCGGCCAGTTGGTGATCTCCACCTCCGAGGGCGCGCCCTCCCTGTGGGCCGAGGACCTGGTGGTGGACCCGGCCTGGCGGGGCCGGGGCATCGGGCGGCGGCTCATGGAGGCAGTGGCTTCCTGGGCCCAGGAGCGCGGGGCCACCCGCTTGCAGCTTTTGGTGGACCAGGACAACGAATCCGGGCAGGCCTTTCACCGGCGCATCGGCTACCAGCTCACCCGAATGATCTGCATGCGCAAGCATGAGGAGTAGAGGGACATCATGTCACGGCTGATTTTTGAAGAGCGCAAGGACCAATTTTTTGAAACGGGCGGCGACAAGCCCTTCCGCATAAGCTGCGACAAGCAAAGCCTGGCCGGGGCGGTTAGCCAGCGGGCCTGCGTGTTCTGCGGCTCCCGGGTGGTGCTCTATCCCATAGCCGACGCCCTGCACCTGATCCACGGGCCCATCGGCTGCGCCTCCTACACCTGGGACATTCGCGGGGCCTTGTCTTCCGGGCCCGAGCTGCACCGCTATTCCTTCAGCACCGACCTGGGCGAAACCGACGTGATCTTCGGAGGGGAAGGCAAGCTCACCCGGGCCCTGGACGAGTTGATCCCCCGCCATCAGCCCAAGGCGGCCTTTGTCTACTCCACCTGCATCGTGGGGCTCATCGGCGACGATCTGCAGGCGGTGTGCAAAAAGGCCACCGAGCGCCACGGCATCCCGGTGATCCCGGTGATGAGCGAGGGCTTCAAGGGCAACAAGCGCGCCGGTTACTACGCCGCCTGCAAAGCCATGTTCCAGCTGGTGGGCACCGGCGCCACCGAAGGCATCCCCCCCATGTCGGTGAACCTTTTGGGAGACTTCAACCTGGCCGGGGAAATCTGGATCATCCGGGAATACCTGGAGCGCATGGGAGTCACCGTGGTGGCCAACATTACCGGCGACGGACGGGTGGCCGACCTGCGCCGGGCCCACGGCGCGGCGCTGAACCTGGTGCAGTGTTCCGGCTCCACCATGGAGCTGGCCAAGATGATGCAGGGAACCTACGGCACCCCCTTCCTCAGGGTCAGCTACCTGGGGGCCGACGACATGGCCCAGGCCCTGTACGACGTGGCCGAATTTTTCCAGAGCCAGACGGCCATGGAAAAGGCCCAGGATCTGGTGCGCGAGGAGCTGGCCAAGATTTACCCCCGGCTCAAGCGGCTGCGCAAAGACCTGGAGGGCAAGCGGGCCGCCCTGTACGTGGGCGGGGCCTTCAAGGCCTTCAGCCTGATCAAGGCCTTCCGCCTGCTGGGCATGAAGGTGATGCTGGCCGGCTCCCAGACCGGCACCCAGGAAGACTACGAGGAGTTGGCCTCCATCTGCGAGCCGGGCACGGTGATCGTGGACGACGCCAACCCCCTGGAGTTGATGACCTACCTCATCGAAAAAGACGTGGACGTGTTCGTGGGCGGAGTCAAGGAGCGGCCCATCGCCTACAAGCTGGGCATCGGCTTCTGCGACCACAACCACGAGCGCAAGCTGGCCCTGGAAGGGTTCGTGGGCATGCTCAATTTCGCGGAGGAGATCCACGCCACGGCCATGAGCCCGGTGTGGCGCTTCACCCCCCGTAGAGCCCTTCCCGAGTTGGAGGAGGTGGCGGCATGAAAAGCAACCTGGCCGAAAAGTGCGACTACGTCTCCAGCACCAACGCCTGCAAGGCCTGCATGTCCCTGGGGGCCTGCATAGCCTTCAAGGGCATCGAGGGCTGCGTGCCCTTTTTGCACGGCTCCCAGGGCTGCGCCACCTACATGCGCCGCTATCTCATCAGCCATTTCCGCGAGCCGGTGGACATCGCCTCCAGCTCCCTGGGCGAAAACGACGCGGTGTTCGGCGGCGGGCCCAACCTGAAGCAGGGCCTGGTCAACATGATCAACAAGTACCAGGCCAAGGCGGTGGGCATAGCCACCACCTGCCTCACCGAGACCATCGGCGACAACGTGCCCGCCATCGTCAAGGAGTTCTTGAACGAGGCCAAGGTGGAAGGCGCGGGCGGCAAAATGCCCGCCCTGATCCAGGCCTCCACGCCCTCCTACGCCGCCACCCACATGGAAGGCTTCCACGCGGCGGTGAAGGCCACGGTGGCCCAGCTTGCCGAGCCGGTGGCTCGACACGGCGGGGTGAACATCCTCCCCGGTCTGGTCAGCCCGGCGGACATCCGTTATTTGCTGGAGGTGGCGGCGGACTTCGGCCTGAGGGCCACCTTGCTGCCCGACTACTCGCGTCCCCTGGACGCCCCGGCCGGGACCAGCTACGAGATACTGCCCGCCGGCGGCACCCCCCTGGCCGACATCAAGAAGATGGGCGGGGCCGCGGCGACCCTGTCCTTCGGCTGGACCCCGGGCTCCCAGGAGGCGGGCCGGGACCTGCATGAGCGTTGCGGGGTGTGCCTGCACAGCCTGGGCCTGCCCATCGGCCTGCGCCAGAGCGATGCCATGTTCGAGGCCCTGGAAACCATTAGCAAGCGCCCGGCCCCGGCGCGCCACGCCGACGAGCGGGGCCGCCTGTTGGACGCCATGGTGGACGGTCACAAGTACCTCTCGGGCCAGAAAGCGGTGGTCTACGGCGAGCAGGACCTGGTCATCGGCCTGGCCTCCTTCCTGGCCGAGATCGGGGTGCAGCCGGTGCTGTGCGCCTCGGGCGGGCGCAGCGCGGGCTTCAGGGAAAACATCGAGCAGGTCACCCAGGGTCTGGTGCGCGAGCCGGTCTTCACCGAACCGGGGGTTGACTTCTACCGCATCGCCGAGCTCTGCCGGGAACTGAAGCCGGATTTCATGGTGGGCAACTCCAAGGGCTACGTCATCGCCAGGGAGCGAGACATCCCCCTGGTGCGGGTGGGCTTCCCCATCCACGACCGCTTCGGCGGGCCGCGCCTGCACCACCTGGGCTACCGGGGCGCGCAGGAGCTGTACGACCGCGTGGTCAACGCGGTCATCGAGAAGAAGCAGAGCGATTCCTCCGTGGGCTACGGATATATATAGGGGAAATATCATGAGCAGCATGGGCATAAGCGAAAAGCATCCCTGTTTCAACAAGGGAGCCAAGGGCAGTCACGGGCGGGTCCATCTTCCGGTGGCCCCTGCCTGCAACATCAAGTGCAACTACTGCGACCGCAAGTATAGCTGCGTCAACGAGTCGCGCCCCGGCGTGACCAGCGCGGTGCTGGCTCCCCACCAGGCCCAGGAATATTTCGACCGGGTGCTGGAGGCCGAGCCGCGCATCAGCGTGGCGGGCATCGCCGGTCCCGGCGACCCCATGGCCAACGCGGCCAAGACCCTGCAAACCATCCACCTGATCAAAAGGCGCTTTCCGGGCATCCTGTTGTGCCTGTCCTCCAACGGCCTGGCCGTGCCCGAACATCTGGACGCCCTGGCCGACGCTGGGGTGACCCACATGACCATCACCGTAAACGCGGTGGACCCAGCCATCGGGGCCAAGATTTACTCCTGGGTCAAGGACGGCAAGGTGGCCTACCGGGGCGAGGAGGCGGCCCGCCTGTTGCTGGAGCGCCAGGCCCAGGCCGTGGCCGGGCTCAAGGAGCGGGGCATCACCGTAAAGCTCAACAGCATCGTGATCCCCACGGTCAACGACCAGCACATGAGCGAGGTGGCCCGCTGGGGCGCGGAACTGGGCGCGGACCTCATGAACCTCATGCCCATGTACCCCACCCCCAACACGCTTTTCGAGGCTCTGGGCGAGCCCAGCCGTCAGCTGATGCAGCAGCTTCGCGAAGACTGCGCGGCGCACATAAGCCAGATGTCCCACTGCACCCGCTGCCGGGCCGACGCGGTGGGCCTGCTTGGCGAGGACCGCTCCAAGGAGATGGGCGGCTGCTTGTCTTCCTGCACCAAGCTGCCCGCCCCCAAGGAGGTGGTGCGGCCCTACGTGGCCGTGGCCAGCCGGGAAGGCACTCTGGTCAATCTGCACCTGGGCCAGGCCACCGAGTTCCAGATTTGGGGCCCCATCCCCGGCGGCTTCAGCCTGCTGGAGGTGCGCCCCGCCCCCGAGGCTGGCGGCGGCGAGCTGCGCTGGAAAAAGCTGGCCGAATCCCTGGGCGACTGCCGCAACGTGCTGGTCAGCGGCATCGGGGAAACCCCCAGGGCGGTTCTGGCCAGTTACGGCGTGGAGCCCCTGGAGGTGAGCGGCTTCATCGAGGAAGCGCTACGGGCCATCTACGCGGGCGACGACCTCTCGGCCTTCCGCATCCGCAAGGGCAAGGCCTGCTCCGCCGAAAAGATGGGCATGGGCGGCGGCATGGGCTGCATGTAAACACCAAGGCGACAACGGGGGCGGTCATCTTGACCCTACACCTTTGCTGAGCTCTAACGCCCCCCCGCCATAACGGCCAGGCGTAATCGGAACCAACCCCGATACGCCTGGCCGTTTCTTTTGCTCCGGCCCAGACCGGATCATCCACAAGGCGATTTAATTCCAGCAGCGCACCCGCTAATATGGGGCTGATGTCCCGAGGGGTGAGCCCTGGGCTCGGGGGCCCCTCAGAATTCACCGTACCTGGGGGTGCATAAAATGCCGACCATATTTCCCGCCCACCTGAAAAAGTACCGGTTCCTGCAACTGGTGGTGTTGCTTATGGTGCTGCTGCTGCTGGTTCCCGTTTTAATGCAACACAAGATCATGGGCGCGCTCACCGAGATGGTCATGCTGGATTCGCTGGTGGTGGCCGCCGGTGCCAGCACCCTGGGCCGCAGGATGCGCTGGCCCCTGCTGGTCACCTGGGCCCTGGCCTTCGGCTCCTTCGCGGTGGGCTATATATTCCTGCCGCCGGCCGCCGCCCAAATGGCCTTTGTGCTTTGCTCGTTCCTCTACACCTTTTTCAGCTTCGGCTGCACCGTGGCGGTGCTGTCCTTCGTGGCCGAGAACCGCAGAGGCGTCACCCTGGACGCCCTGTTGGCCTCGGTGGCCGCCTACGTGCTCTTGGCCATCAGCTTTTCCTGCCTCTACAGCCTGTTGGTCATGCTCAACCCCCAAAGCTTTCACCCGCCCACCCTGCTCAACTATCAGCACCCGGCCCACATCTACCTGACCATGATCTATTTCAGCCTGGTAACCCTGACCACGGTGGGCTACGGCGACATCGCCCCCATCAGCGGCTTTGCCCAGATGTTCGCGGGCATGGAGGCCCTGATCGGGCAGCTCTACCTGGCCATCCTGGTGGCCTACTTGGTGGGCAGCAGTTTGTCCGCCCGCCTGCTCAGGGACAGGGAGACGCCGGCACCGGCCAAAACGATACCCTAGCTCCGGCACGGCATTGAGCGGCCAGCCATATCTTCAGCAAGCGAGGTTGCGTTGCGGCCCGGCTTATTCCATAGTGTTGGCAGGTGAACGGTCGGGGCCAGGCGCTGACGGCCGTAACAGATCGCCCGACTTGCGATGCCTGTTTTTACAAAGCTCCGGGACCTACCGGACAGGGGGCGGAAAATGACCAGTGAAGCGAAAAAACTCGGGTTGGTCGGCGCTATATTCCTTATCGTATCCAGCCTGGCCGGCAGCGGCGTCATCGCCCTGCCCCAACAACTGGCGGCCACCGGATCCATCACCCTCGTCTCGTTTCTGCTGGTCACCATCGGCGCGCTGTTTTTGACCATGGTCTATGTGCGAGCGGGCAGCATGTTCGATGACCCCAGCCCCACCGCCCTGGCCACCTACGTCAACCCGGTGCTGGGGGCCAAGAGCGGCTTCTTCTACGTATACGGCAACCTGATCTCCAACGTGTCCATACTCATCGCGGGCCTGGGCTACCTGGCCATGTTCGTCCCGGCCCTGAATCACCCCATTTTCCTGGGCATCACGGTGATCATCCTGATCTGGCTGTTCGTGTGGATGTCCCTACGCGGCGTGGGCATCATCACCAAGATAGTTTCCATCACGGTAACCATGTTGCTCATCTCGGTGGTCATTACCGCCGTGGCCGGTTGGCTGGACTTCGACCCGGCCCAGTTCGCCAAGAACTGGAACGTGTCCGGCCTGGGAGAAGACAAGGCCATAATGTCCGGTTTCGCGGTGCTCATCTTCTCCTTCGTGGGCGTGGAGAGCATCGCCACCAACAACGAGCAGATCGCCAACCCCAAAAAGGTCGTGCCCATAGCCACCATCGTGGGCTTCATCATCGTGGCCATCATCTACATCGCCTCCACCACGGTGATCGAAGGCATGTTCCCGGCCAAGCAGATTCAGCAGGCCCCCGCCGCCTTCGCCATGTCCATGAACCACATCTTCCACTCCAAAATCGTGGGCGAGGTGGTTTCGGTGGTGATGGCCATCGCCTGCATCGCCAGCTTCATGGTGTGGAACCTTTCCTCGGCCAGTGCGGCCAAGACCAGCGCGGACAACGGCTTTTTGCCCAAGGCCTACTCCCACACCAACAAGTACGGCATCTACAGCAAGGGGTTGGTCATCAACGGCGTGATCATGACCGTGGTGGAACTGATCCTCATGTCCCTGGGCAGCAACATCGCCGTGGCCTTCAACATCACGGTCACCATCTCGGTGCTCCTGCTGCTGTTCCCCTACTTCTGGTCCGGCATCGCCATCGTGAAAAAGGACCGGGAGAACGGGACCCGCTCCATCGGCAACATGATCATCGTGCTGCTCTCCTCGATTTTCATTATCTCGGCATTCGCCTCGGCCACCTTGGATGAGCTGTGGCTGGTGATCGCTTTGGTCATGGTGGTCATGGGGGTCTACGCCCTTATCCTGACCAAAAGCAAGGCCGCGCCGCCAAGCGCCTAGTAAGCCCTTGTTTTGATGCATACGGAGCCGAACAGCCTCGGCAGCGGGAGCTAGCCGTGCCGCTGGGGCTGCGTCTGGGTGTGTTTAGGCGGGGTTTAGCAGGCTAACAGGCGGTCTCCAGCGGCGCGGTCTCTTCCTATAAGGTCAGAGACCGCATGGACGCGTCAGCCGTCGGCAACACCGTCTTACCGGTGAGGAGCCCCTCTTTAGGCGTGAATCTTGGCCCCCTGAGCCAGATCGGCGGGGGAGATGTTGTACAGGGCGTCCAGCAGATTCACCTGGAGGCTGCCCGGCCCGCTGGAGACGGCCGCAGCCCTCTCGCCGGCCAGACCCACGTAGGCCAGGGCCGCCGCCGTGGCCTCCAGGGTGTCAGGCTCCACGGCCAAAAACGCGCCGATGATGGCGGTGGCCAGGCAACCGGTGCCGGTGACTTTGGTCATCAGGGCGTGGCCGTTGGCCACGCGCAGGGTGCGCTTGCCGTCGGTGATCAGGTCCACCGCGCCGGTGATGGCCACCGGGGTGGCGATGGCCAGGGCCAGGTCCCGCCCGGCCTGGGCGGCCTCGTCCACGCTGTGGGTGGAATCCACCCCCTTGGTCTGGCCTGCGTTGTCGCTCAAGGAAAGCACCTCCGAGGCGTTGCCGCGCACCAGGCTCACCCCGGCCTCGCTAATGATGCGGCGGCTGGAGTTGGTGCGAAACTCGGTGGCGCCCGAGCCCACCGGGTCCAGAACCGCCGGGACCCCCAGGGCGCGGGCTTTCTTGGCGGCCAACAGCATGGACTCGATCCAGGGCGGGGTCAGGGTGCCTATGTTGAGCACCAGTGCCCCGGCGAAGGAGACCATCTGCTCCACCTCTTCGATGGCGTGGGCCATAACCGGCGAGGCGCCGCAGGCAAGCAGAGCGTTGGCCGTGGAGTTCATGACCACGAAATTGGTGATGTTGTGGACCAGCGGTTGCTTTTCGCGAACCCTGGCCAGGCACTCCGCCGCTTTTTGGGCCAACGTCTCCATGATTTCTCTCCCAACAGTTAACAGGGGCAGTCCCAAGAACGGTGAGGGTTGGCGCTTTACCTGTGACCGAGCATGGCGCGCAGCAACTCGGCGGCGGCCTCTTGGGGGTCGGCCTGGCAGCATACGGCCGAAATGACCGCCATGCCGTGGGCTCCCGCTTCCATCACCTCAGCGGCCCGGGCCGCGTTGATGCCGCCTATGGCGATAACCGGCAGGCCGAATTCGCGCGACACCCGGCGCAACAGATCCAGACCGCCGGCCGGGCCGGCATCGGCCTTGGAGGTGGTGGGGTAGACCGGACCCAGCCCGATGTAATCCACCCCGCCCGCCCGGCACAGCGCGGCCTCTTCCACGCTCGAAGCCGAACCGCCTATGATCTTGTCCGGCCCCAGGATTTCCCGGGCCTGGGCCAGGGGAAAGTCGTCCTGGCCCAGGTGCACCCCATCGGCCTCGGCGGCCAGGGCCACGTCCAGCCGGTCGTTGATGATGAGTTTGGCCTTGTGGCGGCGGCAGATGGCCAGCATGTGGCGGGCCGTCTCGATCATTTGACGGGTGGAGCCCTGCTTTTGGCGGAATTGGATTACGCCCGCGCCGCCGGCGATGGCCAACCGGGCCAACTCTTCGTGGGAGTAGCGCTGCTGCAACTCGGTGTCCGTCAGGACGTGCAATCGATCGATGTCTTTCAAGCAGGCTCTTCCTTGTCTCTTGTAAGCACCGCTCCCCAGGAAAACCTTAGGCAAGCGACCAGCTAGGCGCCTATCCCGCTGATGCCAATGGCCACCTAGCACCGCAAGACAAGCGGCTATATTTCAGCATAAAATGTTGCATAGCCACGGCGCAAAACCAGCGCGAGAAAAAATGATGGCCTTCCCCCAAATTCTGTACCGGGGGAAGGGTTAGGATTTTAGACCCATCGCGATCAGGGGTCTCGAAAAAAGTGCACTGAGGCGGCAAACCAAGGCTAATAATTAAACCGGAACAGGCGACGAACTTATATTAATCATAATTTTCCCAAATAATATTTTATAAAATTTTAGACATGTGTG
The DNA here is from genome assembly GCA_018896025.1 of Pseudomonadota bacterium. GTDB lineage: Bacteria > Desulfobacterota > Desulfarculia > Desulfarculales > Desulfarculaceae > Desulfoferula. Next base: position 53,513 of record JAHIND010000002.1, read on the forward strand.
GGTTATTACCTGGGACTGCACTACCCTGCGAGTAACCAAGGGATCGCTGTGCCATGCTATCCCCTCCCGGGTGGATCACGGGGGGCTGAACAGCCGAAGGTATTTTTCGGCTAAAAGATGCGTTAACCGTATTTCCGCCGATTCCATCTTGACTCCGCCGATCCCTGCCGAGATTTAAAGCACTTGTCTATACAAGGCGACCAAGTCCCCATGGGTGACCTGCCGGGGGTTGACGGAGATGTTAATGCTCTTCATGGCGTCTTCCGCCATGTCTGAAATAGCTTCGTCCTTGACCCCCAAGGAAGCCAAGTCCGCCGGTATACCCAGATCCCGGTTCAGTTGCCTAAGCATTTCCGCGACACTGGAAGCCGAAGCATCTCCTCCCAGCAGCAGAGAAATCCGTCGGAACTTTTCGGGGCAAGCCAGGCTGTTGAACTGCATGACCGAGGGCAGAAGTACCGCGTTGGCCGTACCGTGGGGCAAGTCGAAGAAACCACCCAGAGGGTGGGCCATGGCATGGACAACGCCCAAACGGGCCTGGGCAAAGGCCAAGCCCGCCAAGGTGCTGGCCATCAGCATGGCCTCCGCAGCGTGCAGGTTTTTTCGGTTGGCCACGAAAAGGCGCAGATTCCCGCCGATCAATTGCATGGCCTTTTCGGCGAAGGCATCGGAGATCAGGGACGCCTCCAGGGAAATATAGGCCTCCAGGGCATGAGTCAGGGCATCCAGGCCGGTGGCGGCGGCCACCGAGGCGGGTAGGCCGGTGAGGAGAGTTGGGTCCAAAATGGCCTTGCGGGGCAAAATGCGCTGGCTGCCGATGGGCACTTTGAATTTTTGGGACCGGTTGGTGATGACCGCAAAGGGAGTAACTTCGCTACCGGTTCCCGCCGTGGTGGGAATAGCGTATATGGGCAAGGGATCGTTGTTGAACTTGTCCACCCCCTGGTAATCGGTGAGGTCGCCGGGGTTGGTGGCCATGATTGCGATGGCCTTGCCGGTATCCATGGGGCTGCCGCCACCTAGGGCGACCACGGCCTGGAAAGGGAAACCATCGAAAAGGGCCGCTCCGAGGGCTACCGTTTCCACGCTGGGGTTGGGCTCCACCTTCTGAAAAACCCGCACCTCGATTCCGCTGCCTTCAATACCTTGCGAAACGGCGTCCGCCAAACCAGCCTGGGCCACCCCGGGATCGGTCACCAGCAGAACAGCTTTTATGCCGTCCCCTCTTAAAATGTCGCCCAGGTTTTGCAGCGCGCCGGCACCGAATATTATTTCTGTGGGAAGGGTGAAATTAAATGCCTGACTCATGATGGCTATCTCCGTAGGTTGTGCTACATCCCGAGGTAGGTTTTTTTGACATGTTCATTGGCGGCGATTTCCTTGGTCGGCCCGGACATGGTGATGTGCCCCTTTTCAATGATGTAGGTGTAATCGGCCACCCTCATGGTGTGGTGCACCTGCTGTTCAACCAAAAAAATGGTTATTCCGATGGCTGCGATCTCTTGAACCATGGTGAACATCTGCTTGGCCAGAATCGGCGACAGCCCCAAGGACATCTCATCAATCATCAACAAGCGTGGTTGGGCCATGAGACCACGCCCGATGGCGCACATCTGCTGCTCACCACCGGACAAAGAACCAGCCGTTTGAGAGCTTCTATCCTTTAGAACCGGAAACAGCTCATATACCTGTTGCAGGGTCTTGCCCCGCTTTTCCCTGGCATGGCGACTGTAGGCTCCCAGTTCCAGGTTCTCCCGAACGGTGAGAGTCTGAAAAAGTTTGCGCCCCTCGGGCACCAGGGCGATGCCCAAGTCCACGACCTTCTCGGGCTTGATGCCCTTTATCGGCTTTTCGCAAAAATTAATCTCGCCCTTGGTATAGGGCAGCGCGCCGCTTATGGCGGCCAGGGTGCTGGACTTGCCGGCGGCGTTGGGCCCCAACAAGGCCACTATTTGGCCGGCCTCCACTTTCAGGGACAGATCGCGCAACACCTGGAAGTCACCGTAAAAGCAATCGATGCCCTTCAAGTTCAGCACTGTGGGTCCTCCTCCCCCAGATAGGCCTTGATCACACACTCGTCGCTGGTCACCTCCCGGGGTGTGCCGCAGCAGATCAGCGCGCCTTGGTCCATCACCAGGACCCGCTCCGCTACGGCCATCATCGCGTCCATCAGGTGTTCGATGAAAAGAATGGTCACCCCGGTGTCGCGCAGCTGCCTTATCAGGGGCAGGTTCTCCGCCACCTCGGTGGGGTTCAAACCGGCCAGGACTTCGTCCAACAGCAGCAGCTTGGGCTGGGTGGCCAGGGCCCTGGCCACCTCGATGCGTTTGCGCTGGGCCAGGGTGAGATTGCCCGGGGACCTGGTGGCGAATTCCGCCAGGCCCATCATCTCCAACACCTCCATGGCGGCTTTACGCGCTTTGGAGGTGTCCCTGGTCCGGGTTAGGGCCGGCACCATGACGTTTTCCAAGACGTTCATGTCAAAGGGCCGCACCACCTGGAAGGTGCGGCCTATACCCGCCCGGCTGCGGTGGCAGGGCCGCATTCCAATCAGGGACTTGCCCGCGAGCATGAGGCTGCCTTGGTCTGCATGAACTATGCCCGATATGAGGTTGAACAAGGTGGTCTTGCCCGCGCCGTTGGGCCCGATGAGCCCCACGATCTCTCCCGGCTCGATATCGAAGGTCATGTCGTGCACGGCCACCAGGCCGCCGAATTTTTTGGTGAGGTTTTTCACCGTGAGAAGAGCCATCACCGCTACTCCTTGTTGGCCGGGGTAATCACTGGTTGTCCCCCGTATCGCCTATCCACCGCTTGAACCTGACTCCCAAGGGGGTCAGTAGAGAGAGGATGCCTCCCGGGAAGAAGCGGACGGTCATGATCAGGATGATTCCGTAGACTACGTAGTTGAGCCCTTGCTGGATGGTGCCCAGGTAAAAGCGCAGGAACTCGCCCAGGGGGGTCATGAACACTGCGCCGATAACCGGCCCCCAGACGGTCCCCATGCCGCCGATGATGGCGTTGAGCGCGGGCTGCAAGGAGAACAGCTCAAAGGAGAACAACGTGGCCGGCTCCAGAACGTAGCTGTAAAAAGCGTAGAACAATCCCAGCACTGCGGTGAGGGTCGCGCTTATGAGCAGGGCGGTGATCTGCACCAGATTGAAATCGACTCCCAGGGCTTCGGCCGCCTGGTCGTCGGAGGCCGCCGCCCTGAGGTGATAACCCAGGGCCGAGTAGCGCACCCAGCGGCTGAGCCAGACCGATCCCACCGCCAGGGCCAAGGCAATGTAATAAAAGGGCGCGCCGCTCTTGAAGGTCAAGTTGAGCCAGCCCAGGTCAAAGGGAATGTTCAGCCCGGCCGAACCATGGGTCAGGTCGCGCCAATCTATGGCGATCAGCCGCAGCACCTCGGTGAAGGCGATGGTGGCCAGGGTGAAGAAAGGTCCCCGCAGACGGATCAGGGGCATGCTGAGAATCATGCCTCCCACGAAAGAGGCGGCCACGGCCCCGGTCAGTCCGATCCACGGAGAGATGCCCAACTTGACATAAAGCAGCGCCCCCACGTAGGCACCTATGGCAAAGAAGGAGGCATGGCCCAGGGACAAGTTCCCACCGTAGGCCATGATGTTCCACGCCGCCGTAAGCCCTATATAGAAAAAAGTGAGGGTGTAAATATGCAGCACGAAGGTTGACTTGAAGTAAAGGGGCACCAAAAGCAGGAGAAGGGCCCCGAGGCCACCGGCGATCCAAAGGGTGTACTTTTTCATTTTAAACCGATCTCCTCAGTGCCTCTGCCCATGCCGAACAGGCCCTGCGGCCGCACCATCAACACGAGGAGGAAAATCACGAAATAGATCGCTTCTTTTAGTCCCGGAGAGACAAAGGTGCCGGCGAAGGCCTCAATCACGCCGATAAACAGACCGGCCAAGAAGGTTCCGCCCATACTGCCCAGACCTCCCAAGACCACGATAACGAAGGCCAGGGCCGTGAAAGGGCCGCCGATGGTGGGATACACCGAGGAGAAGGGCATCATCAGAGTTCCGCCCAGGGCCGAGAACAGGGCGCCCAGGCCAAAGGCCAGCAGATAGTGCCTTTCCACGGTGATGCCCATCAAACGGGCCGTGGCATGGTCCTCCACAATGGCCCGTAAGGCCTTGCCCACATAGGTGTATTTGAGGAACAGATAAAGCAGGATGATGGACAACAGGGCCGCCCCGAAAGCCACCAGGCGCGGGATGCTGATGATGAGCCCGGAGAACTTGATGGTGCTCATGGAATAAAAAGTTTGGACCGCGCGGAAATCGCCTTTCCAGAGAATCAGGGCCAGGTTTTGCATGAGTATGGAAATGCCCACCGTGGTGAACATCTTCATCACGCCGGAGGTGGTGAGCACTGGTTGCAGAATGAAGCGCTGCAGAACCACCCCGAACAGAAACATGGCGGGCAGGACCACCACCAGCGACAAATACGGGTCAAGGTCGTAGAGTTTGTAGAGCCAGAAGGTGCCGTACATGGCCAGCATCACCAACTCGCCGTGGGCGAAATTGAGGATGCGGACCACGCCGAAAATCAGGTTCAAACCGATGCTGATGAGGGCGTAGATTCCGCCCAGCAACAGACCGGAAATAAGCACCTGGATGTAGAAATCCATAGCGGTAATCCCTTGCAGTAGCTGTTTGATGCGGGCCGCGCTCGGTAAAAGCTCCGAACCGTCGGCTCATTCCAGCCGGATGCACTCTCAACTGCAGGTATGAAGCCTGTATCGATCCGCACGCCGCCGACTGGTGGCGCGCCCTCGCCAACCAGGGCGCGCCGCCAGGCCGCTGATGGTCATTTGACCAGGATGGGCTCCATTACCGCGAATTTCTTGGGCCACACGGTGACCAGCTTGCCGTCGCGCCACTGGGTGACCAGGCACTCCGCCCGCACGTTCTGACCTTCCTTGTCGAACTTCACGCCCCAGCCGGTGGCGGTGTGGCCGGGCTGAATGTCCATGGCCATGGCCACCTTGCGGATCTTTTCGGGATCAAACGAGCCGCCGGTCTTCTCCAGGATGTTGAAGATCACATTGGCGCCCATGAAGTTGGCCAGGGAAGAACCCGCGCGGGGAAAATGCTTGAAGGTTTCCTGATAAAGCTTTACGAACTCCTCCAGGCCGGGGGTGTACTTGGTGTTTACGTGGTATTGGGTGAAGTCCACGTTCAACACCCCGTTGGCCTGAGGCCCCAGGCCGTCCGCGAAGCTTTGAAAGCTGTGCCCGCCGCCGGTGCCCATGATGGGAATGTTCAGGCCCAGCTCATTGGCCTGGCGGGAGAGAAGGATGGCGTCCTGAGAAGAAGAGACCGCCACCACGATGTCCGGAGCCGCCTTACGCAGGCGGAAAATCACCGAGGAGAGGTCGTTGCTGGTGTTGGAGTAGGCTTCCACGGAGACGATTTGCAAGCCGGTTTTCTTGGCCAGAGTGGCAAAGCTGTTGGCCACCGATGTGCCGTACTCGCCGTCCTCGTGAGCGATGCCCACCTTTATCTCATTGGCCTTTTTGCCCAGGGTGGGAGCCAGCCAATTGATGATGAAATTGACCTGGCCCCGGCAGAAATCCAAGGAGGTGGGGCAGGTGCGCCAAACGGTCTTGTAACCGCGCTGGGTTATGGCATTGGCAATGGCGCCCAATTCGAAATAAAAGATATCCTTGCGGGCCGCCACCTCGGAGGCCACCATGCAGCGTGAGCTGGCATAGGTGCCCAGGATGGCCTTGACCTTGTCTTGCTCGATCATGCGCTCGGTTTCCGAGCGGGCCGCGCTGTTGGTGGAGGCATCACCCTGGCGGAAAACGATCTGCTTACCCGCGACACCACCTTGCCTGTTGCGCAGAATGCGTGCGATTTCCGCCCCTCGCCAACTTTCCTCGCCCATCAAGGCCAGGTTGCCCGAGATGGGATAAAGGGCTCCGATTTGAATGGTTTTTTCTTCAGCGAAAACACCGGTGACTGAAATTTGCATCAGGCAGATGCAAGCGGCGGCAAGCATGGCCAACTTTTTCATAACGTCCTCCTCACAATTACTCCGTTAGAACAACCTGTTGCCGATTAGAAGAGATGAATGGTCGTAATGTGTCCCTATTTCTGCATCCAAAAGGTTTGAATCGGTGAATCTCGGCAATCCTGACCAACCCATGAGCCACTTTGCCACGCAAATTACTGATTAATGTATGGTTATCCCTCTAACGCCCGCTTACCACGAATTGCCCCTGATTCATTGGCCCAATGCAAGCACGCACCATGCGTCCCCGTCTCGTCCCCGTGGAGAGATAAGGCCCTCCGCATCCCAAGGCACGGATATTTGCTCAGCGGGCTGCGATATTTGGCTTGCATACTATCGCTCTGCAATATAAGATAACGCATGTCGATCGTTAGCTGGCAGTCTATTTGAGGTGATTTTCATTTGTCAAGGGCAAAGTCGACCTGGCGAAAATCAATCTCGTCTAGCCATAACTGGCCTCCAGCGGAGCGAGGTATCACATGGGGACGCGCCATGTTGCCGCAATGAAGAGAGGTCGTCGCTGCCAAGGTGGTTTTATGAAAGGGGGGGATATGCTTATATGTGTGTACGGTGGTTGGCTATAAAATTGCGGTTATTGACTATTTCGGCGGTTTATCGCAACCGTGAGGTGAAATGGATATGAGTTCGGAAACCCGTCCAAGATATTTCGTTCATTCCCTGGAAAAGGGCCTGACCGTTTTAGGAGCTTTCGCCCAAAACGGCTCTACCCAAAACCTCAGCGAAATTGCCAAATATACCGGCATGTCGCTTCCCACCGCCGCCCGTTATGTGAAGACCTTGGAGGATCTCGGTTTCCTATTCAAAAGCTCGAAAGATAAAACTTACAGACTTTCCCCTAAAATATTGAGCATCGGTTTTAATTTCATCGAAAACTTGGATATCAGGCACAGGATGTCCCCTCATTTGCTGGAACTGAGCAAACAGGAGAATGTGGACATCGCCTGCGCGATACTGGACCAAACCGAGGTAGTGTACATTGACAGCTTCCGGGCCAATGCTTTAGTCACCTTGAACCTAACCGTGGGCTCGCGTTTGCCCGCCTATTGCACGGCCCTGGGCCGGGTCATCATGGCCTATATGGACCGAAAAACCGCTGAAGATTTGTTGCGCGCCTCTGATTTACAGGCCCTGACTCCCTTCACCATCACCGATAAAAGCACCATCCTTAAGCAATTGGATGAAATCAGAGAGCAAGGTTATGCCTACAACGAACAGGAGCTACTGCAAGGTCAGGTTGCGCTCGCGGTCCCGATAACAAGGGGGCAAGAGGTGGAAGGTTCCTTCGGAGTTACCTTCCCCATGCATCTGCTGGAGAAGGCCGGCTATTTGGAGGAAATTAAATTTAAGCTGATAAGATTGGCCAAGATGGTAGCTCTTTAAGAAAGCCTAATATTTCTCGATTAAGCCGACAAAACCAAGCTTGACGCCTAACAGGCTCTGCAGCGTAAAATTTGTCGGCTAATTCCCTCCATAACTAGTCAGCACGTTTGAAGTTCCCCCGATTTGCTGGACACCTCGAAAAGCACGTATAACGTGCCTGGAGGTGTTGAATGGCAAACAAGCGACGAAGTTTCAGCCGGGAGTTCAAACTGGAGGCGGTGGGCCGCCGCCATCCAGGACCGGGCCTTATTCATCACACGGACCGGGGCAGCCAGTATGCCTGCGGGGACTATCAGCGGGCGCTACGCTCCCACGGCATGATCTGCAGCATGAGCGCAAGGGCGATTGCTGGGATAACGCCCCCATGGAGAGATGGTTCCACACCCTCAAAACTGAATTGGTGAATCACCGGGACTATCAAACCCGGATGCAGGCCAAGGCCGATATCTTTGAGTACATCGAGGTCTTCTACAACCGCAGCCGCAGACATTCGGGCCTGGGGTACATGACCCCGGCCCAATATGAGATGATCAAAATGGCTGCTTAACTACGTGTCCACAAAAACGGGGGAAGACCAACCTGAGGTCTACCGGGAATGTGTCCATTAACAAAAGGCAAATCTTGTCCCAAAGGCTTTGACGACGTACAGCAATTTGAAAAAATGCTCACATTTTGTGGGAGGGCTTGATTAATAACAGGCGGAGGTCCTTCCCCCCTCAGGCCCCCCTGGCCCTTGCCCTGCTGGCCTCGGGCCCAAGGGCAGTCCTGCGGTGCTGGCGCAACACCCTTCAGGGCAGCGCTTTCCGCCCCGACTGCCACACTCAGAAGGAGTCCAACTCGCATGCCACCAAGCATCGAGCCTATCCCCGGCTTCACTTTGCTTCACGATATTTTGCGGCACAGGTGATAGCGGGTGCGAAAACTTTTGGCGTTTGTTGTGCAATAACTCGGCGGTTTTTGGCTTCCCGCCTGGCGGGAAAGCATCCCGAAACGAGCCTCGGAGAGTAGACGAGAGGGGGCGGCGGCGACGCTCAGCCCAGGGACGCCACTCGGTCGCGCAGGGCCGCCACCGCCCCGGCCAACTCCTTGAGCGCCGCCTTGGCCTCCTTAGACAGCCCATTGAGCTCCTGCTCCACGTAAGCCCCGGCGGCGTCCGGACCCTGGGTCAGCCATGTGGGCAGGGCTTTGACCTTCTGCAGGGAGGCGGCCGCCTGGTCGGTGACCTCCAGCTTGCCGTCCTTGACGGTCACCACCTGGCGGGCTTTGGCCTTGCTGGTGACCACTTCCGATACTTTGCTAGCCACCGGCCTCCTCCTCTCCGGCAGTGATCACGCACCCACCGTTGTCCAGATAGACCAACTGGTCGGCCACACGCACTTCTATAGTAGTGGGGAGCGGGGCGGTGATGGGCAGAGTCTGCCCGAAACCGGCGGCCAGATCCACTACCTGGACGGCGTCGGCCACCAGCACCTCGATGCTGGCCGGCGGCTCTTCGCCGGCCACGGCCACCGTCACTACCGCCTGTTCCTCCCCGCCGGCTATGAACTCGCTCTTGTCGGGGACCAACTCCACCACCGTCTTGGCCACCACTTGGCCCTCCATCACCCGGTGGGTGGCCAGGTCCACTTCGTCAGCCCCGTCCGTGATGTCCAGGCCCTGGGTCTGCCAGGCCATGACCTGGGGCTGAGTCAGGCAAATGCCTCGGATTTCGCCGGTGAGGGGGTCATAAGCGATCATTTTGGACTGCATGCTCTTCTCCTTATCTAGCCATGCCGGCAGGGAGGAAAAAGCCGTTTAGGTAAACATAAACGGACCCACTGCCGTTCCAGACGGCCTTGTAGGTCACCTGCTGGGATGAATCTGCGAACATCAACACGGCCTTGGAGTAGCTTCCGGGGCTGTTGATGGTGTCAAAGATAAGATGCCCATTCCCCGAGGTCGCGGGGGCGGGGGTCATCCAGACTTGATATTCCTGTGCATTACTTTGGCCGATATAGGCCAGGCCGAACCACATTAACGCGCCGAGAGGGGGCAGGCCCGTGGGGATAGCGGTGTCCGAGGTGGAGGGGCTGGAGGTGGCCAGGAAGTTAATGGAAGCGGTCAGATTCAGGCTTCGGCCATCGCAGAAGAAGTTGGCCAGGTTGCCCGCTCCATCGCTGCGTAGCACTCCGATCACCCGCTCAGTTCCAATGTACCAAGCCTTGTAAGTGTCGCTCCAGGAAGGGGCGGTGGCATCAAGGGAGATTTCCCCGGCGGTCAACTCATTGCCGGGCGCTGGGGCGGCCGCCTTGAGATAGAGCCAGGCGTTGGCTGAAAAGCCGCTCTGGCCGCTCTTGGTAAGAGTGGCCGGGATCTCATAGGGAGCCCCGCCGATATCCAAAGCGCCGCTGCCCAGGGTGAAGCTGGAAGAAGAGACCCAGGCGGGCAGGCATCCGGTGATGGCCGCCGGCGGACCGGCGTTGAGCACCCCATTGCGGGTGAGTTGCAGCACCGCCCCGTTGTTCTCGCCTCGCACCACCAGCTCAATGACCCCATCGATCTCCAGGGCCTGGACTGCGATCACCCCGGCCGGCGTCTCCACCACGGCGTCCTGGCCGATCAGGTAGCGCACCCGCCCCAGGCCGTCCAAATTGGCCTCTTTGAGCACGAGGGGATAGACGTTGTCCGCCTCGGTGGGGTGATCGCGGGAATAGAGATCAACGTTATAAGCGGGTCGCAAATCGCTCCCTGGAACATATCGCGCAAGATCGCCCATCAGGCAGCCTCCTTGTATCGCTCACCGCCGAACATGCCTGTGCCGTCAAAGCTCCAGCTGCCGTCAAACTTTCTGGCGGTGGTGCGGAAATATCCGGTGTCCAAAATGGTCAACTTCATGCCTCCGGTGGCTGGGTCGCGCTCCACCTGCTCCACGCGGGCGATCTGGTAGGAAAGGGCCAGGCCGTCATCATCTTTGAGCCAGTCCGAGCTCACCGTGAGGTAGTCGCCCCGCTCCACGTGGGCCAGGCGGCAATCGGGCACGGCCACCGCCCAGCGAGGCCGAGAGCGGCCAAACCGGGAAATGCGCACCGCCTGAATGGCGCCCACCACCGATTGCTTGCGCACCCAGGCCAGCTCCACACCATCCCAAATGCGGACCTGGTGGCGCTGTTGAGAAACCACGTCCTTGGTGGATTCGCCATCATCTTCGGCCTGCCAGGTGTCATCTCCCACCAGGGTGGGAGCGTAGGAGACCTTCAGCTGGTTGCAGATGTTGTCCGTGCTTTCGGTTTTTTCCGCCGCGGCCATCAGTCGGGCGTCCAGGTGCCCGGCGATGCTGCCGGCGTCGATGTACCCGCTGCCGCCGTCGGCCAGCAGGTGGATAAGTCCGTCCCCCCCGATCCACCAGGTTATGCCGAAATTGGCCAACAGCCCGGTGAGCAGATCGCCCCGCTTGGGCTCGCCGGCGATCGCCCGCGCCGCATCATAGCCCTGTGCCTCGCAAACCGCCCAAGCTCTGGCCCAAGAGGGGCCGTGCAGATCGGCTGCGCTCAAAGCCGAATGGCTCACCAGCAGCTCCTGGGCCACGTCCACCGGGTTGGTGGCCAGGCTGCCCCCCACCGGCTTTCCCAGGGCCCGCACGCTGATGGGCTCCAGGTCCGTGGCCCCGGCGGCAAAGGTGGCGGTGGCTATGGTCCCCTTCCCCTCGAAGTCGTGGGCCAGGTTGAGGGTGTATCCGGAGGTGATCTCATTGCCGTCCTTGTCAAAAAGCTCCACCCCGCCCTGCAGCGCGTGACCGGCCAGGGCATAAACCGAGTTACCCACGTCGATGCACACAGCCTGCCACTGCCCGCCCGCCCCGCCCTGAGTCATGTCTCCAAAAACCAGGCGCAGCACATCGGTTTCGCTTTTGGGGTCGGAGTACTCCGAGGCCTTGCGCACCATCACCGGCAGCTTGAGGGAGTCCCGCAGGCCAAGCCCCACCGCCAACAATTTGTAGGTGGCCCCACCGGACCTGCTGCTTTTGCAGCTTTTAACCTCCCCCCGGAACAGGGCTAGGCCGTCACGCACCGCCACCCCCGGCCAGACCAAGCGCAGCTCTGCCCGCGCGCCCATTGGGATCAGGGCAGCCTCCGGGGTCAGCTGCACGCTCAGGTTGTCCGGGTCGTTTTGGGTCATCCCGGATTGCAGGTCGCTGCTGCTGCTGGTTAAGGACTCCTGCAGGGAGGCCCACTTTTTCACCATGCGGCCGCTGCCCAGCACCGCCGGTTCATCGCCAAAGCTCCAGGTGCCGTCAAATGACCTTGTGCCGTCAAAGCGAGCCCGGCCCAGGGCGCTTTCCGCGCGGGCTTCCACCCGCTGATCGCTGTAGATGTACTGGCCGCCCGCCGTGGTAAACACCAGCAGGGTCTGCAGCCGCACACGGCCTTGAATGGCCGCGGCTACGGATTGGGAGCAGGCGATCATGGCACGGACTCCTCAAACTCCAGGGACACCGCGTGGCGGGCGGGGTTGGAGAGTTGGAAGGCCAGGGAGGAGCCCAGGAAACCGTAGAGCAGCCCCGCCGTGTCCTCGCTGTCCGGCAGGAACCACAAAGGGGCGCTTTGCCCATCGTTCAGCCGCTGGAACATGGCCCGCAGGGCGGTGCGGTCTTCAGAGGTCAACTTGTTATAGGAGAAGCTCCAAGAGTTAACCGTCGGACCCACCGGGCTGGGCCGCAGCGCGCCATCCACCCGCTGATCCGAGCGGGAAACGCCCAGGGTATCCTTGGCTCCCTGCAGCATGCGGCGGCTCAGTTGGGTGTAGGATCCCAGATACAGGCCCGCCGCCTCGATGTCCCCGGCGGGGTTGTTCGGATCAGTAATTACAAGCCACCAATAGCGATAGGTCTGATCCAGCATGGCCAGCAAATTGGGCTGGCTTACGGCAACGGCCTGTTCGTGGTCCACCGCCTCGGATAATGATGGGTCATCGAAGGTGAAAAGCACCTGGCTCACCCGCATGGGGTCGGCGATGCTCGGGGCCAGGTGCAACGAGCCGTCCTGGGTGAAGCTTCCCGCGTAAGTGTCGTTGTCGCTGTTGCCGTCAACGTTCAGGGTCAGGCCCGCCGAGCCCCAACTCACGGTGATGGTCAGGGTGTCCCCGTTGCTCCATCCCAGGCCGGTCACACTGGCGGTGTTGGTGCCATCGGTGACGCTGATGGTCCCGCCGCCCACGCTGGAATAGGTGAGCCAGGCCTGGCCGCTGGTCAGGCGCAAAATGTCTTTATCCGTGCCGCCGTCGACCGCATCGAAAAGCGGCTGCCAGCTAAGGCTCAGGCTGCCCGCGCCGCCAGCAGCCACCAGGGCGGCCAGTTTACTGCCGATGGCCCAGGTCACCGCGTCGGCGTTGCGGGTGGCGGCGGCGGTGGTGGTGGGGACGTAAGGTGAGGGAGATAGCCCCGATTCAACCTGGGCGCCCCACACATAAATCCCGTCAGAGTCGTTACCCGCGTAGGCGTCGCCATCCCCCGTCCAAAACGGGCTCAAATATATTTGGGGTTTGCCCGTGCCCGAGGCCACATCCTGCACCACCCAGCAGAGCCACCAGCCGTCTTCGACGTACAACATGCCAATGCCATCGGTGGTGTAACTGCCCAGCTCGCCGGTGGCCAGGTTGAAAAATCCATTTTTCCACGATGAATATTTTAGGCGGACTATAATCCGCAGCCAGGGCATTTCTCCCTCATGGGCAAAAACCGCGAACACATGCCTGGTGTCGTCCGCCATACCCGCAAATTCCTGATACGAATAATGATCACCAGTGTTGGTCGTATCGGCCACCAGCTTGCTGGCGGTCATGGTTTCGTCGGGAGCAAGCGCTGCATTTTCAATGACTTTGACGTAGAGCTCGCCCCAGGGAGAGCCGGTGCATGGGCCGGACTTTAGTATGTAGTTGGTGGCCGCCGGGTCCAGCCTAAGAAGATCGTTTTCAAAGGCGCTTTGCCCATCGGCGGCGGTGAGCACCAGGCCGCCGTCGATATAGGTGCGCGATCCCGAGCGGGCATTTGCCCCGGTCCCGGCTGGATGCTCCAGGGCCAGGCTGCCGGCAGCCGGGTCATAGGCCAGGGCCGCGCCGTCCCCCCGAGCGGCGGCGCGCAAATAGGCCGTAGCCGTCTCGCTCAGGTTGTGCCGGGCCAGGATCATGGTCGCCACCTGGGTAGGCACCCCAAGGTCGGCCGCGATGGTCTCCAGGATGCACCCGGTTGCCCGCCAGACCCTGGCCGGATCCACGTCCAGCAGGGAGGCCCGGCCATAAGTCCGGCGTGCCTCGATGAGCCAGCGATCGCCCGCCAGGAAGCCGGAGCCCCCGAAACGCACGGAGATCCCGTCCCGCAGGGTAATCAGGCTGTCGCTGGTGGCCACCTTGTTGGCCTCCCAGATGGAAGTGGCTCCGCCCTTCCAGCGGAAGGTGGCCACCCCAAGGTCTCCTGCGGTGTCAACCTCCACCACGAACTGCTCAACCGCCAGATCCCCGCTGTATTCGCCCTGGGCGTAGCAGGTTCCCGAGCCCAACACCTCGGCCACCGCCGCCCCGCGCGCCCCCAGACGGGCGCTGGACACGGTGAGCATGGCCGGGGCGGTCAGCAGGTTCTGGCTGAAAAAGCGTGGATATCCCATCACGCCCCCTTGAATGTGTCGCGGTCGAGCTCGGCCAGGATGTCCCGCATTTCCAAGGCCAATTCCCGAGGATCCTTGTCATAGCCATCGATGACCACGTTGACGGATCCCTTTTCAAAAATGACCGTGCGCTTCTCTTGGCCCGCCACCGAAGTGGCCACCGGCATAGGCACGGGCATCGGAGCGGCCAGCACCGGCGGCTGGCCCGTGTCGTTGACCTGATCCAGCCAGGGGCCGGTCAGGCTGTTCACCGCCCCGGCCTGCACCACGTATTCGCCCAGGCGCAGCTTGGTGAGCACTTCATCACCGGCCAGGCGCATCAGCTCCTCATAGCCGACCCAGCCCCAATTGCCGATGCCCCCGCCGGAGTGCCGCACCAGGCCACCCTGGTGGTACACCCCCACACTGCTGTAGGCCGAGGCGGGCGCGCTGATGTCGCCCCGAGGCAGGGAGCTGCTGAAAGTGTTGCCCACCACCGAGGCGTTTTGCATGGTGCCGATCAGCCCGCCCACGGCCTCGGATGCCGAGTTGGCGCCCTCGGCAATGCTGCCCAGTGTCTGGCCCACGAAGTCGCTCAGGGCCTTATCAAACCGGCCCGCCTCTTCCCCACCCTGGCTAAAGCTGTTGGCCAGATCCCAAATTTCATTCTTGAACTTATTGGCGGCTGCTCCGGTGAGGCCCAGATCGGCGGCCAGGTCATCGATGCGGCGGTTGTACTCGTTAACCGCGTCGCTGGTCATGGCGTAGGAGTTGATGGCTGCGTTCATCTCCTGGGTCAGGCGGCTCACCTCGTTGTTTAAATTACGGGCCTTTATGCCGCTGTCCAGGAAGGCCTGGGCCGTGGGGCTAAGGCTGGCCTTGACCGCGTCCAGCTGCTCCTTGGTCAGCCCGGCCACGGTTTCCAACTGCTCGAATTTCAGCGCCGCGTCCTGGGCCGCCTCGGAGAACATGCCGAACTCTTGGTTGACCCCGCTGAGGGTTGGAGCGAGTCCGTCCAGGGACTTGGCGATGTTTTCGATAAAAGCGGATTGCCCCTCCCAATTGCTCATCGCCTCTTCCGGGGTGAGCCCGCCGTCCCACCCAAAGAGGGAGTTGATCTGGTCGCCGAAAAGCATCCCGATCATGCCGGGGCCCAGCGCCATCGCCATCGCCATACCGGGCCCGGCCATGCCGGCAGCCAGCGCGGCGCTCGATGCCACATCAGCACCACCAGCTGCGGCTCCGCCCATCTCGGCGGCGGCAAATCCGAGGTCCAGGCTCGCACCGATCTCAATCCCCTCCAAGGCTGCGGCCACTTCGGCGGCAAGAGCCGCCTCCGCAGCGGCGGTGGCGGCGGGCCCGGCGGCCATGAGTGCGCCGGTGGTGCCGGCGAAGCTGGAAGCTCCCAGGCCCATAGCGCCCAGCAGAGCATCCATTCCAGCGCCAACCCCCAGGGCCCCCGCGACGGTGCTTCCCACGTCCCAAACCGACTTGGCGGTGCTGGCAAGATTCAAGACAGTCCCCACGCCCACACCTGAGCCGCCTCCGCCGTTCAGATTGAAGGTGAACTCCCCGCCCTTCAGGAGGTTGATGAGCCCCAGCATGATGCTGGCGAAGCCGGAAAGGGTCCATTGAGCCACGAACTGGGCCAGCATCTGTTTCCACATGCCGAAGACGGCGTCACAGAAGTCCCCAAAGGAGTCTTCGATGTTGCTCAGGCCGTTATCAAAAACCTTGGTGAAAAAGCCGGTCCACTCTTGCTGTAGACCGTCCATGAGGCTCTTGGCGCCATCGGCGATCAACTGATCCGTGTTGGTCCAGGCCTCCAGGGTCTTGACCAGCATGGACTTGTCGATCTCGTACATCCGCTGGGCGGTGTACTGGCGGATCAGCTCCTTGTCGTAGCCCGCCTTTTGGAGATCCTCGATCTCGTGCGCCAGTTGGACCTTTTGCAGCTCGCGTCCGGTCTTGCCGAACTCCTCGATTTTGCGCAGCAGGCCGCGGTTGTGGTCCGCCTCCATCTTGTCGCGGGCGGTCAGATAGTTGCTGCTGGCCTGGCGTCGCATGTCCAGGGCCTGCTCAGAGGTGATGGCCCCTCGGTACTCCAGATCCTCGATCTTGTCGTAGGTGGCTGTGTAGCCCCGCTCCAGATCGTCAAACGACCTTTCGTAGGAGGTCATGGTCTGCTGACGCAGGGAGACCTCCAGCTTGTTGGCCTCCTCCACGGCGGCCATGTACTCCTTGACCGCCTTCAGCCCGGCCGCTTCACGCTTGGCCAGGGCCTTGGTATCCACCGTTGTGGGCAGGGTGAATTTGCTGGTGGTGGCCTTGGGGGCGGTGGTGCCCGCAGAGGAGGTAGCTGGGGCCTGCTCCAGCTCGGGTATACCCAAGTCTGCCAGGCCCTGGGCCGTCGCCCCGCCCATGTCCCCGCCCATCGGGCCGGTAGGATAGTAGTCCTTCTGATAATAGCCAGCGTTCAGCTCACGCAGGCTTTGGGTAGGCTTTTGCCCCTTGAGTTCCTCCAGCCATTGGCGAAACTTGAACAGATAGCCCCGCTCCGGACTGCCCGGCACGGTCACTCCACCTATGTGCAGGTCCGGCTCGCCCTTGCTGACCTCTTTGGCCTTGTCCAGCAGGGCGCTAAGGCCTACGATGGCCGCGAAAATGATCTTCCCCTTGACGCCGCCGATGAGCGCGCCCACCAGGCCGAATTCCCGGACCACGGGGGGGAGGTTGTTCCAGCCGTCCAGGGCGATTTTGAGCAGTGACCCCACCACGCTGGCCACGTTCTTTGTTTGAGTCCAGACCTCCGAGGCCCCGCTCTTGAACTTCTCCCAGCGAGCCTCCCACTGGCTCCAGTTGTTGATGACGCCGTCGATGAAGTTGACCGCCCGGTTGATCAGGCCTTCTATGGCCTTGCCGGCCTTATCGGCCCACTCCGCTATGCGGCCCGAGGAGCGCAATTCGTCCAGCTTGCCGATGATGCGGCCCAGGCCCCGCTCGATGGCCGGCATAACCCCGGATTCCATCATCTGGCGCTGGAAGTCCCGCCAGTGGGAGATCAGGGCGTCCATCAAGCCGGAGTACTTCTGCTGGATCTTGCTGCTGGCCCCGCCGAAACGAGCCTCCAACTGGTCGAACAGGGCCGCGATGGCCACCTTGGAATCAATGCCCTTGGCGATCAGCTTTTCAAGCTCGGCAACACTCACCCCAAAGGCATCGGCCAGCATGGACTTGGCGCTGATTCCGGCCTCGGCCAGCTGATTGAGCTCCTCAGCGCTCAGCTTGCCCCGAGCCTGAATCTGGCCCAGGGCCCGGGAGACGCTCTCCAGGGCCTCTTCCCCTCGGCCCACCCCGATGGTGGAGTCCACCAAGGTGGTCATCTGCTTGATGGTGGGCTCCAGGCCAAAGGCACGCAGGCGGATGAAGGCCTCGATGGCCTTGTCCGTGTTGACCGGCATCTTGAAGGCCCAGTCGTTTAGCTTGCGGAACCATTCCTCGCCCTTGCCGTTGGTCAGCTGATCCAGGGCGATCTTCATGCGGTCGGTGTTGTCGGCTACCTTGAGGAAGTCGTGGGCCACGTAACCCAGGCCCAGGCCCACCAGGGCCCCTTGCAGGCTGAAGATGCCGCTGGCTATGCGCTTGGTGGTGCTCCATACCAGGCCGCCGGCCTGCTGTAGACGCTTAAAGGAGGTGCCCAGGATATTGACCCGGCCGGCAAGGGAGCCAGCCCGGCGCTCCACCTGCTCCATCGCCCCTTCGGCGCTCTTGGCCTGTTGCCCCCCTTTCTTCATGGCCTGGTCCAGGCCCTCGGCGGACTGCTCCGCCTGCCCAAAGGCCTGTTTGGCGCTCTCGGCAAACTTGATGAGCTTGACGGTGCCCTGGTCGTCCACCACCAGCTCGACGCCTATGACGCGATTGTTAGCCATTGACCTGTGCTTGCCGGGTTTGTTGGTTGGCCTCTTGGCGGGCCGCGTGGATGATCAGAAGCTTGTTCATCAGGCCCTCGCGTTCTTCCTGGTCCTCAGGACTCAGGCCCAGCCATTCCAGGAGTCGAATCACCCCCGGCAAATCCAGCGGTGGGGGTTGGAGGCCGGGATCGGTGGCCACCTGGAAGGCCAATCCGTTGCCGGCCGCAGCCAGTTGGCCCTGGGGGGGCTGAGTCACCTGGCCGGCCCACTCGTAGATCTGCCAGGCTTCGTGGTTCACTGGCCAGAGATCCAACTCGGCCAGGGGGCATGGTTCCTGCCCCTCTGCCGGATGCAGGCAGAGGGGCAATTCGTGAGGTCCCAAAAGCTCCAGGCAGCCTTCGCAGTCGATCCGCCCGGGTGTGAACCACCACCGGGCGAACTCAGTTAGTTTCCCCGTGCCTCCTCTTCCGAGGTCTCCCGGAAAGCGCCCAGATCATCCACCGCCTCGGCGATGATCGAGAAAAACTCCCCGCTATGCAGCAGCAGGGCCAGAACGTTCTTTGGGTCAAAGGGAATCTCGTCAGGCAGGGCGGCGGGATCCACGGGCAGGAACTCCAGCACCGCCTCCCTGGTCATGCCCCGCCAGCCGGTTACCGCCTTGGCAAGCTCGGAATGGGTGGCGTTGAAGGCCGCCTCGTCCTGGGCCACCTTGCTCCCCTTCACCGCCTGCAGGCGCTTGTTCAGCTTGCGCCAGGCCTTCTTGCCCAGGAACTTCACGTCCACTTCAACCCCGGGGCGCACCTCGATGGTGCGGCTCAACTCCTGCTGGTTCTGGCTGACAGCCTTGAGCAGGTCGAAATTCTCGTTCATAGCGCTTTTCTCCTTTTGGTTCGGTGCCTACAGGTAAGACACCTTGATTTCGTCTTCCATCGCGGAGGTGGGCAGCCCCACCAGTTCCACGGCGATATCGCGCCACACGCTGTCTCCGCTCAGGTCGGGGGTGTTCATCTCGGCCTGGGGCAGCTCCCACTTCACCTGGGATCCGGCGCTTGCCCCGGCCTGCAGGGTGATGGCCCCTTGCACCTGGTTGCGGGCGCGACTGAAGAAGCCGGCGAACTCCCGACGGAAACGGCAAGAGAGCTTCCCGCCGGCGTCACGTGCGTCGCCTTCGATATCGCTCACGTAGTGGTCACTGGTGAGTTCCGCATCGTCCTGGGTCAGCTTGTTGTCCAGGCTGCCGCTGGCGCTCATGATGGCCAGGCTGGCGCCGTCCAGGGTCACCGTGCCGGTGCGAGCCTCCACCTTGGTCCCGCTCCAACTGGGGGTAGGCAAGAAACCCTTGACCACCACGTCGGCGGCCGGGGCGGAGCTCAGGGCCGGGGAGATACTGATGGTGTCATTGCCCACGTCCACGGCGGTGATCAGGTAGCCGGCCCCGCCGTTGTCCTCGCTGCCCACCTGGACATAGGCCCCGGCCATGAACAACAAGGCGCCGCCGGCGGCCAGCTTGATCAGTTCCGTGGTGGAGGCGGCCACCGTTTCGCTGGTGCCCGCGAACAGCACCTTCTGGGCCATGCCGCCGAAGCCCAGGTTGACGTAGCCCTTGGCCGCGAAATCGAAGGCCAGGCTGCCAACCTTGCAGCCGGCCGCGAAAAACCAGGTATGGCCCTCTTTCCAGCACAAGCTGAAGCTGGGCAGCGCGATGGCCGGTTCGTACACCACCGATACCCCGGCATTGACCGTCTTTTGGCCCAGGGCGCACTCCATGAGCACGTCCTCTTGAGGTGCGGTGCCCGCCGCCCCGGAAGGACGGGAGTAGAGCTTCAGGTCAATATTGGCCGCCGGGGTCTGATCTCGGGCCCGGTCCGGCTTGGAGCGGCTGTTGACCAACTCCTCGCTGTCGGTGAAGGATTCCGGTTGAGGAGCCGTGGGCACCGCGGTCACTCGGACGGCATCGGTGGCCGCCGGAAAGGCCAGGATCCCGAAAGCGGTTTCCTTCTTGACGAAGACCTCGGTCTCCTTGACCAGGGCCTTGTGGTTAGTCAGCGCCATCAGTCACCTTCCTTTCGGCACCTTTGTCATCGGCCGGAGTCTTGGCCAAAGTCTTTTGGCCGGCGGCGCGGCCGGCGGTCTTTTTCTGGGGCTTGGGCTCTTCCCATGCCTCGCTTTTGAGCAGATGAATCGCCACCCGCCCATCAACCTGTAGCTCCTCGCCGGGGGCAGCCTGGCCGTAGCCGGCCACGGTCTGGGCCACGGGCAAGACGTTAATCACGGTCACCTTGTCGCTCATGAGAGCTCCTCCTCGGTAAGCACCGCCACGTCCAGCAGGGCCACGGCGTAGTCGGCCCCGTACCAGGCGGCGTAATTGAAGCGGGTGGCCCCCAGTTCCATCGCCTGCACCAGGCCGCCCAGCCGGTTGTCCTTTTCCAGGGCCAGGCGGCCCTTGCGAGACAAATTCATGGCCAGATCCCGAGCGGCGTCGGCATCACCCTTGTCGCGACCCACCGCCACGTGGAAGCCGATGGCCACCTTCTGGCCCAGGGCCACGGAGGTCACCGGCAGCTCTTGCGGCGTCTGGAGCACTTCACCCACGTATTCCAGGACCACCACCGAGTCCTTGCTCGGCTTGTCCAGGGCGTTGGTGATCGTCTCCTCCACCCCGGGAATGGCGGCCATCATCGTGGCCAAGCTGTCCAGCAGGGCGCTCACAAGCTCATCACCTTAGAAAAAATCGCCTCGACCTCGGGCGCGGCCCGGTCCACGGCCCGGTCCATGAAGGGGTTGGGCTTCTGGCCGGCCACGCTGGCCACCGGATGGGCGGCCCCGGGCCAATACAGAGCCTTCTTGTTGACCGGGCGGATGCGCTTTTTGTTGGGGCCCCAGATGCCGGTGCCCTCATGCACGTAGACTCCGTAGGGAGCGGCGCCGGAGACGAATACATGGCCTCCGCCCTGGGCCTGCTCCACGGTGATGGCGTTGACCAGGTTGCCGGTGGCGTGGGGGGCCTCCTCCACCGCAACGCTTTCGATGGCCAGCAGGGCGGCCAAGGCCCCACGCCGCACCCGCTCCGCGAAGTCCTCCGGAAGGGTCAGCACTTGGCTGAGATCGGCTCTAAGCGTCGCCATCCAAATCCTTCACCACCCCGGCCAGCGCGGCGGGGCTTTGTAAGTAGGGCTGGGCCAGACGCTCGGCGGCGGTCAGATGCTGATCTGCCAGTGTCTGCACCTGGGCCGGGGTCAGGTAGCTGCTCTGGCCCTCGGTGTGGCTGGCCCCGCCCACAAAACCCATGCCCTGATAGTTGCCCGCCAGGGAGGCGAACATCTCAGCCAGAGCCAGGCGGGCCTCGGCCAGCTTCAGGGCCGCCGCCCGGTCGGGGTCGCTGGGGCTAGCCGCCCCGGCGTCGCTGTAGGCGGTGGCCCCCACCCAGCGCTTGAGCCGCAAGGCCGCGGCGCTGAGGTGGGGGGTCACCGTGGCGGCCTCCACCTTGTCCGGCAGGTTGCCCACCTGCCGGACATATGCTTCGTCAATCAAAGGCACGATGTGCTACAGCACCGTGGCGGCCACGTAGGCCTCGGGCTCCCAGGGCACCGGCAGGGGCCGGCTCTCGGCCAGCAGCCACAGCACGCTGGGATCCTTCTCCAGCCAGGACTTGGCGAAGAACTCATCCATCACGTTGGCCCCGGCGTCCAGATCCAGGATCAAGCCGAACTCGATGGTGAAACGCGCCGCGCTGTTGACCAGCACCGCCTTGTCCGTGCCCACGATCTTGGTCTTGGTCCCGGAGGTCGCGGTGTACTCGAAGGGGTACTTGTAGACGTCCAGCCCCTTGTAGGGCCCGATGTACTCCGTCTTGAAGTCCGGCCGCAGCTCGCCAACGATGATGTGGCGCCGGTCGTATTCCGCCTGCACCTTCTCGTCGGCTAGGAATTTCTCCGCCGCCCCGGTGCCCAGGAGCATCAGGTCCGGCCCGGAGCCGTAGGCCGAGAGGATCAGGTTGGCCCAGGTCTCTATGTTGGCTGGAATGTCGGCCGCCGACTGTCCCCAGCGGTTGTCCCCGGTGAGGGTGGGCTTGTGGGCCACGGGCAGACGGTAATCCACCTCAAAGGCGAGGTTGTCCTGACTCACGGTCAAGGCCCCGGTGCACAGCGCCTGGGCGCACATCCACTCGATGGTGCGGTCGACGCGCTGCTTGAGGTCCTTGGCCTCCATGCCCACCTTCTTTTCCTTCCAGGCGTTGATATCGCCTCCGCCGGTGGCATAGATTGCTGCGCCGGGCCCCCGCTCGGTGAGCAGGGCCTGGGCGGGCAAGGGCTTTTTGGGGCGCAGCCTTGGGGTCTTTACCGCCCGCTGCTCCCGGCCCAGCTGTCCCACCACCGTGCCGCCCTCGATGGGGGACACGAACGGCACCAGCTTCTGGTTGCCCACGGTGATGTCCACGTCGATGGTGTCGCTGGGGTTGGTGTTGCGCTCCTTGAAAATCAGCTGCTGCAGCAGCCGCGGGGGCAGCTTGATCTGGTTGATGGCGGTGGTAAGGGCCCGCCAAGCAAGAAGGCCCAAGCCGAGAGGGGTGTCCATGATCTATCCTCCTTTTCCCCTTGCGGGGAGGGTTTACGCGCCGGTGACCGCGCTGGCGTAGACGCCGGCGGTTTCCAGCTGCTCCAGGGTCCGGGCCTTCTGGGCGTCGGTGATGCTGTCCGGCCAGACCAGGGCGGCCTTGTAGACTTCGCCGTGCACGATGAACACGCCCGCCTCGTCGGCCGAGCTGGCGTCCACCGCTTCCGGGGCCACCGCCGCGGCCTTGGCCTTGCCGGCCGCGTCGTGGCTGTAGCCGGCGGTGATGGCGCTGTCGTCATCCGGGGCGGTGGTGAAGATCAGGCGGTAATAACCGCTGGCGTAGTCGATGAAGCCGAATCCCACCCCGGCACCGGCCAGGCCACCCTTGCCGTCGTCGGTCATCTCCTTGGCCGCGGCGCCCACGGTGGCCCCGATGGTCACCGAGCCGGGGATCACCCCGGGGTTGACCAGCAAGCCTTCGAACACCTTGAGCGAGCCGCCGGCGTCGGCCACCAGCACCTCATCGGCCACCGCCGGCTCCAGGTCCAGGTTCACGTACTTGCCGTCCGCGTCCTGGCCCAGAACCTGGCCCTTGGCCGCGTTTTCCCCGCTGAGCAGGGTGCCCGGCTTGGTGATGATGGGATGGCCGCCCTCGAGGGCCACCGGGGTGAGGCTGTCGGAAGTAACTCCGTAATTCCTTGCCATTGCTTTTTCTCCTTGTCAGGCGGCCTTAGCCGGCCTGGTTGACCCGGTCGGCCATGCTCTGGCCGGTCTTTTCGGGCTGGTCCTGGGCTCCCAGCTGCTCAGGCGGCTTCTCCGTCTCCAGGCTGGAGCGGATGGGCACCTCCTTGCCGCAGCTGGGGCAGACCGCCTTGAAGGTTTGGCCCACCTTGCCCCCGAACTGCTCCAGGAAGGCGGTGGCGGTGGCCAGATCGGCCCCCTTGATCACCGCCTCCAGGCCTGCGGCCACCTTGTGGTCCTGGGCGCCCAAAGCGGCCAGGCGCAGGGCCTCGGTTCGCACCGCCTCCAGGTGGGCCTGGCCCGCCTGGGCTAACGGCTCCAGCTCGGCCACCTTGGCCCGCAGCTTATCCACCCCCGCCTGGAGGTGTTGAACCACCTCCTCGGGATTGCCCATCTGGATCGGGGTAAGAGCCAAGGCCTGGCCCAGAGGGGCCAAGGCCGCCAAGGTCACAATGTTTTTGGTTTCGGCCATGTCGGTGCTCCTTTCGTCGGGCTGCCCGCCGGGCTGGCCCAGGTTTGCGTTGGTTCCGGGATGGGCCAGGGCCCTGGCTCCGCGATCGGCTCCAGCCCAGACCAGGCTGAGCTCCGGCATTTCGTCGATCTTGGTGGCGATCCAGCGCACCACCTGGCCCTGATGCTTTTCGCCCAACAGGGCGTAAAACTCCGAGGCGGTCAGGTCGGGATGAGATTTGGCGTACTCACCAAACCAAGTGATGGACACCGCGCACTTGAAGGGGGGATCGGCGGTCATCTGGCGCAGCAACCCCTCGGGCAGGGACTGCTTGTCCAGGCGCAGGCGGGCGTTGATACCCGGCGCTCCCAGGCGGGCCTCCTCGTCCCACCAGGTTTCCAGGACCATGCCCACCACCGTGTCCACGTAGTGCCAGTGGTTGAGCATCACCGGCATGCCCTTAAGTTGGGCCGTGGCTCCCTGCAGGAGATCGGCCGGGAACTCAAACCAGTGGCCCGGGATGATCCTGGCGCTGATGGCCCGCACCTCCAAGACCAGAAAGTCGCCTTCCGACGCGGGGATCTCCACCTCCGCCGGGGCTAAGGCGATGGGCTGGTCCGCCACGGTCACCCGGTATTGCTGCTGCTTGTCGGCCATCGCCGTCCTCCCAAACAAAAAGGCCCAGGGGGGTTACCCCTGGGCCTCTCTGGGCCTCTCTCGAATCGGATTGTATCTGGCGCTCGCTGGCGCTCCGGCGGCTTGTGGGCCGCGTTTTATATCTTGGTGGCCCTTTCCCTGGCCTGAGGACCTGGGGCGGCCCTACGGGCCGGAAAGGGCCCCGGTGTACCAAATTTCATCAGCTTGCCGCAGCGGCACTTGATCTCTACTTTGCCGTTGCCGTCCCACTCGCCCAGCTTGCGGCCGCACACGCAGCGCAGTTCACGCATCAGGCTGCCTCCGGCAGGTGCTCGGCAGGGTAATCGCCATCGGCGATCTGATCCAGCCACCACCACCAGTGAGACTCGGGGATGCTTTCGCTCTCCCGGAGATCCGCGATAATGTCCGCGCGCCAAAAGCCCGCCACCTGAATCGCCTTATCCAGCAAAGACCGGTCCGCCTTGGCCACCAGCTTCTGTTCCTGTTCGCTGAGCTGGTCCCAGGCCTCGGCGATCTGCTCCCGAAAAATGGCCTTGCGGGAAACCGCCTCCGGCTCCAACAGCTCCGGAGCCAGCCCCTCGGCCAGCCCGTCGGCATAGCGTTCCACCGCGTCGTTCATGACTAGATCTCCACCCAACCGCCCGCAGCCAGCCGGGCCCTTTGCTTGGACCAGTCATAGCCATACTTGCCGCCAGACCCAAAGAAGGTCTTCACCCTGGCCGCCCCCTGGCCCACGCGCTGATCCAGATCGACTATGGCCATGCGCCAGTCTTTCTTGTCGCCCTGGGCCAGGGCCATCTGCAGGCCAGCCGCGTTGTCCAGGCGCACCATGATCCGATCCGGCTTGGCCTGCAGGGAGCTCAGGGCCGCGCGGTAACCATCCAGGTCGGCCGCCACCTCCGGATGAACTCGGGCATGCAGGCCCAGGGTCTTTTCGTTGCGCCACTGGCCCTGGGCCAAGTCGGCCAGGCGACGATCCCGGGACTGCTCGGGCAGGCCCTCCCAATAGCGCCAGGAGCGCTCCTGGGAGGCGTTCAGGTCCTCAGGGGGTGCTCCTACCTCGGGCGGAGGCTCCAGGCTCAGCTTCAAACGGGTGCGGCAAGAGACGTGGTAGGGTGGCACCATTTGCCCTCGGGTGGCCAGGCTGTCCACTCCGCCGGCCCGCACCGTCTCCGCGCTCAAGGCCCCGCTCTTTTTCAGGTGGGACTCAAACTGATCCGGGGTCAGGCCGGAAAGGTAATCCACCTCGGCAGTGGCCGCGGCCACCTTGATCTTGCGGCCGTGCATCTCCCGGCAGATGGCGCTGGTGCGCCCGTCCAGGATGGCCCACACCGTGGCCCAGGTGGCCCCGGCCTCGGCCAGCTGCTGCACGTTGGCCCAGTTGCGCAAGCGCTGCACCGTGGTGTCGGTGATGCGCTGGATCTGGCTGGAGTCCAGCATGCGGAGCTCTTGGTCCAGCTCGGCCCTAAAGGCGGTGATGGCCTCGGGATCGGCCCGGCCAAACAGCCCGGCCCCCTTGTCCAGCCACTGCTCCTTGAGCACCCGCATGGCCCGGCGCCGAGCGTCGTCGTTGTCCAGGTACTTGCTGAAGAAATGCTGATCCAGGCGGCCGGAAAAGTTCAGTACCCGCTGCTCGGCTCCGCCCCAGGTCCAATCCGTGCGGCCCGCCCCGGCCAGGTCGCTCAGCAGGCGGTACTGGCGGTAGATGGGCTCCACCAGCTTGGTGACCGCCTCCTGGATCCCCGGCGCCGCCCAGCCCTGGCCATAGGCCCCGGCCAGGGCGCGGTGCACCTTGCTGACAAACTCCTCTTCGGCCAACTCCGGACTGGCGGCGAGCAACTTCTCCACCGCATCCAGGGCCGCGCTGCGGATAGGCTGGGCCAGGGCCAGAGCCTCCCCGGTGTAGCGGGCGGCCACGCCCTCGGCCTCGGCCTGCAGCGCGCGCTCCTCCTCCTCGGGGTCATCGCCCTTGGCTAGAGTCAGGCGGGGGCGCCGGTAGCCACCCAGGCCATCGGTGCTGAGCACCAGGCGCACCATCTGCCCACCGCTTCCACCCTGGGCCGGCGCCGCCAGCAGACGCTCAGGATCGGCGGCCTTTTCATAGCCCAGCTCCTGGGCCGCCTGGTCCGGATCGATGATTCCCCGCTCGGCCTTTTTGATGACCGTGTCCACCCTGGTCTGCTCCGCGCTGGCCGCCTCATCAGGCTTGAGCTCGGGCTGGGGATTCCACTGCAGCGAGACTTCCACCTGCCACAGGCCGGCTAGGGCCAAAGCCAGGCGGTAGGTGCGCTCCATGCGCCGCTTGATCAGCCGCTGGTACTGGGCGGCGGAGCGCAGCAGCAAGTTGTAAACCACCCCGGCGTAGGTCTCGGTGGTGCTGAAGCTGCGCCCGAACATGGCCGGATCGATGCCCAGGGCGTTCATCATCAGTTGCTCGATGTTCTGGATGATCGCGCCCACCTGGTAGGCCCCGCCGGACACGTTCTTGATGCCCAGTTGGTGATTATCGGGGTGGACCAAGAGGCCGTCCTTGTAGACCCGGTCATAGGCGGCGGCTACCGTGTTGAGGTGATTCTGGGCCCGCTGCTGGTACTCCTGCTGGCTCTCCCCGGCCTGGCGCTCGGGCGCAGGCACCCCCACGTCCACGATGCCGTAGAGCCCCAGCTTCTTGGCATAGAAGCGCAGATTTGTAAGCACCTCCTGCAGGAGATCTTCTTGCTCGATCACTGAAATAAAGGGCGGCAGGCCGTAGGGAGGGTGTCCCTCCAGGGTGTCCAGGGCGTAATAGGCGAAGGTGTGGGGGTTGAGCTCCAGGAGATCGGCCCGGCCGGCCGCTTTCTGCTGGGGCTCCCACTCCCCCTCCTTCAGCTTGAAGCGAATCGAACTGACCGGCAGCAGCACCGTTTGACGAATCCCTGAGAAGTCCGGCTCCAGCACGTCTTCGCTGGCCAGGGCCCCGGTCACCGCCACCTGGCGGGTGTAGTGGTTCACCAAGCCGTCCACCCCGGCACTGCGCCGGTAAAGGGTCCTGGCCAGGTTGCCGATCAGTTCCTGGGCCTGGGCGGTCTGGCGCTCAGGCCCTTCCAAGATCATGTCGTGACCGGTGTTCACTGTGCCGGCCAGCAGCTTGACCGCCTGGCCTACGATGGGGCTGTAAAGGCTCAGGCGCTCCAGGAGGCCCAACAGGGTGGGATCATAGGGTTGCAGGCCCTGATAGGTGGTCCACAGGCTGCCCACCCAGCCCGACAGGTCATTGTCCGGAGAGTCACTGCTGCGCCCGCCGGGCGGCAGCTCGCTGGTCTTCAACTGACCGCGGCTGATCTCAAACCCGAAGATCTTCATGCGGCCCTCCCCACGGGCACAACCCCGTCCGGCCATCCCGCCCGCATGGCCTCCTTGAGCAGACTCACCGCCCCCTCTAGGGCGTCCGGTCCGTCATCGTGCACCGTGGCGCTGGGGAAGAAGATCAGTTGCTCCATGAGCCGGTTGTAATCGGCATTGCGCAGCCTCGGGACCAGGAAGCGCACCTTACCTCGCTCCACCAGGGGGGAGAGCCCCATCAGGCGCATTTCCTTGGACAGCTTGGTGTGGGTCACCCCGGTCAGGGTCACGCTGACTCCCTCCTTGGCGGTGACCCGGTCCATCTCCTCCACGAAAAGGGCCTGGAAACCGTTGTCCTCGATGCCGAACTTCCAATAGCCGAAGCGTTTTTCCCGCTCTGCTATGGCCTGGGCCACGGCCTTGGGGGAGCAGCGGCGGATGAAGGCGTCCGGCACGTAATAGGTCATGTCGTCCATGTCCAGCCAAACGGAGACCACCGCCTTGTAGTCGTTGCTCTCTCCGGTGCGGGCGCTGGGGTCGCAAAAGCCGGCGAAAATCACCTGATGGCCCAGCACCTCATCCTGGAAGGCGGGATCCTCGGGATCAAAGGTCTGGATCCACTCCTCCTGGAACAGGCCCGCCTCATTGCGCGGGTCGTTCATGTACTCCTGGTTGAACAGGGCCGGGCCCATCGCGGCCTTCTTGGCCTGCAGCAGCGCCAGGCTATACATGGCCGGCCACAGGCTATCGCCCTCCGGGGTGATGGCCCGATAGAGCACCCGGCGCCACAGGCTCCACGGTTCTTCCTGGGAGGTGAGCATGGTGGCCAGGGCGCTGCGGCGATCGATTATGGTCCCGATGATGATCAGGCCGCCGTCCCTGGCGATAGCCGGGTAGACCGTGCCCACGATCCACTTGAGCAGGTACTTGACCCGCTTGGGATTGATGGCCAGCTTGTCGTTTTCCAAATCATCCAGGACCACCAGGTCCGGTCGGTAGCTGCCGTGCTTGATGCCCCGGATCTGCTGCCCGGCGCCGCGGGCGAAGATGCTGGTCCCCTTGAGCACCAGGTGCCCCTTTTTCAGGGACTCGATGACCGGCGCGAAGTCGTAGAGGATGCGCTGGTTGGTGGTGCACTCCGCCGCGATGCTGGCCACATGGCTTTCGGATAGCCCAGCGGTTTCACTGCCGATGACGATGCAGTGCCGGCGGGCGTGAAGCGCCTCCCACAAGGGATAGGCGAAGGCGAGTGGAGTGCTTTTGCCGCAGCCGCGCGGAGCCCCAACCACCGCCGGGATCACCGCCTCTCCTTTGGTGAAGTCCGGACGGTGTTGGGCCATCTCCACCATCTCTCGGTGGAAGTCGGCGGGCGGCTCCTCAAAGTAATGCGGGAGGTAGGTTTGGCAGAAAAAATCAAAGTCCCATTCCGCCCTGGCTCGGCGCTCCTGCTTGGCCTGGGGGGAGCGATCGCCAAAGGGGCTCACCGCCTGGGCGGCGTACGCCTGAAGCTCCTCGACCTTCTGGTCGAACTTGAGCTCAGTAATGGTGGGGCGCTTGCGCATAGCCATCAGACCGCCACCTCCGCGTAACGCTCCTTGAGCCGTTGGCCCAACTCGGGGAGATGCTCCCGCATTTCGTCCAGAGCCAGGGGGTTGAGCTCGGCCAGGCCTTGCACGATCAGCTCCAGCACCTCCAGGGCCAGGGCCGCCTGGTCCACCGCCACCGCGCCGGCCTTGGCCGATTGGGCCAGCAGATGCCGGCGCAGGCCGTCGATCTTGAGCAGCAAGTTGACCCCATCTGCGAAATCCACCTGGCCGGATTTGATGTTGCTCAGCAGTTCGGTGCGCATGGCCCCGTAGCTTTCCAACATCTCCGCGGTCACCCGCTCGGCGTCCAGGCTCAGGGCCGCCCGGCCCTCCTCGGCCTGGATCTGCTCCAGGGCCTCCTTCCAGTTGCCCTTGTCGGCCCAGCGCCGCACCGTCTCGCCGTTCAGGTAGGTGTAGCCCTCGCCCCGCATGGTCTGGGCCGCTTCCTCGCAGGACAGCCCGGCCAGGTAAAGCTCCCGCGCGCGCTTGCGGGCCTGGGGCTCGTAGGTGCGGGGCACTAGACCTCCAGCTCAGCGATCTGCCGCTTGATCTCGGCCAACCGCTCCTGCTCCCGGCCCAGCTCCTCGGTGGCCTGCTGCAGGGCCGCGGCGTCCACCCGCTCCACCCCTTGCAGGGGAAACGCGCCCACCCGGATCTCACCCAGCAGGCGTTCGATTTTCTTTTTGCAGCCCTCCAGCTGATCACGCAGCTCGGCCAGCTTGCCCCGGCGCAGATAATCCTCGGTGCGCATCACTTGCCCCCCCAGTGACTCAGCGCCCAGCTGAACAGGGGATTAAGGACCAAGGACAGGGCCACGCCCATGCCCACGTACTTGGCCACCTGGGTGCGCAGGTTGCCCACCTGGGCCTCCAGCAGGGGGAAGCGGGCGCAGACCTGCTCCACCGCCACCAGCCGCTCCTTGGTATTGGCGCCCTGGCGAACCAACTCCCGGGTGGTTTCCTCCAGGCGGTTGTTGATGACGTCCTGTTTGGAAAGTTGGCCCCGCACCGCCTCGGTGAGTATGGCCACCTCCCGCTTCACGTCCTGGACGTCGCTTTTTAGCTCCACCGCCCCGGCCAGCTTGTCTATGGCCCGGCTGAATCTGGCCAGGCCCAGATGCTCCTCTTGGCTCATTTGCTCCCCCGGTTCAGTCGATCGAATACGGCCCAAAAACGAGCCACGTAGAGCATGGCGGCCCGGCCGTCCGGATTTTGCCCCCCCGCCTTACGGCACTTGGGGTGCTCCAGATATGGACCCGCCACCTCCCAGCGCTGCCAGTTTCCCGGATCCCGCGAACTGGCGGCGCCGCAATCGGCCCGGGCCAGCTTCAGGGCCTGATTCACCCAGCCCCGGCCGCAGTTGTAGGAGGCCAGGGCGAAACTTAGGCGGTGGCTGCGGTAGACCTCGGGGAATTTGTCCCACTGCTCCTTGAGGTGCCGGAGGCCGGCAGTCAGGTTTTTGCGAGGTAGGAGCAGGTCTTCAACCGAAAAGCCCAAGCCCGCCGCGGTGGAGGGCATCAGCTGCATCAGGCCCACCGCCCCGGCCTCGGAGCGCGCGTCCACTTGGCCCCCGCTCTCCACCAACACCTGGGCCTCCAGGTACAGCCCGTAATAGCCGGGCCATTCCTTGGCGGCCACGTCGTAGATCAGGGTCCGCAGCCAGCTGGGGAGGTTGGACGGGGGCATGGGCTAGAAAATCTCCCCGATATCTCCGAAGCCGCGCGAATCGCCGTGGTTCTGCTGGCTGGAGTCGGTGTTGCTCATGTCACCGCCGGAGGCCGAGCCTTCGCCGGTGTTCATCACGTTGCTGCCGAGGGAGGTCTGCTTGCCTCCCACATTAATTGGCGATTGATTGCCGCTGGTGGCCAGCTGGTAGTTGGTGGTTCCGGTGTCGTAGTTTTGCGGGCCGAACCACCATCCGAACATCAGCATGTTGATCCAACCGTTAGCCTTGGCCAGGGCTCGCTCCCAGGCCTCGGTGGGTTGGGTCCACTTCGGCAGGGGCGTGCGAACCACGATGCGCTTGGCCCCAGAGATCTTTATGTCCTCGTAGGATTTGGTCACCGTCTTGCCCACGACCTTGCCCTTATCGTCGTAGACCAGATCGGTTACCGTTTTCTCGGCGGCCTCAATCTCGAAAATGCCGTTCTTGGCCCACTGCTTGGCGTATTCAATTTGCTGATCGCCTTGCGAAGTGGAATCAGTCTTATTTTTTTCCGTGGTCACCCGCTTGGTGACCTTCTGAGTGACCGGATCAATGGTTTCCTCGGTCTTCTTCACCATGTTGCTGGCGCAACCCACGGTCAGGGCCAGCATGATGCAGGCGATGATTATGGCGAAGCGCTTCATATGCTTTCCCCCTTGCCTATCGGCAGCTTGGCTTTTAGCCGGCCATAGACCACTAGGGCTATGCCCAAGTACTCGGCGATTTTGTCCGCGTGGTTTATGGCCTCCTGAAGCCACTCCGGCGGAACTTCCTTGGTCGCCACGCTTATCAGCACCAGCACAGCGCCCCAGATGGTGCGCGACTTGTAGGCGGGCTTGGACTTGGGATCCACGGTTGCTGTCATGATTGGCTACTCCACCAGGGCGTAGGTGCTGATCCGCCACCCGGCTTTGATGCACCATTCGTCGATTTCCTCGGGCATCACCTGACAGGGGCGGCCGTCCATGAAATCCAGATCCCCATAACGCACGAAGGTGCAGACTCCCTCTGAGCAGTCGAAGCGATCAGGATCGTGCAACCGTTCGGCTAGGCCGTCCGTGCCCAGCATGGTTTCGGCTGCGTGAGCGCCGATTATGCGGAAGTCGTAGCCTGTGCCATGCCACACCATGCTCTCGGCCACGATGGTGTTTAGCTGGGCCTGGCTGTAGCGGGGGTTGCGGTAGCAGCGGAGGATGTAGCCGACGTAGTTCTCCAGGCTGCGCACCTCCAGCTTGCTTTGCTGGTCCAGCAGCTGGCCGCGGCCCAGGTAGAGCATGCTGTGGCTGAACTCGGCTTTGAGGCCAAGGATCTTGCTCTCGCAAGCCGCGATAGCCCCGGAGACGCCCCCGCCAAGCTGAAAGGCGTTGACGATGTTGGCCCGGGTGAAGCCGGCCCAGCCTGAACGCACCAGGGCGCGGTAGCTGAGCTTGCGGGGTATCAGGTTTTGCGTGTGATTTTCGGTCATGCCCGCCCCCTGGTAAAAGGCCCGGGGCCCCATCACCCCGAGGGGCCCCGGGCCGAGGAGAAAAGGCTCGAGTCACGGTGCATGTCCAAATGGTGCGAGCCTAATGCAGCTTCAAGTTATCAGGGGAGGAAAAAAGGCGTGTCGCACTTTGTCGCACTTTGTCGCAGAAAATACGAAAGGTAAATTTTATTGATGATTTTTATATGGGGATATAGTGAGTTGGAATAGCTAGTAACGGATGTTAGAAAAGGTATATGTATTTGAACTTAAATGGTTGGTTCATTAAGATACGTATCTTCTAGTGAGTTCAACCCTATTTGCCTGCTCAAGCCCAGCGAAGGATTCACCAGTCATTATGAGCTGTGCGCCTGTAAATTCGTTTTCGTTCAGTAATTCAATAAACGGTTGCACTATGAAATTTTCTTTATCTTTAACTGGTTCGCCAGAGAACTTGCCTGGCAAATCGATAATTGACAACCCGGGATAGTGGCAATCAGGCGAAGAGCTTAAGCTAAGTAACCCATAATGGTAAGCCATGAGAAAATAAAGAGTATCCGTCCCGCCCAAAGCGGCATGCCATCGCCGTCCACCAATCCGTAAATTAAATCTATTCTGTGAAATATCGAAGCTAACTCGGCTGTGGCACCATACGTTAGGGCGTAGTTGATTTATTTTGTCCAAATATAAATTCATGCCATCTTCAAGCTGTGAAGCATATCTTTCGAAGTCAATGGAACTTACAGTCTCGCTTATATGTGCTTCGAGTGGTTCGATGAGCTTTTCTAGTTGCCTAATTTTGTCAGTCAACCTCTCACCAATTTTCAATGCGTCAGCTAAACGGCTTATTTGTCGTTGCCTTTCGTTCAGCTCTCCTAACGTCATGTCAATAGAGCTGACCTCATCTTGTACAAGTGCGGAAACAGCCTCTCGACTAACCGCAAGTTGACTATTCAACTTGCGCAGCCGTTCTTCAAAAACATGTATGTTTTCAACGGTTCTATTTTTTTCAGAATGCAAAACACCAATTAGTTCATTAGTTTCTTTGATCTCTCCTTCTAATCTATCCCGTTCAAAATGTATCCTGGCTGTTCCAAGTTCTTCAATTAATGGTTGATCAGGCATATCTTGATGACAAAGAAAACATTTACGAGGGTCCTCAGAAGTATCGGATACTGATTGATCACAGGCAGGACAGTTTGTAATTTTTAAATCTGCAAGGACTGCGCCGGCATCTTCCGCCCGGGATACACGCTCAAGTTCATCCTGAACATCAGCTCTGTAGCCCTGCATTTCTGCTATGCGAGCAGACGCTGCTTTGTATTTCATATTTAAATCTTCAAGCTTTGTCAATACTGATGCTCGTTCTTCTCCCAGTTTTATTGTCCAGTTGCGCTGCTCGGGAGATACTACTTTGTCACGGGCGTTATTTAATAGTTCCAGGCGGCGCAAACGAAAAGAATCAACTTCTCGTGATAAACGTTCCTCGGCATTTTTTATTGTTCTAACGCTGGAACTAACCCGCAGATTAGGCCCTGATAAAATATCTCCAGCAAGTTCATCCAGGGTTTCCTTATATTGATCTCGGCGGGACTTTAATCTCTCAACTTGCATCTTTAGATTAATGAGTTCTCCGAACTCCTTAGTATATATCCGCTCGGCAATTCCTAAAAATTGCATCAAAACAGCATGTTGTTCAACATCCGGCTGTTTATCTGCGATGCCCCCCCAAAAACGCTGTCGACGATATATGTGACGCAGCAACATTCGAAAACTTAACTCAGGCCAAGTACGACCTGACATTGGGTTTCCCTTGGGAAAATGGAGCAGTGGTATGCCAAGGGATTGCATTAAGAAATCCTGATAATTTTTTACGGGCATGCCCTCCCCATCAACAAATACCTTGTTTTTTGCACCGAGTTCTAACCAGCGCCGTTCAATCAAATATGTTTTGCCAGCAATGATTAGTTCAACTCTGGCTGCATCGTATGTATCTGCGAGGCCATTATCTTCATAACCGACAAAGGGATTATCACCAGATCGGCCTAGAAGATAATCCAAAGTGTGCAACCAGTTGGTTTTGCCTGTATTGGACAGCCCAACTAATAAATTTACGCCCGGTTTGAAATCGAGTTTTTCCATATCTCCCGTGGAAAACCGTCGTTCAAGACGACCAATAGAAAGATAGGGTACATTCATTTTTGAATTACCTCACCCATTGGACGATTGCGGACTTCGGACTCAAAGAGATCGTATATCATTTTTTTCAGAGACGAGCCGGTCCTGTTTCCATAGGCTTTCTTAACTTTGCGCATCCTTTCAATAATTGGCAAAAACGATTGCCGCTTTGATAGCAAGCCAACTGACTCCTGTCCCAGGTCCGTCAATATAAGTTTGAAAGTTCTATTATCTTTAGTGACACTTATTAATCCCTTTGCTTCTAAGTACGCTAAGGTGTGATAGTAGCGTTTATCCCAAGGACCATAGTGGTGCCGGACCATAGCGGATTCAATTGATTGATTAGTTCCTTCTGCAACAAACGATTCTGGTTTATCTTCTTGAGGAGTTGCCGCCACAGCTGCGTCGAAAAAATCCGGGTAGCGTACAAAAAAGTCCAATTTAGCCATTTTTGTCAAGCCGTCTATCCGGCCGGAGACACCGCAATATTTCAATAATAGTAGAAGCCTAGCTGCATGAAACTCAACAACATCATCGGCTGAAATTGGCAAACTCGCAGGTTGCCAGCCCATTTTTTTAAGTAATTCCACTAAGCCTGCCTATCGAACCGGAAAAAGCACCGATCCACAATGTCGTACATGCAGCCTTCTAGAAAGCTGAGTTGATTCTCGGTATTATCTGGTCGTTCCTCGTTCAGACTTTTCATTTTCTGTATGCAGCGATCATGAAAACAAGAGGGATCATCTTCTAATTTACCTGTCAAATAACGGGAACCTAAATCCATCAACTCCGCTTCAACCCTACGTTGTAAAAGCTTTTTTTGATCCGAAGCCATGTAGAGAGGTTTGCGAACTTCACTCGCGTACTCTCTTCGTAAATCTACCGCCAAATTAATTAAATGGCTTGGTATATTAGCATGCTCCATTTTCTTTCGAAGTTTTCCTCCAGAAGGTGCACTGGCACCATCTAAAATATCTTGATTGCGTTTTAACCACCATTCAACAAAGTCTTCTCTTCTAAATATCTTTTTGTCTCTGTCTGGCACCCATCTAGCGGCCCCAGCTTTTCTAACCATTGAACGAATGTCTTTTAAAACCAACTCTGCTTGTTCGTAAAGAAGCACATGACCTGCATCATGGCTGAGTTTAATAAGCCTAATTAAATTATTAGCTTGGACAGCTCTTTCACTTTCGCGAACTTCCCAAACACAAGTCTCTAGCCAATAATCTATAGTATTGCCCCGCGGGGACTTAATATCGGGCAATCGCTTTGCAACATTTTTCTTTAGGGCATTTAAATCGGCCCCGTCGGTCTCTCTTCCAGGTCCATTCTTGGGAAAGGTTAAAACCCTCAACTCAGCATTTACGGGGAATAGTGTAACTATACGAAACTGAGACTGGTGAATAAATTTATCATGCGAGAATGATTTTTCTAAAATAGAGGTGCCGGGTATTCTGTTGATTCTTTTACACAGGTCTGCGACCGACCATAGCTTGTTTTCATGGTGCGCTTTGACTTGGACGAATTCGGTATGTTGGAGACCTGTATTATCTATTTGATGTATTACCGTGATGTCATCATGAGTTTCGCAGTGCACCTCTATAATAGACGTTTCTTCGAGCATCGTAATAAGGAAACCTGTAGCGATTTCATCTTGGTAGTTTAACCCTTGCCTTGCTAGCGGCCCACCCTCCTCATCGGGTGCCACTTCCCTCACTGAGGGCAATTCCAGCGCAACACCTGTATCAGTCCCTTGATCGACCATGCCTATCCTGACTACAAATGGGCTTTTCCCGTGGATCACAGTTATCAAACGTAAATAGACAGCTAAGTAAGTGACGAGCAATGATGCGCGGCTGTCCGTGTAGACGGTTAAAAGACGCCAATAAAAAAGGGCAGGAGCCTAAAGATCTAGTGCATGGTAGAGCAATACATGCCGATCAGTCAAGATTTACGCTCACTTCTCGGTTTTTGATTGATACTGCACAGGCAGGAATCTGAATTTATATTTTGGGGTGGATTTCTATGCTAGGTTGTACAGCGTCCCTTAGCTCAATAGAAAACCTAGGGATAAATTGTCTATAATTGCTCGTCCATATCGTGATAAAAGGCCACCAATCCGTCGTACCTAATCTTGTAAAATGGCCTTTCATCGCTTCCTCCAGCCCTTTTTAGCTCCCCAAAGGCTCCTCCGGCCATCTTGCGCTGCACCTCACGGGTGCTCAGGCCCAGTAATTCCGCCACCTCAGCCGCCCGATAGACAAGCTTGCGGGGTACGAAACTGGGAAGCTCAGGGCTCATGCCCGTCTCCGCTTGCGGCGCCGGGCCGGGGCCTGGCCCTGGAGCAGATCGATTAGGTGGCTGGCCTCGCTGGTGGTCAAGCAGCTCAGGCTGGGCCGCATCTTGCCGTCCTTTTTGCGGCGCGACTCCGGGAAGTTCTCGGCGATGTAGGCGTAGAGCCACTCCTCATCGCGAAATGGATCCTTGCTCAGAAGCCCGCGAATCATGCGGGTCTGCGGCCGGGAGATCAAACTCAGCTCCCGGCGCTCCCGCAGCTGCATCTGCGTCTTGCGCTCCTTTAGCTTGTACAGGATCTTGTTCCAGTCCTGGCTGTCGCTGGGTGGCCACAGCTTGGGGCTGGCCTGGACGATGAAGCCCCGCAGCCATCCGGCCGGATTGTGGATGGGGCTATAGTTCAGGCGCTGGGCTATGGCGTGGATCTCCCCCACCAACGCCGCTATGGTTTCCTCCTGGGCCGGACTGGGCAGCTCCGCCGTGCGGCTGAGCTCCTCCCACAGCGGCTCCCAAAAAGCCACCCTGGGCGGTCGTCGACCGGCGGGATGTCTGAGAACCTTGGCACTCATGCCGCCTTGCCTTCCAGCTCGGCTAGGGACCTCTCCACCATCTCCCGTGCCATTTTTTCCAGGAGCACCCGAAGATCTTCCCGCCGCAGGAACATGCCGCCGTATTGCTCAGCCAGCTCCTTGATCTCCTGGGCGTAGCGCTGGGGGTCTTTTTGATATCGGGCCAGGGTGGTGGCCACCGCCGCCTGGCTGACCGGCAGACCAGCCTCGGCCAAGAGCCCGCTCATTTCCTCGGCCACCTCTCTGGCCTCCCCGCCGGGCAGGTCCAGGGTAAGCTGCACCATGCTCTGGCCCAGCTCAGCAGCGCTGGCTCCCAGGGCCCTGGCCTTTAGGCCACCGGTGATCACCCGCTTAAGATGGGTCCGGACCGCCCGTCGGGCCAGGTGCACGTTGTCGGGCGATCCCACGAAGTAACCGCCACCGCCACCGGGCAAGGGATAGATGGGTAGGCCGTGATACTCCCGCCGGATTAGGTGGTTAATCAGCTCGCGCACTGACCTGGCGTCCAGGGCCGTAAAATCGGCCACCCATTCCATCGGGGCCAGGGGCTTGCCCGGGCGCTGGTTATATGTGGCGATGGTATCCACCAGCCAGGCCTCGGCCTCGGTTAGCTGGGGATTGTGGCACCACTTGTCGCCCTGTTTTTCAAAGCCTAAAAGCTCACGCTTCATGGCTTACCCTTTCTCTCCCTGCGCCCACCCAGCCAGGCCGCCCCCCCCAGGGCCAACAGAGATAGGCCCATCGCCAGCAGGTCTGGGGTGGAGTACTTCGGCCATTGGGCCAGGGGGATGAAGGCCAAAAGGTTCATGCCTCTTGCTGCTTCCTGGCCAGGGCCCGCCAGCCCTCCTCGGTGATCTCCACCGTCACCGGGCACAGGCCGGTGGCGCAGATGCCCAGCTCGTTGGCCTGGTGAGCGCAGGCCTCACCGCCGGGGGAATGGTCACAGCCCTGACTGCCCAAGGGCAGCCTTGCCGTTTGGGCCTGGGCGTTTTCCGCGGGGCGGTGCATCACTTCCTCCCTTTCCTGGCCGACACATAGGCCGCGTCCGTGATCAGGGCGTTGAGCAGGGCCGCCCCGTTGCCCCAGGCCATCAGCTGGCCCCAGGCCCCACCCAGGGCGGCCAATTGGATCAGGATCAGGCCGGCGGTGACCATGCCCAGCAGTCCGGGGGATATGCCCGCCGTTTCCCGGGTGCGCAGGATCCGCACCCACTGCGGGATGTAGCAGGCCACCACCAGGATGTAGCCGAGTACAAAGGCGACGTTGGCGAGGTGGTCAGGCAGGGTCATGGGCTTCCCTCCTGGCCGCCTGGGCCCGAGGCGATATCCACACGCACTCGGTGCGCTTCTGCTTGGCTGAAACTTGCCCCTTGCCCTGCAGGCCCGAACGGCGGGTGCGCCCCGCGGCCTGGCAGACCGTCTGCCAGCTTCGCTTGTCCCATCCCGCTCTCTCCAGGGGTCGGT
Source organism: Pseudomonadota bacterium (assembly GCA_018896025.1). Taxonomy (GTDB): domain Bacteria; phylum Desulfobacterota; class Desulfarculia; order Desulfarculales; family Desulfarculaceae; genus Desulfoferula. Next base: position 92,459 of record JAHIND010000002.1, read on the forward strand.
ACACCGGGTGGTCGTAGCCGCTCAGCAGGGCCATGCCCTGAATTTCCAGCAGGATATTGACCAGCTCCTGGTGGTCGGCCAGGTCCATTTCATGGCGGTAGGAGCCGCCCCGCCGGGTGGCGGGGACATAAGGCGGGTCCAGGTAAAATAAGGTTTCGGGAGTGTCGTAGCGGGGAATCACCAGACGGAAGTCCTGGTTGTCCACCTGGACGCGCATCATCCGCTGGTGCACCACCGCCAGCCGCACCACCGCCGAGATCCAGGAGGAGGCGGTTTGTGCCATCCCCCGGGAGCTTGCATTCACATTGGCACCCCAGGAGTTGCCAAAAATCCCGCCAAATGACATGCGGCTGGTTACAAACCAGCGGTAGGCCCGCTCCACCGGGTCTTCGCAACTTTCCCAAGTGGCCAGGCAGGAGGAGTACTCCTCCCGGCTGTAAGGGGTGCTGGAGCAGCGATAGATCAAGCTGCCCACCAGATCCGGATCCCGCAGCACCCGGAAAAAGGTGACCAGGCCTGAGTCCCGGTCGTTGTAGACCTCCACCGGCGAGGGCTCCTTGCCCAACAGCAAAGAGGCCCCTCCGCCAAATGGCTCCACGTAAACACGGTGCGGGGGCAACAAGGGCAGAAGCTTGTTGACCATTCTACTTTTGCCGCCCAACCAAGAAATTGGGCTAAATACACGCTTCATCCGATCAATCCTTGCTACAATGCCCCCTGGCCAACAAGCCATGAGGGTTGGGTTTCTAACCTGATCGGATGCCATCATCATCCGGTCGCCGGGGGGAGCTGCAATCTCCCTCCGGCAACCCTCACCTCTATTTGCTAGTGCGCTTCGCACGCAGCCACTTCTCATGGGGTTTGAACGTTGGGCACCAGGCCGTGCGGCAGGTGCCGTCCTGGTGCTTGCCGCACCAGCTGTCCTGGCCTTCGCCCAGCGCCCGGCCTTCGGGCGGCCCCTCTTGCCAGTGAGCGCAGTAGGAGCACCACTCGAAATAGTCTCCCGGCCACTTGCTTTTGGGCGTGGGCTCAAAGCGGTGGCCGCAGTTGGGGCAGGTGACGGGCTGGGCCACATCACAGCCCTACGCAGGGGTTGGCCACGCCGGTTATTTGGCGCACCAGGATCTGGCCCAGGTCGCCCTGGCTCAGGTACATCCGCCCGTTGGGCATGGGCCCGCCCAGGAGAAACACGTCCAGCCGTCCGTCAACAGCCTCGGGCTGCTCCAGCGGGTTTTCCGCCAAGCGGCGCAGGCGCTCCTGACCGCAGAGCCACAGGCGCATGCGCAGTTCGTGGCGCTCGAAGTGCATGGGGTCGATGATCATCGGGCCCAGCTCAGCGTCCAGGCGGCCGCCCTGGCCGTAGGCCTCTTCCCAGAGCCCTTGTTGCTCCAGCCCTTCGCACAGGTGATCCACGTCCGTTTCGTTGTGGCCCGCCTCGTGCCCGCCTCCAAAAAGGCTCATGTAAGTGCGTCCGTTGGGCAGTGGCCCGCCCAGGACGCGGATCAGGCATTTGCTGCCCCTGGGGTAGCAGTGCTGCTTGCCTTCGGGGTGGAAGTCCCAGAGCTTGTCCGAGCCGCAGATATCCACCGTCAGGTCGGTTACCCGTCCGGCCATGTAGTCCGGCGTGGTGATGATCGGGGCTATGGCGTCGTCCAGCCGATCGGCCATCTCAATGGTTTTGTTCCACTGATCCTCGGGCAAGGGCCCCTCGGTCCAACGCCTGATCTTCTTGAGTAGGTCGCCATCAAAGTTCACGACTAATCTCCTTACGGCCTGGCTCGTCAGGACGGGTAGGCCAGATCCCGCCGAGGCCCGGGGAAGGCGCTGAAATTTCATGCGCGCCTACGGTCGGGGGGATGACCGCCCCGGGCCTTTCGCCTAATCGCTAATCAATTATTTTTTCCTCACTCTCAACTTCCGATTGCGTCGGTTCACCCAGGCTGGTGCCTTCTCGGGGCTGGGGGCGTCCGGGTGCAGTCGATAGAGATAGGCCTGGCCCTTGCGGGGATAGACCCGCAGTTGGTCCTGGCCGGCCAGCCAGCGCAGATAATCCCGGGTGTAGTCCAGATTGGCTTCGGCCAGGCGGGCCACCTTGGCCGCGGGCCAGGGCCCCTTGAGGTCCAGGTAGGCGGCCACCTTCCAGATACGCTTTTGAGCCGGCGGGGCTTCCTTTGGTTGGCGGTCCCATTTGCGCGGGGCGGCGGTTATCCGGTCGCCTCCCTGGTCGATCAGTTCGCCGGCCTCCACCAGGTGCTTGACCTTGCTGATCGCTTCCCCCAGGGAAACCCCACACCCTTGGGTGATCTCCGAGAGGGAAACCGGCCGCTTGCGGGCGCGGACCCAGTAGACGATGTTCTGGGGCCGGTTCAAGCGGCCCTCTTGATGGCCAGCCTGGAGGTCTTATCCACCATCTCTGCAGGCAGGTCGCTTAGCTTGTTGGCCCGGGCCGTCCGTTCGATGTGGGACAGGGCCACCACCAGGTCACGGAAAAAGCCCTGGGTGCGCCGGTGCAGCACCTGGGCCGCGTCCTGGTTGAGCTCCAAGCCGCAAAGCTCATTGGTGGCCATAACCACCTCGTCCACGCTCAGCGGCTTGAACTCCACCACCTCGGCCAGGCGGCTGGCGATCTGCTCCCGCTGCATCAGGTGCACCAACATCTGATCGGTGCCCACGAAGATCACCGGGCAGCCGGTGCGGTCGCTCAGGTCCCGCACCGTCTCCACCAGGGCGGTGTGCTTGGAGATACGGTCAGCCTCATCGATGAGCACCGGGGCGCTACGATTCCACATCAGGCGCAGGCAGGCCCCGAAGGCGTCGCGGCGGCGGTGGAACTTGGCCTCCTTCTGGCCCTTGAGGGCGGCGTAAAGGTCGTTGAGCAGGTCCAGCTGGCTGCTGTTCACCTGGGGGATCATGTACAGGGCGTCGTGATTGCCCGCGTACCAGATACTGGTCTCGGTCTTTCCTCGCCCGGCCGGGCCGTGCCAGGCCGCCAGGCAGGGCAAGCCGGCCGCCTGCCCGCGCAGGGCGGTGACGGCTTCGATCACCCGGCGCACGTTGCTCACGTGCAGGAACTTGTTTTTCATGCCTTTCCTCCTCCTTCAACGGCTTGGCGGCCCAGATGGGCGCGCAATTGCTCCCATGACTCGGCCATCGCCTGATATTCCGGGGTGTGCTCGTATTCCCGGGCCCAGGCCAAGTCCTCGGCCAGGGCCTGGGCGGGGTGGCGCAGGATCCATTCGTAACGGTTGGCTCCGCTGCTGAACCAGGCCGGGCGGCCCTCCTCCAGCAGAGGCGCCGGGGCCGCGGCCGCGGGGGTGATCTCCTGGCCCCGGCGCTCCAGGAAGCGCACGTTTTCGGGCAGATTCTCCAGCTTGTGGCCGAACACCGTCTCCTGATAGGTGGACAGGTCGATCTCGCCGGCCGCCTTCACCGCCCGCTGGGCCGGGGTGTCCTTGCGCCGCTTCCAGGTGCCCACCGCCACCCCGATGTCGTCCGGGCTCTCGATGGCCTTGGTGCGCAACACCTCGCCCCGGGTGCCGTCCGGGTTCAGGCGGTAGGCCAGCACCTCGGGCAGGCGGTAGGGGTTGCGCACCACCTCCACCCTCTGGCCCACGTCCACCGTGTCCAGCACCGCGTGCAGGCCCTTGTGGCGGAGCATGCCGTCAGCCCGCACCGTGGTGCGGTGAGGCTTCTCGTGGGCAAGTTCGTTGTAGATCTCCCGGGGGGGCATCAGGCGCAGATCCTCGGCCTTGATGCCGGACCAGGCCTCCCAGCGGGTCTGGCGGGTGCGGCGGTGGGTGCGGTTGGCGCAGTAGAAGATGCGGGCGTCATCGGCCCGGGCGTTGAGCTCTTCCAAGTTCTCCGGACGGCGCAGCCACAGCTTGCTCTCAAAGTGCTGCTGCCAGATGCGGTGACTCACCTCCACCGCTCCCGTGGCCCGGGCCACTCCCGCCTGGTGGGCCTCCCACTTGACCTGGAGGTTGTCCAGGAGGTTGGTGGTGGCATAGGCCAGGTTGGCGGAGCCCGGGTCGAAATAGACCATGCTGGGAGCGCCGTGAAAAATGTCGTGTTCGTGCTCCCGGCGCCGCCAGCCCTGATACAGAAAGTCGATCAGGTTGAGGGCGTTCTCCCCGGCGGCCAGGTAGTAGCGCACGTAAAAGGCCCCGCTGAAATGGTCCACCAGGATGTAGCGCAGGATGTGCTCCCGGATCCCCTTCAGGGCCTCGGGCTTCTTACCCCCCATGAGCTCCAGCTTGGTGTGACGCATGCCCAAGCCGCCCCGCTTCTTGAAGTACCAGTGCAGGCAGGCGCTCACGTCCACCTGGTGCAGATGGTTGGGGCCCCGGCTCACCAGACGCACGTGGCCCGCGCTTACCGTCTGACCGTCGGTGGTGTAGTTTCCCTTGAGCATGCGGCGGCTCAGTCCCTTCTCCCGCAAAATGCGGCGCACCGTCTCCGGCTTGGTCCCCTGGGGCAGGGCCCCGGCTCCCACGCACTCCATCACCGCCTCGTTGGTGGGCATCTCGATGCTGCCGGTCTTGCGATGGGAGCCGGCCATCAGAGCCACCACGTGGGCCAGGCCGTCCTCGGTGATCCCCGCCCGGCTGATGCCGGCATCCACCCTGGGCTTGCGCTCCTGGGGCTGGTAGCCGTGCAGCTTGGCGTGGCGCAGCAGGGTGGAGCGGCTGAGGCCCATCGTGGCTTCCCATTGCGACAGGATCGCCCCCTGCCCCCCGTAGGGGGCGGTGGCGAGCTCTCGTGCCAGGGATCGGGCCAGGTCCGGAGTCATGGGGGGACCTAGTAGACCGGCCGCGTGCCGTCGTGGGCCGCGATGTCATTGGCCAACATGTCGGCTCCCGCCCCCAGGGCCTCGTCATCGGGCTCTTCGCCCTCGGCCTTGGCCGCCAGGTGGTTGCCGGTCCACTCGGCCACCTCCTTCACCAACTCCAGGCTGGCCAGGATGCGCGACACCGCCTCTGGGCTGCGCCCGGCCATTTTGGTGGTGTGGCGGTACACCGCCAGCAGGGGCAGGATTTTCTTCTCGATGTCTTGGATGATCTTGATGGCCTCGGCGTCATCCACCGGCAGACCGGCCTTCAGATTGTTGAGCTCCGTCTGAATGGTGGTCAGACGATCGCCTAGGCCACTGGCCTTGTCCTCGGCCTTTGTCTTGGCCTTCCTTTCGTCGGCCAGGGCCTGATCCTTGGCCGCCAGTTCCTTGCCGTGCTCCCCGGCCAGATCCTTGATGACCGAGGTGAGCTCTTCCTTGCTCACCGTCTCCAGGTCGATGACCTCACCGGTGGTGAGTCTTTTACGTATGTCTGCCGGGAGAGCGCGAGCCGTCTCAAGGGTCCGTATGGACACGCCCAGATGCCTAACGTTAGTCATGAACTCATCGCCCAAGTCATCGGCGATGGCCAAGTAGCGATCAGCGGTTTTATGCGAAATACCAACCATTTTGCAGGTCTCGGCCCAGGTAAGGTTGGCCGCTCCGTGGAGAGCCTTGAGCTCCCTCAATTGACTAACTGTTAGGCATTCGGCAAAGGTGGCGATAGCCTTGGAGGCCTGGATGCGGCCCGCCCGCATGGCTATGCTCATCAGCTTTTCGGTGGACTCGGCCTGGTCCTGATCCTTGATTTTGGACTGGAGCACCTCCAGGAAAATCTCCCGTTGGTGGGCCTGGGTCACCTCGCGGTCTTCCATGACCTGCTGCATCAGACGGCCATCAGCTTCCGGCATTGATCTGTCTCCTCGGTGGAAATGTTGGTGTCAGAAAGATTGCGTTGGGCTTGGCGGATCAGCTCTTCCTGCTGGCGGCGGTAAGCCGCCCACAGGGCCGCCGCGGCCTTGCCCATGCGCCACTCGATCCCGGCCCGCTCCAGCAAGCCCCGGGCGGCCAGGGTGGCGATGATCCGGTCCACCGTGCTGGTGGGCAGATCCAGAGCCCGAGCCATTTCGGCCAGGCCGAAGCTGGGCCGCTGGGCCGCCTCCATCAGCAGGCGCAGTCCGTTGTCCAGGGCGGTGATCACACCTTCTCCGTTGCCTCTGCTCATGCCACCCTCCGGCGGGCCTCTTTGCGGCAGGCCGAAACGAAGTTGCTCCTGCCCCCGTACTTGAGGCGCAGCATGAGAAGCGCCCTCCGGGAAAAACGGACCGTCCCTGAAAATTTCCTATTCATCGTCTTCTCCCCCGTTCCAAACGTTCCCGCTCCATGCGCGCCTCCTTGGCTTCCCTCTTGGCTCTGGCTTCCTGCTCCCGGGCCAGGCCCTCTCGGATCAGGGTCTCTTCGTAGGGACCGGCCACCCGGGAGTTGAAGGGGGACAGGATCACGTTGAGGGGGCTGGCGTCTTCCAGGGCATGCAAGAGGAAAGGAAGCTGGCGGATGGTGGGATGGTGACTGGAGTCGCTGGGCGCCCCCCATTTGTTAAGGGTGTCCTCGGTAATGTTGGGGCTCAGGCCCTCTCGGCGCAGGGCCTCGTTCATGCGCTCGGCGATCTGGGCCCGGCTCAACGGGCTGGCCTTCATGGCGTCGGCCAGGCAGGCCTTGAAAATGGTCAGCACGTCCAGGCGCAGCTGACCGTCGAAGAGGGGTAGCCGACCGCCGTTTCCAGACCTCATGCCGCCTCCTCCACCGCTTCCGAGGTCCGGGAGGCCCCTCCTGAACTGGCGTAAACGGCGCCTGGGGAGTAGTCTCCGGACCTCTGGCACTCGTTCAAAGCGGGTATCGACGTCCGAACCTGGCGGCTTTTAGACGTTGACCCCATTGAACTTTTCTCGGTATGGTTTTGGACAAGGCGAGAGGGACGTCCCGGGCTTAGTTCCTCCACCCCCACCCCGATGCGGGCGGCAACGTCTTCAAGAATGGTGGGAGCCGGGGTCCGCGTCTCGCCGTTGATGGCCCGGGTCACCGTGCTGGTGGCCACTCCCAGATCAATGGCTATATCCTTGGCCTTGATCCGGCGGCGGGTTAATTCGGCCCAGATGTCGTCGGTGTGAAGCATTGCTAGATCCACAAGTGCAATTCTGTTGCATCATAAATTACACAAGTGGAAGCTAGCAGTCAACCTAAATTTCCACTAGTGGAACAATAACGTGCCAGGCAGACCCTCATCCGTACCCCCTGAAGCCGGGGAGAGATTGCGCAAAATAAGGGGAGAGTTGGGTCTTACCCAGGGGGAATTTGCTGAATTAGCCGGCGTTGCGCCAGCCTCCGTTTCCAGAATGGAGAGCGGCCAGGTCCCTCCCTCGCCCGAGGTGCTTTATTACCTGTCGCGCCACCATCCACAAGTGGACGTCAGGGAGCTTCTATGCGGTGAGCCCACCCCTTCCCGCGTTGACGCCATTGACATCGCTGCCCACGTCAAACCGGTAATCCGCCCACTGAGCGCCGGAGGCAAGGAAGCTGCGGCGGACGATTACTTTGCCGTGCCTCTGGTGGAGGGCAGGGCGGCAGCCGGATTCGGGGGGGTGGTCTGGGATAAGGTCAAGAGCCTGGTGTGGGTCTACCGGCCCGAGCTCGGGCGCCGGCGCAACCTGGTGGCCGTGCGCGTGGCTGGCGATAGCATGAAGCCCACCGTGCCCGACGGCTCTATAGTAATAGTTGATCGCGACCAGTGGATGCCCGAGGGCAAGCGCCGCTTCGTCTGGGCGCTACGCACCGCCGAGGGCGACACGGTGATCAAGCGCCTCCACAAGGTCAACGGCAGCCTCTTGATCCTGAGCGACAACTTCATGGATTACCCGCCCGAGCCGGCCTGGACCGCCGAGTTGGGAAAGCTGGTCATCGGGAAGGTGATCTGGATGTGGCATAGCCTGGAGAGCCATCCAGGCCCGGCCTGGCCGAGCTGGCCGTTAAGCCACGAGGAGTGACCACAACATCGTTGAGCGGTGTTATGGATCAGCTAAAGAGGTTTTATTAAACTATTTTAGGGTTGAAGTGAAGAAGGTTCGCGCCCCTTGGCAGCCTGTATTTCTCGCCAAGCTTTTTCTACCACAGTCGTATCTTCGCTTATTATGTCCCTTAATGTTGCAAGGGCCTTCGGAGAATACCTCTTGAATTTTGTTTTGCCAACCCTGATTTCCTTGAAAAACTCTGCGTCGTTTTGAATAGCAAAATACTGAACTAAAGCATGCGCCTTTGGCTGAGTAATTCCTAGTTTATCAGCCAAATTTTTCAGGCCAAGGCTATAATAATCTAACTCATTTATTTTTCTAACACCGACTACATAGGCGTCGGGTGTTCCCTCAGGAACTAGGTGAACAGGTATGCCTTCATTCTTCGTAATGCGTAGATCTAACGATGGACCATAGCCGGTTTGAGTCATGTTAATAGATGCTACCCCTGGGAACAGTGACTCCCAGCTGACTTCCTTTGAAATTTGTTTGCTAATCTTATTAATTTCTCCCTGGCTAGGCTGGTTTTTTTCCCCATTTATAGCACCTTCCATGATCGCTAGGGCCCTGATTTTCGATGACGCTTCTACTCCGCGCCGCTTGCCAGGCGTCAATAGCCGTTTTACCTCTTCAACCTCAGATGAAAACAAGCTATGTAAATCCGTTGGTGGGGTAGTTGAAAGAGGCAGAACCCGCCTTGGCAACCTGGAATAGATGTCAATTTCAAAAACCTCTTTTAGTATGTCCTTAAATAGAGTCAATCCCGCTTGAGCTTGGAGATAGAGATGCTGTTCTGAGATATCTAATAGATAATGCTGTGCAGCATCGCGATAACCATTTATTGCTTGCAGCGTCAGGACTTGTTCATCAGTGAGAAATTGCACACTTGCGTCGCTATAGCACTTCCTTACACACTTATCGAAGCCTATCGTCTCTTTCGCTCCCTTCTCACGAATTTTGCTGCCTCTTTCAATAATCGCTGCCTTCAGCAGCATCTCAAAGGAATGATCCAAGAATATCAATATCGCATGAACTCGGCCTTGATCCCATGGCCTATTAAAATGATCGGCGCATAAAACAAGGGAATCTATGGCCTTGATCATAAGGAGTTTAGCTTCTTTTTTCATTGCCCCCCAGCCCTTCAGGCCATATTCTTAGTCATTGTTGATACTTTTGAGGATTGTACAAGGCGTCCGCTATATCGCCCGGGTCAAGAGAAACGGCCCATGTCCACTTGCCGAATCCTCCGTGGGTGTTTATAGCCTTCACCCATTCGGCCAAAAATTTTCGTTTGGTTTTTTCTTGTTGCGAATCCTTGCCCTTCGTTTCCAATACTAGGTGCTCACCGGTTGACAACCTAACGATGAAGTCAGGGCGGTACTTACGGACCACGCCATTGAACACATAAAGGATATCAAACCCTAAATGATCATTTTTCACCCAGGCAGTTACTTTGTCATGGTGATCCAGGGCAAAAGCTTCCGTGGCCTCCCAGGTGCTGTCCAAGACACAGAAGTTGATGTGAGATTTTTGGGTGTATTCGCAAGGCTTGGATGTGTACCAGGTTCTCATGTCACCCGTTGAGCGAATGGGATGGTCCCGGTCGAATACCGGCTCAATCTTGACGGCGTTTTCAAACCTGATGGCCTCCCAAATATGCTGAACCACCTTGTTCATGTTCAGAGTTATCATCAGCCGCCGCTTGAGTTCGTCCTGATAGAAAAGGCCAGGAATTATATTTATCTTGTCGGAGCGTATGAACTCCTCTACCAGCTTGACTAGCTGGGCCAGAAGATACTCCTTGCGGCCCTTCCAGTCGGTTTGCATCTGGTCATAAACATCGCGGGCCGTCTCAAACACTATCTTCTGAAGGCGAAACTCTCTGGCAAGCTCGTCAAGGTCGATTTCAGAGACCTTGGACACGTCTGGACGACCGTCCACCACCGGGGCCAGTTCAGCGATTTTGGCGGTCTCAGCGGCGTTAAGTTCCAGCACCGGAACCTTGGCCAGATCAAGACTCAGCTGCGGTCGATACACGTGCTCTATGCGGATCACGTTGGGCCAGGAAATCTCAAACTGCTGTTTGTCCACCACCGGCTCAATTTGGGTCTTGGGCTTGGGTGGCTCAGGAATGACGCCTTCCTCTGACTCATGGGGCAGGAAGGTGAAAGGAACCCCGAATATATTGACATACTCGGCATCGAACAGACCGCTTTTCCCATTGACCTCATAGGACGTGCGCCGAAGCCCCCTGCCGACTACCTGCTCGCACAATAATTGGCTGGAGAAGGCCCTCAAGCCCATAATGTGAGTTACGGTCTTGGCGTCCCAACCTTCGGAGAGCATGCCGACCGATATCACGTTCTGGATGCTGCCCCCCGGCTTTCCGGCCTGGCCCACGGTGTCCACCTGTAGGCGCAGAAGCTCAGCTTGCTGTTTTTTGGTCATCTTGCGCTCAGGAACATCCTCGCCGTCTTCCTCAGCCCCCAGTGCCTCAGAGTCAACCACCGGTTCCTCATAGGCTTCAGCCTCGTCAAGAACCTTGGAGTCGATATGCAGCGTCTTGTCAGGGTCGCATAGCTCCAGAATGCGAATCTTGTTATGGCCAAAAGCATAATTGACCCTGGCGGCTGTCTCGGTGCGGTTGGCCACCGTAATCATCACCGGAGGGGCCGGGTTGCCCGCCTCTTGCCACGACCTTGCCGTTTCGCGCCAATCGTAGCCCAGCAGGTAATAGCCATTGCTCACCAGGTCGGGCAGCGGCTCTTGAGGCTCCGCTTTACGGTTAAGGTCGTCCTTGACCTCGGGATCGTTGTAGATGTGATAAAGGCGCGACTTGAAGGTCTTGGCATCGGGCAGGGCATCGTCACGAACCACAACCCGAGGCGTCTTGACCAGGCCGGATTCTATCGCGTCGTTCAAACCGAAGTCGCTGACGATCCAGCCGAATAGGGCTTCCTCAGAAGCTTTTTTACCCGAAGGCGCGAATGGCGTAGCAGAAAAGTCATAACATGCCAAGATGCCCCTGGCCCGGTTGATGCGGTCCAAGCCGCCCACCCATTTGGTGGCTTCCTCAATATCGCTCTTGAGTACGCCCTTGACCTTGGATTCGGCAGGCACCCGCCAGGCATGATGCGCTTCATCGTTGATGACCAGGATGTTTCTGGCGTTGGCCATATCGCCCAGGACCTCCCGGACGTAGGCCTCATCGCTCTTAGGCCCGCGCTTGTCCACACTGCGTTTCTTCTTGATCTTCTCGTCGGTTTCCCAATTGAGCACATGCCAGTTGCGGACGGCAACCTTGCCCTGGCGCAGCTTGTCCATCAGGGACTGAGGCACAATGTTAAAACGCTCGTAGTAGTTATCTGGGCCGGAGGGCAAAAGCACCGAGAGCCTGCTCTTAACCGTTAGGCCAGGAGCCACCACCAGCACGTTCTTGGAGAACCGCCTGTCCTGGGGGTAGGTGATTTTGTTGAGGACTTGCCAAGCTATCACCATAGCCATTACCAGGGTCTTGCCGCCGCCGGTGGCCAGCTTGGTGCAAAGGCGGAGGAATTCGCCTCCATCCGAAGGCACATCTATGCCCACCTTCTCGGCGTCCGGGGCCTCGGAAAGCCAAAGTAGGGTCTCTATGGCCTCAAGCTGGCAAAAAAAGAACCTGCGCTGGTCCCAATGCTCGGGGTTGTTCCAGTGTTCCAAAAGGCGCTTGGTGATACCGGTGACGCCAGCATAGGGAGCCTCGGCCTCCCGCCAGGCTTTGATGCGCGGCCTAAGCTGGTTGACCAGCGGAATTTCTACGAACACGCCGGGGTCGTCAAAGCTCTGCGCCCGCTCGGTGGCCACCACGTAGCCCGCTGGCCGCCTGTCTTCCACCAGGCTGAAGGTGCGGTGATCCCGGTTGTATTGCCAGTGGAGCTCAGGCTCAACATAAGGGGAGTTGACTATGAGCCGGTCTATGGTGCGGCTTTCCTTAAAAACTTTTTTCATTAGTCAATCCCGATGATCTTGAGGCTTTCAATGCCCCGGTCGTCAACGATCTTGACCGCTACCCGCCTATGGGCGCCTGGTTCGAAGGGTAGAGATACGGTCCCCCGGTAAGCTTCGATCAGGTCCTCGTCTATCTCTGCCTTGAGGCTTTTTGCCAGTTTGGCCCAACCTTCCTTGGCAGAGGCCATAGGAAAAAACACCTGGCGTGGTAAAAGGCTCCGGCCGTCATAGTCGGTATCCAGCATCCACATGGCGATGTTGCCTTTGCCGCCGGATTCGATGATACCCTTGCGGGTGTTGTAGTAGTCGAAGCCGTGGACATCCACCTGCCATTTGCCCTTGTCATCGCCTTTCTTGACCTGCTTCAGGTCCACGTCCGGTTGGCCGATGAGCCAGAAGCTCTCATTGCTGGCCCGCTTCTTTTTCAGGTCTTCGGTGAGCAAGTCGGCATTCATCTGGGCCTTGAGCAAAGTTACCCCCGGCCAGTTGGTTTCTTCTATGTCCTTGGCGGCCTCGGAATCGAACTGGAAGGACGCAAAAATGATAATCTTGGGTTTGGGTACCAGGGATTGGGCTTCTTCCAGCGCCAAGTCAACCTGGCGCTGTTCCAGGGGCGCGTACTCAGGCCCGAAGGAAACCACCACCCGCTGAGGCTGGTCTTCCTTGGTTTCGGCATCTGCATGCAGCCAACGGGTTCCCGGCAGAGGCTCCACCCTGGAGAACTCTATGCGCTGGCCGCCCTTGCCTCGCACACCGGTTTTGTACAACTCATCCCGCCATTCCTCTTGGCGCAGGGATTCACCGGAGCGGGATACAGATTCATCGGCTGGCTTTTCATCACCATCTATTTGGTCAATGGGGAGGACGGCGGGAGCCGGTACGGCCTCGACGGTGAAAGGTCCGGTTACGCGTGCCTTGGACGAATCAATGATGGGCTGATCAAATAAAACTTCCTGCTTAGCAGAATCTCGAATTATTTTCTTTAGTTTCTGTAGGCTTTCAGATGGGGTAACTTGGGAGTTTTGGGTTATAGAGCCCAGCGTAATGTGAGGAACCGTATGATAATTGAAGCCACTATCCACTCCCTCATTCGGATGTTTAAGTTCGAAGTAGTCAAAAATTGCAGTGGCAAGACGCTGTTTGGCCAGTGATATGGCCACTCGCGAAGTGTCACATGTGATCCATCTTCGGCCCCACTGTTCAGCCACAAAAGGGGTCGTGCCTGATCCACAAGTAGGATCAAATACAATATCTCCAGGGTCCGTACACATGAGCATACATCTTTTAATAACTTTGATGTCCGTCTGTACAACATATATTTTCCCAGACACACCAACAGTATCTGTCCAGTTGTTGGTGATCGATTTTACAGGATAATCATCAAAGTAAAGCCTGTATCTTAGTGCCGTTTTTGTGGCATATAGTCTATTACATGCTGCAAGTTTATCCATGCCTCCCAGGTTAGTCTTCCAGCTTTTACCTGCCGTAGGTGAATAAGATTTACCTTCCCAAGTGAAATCAAAAACGCACGACTCAGTTCGGCCAGACGACGCCAAATCCAAACTGGTAAATACCCTTGATTTCGCTGGCAATATATCGGGATTTTCAACTTCTTCTTGGGTTATGGTACGTATACTTCCGTCGTCCAATTCAACAAGACTAAACTGCGGAGAGTTCTTAAGTGACTGTTCTTCGAAGAGGTTACGAAACTTAAGTTTCCCGCCAGCAAAATCTTTCCCATACCAGAGAATATAATCGCAAACTCCGGGCAAATACTTGTTTCTAAGAGGTATCTTGGTGACGAATGATATTTGCCCTACAAAGTTATCACTTCCAAATATTTCATCTAAAATCATTCTAGTGAGATGGAGATTTTCATCACTGATTTGCACAAAACAAGAGCCCTCTTCGCTCAATAGCCGGTGAGCCAACTTAAGTCTGTCGCGGAGATAAGAGAGATAAGAGTGAATACCGCATTCCCATGTATCGCGAAATGCTTTTAACATTTCCGGTTCTTGAGTCAAATCAACATCTTTATCGGAGTCAGAAACACTTTTGTTGTTTGTGAAAGGCTGGAAATTGGAACGATATTTGATCCCATACGGCGGATCAACGTAGACCATCTGCAACTGGCCCGCCATGCCTTCTTTTTCCAGCAGGCTGTTCATGACCAGCAGGCTATCGCCGGCAATGAGGCGGTTGGACCAGCCATGCTTGTGCTTGTAGAACTCAATGGCCTGGCGGATGGGCAGGTTTTCTTCCTGGCTGGCGAACAAGGAGGGCTGCGGGGCGCTGCCGTTTTTCTTACGAACCGCCTCGATGATGGTGCGCGGGTCTATGCGCTCATGGACGTGCAGGGATACGGTGGGAACCTCGAAGGAAGTGTGTTCCGCCTTGCCCGCCCATACCAGTTGCGGGTCCAGGTGAGGGTCATAGGAGTAGGTTGCCTTACTTTCGTCGGGGTCTGTTTCAGGAGTCACCAAGCCCACAGGGGGATTGTTCACCCGCTTCTTGCCCTGGTGCTCATAGGTCTCAATCTGGCGATTGTCAGGTTTCTTGCTGCGAACCATGCCCCCCTCCTACTGCGGCCTGCCGAGGCAGGAATAATTTCAAACAGATATAACTGATCAGGCCGCATTGTAGAACGCAAACAGGGCATCAGGCAAGGATGACCCGCCCCGAACCAGGGAGAGAGGGCACAGTGCAAATCTGTCGCTGACAGGCTAACAAATTTTTTTGTGAGTTTTATCTTCTGACGGCGGGCTCAAAATCAGCGGGACGTCATCCCGTTTTCATCTTCGTCCACATAAAACCAACCCAAATCCCACATTCCCCGAAACCAAGTTATTTCATAACAAACGGTTAGACTTATTTCATCCGTCATCACACAGGAGTGGCACAAAAACCGATTTGCCGCCGACCAGCGCCTACCCTCACTACAAGGGCGTAGCTATAACTACTTGATTTTATTTGGTGCCCAGGGCGGGACTCGAACCCGCACGGGGTGTTACCCCTGGGGATTTTAAGTCCCCTGTGTCTACCGGTTCCACCACCCGGGCTTGGACAGGCCGATGCGGCCGTCGCGGGTTAGTATATACCATTGTTGCCCGCGGGAGTCAGCGCCAGGCCGACCCTCTCGCGTTTGACAGGGCGGTAGTGATAGGGTATTCGAGCCAATAGGTTTTTAGCAGCAGAAAGGAACCCCGTGGCCTCCAGCTTCAAGCAAACCTTGCCCGCCGACGAGTTGCGCCGCCGGGTCCTGGCCCTGGCCGAACCGGCCGACCAAGCCCTCACAGACACTCTGAAAAGCCATGTGCCCTACATCGAGCAGGTGAGCGGCTACATCATCTTCAGCGGCGGCAAGCGCCTGAGGCCGGTGCTCTATCTGCTGGCCGCGGCGGCGGCGGGCGGGCAGGGTCAGCCACGCCAGGCGGCCATCTTCGAATACCTGCACGCCGCAACCCTGCTGCACGACGACGTGGTGGACGAGGCCGGGCTGCGGCGCGGACGCCCGGCGGCCCGCACCAGGTACGGCAACGACGCGGTGATCCTGGTGGGGGACTTCCTTTTCTCCAAGAGCTACTCCCTGGCCGCCGAGGTGGCCGACCACCGCTTTGTAAACGCCCTGACCGACTGCACCACCCTCATGGCCGAGGGACAGGTTTTGGAGCTCTTGTTCACCGGCGACTACGAGCTGGCCGAGGCCGACTACCGCCGGGTCATCCAGGCCAAGACCGCAGTGCTCATCGCCGCCTCCTGTCAGATGGGAGCCATCTCCGCCGGGGCCGACGAGGCCATGATCGGGTCCATGTACACCTACGGCATGGAACTGGGCATGGCCTTCCAGATGGTGGACGACGCCCTGGACTACGTGGGCACCGAGCACGAGTTCGGCAAGCCGGTGGGCCACGACCTGGCCGAGGGCAAGATCACCCTGCCTTTCATTTTTGCCAGGGAAAACTGCGCCCCTCCCCAGAGGAGCCGCCTAGTGGAACTGGCCGCCGCCGCGCCCACCGATCCTGCCGCCCAGGCCGAGGCCAAGGAGATGGTGCGCGAGGCCGGAGGGGTGGAGCACACCATGGCCCAGGCCAAGGCCCACGCCCTAGCCGCCCAGGAGGCCCTGGCCGCCCTGATCCCGCCCCAGGGGCCGGGCGATCATCTGGAGACCCTGCTGGCCCTGGCTCCCTATGTGGTGGAGCGGCGCTCCTAAGGGCCAAATCTTTCGGTAACAACGCTCCGACTTACGGTAACCGGGCTCACGCCCTGGGCCGTCTTCTTTTGCTATCACTCGCAAATAACTAGCTAAAATCCACGCGCCTTTTTTGGCGGCCGTCTTGCAATCGGTCCAGGCCAAAGGAGGCGCAATGTGGCGCAAATAAAAGTGGCCCTGCTGCAACAACCCGGCTCTCCCCTGATCAACACCCTGGCTCCCATCCTGGCCGGCTGCGAGGTGGCCATGCTGAGCCCGGCCTCTCCAGCGCCCTTGCCGGCCAAGGTGGCTGTGGGCGACATGCTGGTGCTGTGGGATCTGCACGGCTTCGACCCGGAGGAACGGGCCCTTTGGCTGAAGCGCCTAGCCGCCGAAAAGGTGGGGGTGGTCCTGGCCGCGCCCGAGGGCCTGGCGGGGCTCGCCGAGTTGGCCACCGCCTGTGGAGCCTTGGCTCTCATCACTCCTGCCCAGGGCGCGCCCCAGTCCCGCCTGCAACTGGCCGCGGCCAGCGCCATGCAGAACCGCCTGCGCGAACTGCTCTCCCAGGCCGCCCAGCTGGAGGCCAAGCTCAGCGAGCGGGCGGTCATCGAAAAGGCCAAGAACCTGCTGATCCTCAGCATGGGCCTAAGCGAGCCCGAGGCCATGCGCCGCCTGCAGCAGCACGCCCGGCGCAGCAACCAAAAGCTCATCAAGGTGGCCCAGCAGGTGCTGGCCACCTATCGCCTGTTCAACGGGGATAAATCATAGCATCACCGGGCCGCGCCCCCACGGCGCGGTCCGGCGAGGTGGGGGGAGCGGGCCGGAGGCGCTTTAGCCTTCGGCCCGCGTTTTTGCACGCTAAAAAAAGCACCCGCCGGCGCTCCGGGGAGGTGGAGCGCCGGCGGGATTTTTGGGTGGACCAGGGCTCAGGCTAGGCGGCTTCGCCCAGGATGGCCTTGAGGTCCTCGTCGGGAGTGGTGATGGGCATGATGTTGAAGTTGTCCACCAGCACCTGGAGCACGTTGGGGGTGATGAAGGCCGGCAGGCTGGGGCCAAGGCGGATGTCCTTGATACCCAGGTGCAGCAGGGTCAGCAGGATGGCGCAGGCCTTCTGCTCGTACCAGGAAAGCACCATGGACAGGGGCAGTTCGTTGACCCCCACGCCAAAGGCGCCCGCCAGGGCCACCGCGATCTGGATGGCGCTGTAAGCGTCGTTGCACTGTCCCACGTCCAGCAGGCGGGGGATGCCGCCGATGTCGCCCAGTTGCTTATCAAAGAAGCGGAACTTGCCGCAGGCCAGGGTGAGCACCACGGTGTCGGCCGGGGTCTTCTCCACGAACTCGGTGTAGTAGTTGCGTCCTGGCTTGGCCCCGTCGCAGCCGGCCACCAGGAAGAAGTGCTTGATGGCTCCGGCCTTGACAGCCTCGATTATCTTGTCGGCCACGCCCATCACCGCGTTGCGCCCGAAGCCGCACATCACGCTGCCCTTTTCCTCGTCGCTGGGGAAGCCAGGCAGGGACAGGGCCTTGTCGATGACCGGGGAGAAATCCTTGTTGCGTCCCTCGCCGGTGATGTGGGGCACGCCGGGCCAGCCCACCAAACCGGTGGTGAATATCTTGTCGCCGGTGTCGCCCTTGGGCTTCTGGATGCAGTTGGTGGTCATGAGGATGGCGCCGGGGAAGGCCGGAAACTCCTTGCCCTGGTTCTGCCAGGCGGTGCCGTAGTGGCCGCGGAAATGCTCATAGGCCTTGAGCTTGGGATAGGCCAAGGTGGGCAGCATTTCGCCGTGGGTATAGACGTTGATGCCCTTGCCCTTGCTCTGCTCCAGAAGCAGCTCCAGGTCCATGAGATCGTGGCCGCTCACCAGGATGGCCTTGCCCGCCTTGTGGCCCAGGGAAACCACCGTAGGCTCGGGGTGGCCGTAGGCGCCGGTGTTGCCCGCGTCCAAAAGCTCCATGGCCTTCAGGTTCACTTCGCCGCACTTCAGGGTCAGGCCCACCCAGCCGTTCAGGTCCAGGCTGTCTTCTTCCATGGCCGCCAGGGCCTCGTAGATGTAGGCGTAGACCGAGTCGTCCTCCTGGCCCAGGATGGCCGCGTGGTCGGCATAGGCGGCCAGGCCGCGCAGGCCGAACAGAGTAGTGTGCTGCAGGGCGATGATGTCAGCCCGCTCACCCTCCGCCGGAGCCAGGGGGTAGTCCTTGGCCTGCTCCGCCATGGTTTCCAGGCTCTCAGCGGGCTGGAAGTTAGCCGCCGCCTGGGGGAAGGAGACGCCGGGCAGCTTGGCCTTGAGATCCTCGCGCAGGTCCGTCGCCTTGGTGATCATGGGCGGGAAGCGCTCGGGGTCGAAATCAACGTTGGTGAGGGTGGAGAAAAGAGCCCGGGAGGCAAAGCGGCCCACTGCACGGTCCACCGGGCCCAGCTTGCCCGCCTCCACCGCCACGATGGCCAGCCCCTTCAAGGCGTAGGTAAGCAGATCCTGCAAAGCGGCCACCTCGGGGAGCTTGCCGCATACGCCCTGGATGGTGCATCCCTGGCCCTTGGCGGTCTGTTCGCATTGATAACAGAACATATCCATGACTCTCTCCTCCGACTCCTAGTTTGTACCTATGTTTACATTGTAAAGGTAAAGCGGTTCCGAAATCCGTCTTTGCTCAAGTTCGTTCACGCTCACCATTGTAGTATTTAGGTACTAAAATACCTTATTAGCAGCGAGAGTCAAGTTTTTTCGGCCCAAAAAGAAAAAATAATTGCTATCGAATCGAGGCGGCGAATGCTGGGGATTACTGCCTGAAAAGCTTAAAAAAATCGGCTCTCTGCCTAGAGGGCGGCGTCCTGGGCGCGGTTGCGTCCTTTTTTGATGGCGCTTTCCAGGCCGAATTTTTTCACCCGGTAGCCGATCTGGCGCAGGGTGAGGCCCAATTCGGCGGCGGCGTGGGACTGCACCCAGTTGTTGCGCTCCAGGGCGGCCACCACTTCTTGCTTCTCTATTTCCTCAAGGCGCGAGAGCTGCTGCTCCTGGGTGCCGGCCGCCTCGCGGTAGAACAGGAAGGACGGCAGGTCGTCCAGCCCGATCTCCGGGGTGTTGGTCAACAGGGCCAGGCGGCCGCACAGGTTTTCCAACTCGGCCACGTTGCCCGGCCAGGCGTAGTGGGTGAGCACGCTCCGGGCCTGGGAGCTGAGGTGCGAGGCCTGGAAGTCGCGGTTGCGGGCCAGAAAGTATTCGGCCAGCAGGGCCACGTCGGCCCGGCGCTGCCTGAGCGGCGGCAAATGGATGGGCATCACCCCCAGGCGGTAGAAAAGATCCTGGCGGAAGGAGCCCTGGGCCACGTTGCGCTCCAGGTCCTGGGTAGAGGAGGCCACCACCCGCACCTGGGCCCGGCGTATCTCCCCGCCCCCGGCGGGCTCGTATTCGCCCTCTTGCAGCACTTGCAGCAGCTTGGCTTGTAGCGGCAGGCTGAGGCTGCCCACTTCTTGCAGGTACAGGGTGCCCCCGGAGGCTTGCTCCAAAAGGCTGTCCGTGGGCGAGCCCGGACCGGCCGCCCGCCCGAATAGCCTGCGCTCCAACTCCGCCGGCCCCCAGGCCGAGCAATCCAGGTGCAGCAGGGGACCGCTCCGGCGCTGGCTCAGGCGGTGGATCACCTGGGCGGCCAAGGCCTTGCCCACGCCCAGAGGACCCAAGAGCAGTACCGTGGCCTCGCTGGGAGCGGATTTGCTCACCAGTTCCTGGACCCGCACCATGGCCTCGCTTTGGCCGGGCAGAAAAAGATGGGTCGCCGCCGGGTCCAGGTCCCCCGCGTTTTCGCCGGAGTGGCGGCGCAGGGACAGGTCCCGGTGCAGGGCCAGCACCGAGCTGGCCAGCTGGGCCGCCGCGTTGACCAGCCGCCGGGCGCTGCCGGGGTCGGGTTTGCCGTCGCGCAGGGCGGCCACCAGGCGGCCGGACTCCCGCCCCAGGGGCAGTAGTGGTACGCCGATGACCAGGCTTTGATTCACCGCGTCCGGGCCCAGGTCCTGGTCCTGGCCCAGACCGGTGGCCACCCAGGGCGCGTCGCCCGCCTCCCAGAGCCAGAAGCGGGCCCCCCTGAGATCCAGGGCCTGGTCCAGGCGGAGCAGGATGCCCTCCAGGACCGATTCCAGGTCCAGGGCCTTTTCCACCAGGCGGGCCATATCCAATACGGCCTGGCATTCCTGTTGAGACGGCGAAAGTATCATGCCCTCATGATCTAGCAAGTTATGTGCCTTGCGGCCCCCTGGAGAAAATTTGCCCTAACCTCCCGCTTTGTGAAGACTTTTTTGAAGGCCGTTGCATAGGGCGCGAAAAGCTTTCCTACCAATTTGTAACTTGTGACAGGTTTTTTGTACCCCCAGGTAGGTTTAAGGGCGGTTTTCCACAAGCGTCTCTCCAGGAGCCCAACCGCTAACTGGCTGATTATAAAGCCGATAAAAGTTATTTTTATTGCCACGGCCCAAGTTGGCAAGGGCCTTGCTTTGTATGGGGAGCAACCGGCACCCCTCCTCACAGCCGGCGACTACTCCCTCCTCCACACACCCCCCCGGCCACCAGGCCGGGGGTTTTCTTTTCATCCCGGCCCGGGCCCCTCCCCGCCAGGCCGGGACCCCGCCCCCCCTGCCCCGCCGCATCGCCCTCCGCCGGAGGCGGGACATTGAAATACATAGCCATTATGGTGGCTTGCCCTTGACATACCCTCGGAGGCCCCCTATAATCCGCCTACCCGCACGCTTGTTACTCCCGCCGCCCCTTCAGGACGGTAACCCCTTGGCCGCCGCGAGGTGAATCATGCCTCAATTCCCGTGGTTGGAGCACTACGACCCCGAGGTGCCCCATAGTCTGGAGTATCCCTCCACCGACCTGTACAGCCTCATGGCCCAGGGCGCGGCCGGGGTTCCCCACAAAACGGCCCTCAATTTCCTGGGCAAGCAGCTGACCTTTGGCCGGCTTTTTTCCCTGGCCGAGGACCTGGCCGGAGGCCTAGCCGCCAGAGGAATAAAGCAAGGGGACCGGGTGGCCCTGCTCATGCCCAACTGCCCCCAGTTCGTGATCTCCTATCTGGCCCTGATGCGCCTGGGAGCCACGGCCATGCTCCTGAACCCGCTCAACGTGGAGCGGGAGTTGGTGTTCAAATTCAAGGACTCCGGGGCGCGGGCGGTCATCGCACTGGACCTGCTCAGCCAGCGGGTGAGCAATATCCGCAAGGAGATCGACCTGGACCTGGTGGTCTACACCGGCTTGCAGGACTTCTTGCCCTTCCCCAAGAATCTGCTCTATCCCATCAAGCGCACCCTGGACAAGAACCTGCCCAAGCCGGTAATCGGGCGCGACGCGGCCACCTGGACCTTCAAGGGCCTCCTGGCCCTCAAGGCCAAGGCACCCCAGGTTAAGATAGACCCGGAATCCATGGCCGCCCTCATCTACTCCGGCGGCACCACCGGCATCAGCAAGGGCATCGTGCTCTCCCACCGGGCGCTCATCGCCAACCTGATGCAGGCCTGCTCCTGGGTGAAGATGAACCAGGACGACTCCCTGCTGGCCGTGCTGCCCCTGTTCCACGGCTTCGGCATGAGCGTGTGCATGAACGCGCCCCTGGCCCACGGCGGCACCATCACCCTCCTGCCTCGCTTCGAGGCGGGCGAGGTGCTAAAAACCATACACAAAACCCGGCCCACCATCTTCGCCGGGGTGCCCACCATGTTCATCGCCTTCAAGGAGCACCCGGAGATAGACAAGTGCGACCTAAAGAGCCTCAGGGGCATCTTCGTGGGGGCCGCCCCCCTGCCCCTGGCGGTGCAGCAGGAGTTTGAAAAGCGCACCGGCGCCCAGCTAATCGAGGGCTACGGCCTCACCGAGGCGGTGACGGCCATAAGCTGCAACCCACTGGCCGGGCACAAAAAACCCGGCACCATTGGCATTCCCTTCCCGGACGTGCAGTGGCGTATCATGGACCTGGAGAACGGGACCAAACAGATGCCCCAGGGAGAGGCCGGGGAGATCGTGCTGCGGGGGCCGGACCTGATGACCGGATACCTGAACCAGCCGGAGTTAACCTCCTGGACCATCCGGGATGGTTGGCTTTACACTGGTGACATAGGGGTGATGGATGATGAGGGCTACATCACCATCGTGGACCGCAAGAAGGACCTTGTGATCGTCAGCGGCTTCAACGTGTTCCCCAGCGAAATCGACGAGGTCCTGCACCAGCATCCGGCGGTGGCCGAGGCCGTGGCCGTGGGCCTGCCCCACCCCACCAAGGGCGAGTTCATCAAGGCCTTCGTGGTGCTGAAAAAGGGCCAAAGCGCCACGCCCGAGGAGATCAGGGCGTTTTGCAAGCAGAACCTTTCGGCCTACATGGTTCCCAAGGAAGTAGAGATCCGGGGGGAGTTGCCCAAGAGCATGATTGGTAAAGTGCTGCGGCGCAATTTGCGCGAGGAAGAGGAGGCCAAATGGGCCGCCCAGCGGGAGTAATGATTACCAATGTGCGTCATTTGACAGTAGCCGGGCCCTAGGGTTTACTTAGTGAAATTGGGGGGTGGGACCATCTGCCCCGGCTGTGGGCCGCAACCAGCAATTCCGGCCCCCGGCCATCCCAGTGACCCTCGCCCCAAAGTTCAGGCGAGGACAACATTTAGCAAGACATGAGGATAACATGTACAAAGTAATGCTTTTTATTGACGGCACCTGGCTTTATCGCACCCTGCCCCGCCTGGCCGAGCAAAGCGGCAAAAGCGAGTTCAAAATCGACTACGGCGTGCTGCCTCAGGTGGTGGCACGGGAGCTGGCCGACCGCCTGGGCGTGGACCCCGCGGGCATCGACGTTGTGCGCAACCATATCTTCGCCAGCCTGCCCACCAACTACGATCATCTGGACGAAGGGCTGATCACCCGGCAGAACGAATTTTACAAGCTCTTGCGCGAGGACTACCACTACGAGACCGAGCTGTTCAACATCGATTTCCGAGGCCGCCGGGTGCGCCAGGCCGACCGCGACCCCAGCGACAGCTTCCAGCCCCGGGAAAAGTGCGTGGACATCGCCCTGGCCTCCAAGATGCTCTACCAGGCGGCCATGCCGTTTGGCATGGACATCGTCGCCGGCGTGTTGGGCGACCGCGACTTCACCCCCGTATTGCAGACGGTGCGCCAGTTGGGCAAGCGGGTGATGCTGGTGAGCGTGCGCTCCTCCTGCGCCCAGGAGCTGGCCGACCCCGAGGACCGCGAGCGGGTGAAGGACTACGACACCCTGTGGATGGACGACCACATCGACGAGTTGGAACTGCGCTACGAGCCCCAGTGGCTGGAGTGTCAGTCTCCCGAGCACGTGGGCGACCGGGCCTTCCAAACCACCTACCGCCCCCGCCGGGGCGAGCCGGTGTATTGCGACGCCTGCCGGGCGGCCTACGCCCAGCGCCGGGTCACCAGCGTAAGCACCTCCATCTATCAGGAAGACGAAGAGATCGACTACGGGCCCCAGGCCGGGCTGCCGGTGATCGGCGAAACCCTGGAAGGGGTGGTGGAGTTCAAGAAGGAGGACAAGGGCTACGGCTTTGTCACCACCGACGACGGGGTGAGCTTCTTCTTCCACCTCAGCGACCTGGAGGGCCTGGACTTCGAGACCCTGGAGGAAGGCCGCGAAGTCATCTTTGAGGTGAAGACCCTGCCAGTGGGCGGCAAGGCCGGAGCGGCCCAGGACGTGCGCCCCATCGATTATCAGGACGAGGAGTCCCTGGAGGACTAGCCCGCCGTCCGCGCCCAGGGAACGGCGTATCCCCTGGTTATCTCCCGACCGCACCCATGCTTATAATGGGGGCAATACCTTTTGCTGCGGGCCGGGAGGAAAAGCATGCGCAAATATATCCTCATCGCTTTGGCGGTGGTGGTGGCCATCGCCGGTGCCCTGTAATACGCCTACAGCAATCTGGACAGCATCGCCAAGGACGTGATGGATTCCTCAAGAAGCTGGGTGGGGACTAGACTTTTTAGCTTGTCAGCAAAACGGGGCCTCCGGCAATGCCGGAGGCCCCGCTCTTTTTAGGCCTGGCCGTGCTGGGCCATGAAGTCCCGAAAGGCGGCGGTGATCTCCGAGAGCATCTCGGGTATGGGCAGCTCGTAGGGGCAGCGCTCGCTGCACTCGCCGCAGTCCTCGCAGCTCTGTTCGGCGTGCAGGATGAAATCCTTGGAGGCCTTGATGAGGTGCTGGGGCGGGAAGCGCCGCGACTGGCTGGTGAACAGCATCACCTTGGGGATGTTGATCCCGTTGGGGCAGGGCATGCAGTAGCCGCAGCGGTGGCAGAAGTGGGTGCCCAACTCGTCGCGGATGCGCTGCATCTCGTCCAGGTCGGCCTGGTTCAACTCGCGGCGGTTTTCATAGAGATCGGCGATCTCCTCCAGCTCGGACATGCTCTGCATGCCCGGTATGGGTAGCACCCCCTCCTGGCCTTGCAGCCAGGTGAAGCAAAGGTCGGCCCGCTCCAGCAGGCCCCCGCCCAGGGGCTTCATGGCCACGCAGCCCATGCCCCGCTCCTTGGCCGCCCCGAACACCCGCCCGGCCGCCTGGTCCTCCACGAAGTTGCAGGCGAACTGCACCGTGGCGAAGAGACCGGTTTCTATGGCCTTGATGGCCATGTCGGGGTGGTGGGATGAAAAGCCGATGTGGCCCACCTTGCCCTCTTGCTTGGCCCGCAGCAGGGCCTGGTAGGCCCCGTCCGGGTCGGAGAGCGCCTCAATATCCTCGGGCTTGACCAGGTTGTGCATCTGGTAAAGGTCGATGTAGGAGGTGCGCAGGGCCTCCAGGCTGGCCTCGATCTCTTGGGTCATTTCCTGGCCGCCGCGCTTCATGGTCTTGGTGGCCAGAATCACCTGGTCCCGCCGTCCCTCCAGCGCTTGGCCCATCTTGACCTCGCTGTCGCCGTACATGCGGGCGGTGTCGAAATAGGTGAAGCCCTTGTCCAGGGCGGCCCGCAGCAGCGCCACCGCCTCATCTTGGGATATGCGGGTCAGGGGGATGCCCCCGAAGCCCACTTCGGAAACCATCAGACCGGTGTTGCCCAGAGGAACTTGCTTCATTTTGCCTCCCTTGCCGCCATCAGTGCCGCGCCCAGGGCCCCCACGATCTGGGGTTCCTCCGGCACGGAAATATCCACGCCCAGACGCTCGGACATGAGCGCCACCACTCCGGCATTCTTGGCCACTCCCCCGCTCATGATGACCCGAGGCTTTATGCCGATGTTGCCGGTCATGGCCGCCACCCGGTTGACCACCGAGCGGTGCAGGCCCTTGATTACCTGGTCAATGGGGTGGTTCTTGGCCACCAGGGACACCACCTCGCTCTCGGCGAAAACGGTGCACACGCTGGAGATGCTCACCTCGCCCCCGGCGGCCAGGGACAAACGCCCCAAGTCGTTGAGGCCCACCCCCAGCTTGGCGGCCATCACTTCCAAGAAGCGGCCGGTGCCCGCGGCGCACTTGTCGTTCATCACGAAGTCGGCCACCCTGCCGTTTTCGCCCAAACGGATCACCTTGGAGTCCTGGCCGCCGATGTCGATGACCGTGCCCACGTCCGGGAACAGGGAATAGGCCCCCAGGGCGTGGCAGGAGATCTCGGTGATCTTCTTGCCCGCCAGGGGCACGGCGGCCCGGCCGTAGCCGGTGGCCACCACAAAGGCCAACTCGTCCCGGCTCAGTCCGGCCATGGTGAGAGCCGCGTCCAGGGCGGCCTCGGCCGCGTTGGTGCTGTGAGGCCCGGTCTCGGTGACGCTCCAGCCCTTGAGCCGGCCATCCTGGTCGATGACCGCCGCGTCGCTGCTAAGAGAACCTACGTCTATTCCCGCGAAGTAGCTCATTGTGCGCTTTCCGTGCCTGTGCCGCCGGGCCCCTGATTTCGTGGAGGCTGGGCGGCATAAGGCAACGATCCTGTATTCAAGGGCTCAGTAAAACGACCCATCACTTTCAGATCATAGCGTTGGTCCAGGTCCGGCACAGCCAGGCGCCGGCAGACAAGGCACCTGGCGAGCGAGGACCGGAGACGTAGCCGAAGCTACGTCGAGGTCCGAGCGAAGCCAGCAACGCCGTATGCCGGGGGCTGGTGCAGCCGGAAATTAGCAGGCCGGGGCCTCGTCCATTTTAAAGGCCTTGAACAAGATGCCATCGCTGACCATGCCCGCCCCGTGAGACGTGGCGTCGATGATGTCCCCGTCGCTCCAGCCCAGGTCGCGGAGCTTCTGCACGTCCTCGGCAGCGACCTCGTCCGGGGTCTTGATGGCCTTGAGCACGAACAGGAGCATGGCCTTGTCCTTGTCGGCCAGGGGCGCATTGGCCGGGTCGGCCAAGACCTTGGCCGCCGCGTCCTCGTCCATGATGCCTATGGCCTTGAGGATCTCCCGGTTCAGGGAGATGCAGTAGTAGTATTTCAGCTCTTCGGCCACCAGCATGCGAATCAGGGCCAACAGAGGCATGCTCAGGTTGGGGTGACCGCGGAAGTAGCCGAGGGATTGGAGGCGCACACCGATAAGCCCCGGCGAGGAGCTGTACATCTGGAAGGGGGTGGGCACCATGCCCAGCTTTTCGAACAGGCCGTAGCCTTCCTTCACCTTGCCCTCCGCCTGCTCCGGCGGCACCACTTTGATGATGGCCATAAGTGCTCCTTTTAGGTTCAGGCCGCTTCCAGGGCCTCGAAAAAGGCCTCCAACCTGGTGAGGGCCTGCTCTTCGCTGAAAAAACGGTAGTCGGTTATGTCGGCCTCTATCACCACCGCCGGGATGCCCAGGCGGTGGCTCAGCAGACGCTTGAGATCATACTGACCCAGGGAATAGGGCTTGCAGGAGCGGGCCGAATGCACCACCAGCCCGTCCACCGCGTATTCCCGCACCATCTTTTCCATGAGCCCCAAACGATGCTCCAGATTGTTGTTAAGTATAACCAGGGAGTAAGTCTTGGCCAGGGACTCCCAGGGATGGCTCATGTCCAGGTGCTTTATGGTCTCGGCCCAGGCGTTGGTGTAGGTGGCGGCCACGAAGTTCATGCCCCTGGCGGCGAACAGCTCGGAGAAGTCGCGAACTTTGTACCACACCGCGATGTTGTCCCACATCAGGCGCTTCTTCTCGTTGGTGATGGCCCCGATGCCCCGCTCCACCCGGTCGGTCAGCTCGGCCAGAAGTATCTCGTAATAATCCTGGGCCACGGGCAGGCCCCGGAGGCTCACCACCGGGGCCAGGTGCACAAAGGCGTCGAAGATGGTCATGGGCGCGGGGCGGGTCTGCATGGTCTCCAGGCACTGGCCCCAGAGCTGGCTGGTGGATTTGCTCAGCTCGGCCAGGCGCATGAAGCGCTCCATGTTGAAGGCCTTGCCTGCCGCCTTTTCCAAGACCGGAATCATCTCCAGGATCTGGTCCTTCATGTAGGCGATGTTCGCCTCGGTGATCTCGCCGTAGTTGAAGGGGGTGTCGAAGAGCACCAGGGGGATGTTCAGGCGATGGGCCAGCACCTTGTACCAGTAGACCACGGTCTGGCAGATGTTATTGGAGCAGAACAAGAGGTCCGGCTTGGGCAGCTTGCCCGCCGGGGTCTTGCCGGAGAAGAAGTGCCCCAGGTCCACCCGGGCGTAGGAGCAAAGGTCGGGCGAATAGCCCTCTTCCTCGGCGGCGACGCACAGCTCCGGCCCCATTTTCTGGGCTCCGCACAGGGCCCCGTGGTTTTCGGGGTAGATGGTGTAGAAGTCAAAGGCCCTGAGCAGCTCCACCGGCGCGCCGCTGGTCACCCAGGCCACTGGCCTAGCCCCCGGCGCAAAGCGCGAGAGGTAATAGTGCCGGGTCATGATCTCCTTGAGCCGCGCGGCGCACTTCAGCGGCGGCCCGAAATCCGGGTTGGCCTTGCGGGGTTTGCGCTTTCCCTTGGTGGCCTTGGCCAGGGAGAGCATGGCCGGGAATCCCAGATCCTTCATGAACTGCATGCGGGCCTTGGCGCTCAGGCTCATGACAACATCTCCCCGAAGGCCTCCAGGCGGGTCGCCGCCTGTCCTCCCACCTCCTGGTTCACATCTACCTCCAGCACCAGGCTGGGCAGCCCCGCCTCCTTGAGGCCCCGCCGCAGCTCGGGCAAATCGAACAGCTCGGGCTCGCAGAACTTGACCACGCTGAACACCACCCCCTGGGCCCCGCCGCTTTGGGCCAGCCCTCCCAGCCACTCCAGACGCTCGCTCAGGGAAGAGCCACGGGTGCTGCACGGCGGCATGGCCAGGAAACAATCGGCCAGGGCCTCCAGGGGGCCGCCCTTTCCCGGCGGGGGGTAGAGCAGGCGGCGGCTCATGGAGAGCAGGTCATCGTGCACCACCCGCAAATCCAGGCCGTCCAGGGTCTCCATGAGGTCCGGCGGGCTGGGCAGCACCCCGCTGAGGAGTATGCCCTGGCCCTGTGGGCCGCCCTGGGCGGGAGCCTCATTCAGCCAGGCCTCCAGCAGGGGGATGTAGTCCTGGGGGTGCAGGTATTCCCCGGCGCGCAACAGGCGGTAAAACTCCGCCGCGCCCACCCCCAGCTCACCGGCCGCCCGGCGGGCGTAGGCCCGGGCGTAGAGCTCGGACAGGCGGCGGCTCCACTCCAGGGCCTGCTCCATGGCTCCCTCGGGCGCGGGCCCGAAGATCAGGGCCAGGTCGTCTTCCAGGGCCTGGAGTTGGCTCACGTAAAAGCCCTTGGCCGCCGCCGCGAAGGGGGCCTTGGGGTTGTAGAAAAACAGGCTGGGCGCGGGCGGCTCCAAATAGTCGGCCACCAGGGAGGCCAGGTTTTGCAGGGAGTCGCAGGTGTGGGGGAACAGGATGGCCCCCACCTCGTCCATGCCCCCGGCCAGCAGAAGCTCCAAGCCCTGGCGCACCACCGAACAGATGTAGGGTTGCAAGTGGCCCTGGGCCCTGGCCGGGGCCAGGGGCGGGTCCCAGACCTCCATGGGCAGCACCCCGTGGGCCCAGAGCAGCTCCTTGGGGTATTGGGCGGGAAACACGGCGCACACCTTGCCGCCGCCGCCGCGCCACTGTTTAAAATAATCGCCTCGGCTGGGAAGCTGGGCTGGGCTCATAGGGCCTCGCATATGGTCTTGATAGGGTTGGCCGTGCGGTGGCAGCAGTATAGGTTGGCCGCGCCCGCCAATGCAACTTATGAGTCGGTTTCACCCCTTGGGCCGCCCGCCGCCCAGGCGTTGCGCCCGCCGTCGCGGATGGCCCCGCCCTCGCCGGGGTAGACCACCTTGTCCTCGGCGGTGCTGGCCGCGGTGACTGGGGGCCACATGCCGGGCCGGGGCTCGGGCCCTTCCAGGGCCTCGGCGCAGGGCTCGTGGTCGGCCATCACCGGGTTTTGGCGCAAGTCATCGCCCGGCACGTCCCAGGAGAATTCGATGGCGATACCGTTGGGGTCAAAGGCATATAAGGAATGGATGAAGCCGTGGTCGATGACCTCACTGACCCAGAAATCCGCCGCCTCCAGGCGGTCCTTGATCGCCCACAGGTCGTCCTGCTCCTGAACCCCCATGGACACATGGTCGAACGCGTAGGGGCCCTTCACCGGCACCCCGTGGTCCTTTTCCTGCCTGGGCTCCACCCCAGGCCACTCGAAAAAGGCGATGTAGTCGTTGGGGCCCAGTTCAAAAAAGTAGTGGCGGTAGCCTGGCTTACCCAGTCCGCCCACCAGGCGCAGGCCCAACAGGTCGCGCCAAAAGCGGATGGTGGCCGGCATGTCGCCGGTGGCCAGGGCCAGGTGGTTCACTCCCTTGTATCGGATCATGGACGCGCTCCCGGTTGGCTTGTGGTTTGCCCAAAGGGGTATTTTCATTTTAGCCGCAGGGGGCCCGGTGGGCCACACCCTCTTGCCCCGAGGCCGCCGCGCCCAATAAAGCCGCTGCTTTTAATGGTTAAAAGCTTGACTGCCCAGGGGGGCCTGTGTTAAATATTGCCACTGATGTTCAGGCGCTAAACCCTCTATTGCACTGATAATTGCACGCTTTTCCTCGGCGGGCGGGCCAGGCGGTCAAAACGACAAGACACGCCGTCGCCGGCAGCGGAAGAGGCGGAGGCCAAACGGCATAAGTGAAATGAAGCTCAAGACATTATTGGCCAAACACAAATCCGCCCTGATCTCGCGGTGGGTCGACGCTATTGTGGAGACCTATCCGTCCGAAACCGCCAAGTTTCTGAAAAGCAAAAAAGATCAGTTTAGTAACCCGGTGGGTCACACCATCGTGGCTGAAACCAAAAATTTGTTTGATCAGGTGCTGGAGGGTGTGGACCGCGAAAAGGTGACCCCGTTCCTGGACCGCATCATCCGGATCAGGGCCATCCAGGAGTTCACCCCGTCCCAGGCGATTTCTTTCGTATTTTCACTGAAATATATTATACGAGAGGTCGTGGGCCCCGAGATCGACACCGAGGACCTGGATCAGGAGTTGGTGGATCTGGAGGCGACCCTGGACTTCATGGCCCTGGTGGCCTTTGACATTTACATGTCCTGCCGAGAGCAGGTATACGACATTAGGGCCAAGGAAGTGCAGCAGAACGCTTTTCTGTTGCTAAAACGCGCCAATTTGTTAGTGGAAAAGCCCGGCCCCAAGCCGGAAGACTCGTGACGCCAACTAACCAAGGCTAACCGAAACGAGGTAGCAGTAGAATGATTGGTTTCCTATTCAGCCTAGTCGCCGTGCTGGTGCTCGTAGGGATAGCGCTGGTGGGTGTGGGGGGCCTTGGCCTCAAGGTCCTCTTCGGGGTGATCATCCCCTACGCGGCGGTGCTCACCTTCTTCGCGGGGCTGGTCTACCGTGTGGTGGACTGGGCCCGCTCGCCGGTGCCGTTCCGCATCCCCACCACCTGCGGACAGGAAAAATCCCTGGCTTGGATCAAGCCCAACAAGATCGACAACCCCTGCAGCACCGGCGCAGTCGTGCTCAGGATGATCTTCGAGGTGCTTACCTTCCGTAGCCTTTTCCGCAACATGAAGCTGGATTACCGTGAGGGCCCCAAGATCCGCTACAGCTCGGAGAAATTCCTCTGGCTGTTCGCGTTGATGTTCCACTACGCCTTCTTGGTGGTAATCCTCCGGCACCTGCGCTTCTTCACCGAGCCCATCGCCCTATGGCAGCAGACCCTGGAGCACCTGGACGGCTTCCTGGAGTTCAACCTGGCGTCCTTCGCCATCGGACTCCCCACCATCCAGCTCAGCGGCCTGGTGCTCCTGGGCGGGGTGACCTTGCTGCTGGTAAGGCGCATCATCGTCCCCACCGTGCGCTACATCTCCCTGGCCGCGGACTGGTTCCCCCTGTTCCTGATCACCTTCATCTGTCTCACCGGCATCCTGGCCCGCTACGTGTTCAGGATCGACGTGGTCAAGGTGAAGGAAATGGCCATGGGCCTGGCCACCTTCCATCCGGTGGTGCCCGACGGAATCAGCGTGTGGTTCTACATCCACTTCTTCCTGGTGTGCGTCTTGTTCGCCTACTTCCCCTTCAGCAAGCTCATGCACCTGGGGGGCGTGTTCCTCAGCCCCACCCGCAACTTGGTGAACAACAGCCGCGCGGTGCGCCACGTCAACCCCTGGAGCTACCCCGTCAAGACTCACAGCTATCAAGAGTACGAGGATGACTTCCGGGAGCAGATGGTCGAGGCGGGCCTGCCTGTGGACAAATCCTTGGAAGAGGCCGCAGCCGAGAAGGCCGCCAAGGAGGCGCCGGCCGCACCAGAGACTCAGGAGACTGAGGAGAAGAGGGAAGAGTAATCATGGGTGCCAAAACTCCTAGTCCAAAAGTAGTCGGTCAGATAGATCACCATCCCCCGGCAAAGGGGTGGATGGACACTAAGCCCGAGTTCAAGCCGGGCAACTTCCTCTATGCCGGCAAGGCCTCGGCCCTGGAGACCGTAGGCTTGGCCAACCCCCGGGACTGGTCGCCCACTGACGACGACTGGAAGCTGCCGGCCGACTGGAAGGGCATCGTCCGCGAAGGCATGGCCGAGCGCCTGCAGCGTTTCCGCAGCTTCAAGCTGTTCATGGACATCTGCGTGCGCTGCGGGGCCTGCGCCGACAAGTGCCACTTCTTTATCGGAAGCGGCGATCCCAAGAACATGCCGGTCTTACGCGCCGAGCTGATCCGCAGCATCTACCGCGGCGAAATGAAGACCGCGGGCAAGATTCTGGGCAAGCTGGCCGGCGGGCGCAAGCTCACCGAAGATGTGATCAAGGAGTGGTTCTACTACTTCTACCAATGCACCGAGTGTCGCCGCTGCAGCGTGTTCTGCCCCTACGGCATAGACACCGCCGAGATCACCATCATCGCCCGGGAGATCCTCAACCTGCTGGGCACCAACATCGACTGGATCGCCTCTCCGGTGGCCAACTGCTTCATGACCGGTAACCACCTGGGCCTCAAACCCCACACCTTCAAAGAAAATATCGAGTACCTGGTGGACGATATTGAAGAGTACGCCGGGGTGAGAATCGAACCCACCTTCAACCGCAAGGGGGCCGAGATCCTGTTCGTGACCCCCTCGGGCGACGTCTTCGCCGAGCCGGGCATCTACACCCTCATGGGCTATTTGATGCTCTTTGAACACATCGGCCTGGACTACACCTGGTCCACCTACGCCTCCGAGGGCGGCAACTTCGGCTTCTTCACCTCCCACGAGATGATGAAGCGCCTCAACGCCAAGATGTACGCCGAGTCCAAGCGCCTGGGGGTCAAATGGATCCTGGGCGGCGAGTGCGGCCACATGTGGCGGGTGGTGCACCAATACATGGACACCTTGAACGGCCCGGCCGACTGGTTGGAGCAGCCCGTCAGCCCGCTGACCGGCACGCGCTTCGAAAACGCGGCCTCCACCAAGATGGTGCACATCACCGAGTTCACCGCCGACCTGATCAAGAACAACAAGCTCAAGCTTGACCCCAGCCAGAACGACCACATCATCCCCACCTTCCATGACTCCTGCAACACCAGCCGGGGCATGGGCATGTTGGAGGAGCCACGCTACGTCCTCAATAACGTGTGCAACAACTTCGTGGACATGGCTCCCCAGGTGATTCGGGAAAACACCTTCTGCTGCGGATCGGGCTCGGGCCTCAACGCCGGTGAATACCTGGAGATGCGCTTCAGGGGCGGTCTGCCCCGGGCCAACGCGGTCAAGCGGGTGCATGAGGACCACGGAGTAAACATGCTCTCGTGCGTCTGCGCCATCGACCGCGCGGTGTTCCCAGCGCTCATGGACTACTGGGTGCCGGGAGTGGGCGTCTGCGGGGTCAGCGAGTTGGTTGCCAACGCCCTGGTCATGGAAGGCCAAGGCGAGCGCGAGTACAACCTGCGCGGCGAAGAGAACCCTTCTTACAAGCCGCCCGCAGAGGATGAAGCCTCAGCCGAAGCCGGAGAGGAGGGTGAGGAGTAATGTACGACAGCGGCAAAATAATTACCGGCCTGGTCATTTTCCTGGCCATCTTCACCTATCCCTTGTGGAGCAACATGGGCAAGGCCGCTCCGGTGCCCAAGCCGGAGCTCCCGCCCAAGAGCGTGGCCACCCAGTGCGTGGCGGACACCAACTACATGCGCACCAGCCACATGACGCTCTTGAACGTCTGGCGCGACGATGTGGTGCGCATGGGTGACCGCGTCTATGTCTCGCCCAACGGCAAGGCCTACAACATGAGCTTGACCAACACCTGCCTGGAGTGCCACTCCGACAAGGTCAAGTTCTGTGACCAGTGCCACAACTATCTGGCCGTGGCCCCGTTCTGCTGGGACTGCCACCAAGTGCCCAAGCCGAAGGAGAAGAAGTGATGGGCGTGGACAGGAGAAAGTTTCTAAAACTCGCCGGGGTCTCGGCCGCCCTGGGCCTGGGTGGCGCCACCGGTTTCCAGCTTCTCAGGCCCGGCGCCCTGGATGCGGCCGAGCGCATGCCCACTCCTTATCAAATGGTCTTCCCCAAGGAGCAGGGCAACGCCGAAGTTTCGCCCAATCCCAAACGCCTCAAGGGGCGCCGCTGGGGCATGGTGATAGACATGCGCAAGCTCACCCCGGCCAAGGCCCGGGCGGCCATCGAGGCTTGCGACTACTACCACAACGTGCCTCAGATTCCGGGCAAGCAAAACATCAAGTGGATATGGACGGCCCCCTACGTCAACGTCTTCCCCGAGACCGAGAACCCCTGGGCCGACCCCGAGATAAAGAACGCGCAGTTCATCGTAATGTGCAACCACTGCAACAATCCGCCCTGTGTGCGGGTGTGCCCCACCAAGGCCACCTTCCAGCGCGAGGACGGCATCGTCATGATGGACATGCACCGCTGCATCGGCTGCCGCTTCTGCATGGCCGGTTGTCCTTACGGCTCCAGAAGCTTCAACTTCCGCGACCCGCGCCCCTTCATCAAGAAAGAGTACCTGGACTACCCCACCCGCACCCGAGGTGTGGTGGAAAAGTGCACCTTCTGCTCTGAGCGCCTGGCGGTGGGCAAGCTGCCCTACTGCTCCGAGGCCAGCGGCGGGGCCATGGTCTTTGGAGACGTGGATGATGCCGGTAGCGAACTGCGCCAACTGCTGCGCAAGCGCTACAGTATCCGCCGTAAACCCAACCTGGGCACTGATCCCCAGGTCTACTACCTGGTGTAGAGGTCGTCATGCTTGAAAAGGCTTTAAGCGGAAGCAAGCTGTACTGGACCTGGCTCATCGCACTGCTCGTCGTGATAGCGGCCGGCTTCGGGGCCTATCTGGTGCAGTACAACAAAGGCCTTATGATCACCGGCATGAGTCGGGACGTGTCCTGGGGATTTTACATCGCCCAGTTCACCTTCCTGGTCGGTGTGGCCGCCTCGGCGGTGATGTTGGTGCTGCCCTATTATTTGCACCATTACAAAACCTTCGGGCGCATCACCATTCTGGGCGAGTTCCTGGCCATATCCGCGGTGATCATGTGCATCTTGTTCATTACGGTGGACCTTGGTAAGCCCAGCCGTATCCTGAACGTGATGCTGCACCCCACGCCCAACTCAGTGCTGTTCTGGGACATGATCGTCTTGAACGGCTACCTGATCATCAACCTGCTGGCCGGTTGGGTAACCCTGGAGGCCGAACGCAAGAACGTGCCCCCTCCGGGCTGGATCAAGGTAATCATCTACCTGTCCATACCCTGGGCAGTGTCCATCCACACCGTGACCGCCTTCTTGTATGCCGGTCTGCCCGGCCGCGGCTTCTGGCTCACCGCCATCATGGCCCCGCGCTTTTTGGCCTCGGCCTTTGCCGCCGGCCCCGCGGTGCTGATCCTGCTGGGCTACCTGGTCAAGAAGCTAACCCGCTTCGACGCGGGCAAAGAGGCCTTCGAGACCCTGGCCAAGATCGTGTGCTACGCCATCATCCTGCACATCTTCTTCTTCCTGTTGGAGGTGTTCACGGTGGCCTACAGCGCCATTCCCAGCCACACCTCGCACCTGGCCTATCTGTACTTCGGCCTGCACGGACACAACATGCTGGTGCCCTGGGTGTGGACGGCCCTGGCCTGCGGCTTTACGGCCATCATACTCTTGGTGAACCCGCGCACCCGGCAGAATCCCAAGATCCTGCCCTTCGCCTGCGTGCTGGTGTTCATCTGCACCTGGATCGACAAGGGCATGGCCATGATCGCGGGCGGCTTCGTGCCCAACCCGCTGCATGAGATCACCGAGTACGCCCCCACCGGCCTGGAGTTGATGATCACCTTCGGCGTCTACGCCACCGGCATCCTGATCCTCACCATCCTGTACAAGGTGGCCCTCGGCGTGAAGGAAGAGGAAGAGGCGGTCTAGCCCTTCCCCAACGACCAAAAGCAAAGGCCCCTCCCCCTTTCGGGGGAGGGGCCTTCTTTTTGGATTTGGCCCGCAAAACCTATGCCGGGCCTGGGTATAATAGAATCAGCGTCCTCGACAAAACGAACCTTGCGACACTCTACCAGGGAGGTTAGTACATGGCTGATAGTGACCGCCCCCAGGTGAAAGGCACCTGGCTCAATGTGTTCTGCCCCGAGGCTCGCTGCCTTAGCGAAGCCGAGGTGCAAGCCCTGCCCCCGAATATGGCCCAGGCCCCGGGAGTGCAGGACAAAGACGGCCTCTGGCTCAAGGTCTTCTGCCCTGACGAATCGTGCCTCAGCGAGGCGGAAAAGGGCTCACCCTCGGTGCCGGTCTTGCGAACTTCGCGCCAGGCAGGCCACCAGGGCCTGTGGCTGAAGCTGTTTTGCCCCGACGGCGCCTGTAAGGTGGACGAAGACACCGACCTGCCCTAGAACCCTTACGGCAGGCGGCAGTGCTCCGGGCCGCGCACCGACAGCACCGGGCAGGGGGCGTGGCGGAAGACCTTTTCCGCCGTGGAGCCGAACAGGGCCCCGGCCAGGTTGCTGCGGCCCTTGGTGCCCATGACCACCAGGGAAATTTCCTCGTTGCGCAGGAACTTGAGCAATTCGTCGTGGGGATGGCCGTTGAGGATGACCACCTTGGTATTGATGCCCTTGGCCGCGCTCAGATAGTCCTTTTCAAACACCTCCCGGCGCTCGGCCTCCACCCGCTCCAGATAGCCCTGCTTGCCGCCCAGGTCGTAGCCCTCGGCGGTAAGGCGGTCCAAAACGTCCAGCCCCCTGGCGTTGATCACGTTCACCACCACCAGATCTGCCCCGTGGCAGCGCGCCTCCTCCAGAGCGTAGGCAAAAGTAATTTCGGAATAATCGCTAAAGTCGATGGCCGCGGCCACCCTTTTCAGTTCCACTTTGCAATCCGCCATTTCCAGCTCCTTATAGGCCATGAGGTTATCAGCGATAGATGCATTATAACCCGAGGGCATGCCTGGCGGTAAAGGCCGTAGTTGGTGGACAAGCCCCCGAAGTTGTGGTAGATATGCCCTTTACATCGCAGGGCGATTAGCTCAGATGGATAGAGCGTTGGCCTCCGGAGCCAAAGGCCGCGCGTTCGAATCGCGCATCGCCCACCAGAGATATCAAGGGGTTAGCCGAACCGGCTAACCCCTTTCGCGTTGTCCCGCCAAGAGGCCGCATGATGGGCCCGCCGGCTATGCGCCTGGATTCGAACGTTTCTCAGCGCTCCTTCAACAGCTCCCGGGCGATGATCATTTTCTGTATCTCCGAGGTGCCGCCGCCGATCTCCACCAACTTGGCGTCGCGCATGTAGCGCTCCACCGGGTACTCGCGCATGTAGCCGTAGCCGCCATGTATCTGGATGGCGTCCAGGGCCGCCTGGGTGGCCATGGATGAAGCGTAATACTTGGCGATGGAGGCCTCCTTGGAAAGGCGGTGCCCCT
Organism: Pseudomonadota bacterium; assembly: GCA_018896025.1. Classification (GTDB taxonomy): domain Bacteria; phylum Desulfobacterota; class Desulfarculia; order Desulfarculales; family Desulfarculaceae; genus Desulfoferula. The sequence goes on from JAHIND010000002.1 coordinate 129,819, forward strand.
CGTCGATCAGGGGACAAAGCGAGTAGGTGTAGTGCCTGGCCAGCTCCAGGCGGGTGGACATTTCGGCCAGCATGTTCTTGATCAACTGGAAGTCGCAGAGGGGCTGTCCGAACTGCTTGCGCGCCTTGGCGTACTTGACCGATTCGTCCAGGCAAGCCTGCATGATGCCGATGCTGGTGACCGCCCCCAGCACCCGCTCCTCGTCCAGGGTCTCGAACAGGATGGGGAAGCCCTGTCCTTCGGCGCCCATGATCTGCTCGCCGGACACCTCCACCTGGTCCAGGAACACCTCGCCGGTGGGTGAGCAGCGCATGCCCATTTTCTCGAAGGGACGGCCCGTGGAAACCCCCGGCATTTCCCGGTCCAGGATGAACAGGGTGCCGCCGCCCGCGCCTCTGGTGCCGTGCTCCCGAGCCACCACCAGGAAGTACTGGGCCAGGGGGGCGTTGGTGATGAAGGTCTTGGAGCCGCTGAGCACATAGGCCCCGCCCTTTTTGGTGTAGGTGGTCTTGATGGCCAGGGCGTCGGAGCCTGCCTCCGGCTCGGTTAGGCAAAAAGCGGCCAACTTTTCCCCGTTGAGCACTGGCGGTATGTAAGTGGTCTTTTGCTTTTCGCTGCCGTATTTGGAGATGAAGTAGCAGAAGTTGGTGGTGCACATGTTCACCGACATGCCGAACCCGGCGACCACCCGGCAGAACTCCTCCTTGATCAAGGCGTTGGTCAAAAGGTCGGCCCCGCCGCCGCCGTACTCCACCGGAGAGGTGGAGCCGATCAAGCCGTTGCGCCCCGCCTCCCGGTAGGCCTCCATGGGGAATCTCTCTTGCTCGTCAAGCTCCCTGGCAATGGGGGCCAGTTCCTTTTGGGTGAACCTGCGCGCCGTCTCGCGCACCATGCGGTGTTCCTCGGAAAGCAGCGCGTCCCAGATATTTTTCACAACAGATCCTCCTGGCTAGGCATCGCCGGATTTCTTGCGCAGCATGAGCACGGTGGTGGTCCCGCTTTGCACCACCTGGTTGTGCTGATTGAGCACTTCTTTTTCAAAGGTCAAAACCCCGCGATCGTCTTGGGAGGTCTCGCGCAGCTCCTTGACCCGCTGCACCACGTGGATGGTGTCGCCGATCTTGATGGGGTGATGGAATTGCCATGTCATGCCCAGGAAAGCCACCAGGGTGCCTTCCAGGGTGCCCAACTGCTGGGAAAGACCGGCATGGATCACCAGGCCCAGCATGCCATGGGCGATGCGCTCGCCAAACTGGCTCCGGGCGGCGAACTCAGCGTCGGTGTGCAGGGGGTTGGTGTCCCAGGACAGGGCCGCGAAGTTCACGATGTCGGCCTCGGTCACCGTCCTGGCCTTGGTCACGAACTCCTGCCCCAGCTCAAAATCGTCGAAGTACATTGGATTCATTTCAGGCCTCTTGTAAAATGCCGTGTCTCAAGCGGCCGCGGGCAGTTCCCCTAGCCCGCATATTTCATGAGGGCCGTGCGTCCGGCTTCGCCAGCCACCGGCATACGGTGTTGCTGGCTACGCTCGGGCCTCGACGTAGCTTCGGCTACGCCAGCGGCCCTCGCTTGCCAGACGCCTTGTCTGTCGGCGGCTGGCTGTGCCGGGCCAGGGTACAGACTGTACTTTGGCAACGCGGATGCTTTTTTCACAACGGCCCCATGAATACGGACTCTTTGTAAAAGACCACCCAACCCTCATGAAATATGCGGGCTAGCTGTCTTTGAACATCTCGCGCAGTTCCCGCTTCAGGACCTTGCCGCCGAAGGTGGTCTTGGGAAGCGCGTCCACGAAACGGATCGTGGCGGGCTTTTTGTACCCGGCCAAGCGCTGCCGGCAGTGGGCCTGGATGCTCCCGTCGTCCAGGCGGGCGCCGGGCTGGGCCACGATCACCGCGCACACCGCCTCGCCCCAGCGGGGATGGGGCAGGCCGATCACCGCCACGTCGCGCACCAGGGGGTGTTGCAGCAGGACCTCCTCCACCTCCCGGGAGTAGACGTTCAGCCCGCCGGTCTTGATCATGTCCTTGAGCCGGTCCACCACATACAGATAGCCCTGGGCGTCGAAGCGCCCCAGGTCGCCGGTATGCAGCCAGCCGCCGCGCAGGGCGGCCGCGGTCTCCTGGGGGGCGTTGTAGTAGCCCTTGAACACGCTGGGCCCCCGCACGATGATCTCGCCGGGCTCGCCGGGCGGCGGCTCCTGGTCAAGGGCGTCCACCACCCGCACCTCGGTGCACATGTAGCCCCGCCCCACGCTGCCGGGCTCCTCGGGCTGGTCCCAGGGCTTGAGCACCGTCACCGCCGGGGAGGCCTCGGTGAGGGCGTAGGAGCTGTAACAGGCCCCGTTGGGCCACAGCCTGTTCTCTATCTCTTGCCTCTCGGCCGGGTCCAAGACGCCGTGGGTGTTCAGCCAGCGGCGCATGGAGCTGGTGTCGCGGGGCTTGCGCTTGATGGCCTCCAAGAGCATCCGGTAGATGGTGGGGTTGCCCACCACGAAAGTGGTGCGCTCGCGCTCCACCACATCCAGGAAGTGGTCCGGGTCGAAGGACTTGCTGCCGATGAAGGTGCCCCCCGCGTACATGAAGGCCAAAAAGCGGCTCAGGGAGGCCACGTGGTACATCTGCATGGGATAGAAGATGCGCTCCTCCGGGGCCGGGCTGTGGTTCTCGGTAGTCACCGAGATTATGTTCCACAGGATGCTCTTGTGGGTCAGCACCGCCCCCTTGGGTCGGCCGGTGGTGCCGCCGGTGAACAGAATGAACGACTCGTCGTCCTCGTTCACCACCTGGGGCGGCTCGTCCTCGGCGGCGCTCCTCTTTAGATCTTCATAGTCCCGGGCGAACGCCGGGGCCGCTCCGCCAAAGGACACCATGGTTTTCAGGGTGGGCAGGCGCTCGCGCAACTCCTCGGCCAGGCCCTGGTAATGGACATCGAAGACCAGGGCGGTGCAGTCGGTGATTTCGGCCATGCGGCAGACGTCGTCCACCGTGCCGCGAGAGTCGAGGGGCACCGACACCAGGCCGCGCTTCAGGTTGCCCAGGATCACCTGCATCAGGCTCAGGCAGTTGTCCGAGAGGGTGGCCACGTGGGAGCCCTTGCCCAGGCCCAGGCCTTCCAGGGCGTTGCTCCAGCGGTTGACCGCCGCGCTCATCTGGGCATAGGTGGCCCTGGCCTGGTCGTCGATGCAGGCCACCTTATTGGGAAACTTGCGGGCCGAGCGCTCAAAGGCCTCGCCTAGGGTCATTTCCATGGGGTCGGTCCTCCCATACGCCTGGGGCCGATCTCCTGACCGGCCCCCAACTAATCGCGGCTATCCCCGGTTGAGCAGGGGCAGCATTTGCCGGGCCTCGTCCACGCTGGCCGGTTCCAGGCCCAGCTCCCTGGCGATGCGCACCGCCTTGGCCACCAGCTCGGCGTTGCTCTTGGCGGGCACCCCCTTGGAGAGGTAGACGTTGTCCTCGAAGCCCACCCTCATGCCCCCGCCCAGGATCAGGGCGCCGGTCCCCAGGGGGAACTGGTGGCGGCCGATGCCGATGGCCTGCCAGGAGTAGCTGGGGTCCAGGGCCTCCTTCAGGAGCACCAGGTTCTTGAGGCTGGCCGGGATGCCGCCCATCACCCCCAGCACGAAGCTGACCCTGAAGGGAGGCTCCAGCAGGCCCGGCTTGCGGATCCAGTGCTCCATGTTCTGGATCATGGACAGGTCGTAGACCTCGAACTCGGGCATGACCCCCCATTCACGCATGCGCTTGGCGTACAGCTCCATGGTGTCAGGGGTGTTGGGAAACAGACCCCGCCCGAAGTTCATGGACCCGGCATTGAGCGAGGCCGAATCGGGGCGCAGCTCTTCCACCGGTTTGAGCCGGTCCTCCACGCTGAGCCCCAAGGTGGTGGCCCCGCCGCCGGTGGTTATCTGGGTGATGATGGGGCAGGCGTCGCGCACCGCGGCCAGGTAGTCCCGGAACACCGCCAGGTCCGGAGTGGGCTTGCCGGTGTCGGGGTGGCGGGCGTGCAGATGCACCACCGAGGCGCCCGCCTCGTAGGAGCGGCGGGTCTCGGCGGCCACCTCCTCGGCGGTGTAGGGGATGTTGGGGTTGTCCTCGCGGGTGGGGATGCTACCCGTGGGTGCTACGGTGATGATCACTTTATTGCTCATGAAAAGGGCTCTCCCTCAAGGGCCGCCGACCCGGCGGGCGCATTAATCCAGGGGCTTGAAATAAACGTCGGTGATGGCACCCAGCCGAAGTTCACGGTAGACCGCCTTCACCTTGGTGCCCACCTTGACCTTGGCCACATCGTCCACCTCCATGTTGGTCATGAGCAGCGAGTCGGTGCCGTCCAGCTTCACGTAGGCGCATACAAAGGGCACCTTCTTGATGAAGCTGCTGGTGGTGTAGTGCTGCACGGTGCAGGCCTCGACGGTGCCGGTGCCGACCAGCTTTTTCCACTGGGTGGGCTGGTAGCAGGTGTGGCAGTGGCTGCGCGGCGGGCAAAAGACCTTGCCGCACTCCGGGCACTGTGCCCCGTACAGGGCCTTGTTTTCCCGTAGTTCCCGGAAGAAGCGCGACTGGCCGCCGTAGGAGTACTTGAAGACCACCTCCATCTTGTCCGGGATCTCCAGGGGCGCGTCCATGGGGTTCTTGCCGCTCAGCTCCTCCTCGAACTCCCGCCGCAGGTGCTCCACGGGGATGCCGTATTTTTCGTGTTGATAGCGGTACCAGGCTTCTCTTTCAGCGCTGTTCATTGGCTGCCTACCTTTCCAAAACCAGGCAAATACTCCAGGTGCACAAGGTCCCTCCGATGCTCTGCACCAGGCCCTTGCGCGCGCCCAGGCGCTGGCGCTCCCCAGCCTCGCCGCGCAGGTGTTTGCACACTTCATAGGTCTGCATTATCCCGGTGGCCCCCACCGCGTGGCCGCAGCCGATCAGCCCGCCGCTGAGGTTCACCGGCAGGCGGCCCTCGGGCAGCACCGTGCCGTCGTCGATGAGGTCCCCGCCGTGCCCCTCCTCGCAAAAGAAGCAGTCCTCGTAGGCCATGATCTCGGTCCCGGTGAAGGCGTCGTGCAGCTCGGCCAGGTCCAGTTCCTCCACGGGGTTGGTGATGCCCGCCATCTCATAGGCCTTCTTGGCCGCCAGGCGCGACGATTCGAAGGTGTAGATGTTGGGGCGGTTGCCGGGCATCACGTAGTCCACGGAAGCCCCCAGGCCGCTGATCCAGATGGGGTTGTCTGAGATGCTCTCGGCCACCTTTTTGGAGGCCAGGATCACCGCCGAGGCCCCCTCGGTGTACAGGCAGTTGTCGTAAAACTTGAAGGGCTCCACGATCATGCGCGAGTCCAGCACGTCTTGCACGGTCAACACCTTGGGGGACTGGGCAATCGGATTCTTGGTGGCGTTGAAGTGATTCTTCACCGAGACCTTGGCCATCTGCTCCTCGGTGGGGTTGCCGTACTTGTCGCGGTGGGCCACCACGGCCAGGGCGAAACCCGAGGCGGCGGTGCGCCCGGCCGGGTTGTCGTAGGTCATATCCGCGGTGTAGAGAATGGCCCGGAGCACCTCCGGGGTGGCCATTTGCAGCTCATAGTTGTAGGTGTCGGCGCATTTTTCCACGCCCAGCACCAGGCAGACGTCTTGCAAGCCGCTGGCCACCTCCTGGTAGCCGATGCGCAGGGCGGCCCCGCCGGTGGCCCCGCCGGAGTTGACCCGGACCATGGGCTTGAGCCCCAGGCCCAGGTAGTCGTGCACAAAGGCGTCGGGCTGGTACTGGCGCTGGAAGAAATCGTTGTAGATTCCATACACCGCGCTGTCCACCCGGTCCTTGTCGATGCCGGCGTCCTCGAAGGCCATCTTGGCCGCGTCAAAAGCCAGCTCATAGTAGGTCTTGTCCAGCCATCTCGACTTGAATTTCGTGGTTCCGATACCCACGATGGCCACGTCTCTCATGTTTCCTCTCCTAGAACCTTTGCCGCGATTGATCTTGCAAGCTCGTCAATTCCGTCCGCCTCCCATGCCGCCGTCTACTCCATGAAATTGGGCAGGAAAAGCGCCAAGTCGGGGAAAATGGTCACGATCAACAGGCACAATGCCTGCAGGATCACAAAAGGAATGATCGAGCGGTAGATGTCGTTTAGGGTCACGTCCTTGGGCACCACCGCCTTCATGATGAACAGGTTGAAGCCAAAGGGCGGGGTGATGTAGGCCATCTCCATATTGATGGTGAAAATGACCCCGAACCAGATCGGGTCGAAGCCCAGCTCGGTGATCAGGGGCACGAATATGGGGGTGGTGAGCATGATGATGCCCGCCGGGTCCAGGAACATGCCCAACACGAAAAAGCAGAGTTGGATGCCGATGAAGACCCACCACTTGGAAAGCTGCATCCCCAGGATGGTGTCCTTGATCAGATCCGACACCCCGGCGTAGGCCAGGACGTGGGTGAAGGCCACCGCCCCGATCACGATCCACAGCACCATGGCGGTGAGGCTGAAGGTGGAGGACAGGGCGTCCTTGAGGCTGGCCCAGCTCAATCTGCGCTGGATCGCCGCGCAGAGCAGGGAGCCGATGGCCCCGATGCCCGCGGCCTCGGTGGGGGTGGCCGCCCCGGTGTAGATGACCCCCAGCACCACGATGATCAGGGCGGCGGGCAAGACGATGCCCTTGAGGGCTAAAATCTTTTGCCTTAGGGAGAACACCTCGTCCACCGGCGGCCCCAGGCTGGGCTTGAGGGCGCTACGAATCAGGATGTACACGCAAAAGATCAGGGCCAGCAGGATGCCCGGCACCAGGCCGCCCATGAACAGCTTGCCCACCGACACCTCGGCCATGGTCCCGTAGATGATCATGATGATGCTGGGCGGGATGAGAATGCCCAAAGCCCCGCCCGCGGAGATGCAGCCGGTGGCTATGTGCTTGTCATAGCCCCGCTTGAGCATGGCCGGCAGGGCGATGAGCCCCATGCTCACCGTGGCCACCGAGCTGATGCCCGCCATGGCCGCGAAGATGGCGCAGATGACCACGGTCCCGGCGGCCAGGCCTCCGGGCAGGCGCCCCATCCACACGTGGATCATGTGGTACAGCTCGTCGGCCAGGTTCGAGGTTCGCAAAACGTTGGCCATCAATATGAACAGGGGCACGGCGGTGAGGATGGAGTTGGTGCCTTCGGAATAGGCGGTCTGGGCCACCATGTACATGCCCTTGGCGCCCCAGATGTAGACCACCCCCAACACCGCGATGCCGCCCAGGGAAAAGGCCACGGGCAGGCCCAGGACCAAAAACAGCAGCAGCAGGCCGGTGATAATGACGGTAAAAAGCGCGGTGTCCATGGATTACGCTATTCGAAAAAGGATTTGCCCAACCGCAGCTCGTCCAGGAGTCCGGGCAAGTCGTCGGTTGGGTGATTGAGGATGAGCAGGTTCTTCAGGCTGCGCGCGACTATCTGCAACAGCAGCAGCAGCGCCCCCAGGGGCACCATGAACAGCGAAGGCCATAGGGGCATCTCCAGGATGGTGTCGGAGAGCTTGTTCTTGACCAGGGCCTCTATAGCCATCTCGCCGCCCCACCAGATGACCACCAGACAAAACAGGGCGGCCAGCCACCAGGTGGCCAGCTCCATCGCCGCCTTTTGCTTTTCGCTGCGCAAGCGGAAGAGGAAGTCCACCCGCACGTGCTGGTCCAGCAAGAGGCAGTAGCTGCCGCCCAGCATGCTCATCAGGCACAGCAGGTACTGGTTGGTCTCGTTGACCCAGTCGGTGGGGGAGTTAAGCAGGTAGCGGCAAAAGACCTCCCAGCAAATGCTGATGGCCATCACCACCACGGTGAGGGAAAAGATCTTCTCCACCCACAAGGTCAGGGCGTTGATGCTTTTGATGAACCGGGCGGCAGGACGCTGTTGTACTGATTCGCTCATGGTCCCCGCTCAAGCGCGGGACGGCCGCCGTGGGCCGCCCCGCTTGGGTATTTTTTACAAAGCGCCTTTTTTCTGCAGATAGGACTTCAGCAAGTCCACCAATTCCTTGCTCAGGGGAGTGGCCCCGCCAACCTTGTCCCAAAGGGGCATGCACATCTTGCGCACCTTGGCCACGTCGGCCTGGGAAAGCTCCATGACTTTGACGCCCTTGCCCTCGGACGCCTTCAGGGCGCTCTGGTCCCATTCGGGGCTCTTGAGGGAGGAAGCGTAGAAGGTCTCGATGCCCGCCTTGTTCAGCGCCGCCTGCAGCTCAGGCGTCAGGGACTTCCAGAAGTCCAGGTTGAGGTACAGGCCGGTAATAGCCGGGGTGTGGAAGCCGGGCAGGATGGCGTACTTGATCACCTCGTAGAGTTTGTAGGTGCTCAGGGTGTAGTAGGGGTAGACCACGCCGTCCACGGTGCCCCGTTGCAGGGACATGTAGATTTCCTTGGCGCTCAGGGAAACCGGGGACGCGCCCAGCAGCTTTACGATGGGGCCGTCCAGTCCCGGGGCCCGCATCTTCTTGCCCTTGAAGTCGTCCAGGTTGTTGACCGGGAAGTTGGTCATGCAGCCCATGGTGCCGGCCATGACCGGGAACAGGTACTGCACGTTTTGCTTCTGGGTGGCCTTGCGCATCAGGTCCAGGAAGCCACCGTTCACGTAGAGGTCGTAGGCCTCCTTGGGGTCGCGCCAGGTGAAGGGCAGCCACTCCACCTTGCCCTCCTTCAAGGTGCCGCCGTAATAGATCAGGGCGGAGACCAGTCCCTCCACCGTGCCCTTGCTCACGGAGTCGAAACCCTTTTTGGCGGAGACGAGCTGCCCCGGCCAAAAGAGCTTAATCTCCACTTGGCCCTTGGTGTACTCCTCGGCCTTGGCCACGAACTGCTTTATCATCTGCGGGACGTAGCTGGTCTCCGGGTAGATGCACTGGATGCGCAAGGTGTATTTTTTGGCTGCGGCAAACCCGGGCGTGGCGGCCACGGCAAAAGCCATTGCCACGGCCAGCAAGCAGATGACCTTACCCCATCTGGTCATGTCTCCCTCCTCCCTTAGGATTGACAAATCAAGCCTTACAAACAGTAAAAACGAGCCGTCGTTTTTTGGCCCTTCCATCGGAAACGACAAAAACCTCCACCCCTGACGCCGCTCCCGGGTCAACTTCGCAGGTGTTGTATTATCAGTGGGTGTGCCGAGAGGGAAACTTATGACATAAAATTAATTTAATTTAAAATCATACTATCCGGCGTGTCAAGCCAAAATATATCCATTTTTTGAGTTTATTGTGAAGGCCTCTTTCAGGAAACAAGACGCAACTAAATTTTATTTAATTTTAATTTCAATACGTTAAAATATGTCAACCGTGAGAGGGTCCACATGGCAATGGCTGAGCGCTCATCCCTGCGCGGCCGCTGGATCAAGCACTTAATGACGCGAATACTATGGATAACTGGTTTTTTCGCTTGATTAACGCCGTTTTTCCATATAAATATAATCATATTTTAGGAGGCGCTCTCGCAAGACTGATTTCACCCTTGCGCGGCCGCCCCGAGAGATGAGCAAAGCATGAAAGCCCGCCCGAGCCCAGGGGCGGCCATCGTTTGCCGAGGATAACCAAGCAAGATGCCATTCAAGCGCGGCGTGGTCATAGAAGAGGCCTACAACAAGATCAAGGAAATGATCTATTCCAACCAGTTGGCCCCTGGTCAAAAGATCATTTACACCGAACTTGCCAAGAAGCTCAAAATGAGCGTGACCCCCCTGATCCACGCCTTGAACCGGCTGGAGGCCTCGGACTTCGTCAGCTACGTCCCCAACAAGGGCTACTTTTTAAACGAGATCACCGTGGAGGAGGCTTCCCAGCTCTACGAGGTGCGCGAAGCCCTGGAGTTGCACGCCCTGCCCAAGGTGATCGAGAACATCGCGCAAGTCCACCTGGACCAGATCAAGAAAGCCTCCAAAAAATACCGCCACCTGGGCCAGGTGCCCGCGGACCGCGACCTGTTCCTGGCCGACGCCCGCTTCCACCTACAGCTGGTGAAAATTTCGGGCAACGACATCCTGCACCGGATGCTCAAGGAAATATTCGAAAAGCTCTACTTGAAATACCCGCCGCAATACATGGACACCGCTCGGCTCAAGGAGATCGCCTCCGAGCACCGCAGCCTGCTGCAATCCCTGGCCCGCCGGGACACCGTGGCTGCCACCGCCATCACCAAGCTGCACATCGCCCAGGGCCGGGAGCGCATCCTGGGCTCCCTGCGCATACGCCAGCAGGAGATGCTGTCCCTGCCCTGACCCTCGCTTAGCTCAAGCCGCCGTCCCGCTCCCCTCCGCCCTTCCCCTGGGCCGGCCTTTTTGGCATCATGGGGCCTGCGTCAAACCGGGTGCCGAACTAGCGAGGGGTGATGGACAAGACCGACAAGCTGAACCTGTTTTATCTGCTCAGTTTCCTGGCCCTGCTGCTGTGGTCGGGGATCAAGCCCTACGACCGCTTCACCTGGTTTTTGGAGGTGCTCCCGGCGCTCATGGGCCTGGCCGCCCTGGCCCTCACCTACGGCCGCTTCCGCCTCACCCGCCTGGTTTATCTGCTCATCTGGCTCCACGCCATCGTCCTGCTGGTCGGCGGGCACTACACCTACGCTCGCGTGCCCCTGTTCGACTGGCTGAGCCAGGCCCTTGACCTGGGGCGCAACAACTATGACAAGCTGGGGCACCTGGCCCAGGGCTTCATCCCGGCCATGGTGACCAGGGAGGTGCTGTTGCGAAACCGGGTGGTGACCCGGCGGGGCTGGCTGGCTTTTCTGGTGGTGTGCGTGTGCCTGGCGGTCAGCGCCTTTTACGAACTCATAGAATGGTGGACTGCGGCGCTCACCGGGGCCGCGGCCGAGGATTTCCTGGGCACCCAGGGCTACGTGTGGGACACCCAAAGCGACATGGCCCTTTGCCTGCTGGGCTCCCTGCTGGCCCTGGCCTTCTTGTCGCGCCTGCACGACCGCCAAATGGCCGCCCTGCCCTGAGCCGGGACGCGGCCCCCTACTTGGCGCGGGAGAAGCTCACTCCCAGCAAGAACACCAGGGCGTTGCAGCCCACCCCCACGATCAGGCCGTCCACTCCGGCCGGCGCGCCCAGACCCACGTTCCAAAACACCGTGCCCCCCAGGCCCGCCACGGCGGCGGCCAGGAACACGCCGCCGCTGGCCCTGGTCCCGAAGAAGGCGGCCACCAGGGGCGGCAGAATCACCGGGGCCCAGAAGTTGTAGGCGTAGAGCAGGATGCCCAACACGCTCTTGATGCTTATGGCGAAGATAATGGCCAGGATGCCGGTTATCAGGTTGGCCCCCTTGGCCAGCAGCAACTGCCCACGCTCGCTCATGGGTTTGCGCATGGCCGGGAGCACCACGTCGCTGGTCAGGCACACCGCCGCGCCGTTCAAGAAAGAGTCGGCCGAGGACATCACCACCGCGATGATTCCAGCCACCACCAGGCCCCGCAGGCCTATGGGCAAGGCCTGCTGCACCAGGTAGGGCATGGCCAGGTTGGGGTCCAGGTTGGGGGCCAGGCTAAGCGCCACCAAGCCGATGCCGCCGGAAATGGCGAAAAAGGGAATGGAGAACAAGCCGCTCCACAGGGTGCCACGGACAGTGTGACCGGCAGTGCGGCCGATCATCAGGCGTTGCACATAGGGCGGCACCAGGGTTTCGCCCAGCAAAAAAGTGAGGAACAGGGATATGAAGGCCCAGGGGCCCATGGTGCCCAGCAGGGTCAGGTGGTCCGCCGGGACCGCGTCGGCCACGGCCCGCCAACCCCCGGCCATGTCCAGGCCCAGGATCAGGGTCAGGGGGATACCTATCCCCAGCACGATGAACTGCAGGATGTCGGTGAACACCACCGCGCGCATGCCGCCCACCGTGGAGTAGGCGATGGCGATGCTGCAACCGATGAGGATGCCCACCAGGTAGTCCACCCCCAGGAACAGGTTGAACACGTAGCCCATGGCTCCCACCTGGGCCCCCATGATCCCGGCGCAGAGCATCACCCCGAACACGCCGGTGACCATTTGGCCCGGCTTGCCGTAGGCGTGGCCCATGATGCCACCCACGCTGATGGCCTCGGGGAACCTTTTCATGCGCGGCGCGATGACCGTGGCCACCAGGAGTTCCTTGAGGCTGAAGCCCCACAGGGCGAAGATGTTCACCACCCCCACCAGGAACACCTTTTCGGCGTTGCCCATGGTGAAGCCGCCGCCGATGAACGAGGCCGACAGGGTGGCGAAGATGACCCAAGAGCCGAACTGCCGCCCGGCCACGGAAAAATGCTCCAATTTGGTCACGCCGCGGCCGGCCCACAGGCCCACCACCAGCACGGCCAGCAGGCTGGCCCCCAGGATCATATGGTCTATCAGAGTCATTTCACATCGCTTTTAAAATGGTTGCACATCAAAAGGACGAACAAGGCGCAATGAGGAAGAAAGCAGGCAACGGCATCTTATTGACGCCTTGCCAGTACAGCCGGATTTTTCCATGACTGAAGGATTTAGTCAATGAAGGGGAATTTCGATGCCCCACAGCCGTAAGTGGCGGCGGCATTGGTCAGGCTTGCTGGTACGGGCAGGAGAGTCATGACCTGAAACCTCCTTGTATATCGACAAAATTGGTGGTCGCCTGGAGCGCTCCATTGGGCGGACAAAGGTACAATCACCGGGCCACTCGCGCAGCCCGCGCCGGAGCAGGAGCAGACATGTACCCCAGTCCGGGCGAGCCGGGCCAAGAGGCGTCTTATGCCTGGGAAGGCCGGTATCAGACCAGTTGGACGAACTCCACCACGTTGCCGTCCGGGTCGTGGACCATGGCGATGCGCACCCCTGGGCGAATCTCCACGGGCTTGATCTCAAAGGTGACGCCCAGGGCGGCCAGCTTTTCGCAGACCTCGTCCAGGTTGGTGATGACGAAAGTGACGTAGCGCAACCCCAGGCTGGCGGTGAGGCCCTTGGGACCGGCGGAAACCGGGTCGGCCGGGTCGATCAGCTTGAAATCGCTGGTGCCGTAGCGGAGCCGGTGCAGGGTCCCAAAGCCCACGGCATTGCTGCCCACGTAGGTTAGGCCCAGGGTGTCGCGGTAAAAGGCCAGGCTGGCTTCTATGTCGCTGACCACCACTCCCAAATCAAGGCTGTCCTTGGCTGGCTTCAACATCGACGGCTCTCCTTTGCGTGAAATTAAAGTGCGGCCGAACCAGGGGCCCGGCCTTGGGCTGCGGGCCTAATCATAACCCAAAACCGGTCCGCCACGGCCAGGGAATATCCCGCCGGGGCCGATAAATCAGCCGCAAAACCATGGTCATATGCTTGGGGAAAGCCGGGGCCGCATGCCCGCGCAGAGTCAGCGGGCGCTTTGTTCCAGGGCCTGGTACACATCGGCCGGGATGTCGCGGGCGTGGAAGCGCTCCGGGTCGCTCACGTCCAGGCAGATGCGCTTTTCTTGGCCCTTGACCATAACCTCGCCCGAGGCGACGTCGATGATCAGGTTGTCCAGGGTCACCGTCTTGGCGGCCAGATCGGACACGCTGGTGTCGATGCGTATGCGTTGGTGGTAGCGGCCGGAGGAGAGGTACTCCGAGGAGGTGCCCACCAGGCCGAAGCAGATGCTCCGCTCCTGCCACAGGCGGCCCAGGTTGAAGCCCAGGGCCTCGAAGAACAAGTGGCCCGAGGCGTCGATCCACTCGTAGAAGCGGGGGTAGAACACGATGCCCAGGGAGTCCAGGTCCCCCCACATGATTTTGCGCTCCACACTGTTCACCAACATTCATCCACTCCCCGGCTGCCTCCGGCCCCCCGGCCGAAGCGGTCGGCCTAGTTGGACTGGAGGAATTTGTCGCGCACCACTCTTTTTAAGAGCTTACCGGTGGGGCTTTTGGGAAGCGAGTCCCAAAATTCCACGGTCTTGGGCTTCTTGTAAGAGGCCAGGTTTTGTTTGCAGAAATCGATGATCTCCTGAGCCTCCACCTTGACCCCGTTCTTGAGCACCACGATGGCCTTGACCGATTCACCCCAATGGGGATCAGGCACCCCGATGACCATGGCTTCGCGCACCTGGGGATGCTGGTAGAGCACCTCCTCGATCTCCCGTGGGTAGATGTTCTTGCCGCCGCTGATGATCATGTCGCCCTTGCGGTCCACGATGAAGATGAAGCCCTCCTCGTCGCGGCGGGCGAAGTCGCCGGTGTGCAGCCAGCCACCCTTCATGGTGGCCGCGCTCTCTTCGGGCAGCTCCCAATAGCCGCCCACCGTGGTCTCGCTGCGCACCACCAGCTCCCCCACCTGGCCGGGGGCCACTTCCTTGCCGGTCTCGTCCACCACCATGGCATCGAAGATGAGCACCGGCCGCCCGCAGGAGGCCAGGCGCTCCACCTCATGGGGCGCGCCCTCCAGCACATGGTCCTCGGGCCGGAGGATGGTGGTCATGGGGCCGGTCTCGGTCTGGCCGTAGAACTGCATAAAACCGCACTTGAAGCGGCCCATGGCCTTTTTGAGCAGCTCCACCGGCATGGGCGCGGCGGCGTAGAGGATAAGGCGCAGGGCGCTGAGGTCGTAGGTCTCGATGTCCTTGTTCTCCAGCATGCTGCTGATCATGGTAGGCACGAACTGGCAGATGGTGATGCGGTGTTTGGAGAGCAAATCCAGTACCTGGGCCGGGTCGAAGCTGCCCTCCCGGCGCAGCACAAAGGTGTTGCCCAGCATCAGGTGGCAGAAACGGTCCTCAAAGGTGACGTGGTAAAAGGGGAACAAGATCAGCACCCGGTCGTCCGGGCGCACCCCCACCTCGATGGCCGCGCTCATGGCGTTGAGGCAGTTGTGGTGGTGGGTCCTGAGCGCCCCCTTGGGCCTGCCGGTGGTGCCGGAGGTTAGGAAGATACTCATCAGGTCGTCGCCCCTCACCTCCACCTGGGGCTCGGCCTCGCTGCCCCCGTCCATGAGTGCCTCGTACTCCAGGTGCCCCGGCGCGGGCTCCCCGCCCAGACACACGGCGGTCTCCGGGGAGGGATGGCGATCCATCACCTCCAGGACCAACTCCTGGAAGTCCTTGTGGTAGACGATGAAGCGGGGCTTCATGTAGGCCATGATCTGGTTCAGCTCGCCCAGGCGCAGCAGGTTGTTGATGGGCACCAGCACCCCGCCGGACTTGCATAGGGCCAGGTAGATCTCGAAGAACTCAATGCAGTTGTTGGTGAGCACCGCCACCCGGTCGCCCTTGACCAGCCCCCGGCCCATGAGGGCGTTGGCCAGCCGGTTCACCCGGCGGTTCAGCTCGCCGTAGGTCAGGGAGGCCTCCCCCATTATCAGCGCGGGCTTGTCCGGCACCCGGCCTGCGGTCCTGCGCAGCATGTCTCCCATGTTCATGTGCTCTACTCCACTGAGGCGAGTTGATTAATCCAGGCCGGGTCAGTGCATGATGTGCTCCGGCAGCAGCAAGACGATCACCGGGAAGGCCATCATCAGGGCGATGGCGATCATGTCGATGACCACGAAGGGGATGGTGGAGCGGATAATCTCGCCCATGGAGATTTTTTCCGGGGCCACCCCCCGCATGACGAAAAGGAGGAACCCGAAGGGCGGCGTCTTCATGGCCACCTCCAGGTTGACCAGCATGATGATCACGAACAACACCTCGTTGATGCCCAGGGCCTTCACCAGGGGCATGAAGATGGGCAGGGTGATCATCATGATGGAAATCTGCTCCATGAAGGTGCCCAGCACCAGGAGCACCAGTTGCATGGCGATCATCAGGAAGATGGGATGCAGGGGCAGGCCGGATACGAACTCCACCAGGCCCGAGGTGGCCCCGGTGTAGGCCAATAGCTGGCTGAAGGCCAACGAGCCGGTGAGGATGGTGAACATCATCACCGCGATCTTGAGGGTGCCCACCAGGGACTTCTTGATGACCTCGTAGGTCAGGCGGCGGTACACGGCGCAGAGGATCACCACCGACATGGCCCCCATGGCCGCCGACTCGGTGGGGGTGGCCACCCCCAGGAAGATGAGCCCCACCACCACGAACACCACCCCGGACATGGGCAGCAGGTACTTGAAGGACACGGCCAGCTTTTTGCTGAGCGGTATGGGCTCGGGCTGGTAGCTGGGGGCTATCTCGGGGTTGAAGTAGCAACGTCCCACGATATAGAGCACGTAGAGCGCGGCCAGCAGCAGGCCGGGCAAGAGCCCGCCCACCAGGACCTTGCCCACCGAGACCTGGGCGATGGAGGCCAGGATCACCGCCAGAGCGCTGGGGGGGATGATCATGGCCAACCCGCCGCTCATGCACGAGCCTATGCTGATGGCCGGCTTGTAGCCCCGGCGCTCCATCTCCGGGATCATGATGGAGCCCAGCATGGCGGTGGTGCCCATGCTCGACCCGCTGAGGCAGGAGAACATGGTGCCCGCCCCCAGGGTGACCAGGCTGAGCCTGCCCGGCAGCCGCCCCAGCCAGGAGTCCACGATGTCGATGGCCTTGAGCGCCAGCTTGGAGTGCAGCAGCAGTTCGCCCATGAGCACGAACAGGGCCACGGGCAACAGGGAGAACATGGTCACCGAGCTGTAGATGCTGTCCACCAGCTGCTCCAGCCCGGACAGACCGCCCCACAGACAGTAGGCCCCGATCAGGTTGATCACCAGGAAGCTGAACGCCACCGGCAGGCCGGTGGCCAGGATCGCCAAGAGTCCGCCCAAAATCAGGGCCAGGGTCCACCACCAGTCCATATCTACCTCAGGCCGCCTTGCTGGGAGTTTGTTCGGAGATGAGCTCTCGGTACTGTTGCCTGTGTTCCAAAACCTGCCGCGTGAATTGAATGGTCAGCATGAGGCTTCCATAGGGGATGACCCACAGCAGGGTCCACTTGGGGATGCTCAGGGTCTTGATCTCGGGGTTGCCCCGGATGAAGGCGTCGATGGTGGACTGGCAGCCGATGATGAACAGGATGGCGCAGGCCACCGTGCCCACGATGGCGGTTATGAACTTCAGGCGGGCTATGGATCGCTCGCTCAAATAGAAGTAGACCAGGTCCACCCGCACGTGGCCGTGTTTGCGCAGCAGCCAAGCCGCCCCCAGGAAGGTGACGTAGAGCAGCAGGTACTCGCACACCTCCACCACCCAGCCCATGGGGCTCTGGAACCAGTAGCGCATGATCACGTCCACGCACACCGCCACCATCATGAAAAGGAATATGAGGCCCGAGGCCGCGGCTCCCGCCGTCACCATGCCGTCGAACACCTTCTCCGCCCTGTTGGCCATATGCCTCCCTGACGGGCCGTTACGCGCCGGAGAATGCCGCCGCGGGGGCCGCGATGGAGCGCCCCGGCCCCCGGGTGGGGAGCCGGGGCCTGGTGGTTACTTCTTGGTGGTCAGCTTGCGCATCTCAGGCCCGTACTTGGGGGCCTGCTCGATGACGTACGCCCAGGTGACGTCGTTGGCCGTGTCCACGAACTTCTTGGCATCGGCCGGAGGCAGCACCAGCTTCTGCATGCCCGCGGCGCTCATGATCTTCCAGTCGGTTTCCATGCGCACCAGGGAACGGGCGGTGTCGATGCCTTCCATGATCTCGGTCACGTCCTTGAGCACCTTCTGCAGGTCCTTGGGCAAGGAATTAAACTTGTCCAGGTTGACGATGGTGGCGGGCTCGATCTGGAAGGCGCCGGGGAGCACCATGTACTTGGTGACCTCGTGCCAGCCCAGGCCGGGAATGGCGTAGGCGGGCCATACGAAGCCGTCCACTACGCCACGCTGCATGGCGGTGTAAATCTCCATGGGCGGGATGGTGATGGGCTTGGCCCCCAGGGCCTTCATCCAGGGCATGTACAGGGGGGCCACCCTGATCTTGAGGCCCTTGAGCCCGTCCACGCCGGTGATCTTCTTGTTGAGGAACAACCTGAAGGGCACCAGGGAGTTGAGCGAGCCCAGGTACTCGGCGTTGACCTTCTCCCGGAACACCTTCACCCACAGGTCGAAGGCCCCGGTCTGGCGCTGCTCCCAGGCCGGAATCTGGGACAGGCCGCGGGCCATGAAGATGGCCCCCAGGGGCTTGAAGAAGGAAAAGGGATTGTAGAGCAGCATGTCCACCGAGCCCCGGCGCAGGGCTTCGGCCTGGTCAAAGGTCTTGACCACCTCGGGGCCGCCCAGCCAGTTGATCTTCAGGCGGCCGCCGGATTTTTCCTCCACCAACTTGATGAACAGGGGCAGTCCCAAGTTGTGAGGGTGGTTTTTGGGGAAGGCCGAAATGGCCTTAATTGTGTAGACGTCCTTGGCCATCGCCGCCCCGGCGGGGGCCAGCATGAATGCCGCTGCCAGCAGAGCCGCGATACAGAGCCGGAACAGTCCCCTCCACGGCCCAAGAATATTAGCCACCATCCGAACCCTCCTTTGCTTCGGTTTTTAAAGGGTGCGGCCGGACCGCCCCTAATAAACAACAGAAAGAAGAGGCCTTTAGGTTGTCTCAGCTCCGGTGGCCCAAACATGGTGGGACAGGGGTCAGATTGTTCGAATCAGTGTTGTGTTGTTCCGCCCATTTCTCAGTGATGATCAACTTGATGCTGCCGGTGATTTTGCCACGGGCATGAAGCTGGCATAGATGCGACGCCTCATTAATTTATAGTTAATTATTTTATAGTTTAATCTTTTTGCCGCTGTCAAGTAGTTTTCTATAATCAACAGGTTCCATATTTTGTCCTCAGGGATAACTGTTTCTATAAACGCCAAAAACAAGGCTGTGCCGGGAGGGGGAGCAGTCTCTCCCTCCGCTGGGTGCCGAAATAGGGCCGGGGACAAAATCTTGCCCCATATTAATCACTTAGCGCGGCCGAGGCAGGCTGCTTGATTTATATTGTTATAATTTCAACGTGTTACAATTATTTTACACCCTAAAGCACATCCAGCCGGTCTCGTTACAGGAAACAACTGTATAGATTTATTATTAATCACTTGGTTAATTAGGGGCGCCGGGCATACCATGGATACCTGTTTGCGCTTTAAATTAAGTGCCTTACGGGAAAAGAACGCCCGGCGCCCCCAAGGCGCTAATCCACCCGCACTATCTTCACCCGCTTGCCCAGCCAGCTCAGCGGCAGGTATATGCGCCCCTGGTTGCGGCTGCTGCGGCTCACTCTCTTTTGGCGCATCTCCACGCCGTAAAGCTCCATCTTGATGCCCTGGGCCGCTTTCCGCTCCGCCTGCCCCGAGGTTCCGCTCTGTTGCGCGCCCATTGTCGAACCAGCCCCCCTACAAGAACAGCTTCCTGGCGATGACCATCTTCTCCGCTTCCTTGGTGCCCTCGTATATCTCCAGGATCTTGGCGTCGCGGTAGAAGCGCGAGATGTCGTACTCGTCCACGTAGCCGTAGCCGCCGTGAATCTGCAAGGCCTGGTTGCACACCCACACCGCCGTCTCCCCGGCGTAGTACTTGGCCATGGAGTTGGTCACCGGGTCCGGGCGGCCCTGGTCCACCAGCCAGGCGGCCCGGTAGGTGGTCTGGCGGGCCAGCTCGATGCGGGTGGCCATCTCGGCCAGGGTGAACTGGATGGCCTGGTTGCTGATGAGCGGCCGCCCAAAGGTGACCCGCTCCTTGGCGTAGGCCACAGCCAACTCCAAAGCGCCCTGGGCCAGGCCCACTCCCTGGCCGGCCACGGTGGTGCGGGTGGCGTCGAAAAAGTGCATGAGCTGCTTGAAGCCCCTGCCCCGCTGGCCCACCAGATTGCCCAGGGGCACCCGCACCTCCTCGAAGGCCACTTCGGCGGTGTCCGAGGCGCGAAGGCCCATCTTGCCCTTGATGGGCGTGGCGGTCACGCCGGGCCGGTCGGACTCCACCATGATCAGGCTGTGGCGCTGGTGGGGCGAGGCGGCCTCCGGGTCGGTGAGGCAGAACACGGCCATGAAGTCGCACACCGTGCCGTTGGTGATGAACATCTTGTTGCCGGTGATGACCCATTCGTCGCCGTCCACCACCGCCTTGGTGCGGGCGGCGGCGATATCCGTGCCCGCGTCGGGCTCGGTGTAGGCTCCAGCGGCGATGGCCTCGCCCGCGGCCAGGGGGGGCAGGTATTTTTGCTTCTGCTCCTCGGTGCCGAAAAAGGCGATGTTCTGCGAGCCGAAGGCGGCGGACTCGATGGCCTGGGTGATGCCCAGGTCCACCCGGGCCATCTGCTCCACGATGAGCGCCTGCTCCAGGAAGCCGAAGCCGGGGCCGCCGTACTCCTCGGGGATGGTGGGGCCCACCAGGCCGATCTCCGCCGCCCGGCGCACCAGTTCGCGGGGATATTTCTCCTGGCGGTCGCACTCCTTGGCCAGGGGGGCCATCTCCTGCAAGGCGAAACGCCGCGCCGTCTCTTGAATTAGTTTATGCTCTTCGCTCAGATCAAAATTCATGAGAAGTCCCCTTTTGGCTAGGGCGGGAGGCCCGGTTCTCTTTAGTCTTCCCGGCTGATGAGCAGCATGTTCCCCTTGCGGCTCAGACGGTCGTAATCAGCGTCCAGGTGTTTGCGCAGCCAACCCAGCACCGCGTTATCGTCCACGGGCACAAAGGTGGGCTGGTACAGGTCTTTTTCTTCGCGCCACAGCTCGCCCTTGGTGCGCCGAGCCAGGGGGGTATCCGGGTAGACCCTAACTCCCAACTGCACCGCCACCTGATGGGGCCGGGCGCGGTTTATCAAATCGCAGGTCTCGCCCACGCTGGCCTCGTCCTCGCCGGGATAGCCCAGCAGCAGGTGGAAGCCGAAGGCCACGTGGTCCAGCTCCCCCCCGCGCAGCCAGTCCGCGGCGGCCCCGCGAAACTCCTCCAGGGAGGCCAGCAACTTTGCTCTGTCGTAGGGCTTGCCCAGGCGGGCCAACATGCGGTCGCTGCCGCTCTCCATATCAAAGGGAAAGAACATGGCCCTGCCCCCGCTGCCGTCGGGGTGCTCGTGGCGGCACCAGCCGTTGGTGTCCTTGACCAGCTCCAGAAACTCCCGGTCGATCTGGGCCGGGTCCAGGTAGGCGTGCCAGGAGTAAGGGATGATCCCCTCGCTCTTCATAGCCGCCACCACCGCCTTGGCGTGGTCCAGGGGGCGGTTGAAGATATCGTCCGCGAACATGAAGCGCAGGGGCGCGGGCGTGGGCCGCTCCCCGTGCACCGAGGCCAGCAGCTTCAGCTCCTCCACCACCTCGGCCGGGTCCTTGAAACGCTGCCCCGGTCCGTTGATCAGGGGATAGGGGCAATAGCCGCAGGCCTGGCCGCAGCCCACCTTGGTGCGCAGGCCGAAGGTGCCATCCCCTATGGGCAGCTCCAGGTAGCGGGCCAGCAGCTCGCGGTTTTGCAGGCGGCCCAGGCCGCCGCCTCCCTCTTGGCGGGACAGGCGCGGGGCCTCGCCTTCCTCGACGATGGTCCGCACCATCTGGGGAAAGGCGCTCTCCGCCGGACCCACAAGACCGTGCCAGGTGTCGGGGCGGCCCTGCAGGAAGGCCCCGGGCATCATGGAAAAGCCGGTGCCCCCCAGCACCACGTGAGTCTGGGGCGCTGCGTTTTCCTGCACGCAATCCAGATAAGCGGCCAGTTGGGGCAGGTAGTGGTGCAACTCGGCCTGGCCCTCCAGAGTGGGATAGGTGGAGTCGATGTTGCGCAGGCTCAGGCCCACCACGTCCCAGGACTGGGAAGCCAGGGTCTTTTTAATCAAGGCCAGACTACGCGCCCCGCGCGCGCTCAGGTCGCGGGAGGCCAGAGGCCCGCCCGCCCGGGTCAGGTCCAGGATGTGCCCCGGCCCCAGGCCCTCGGCGGCCAACGCACCTTGCAGATAGTCCAGACCGATGGGGTAGACCGGGAAGGCCTCGTTAAAGGGCGTGGTGTTGGTGTCTATGAGCAGTACGTCCGCCATGGCCCGAGGCCCAGCCTTCCTTAGCCCTTCAGGTAATTGTTCTCCAGGGCCCGCACCAGGTCGGTCATCACCTGGTAGTGGGGCACGGCCAGCCCGGCCTCCCCGGCGTATTGGCACACCTTGCCGCCCAGGAACTCGATCTCCGTGGGCGCGTGGTTGGCCAGGTCCACGCACATGGAGTCCTTGTGCGCCCCCACCTTGTCCAGATAGCCCATCACCTGTTCCAGATACCCTTCGCCCAGGTCGTAGCCCTTGGCCTTGGCCACGCCCAGAATCTCCTGGAAGCAGGCGTCGGCGATGCGCCGGGTGGGCGGGTCGTCCAGGCAGGCCCGGATGGTGCGGTCGGTCACCGCGCAGATGTTGGCCATGGTGCACTTCATGACCATTTTTTTCCAGATGAACAGCTTGATGTCCGGCACCAGCTCGGTGTCCAGGCCGCCCTGGGTAAGGGCCTCGGCCAGCTCCCGGCCTACCGTCTCGCTGGCCGGGTCCACCACGCCCAGGTGATTGGGCCGGTTGAAAAAAGCCACCTGCACCTGGCCGGGAGCCTCAAGGCCCACCCCGTAGTTCAGCGACATGCGCAGCGCCGCCTGGGGGCCGAAGCGCTGGGCAATGAGATCCTCGGTGCCCAGGCCGTTGTGGGCGCTGACGATCTTCATGCCCGGCCTAAACACGGCGGAAAGCTCGTCCAGCACCATGGGAAGATGAAAGGTCTTGGTGGCCAGGATGACCACCTCCGGCGGGGCGTCGGCCAGGGCGGCCACCCCGCCCACCGCCCGCTCCACCGGCGTCTGAAAGCTCAGGGCCCCGCTTACGCTGAGGCCGTTATCTCTGAGGGTCGCAGCCTTGACCTCGGACGAGGCCACCAGCACCGTGTCCGGGCGCTCTTTGATTAGTGCCGCGGCCAGCACCGCACCGGTGGCGCCGATGCCCACAACCGCCATTTGTGGTCTAGACACTGATTGACTCCCTTGGAAAAGAGGGGATGGGCCGGAGCCTAAATTCTGGCTCCGGCCCCCCCAAGGGTCAACCTATTTCCTTGTCGTCGCGGTCCCAGTACCACTCCGGCAGGCAGTCCTTCCACTCGATGCCCCGGCTGGTCAGCACCTTCCACCACTCCTTGCCGTCGTGCATCAGCTCGCTCCAGGTCTGGAAGTCGTAGTCCTCCTTCCACTTGGGCGCGAACTCGTCAATGACCCGGTCGTGCAGGTCCAAGGGCGGATTGGAGATGTCCAGAGGGTCCACCGCCTGGCGCACCTTGTCGTAGATCACGCCGTAGTTGGGGCCGAAGGCCGGGCCGGTGAGGCCCATGACGCTCAGGCTGCCGATGTTGGCGGTGAACTGGCCGTGGTCGATGGCCGTGCGCTGGCTGGCCACCCAGTGCTCCCAGGCCTTGTACTCGCCGGACTCGTACTTGCCCAGGGGATTCTCCGGGTCCCACTGGATGAGGAACTCGAAGTAGCTGGTGTGACCCATGTCGGTCATCTGGATCCAGCCCTCCTCGCCGTACTCGTCCACCAAGGGCGGGGTGAACTTGGACTCCTTCTCCGCGAGCAGGGTCTTGCCTCGGGCAAAGGAATGCTCCAGGGTCTCCACCACGAACTCCACCGACACGTAGCCGCCCGCCGGCCACCACATGCCCGCCGAGTCGGCGTTCTTGATCCAGGACTGGTCGGACTGCTTGGTGCGGCCCAGTTCGCCGCCCACCTCGTCCATGATGCCCATGAGCACCGACTCCTCGTACTGGAGCTGCTCGGCGCTGGTGTAGCCGATGAGCAAGACCCGGCAGACCGAGGAAGTCGCCCGCGAATCGCGAATCTTTTTCTCGTCGGGCCCCCACTTGCTCCAGAAGTCCTCGCGGGAGCGGGACTTGCCCCGGTAGCGCCAGATGGTGGGCACGCGCATCACCGCCGCGCCGATCTCACAGCGCGATATCTCGCGCATGGCGTCTCGCATGGCGTCCTCGGAGGGCATGCGGAAGTTGTACCACTTGATGCGGTTGTCCGGGAATTCCAGGGTGGATAGCATGCCCCGCTCCACCGGCTTCATGCGCTCGGGCAGGAACAGGGGGTGCATCTTGATGGCCATCTTGGTGATGATGCCCACCTTGCCCCACCAACCCAGATAGCCGCGCAGCAGGCCGCGCAGGTCCGGGCCGGGGCCCTCGCCCCAGTAGGGGTCGTCGCTGGTGGCCAGGGAGCCCAGGCGGATCAGCTCGCCGTTGGGCAGCACCCACTCCACCCCCAGGATGCGCCGGGTGGCCAGGCCCAGGCGGTAGTTCAAAGGCGAGTAGTTGCAGGTGAGCATGTTGCCGATCACCGCCGCCTGGGAGCCGCCGCCGGGGGTCATGGTGTACATGCCCCGCTCCTGGGCCTCGGCCTGGAGCGGCGAGTGAATCTGGCCCGGCCCCACGATGGCCACCATGTGCTTTTCGTCCCACTCCAACGAGCGCATACGCGACAGGTCGATGGACACGTGGAAGGGCACTCTGCCGCCGCAGTGCACCCCCCAGAAGGCTCCGATGGGAGTGTAGGGCAGATGGTAGCGCATGCAGACCTTGACGATCTTCTGCACCTCCTCGGTGTTGTTGGGCATGACCACCACGCCGGGAGGCTGCACACCGCGCTGGTAGATGCAGTCGTGGATCTCGCCGCCCTTGACGTAGCTCTCGGTGATGGCCACGTCGTCGGTGACCCACTCGGGTCCAACTATGTTTTGCAGGGCGTTGTAAGCCGCCTTGGATACCTTTTCGGTAACTTTGGGCATGGCCTCTTCCTTTCTCTAAAGCGCCTGGGCGATCAGCTCGGTGATGTCGAAGACCGGAACCTGGTGGTCCCGCTTCTTCTGGCCGGCCTCGAACTGCTGCTTGCAATAGGGGCAGGCGCTCACCACGGCCTCGGCTCCCACGGCCTTGGCCTCCTCCAGCCTCTCGTCCACCGCGTAGGCTGCCAGGTCGGGGTAGGCCTCGGGCACTCCGCCGTGACCGCCGCAGCACCAGGAGAACTCGTGGTGCCGCTTGAACTCCAGCACCTCCACTCCCTCCATGGCCGCCAGGATGTTGCGGGGAGGCTCGTAGGTTCCGGCGGTGCCCCGGTTGAACTGCTTGGCCTCGAAGCCCTCGGAGGGCTCCAGGCAGCCCCACTTGCCCCGATCGCCTTCCCAGTGGGTGTATGGCTCGGACATGCGGCCCAGGTTACAGGGGTCGTGCCAGGCCAGCTTCATATCCAGCTTGCCCTTGAACTCCAGCTCGCCCTTGCCCAGGGCCTCGTCCACCAGCTCGGTGATGTGCACCACCTCGAAGGGAAGATCGGAGGTGCTCTTTTTCATCAGGCGGGGGTAGTCGACCTTCCAGGTCTTGTAGCACTCGGCGCAGGCGGTAACCAAGCGCTTGGCCCCGGTCTTGGCCATAGCCTTGAGGTTCATTTCCATCTGCTTCTGGAAGGCGTCGTAGTGGCCCATGGCGAAAAGGGGATGCCCGCAGCACTGCTCGCCGGGCATGAGCATGTAGCCGCCCAGCTTGCCCAGAATCTTGTCCGTGGCCTGGGCCACCTTGTTCTCTTTGTAGGAGGCGCCGCAGCCCACGAAGTACACCGTATCGGCCTTCTTCTTGGCGTTGGCCGGCTTCCAGGCGGTGCGGTCCTTGGCCGCGAGGCCGTAGCGGTTCTTGGTCTTTACCACGTTGTCGATGAGCTTT
The DNA here is from genome assembly GCA_018896025.1 of Pseudomonadota bacterium. Lineage (GTDB taxonomy): Bacteria > Desulfobacterota > Desulfarculia > Desulfarculales > Desulfarculaceae > Desulfoferula. The sequence continues at coordinate 155,338 of JAHIND010000002.1, forward strand.
TGGTGCTGCTTGGGGTAGCGGCCGCTCTCCACCATGTTGCCGCGCAGGGCCTCCAGGGAGTAGTTGATCTCCAGGTCCAGGTTGCGCTTGCAGCCGCTGTCGCAGGAGCCGCACATCAGGCACTGGAACACCATGTCCTTCATGCCCGGCGAGTCCTTGAGGCGGTCCTCGGTTAGGGCCAGGCCCAGCTTGAGGCGTCCGTAGGCCACCTTGGAGAAGTAGTACTTGCCGTAGCTGGGGCAGCGGTACACGAAACGATTGTCAGGCATGTAGATGTGGTCGAGCCACTTGCAGCTGGCGCAGCGCATGCACCGGCGCATCTCGTACATGTAGTCTTTAAGCTCCAACGATCCTTCCACGATCATTTGGCCGCCTCCTTTAGAAACAGACATTGCCGGGGCACATGATGTAGTTGGGGTCCAACACTTCCTTCACCTTAGTGATGGTGTTGGTGTAGCCGCGGGCCTTGTCGAACACCATGGGTGAAAGCAGGCTGTAGGGCCGGGAGAAGAAAGCCCCCTGCTCGAACAGCTTGGCCGCAGCGTCCATGTAGAGCGCCTTGACCATGGCCTTGTCCGTCTCGTCCTCCGGGTCGTAATAGAATTGGTATTCCATGTGGCAGGCCCTGCCCTGCTCGATGGGCTGTAGATACACGCCCATCTGGCGCACGTCGTAGCCGTGGGCCCCGGCGGTCTCGGTGACCAGCTCGGTGAAGGCCGCCGCCTGCTCCATCTTGGCGATGAACAGAAGGTCCTCGCACTCGCCCTTGAGCTGGTGCTTCCAATAGGTGCGCTCCGCGGGCCAGGGAGTGCGCAGCATGCCCGGCAGCTTGCGCTCCAGGCCCACCGCGCCGGGCAGGGACTCCTCCACCCTGAGCACCGTGGGCTGGTTGGCGCACACCTCGTCCAGGGCTTTTTTCTCGTAGGCCAGCTTGGCCTCCGGGGAGCGCGGCGGCCCGGAGAGCACCAGCACGATGAACCAGGGCGGAAGCTGGCGCTTGAGGGCCTGATAGGTCTTGTCGCTGCCGTCGCCGAAGATCAGGGCCCCCACCTGGTTGTTGATGAGCAGGCACTCGTTGCCGATCATGCGCCGCTGCATCTGGTACAGGGGCTCGATGGCGTCGCCGATCTTGTCAAAGGCGATGAAGTAGGCCTTGTCGATCTCGGGCAGATACTCGAACTTGACGATGGACCAGGTGACCACCCCCATGGTGCCCTCGGCGCCCTGGAAGAAGCGGTACCAGTTGGTGCCCGGCCCCTCGGGGTTGCCGCCCTTGGAGTCGGCCTTGTCCGGGAAGCCCGGCACGCTGGCCGAGCCGGTGCGGAAGCGCATGCCCGAGCCCCAGATCACCTCGTTGGAGGTCATGGGCTCGCCGTACTCGTAGCGGGGGTTGGTGGGCACCTCGCGCTCCAAGAGGCTGGCCACTATCGAGCTGGAGGCCAGGGGCATCAGCGGCATGATGGCGCGGTGGCCGATATTCACCAGCTCGGGCTGGAGCTGGCCCCAGGTCACTCCCGGCTCGATGCGCACCAGGCGGTCGGGCACGTCGTAGTCCAGGATGCGGTTCATGCGCTTAAGGTCCATGATGATCCCACCCATCTTGGGCAGGGTGCTGCCATGGAAGTGCTGCTCGGAGCTGACCGGAATCACCGGCATTTTTATCTCGTTGGCCAGCTGGACTATCTTGTGCACCTGATCGGCGTTGTCCGGCCACACCACTACGTCGGCCAAGCCGTTGCACTCCAACAGGCTATGGTCCTTGGAATAGGGAAGCAGGGCTTTGCGGGTGGTGTCCACATACTCCTTCCCCACTATCTCCGCCAACTTTGCCTTGATTTGCATCGGGCCCTCCTCGCAGTGCTCGGCATATAGTTAATGTATTATTTATTTAAATGTTTAGCTTGAAGCTGTCAAGGCTTTTTATCGCGGGAGGCTTATAGCTACTTACCTATTTATTTTATTATGAAATTAAGGCGAAGGCACAATGGGTGGAGAACCGGAGAGAGCGGACCTTCTCAGGCGGCGGCGCGGACCCTCCTCCCAGGGAGCCTATGGGCCCACGGGCCGGATCATGCCGAGCCAAGGCATGTACTGGCGAGAATCCCTAGAGCTCCCAGGGTATTATGATTAAAAATTAGCAGGATAGAGACATAGGCCAATCAAGCAATAATTACCATTTGCCATTGGTAACTTTTGCGTATTGACAGAATTTTTGATAAAATATATGTTTAATTAATGTCTTAAGCTTATAACCCCAGCCGGATCGATCTCATGAGTGGCAGTAAGTATCGAAGCAGTCTGAGCGTTGATGAAAAAGTATTGATGAGCATGGTCCGGGTCTCGGAGCTGTTCAAGAAAACCGCCTCGGAAATATTCAAGAACTACGGCCTCACCTTCACCCAGTACAACGTGCTCCGGGTGCTCAACGCCTCGGATGACGGCACCAACACCATTACCAAGGTGAGCAAGATCCTGCTGGTCACCGGAGCCAACATGACCGGCGTGGCCAAGCGCATGGAGCGCGACGGCTTCCTTTTGCGCAAGCGCTACACCCAGGACGAGCGGGTCACCCTCTTGGAGATCACCCCCAAGGGCAAAAAGGCCCTGGAAAACATTCAGCCGGAAAAAGAAAAGCACATCGACAAGTTCGTGGGCGACCTCTCCGAGGAGGACAAGACCAACCTCCTGGCCATGCTCAAGCAGATCTACAGCAAAAACGAGGCCTAGCCGCCACTCCCCACCATCATAAAGCGCCCCGGCGAACTCACTCCTTTGGGGCCGCCTCGCGGTCCAGCACGCAGATATGCCCGGCTGGGTCGAAGCACTGGTTGCAGGCACGGCAGCGGGGCTGGTGCGCGGGATCGCCCTGCCAGCGGTTCACCAGGTCCGGCTCGCTGATCAGGGTGCGGCTCAGGGAGAAGTAGGCGATGGCCGTGGCGTCCAGCATCTCCTGCAGCATCCCGGCGTCGCGGTTGCCCCCCACCAAAATCACCGGCGCCTTCACCGCCTGGGCCACCGCCGCGGCGTAGGGGCGGTAGTAGGACTGCCGCTCGGGCTTGAGGATGTGCGGCTTCACAAAGTAGGTGTCCGGGTCCTGGGTGCGCACCCCGCCGCTTATCTCAATGCCGTTGATGCCCAGGCCGTCCAGGATTCGGCAGGCCTCCAGGCTGTCTTCCGCGCTTAGGCCGCCGGGCATGTGGTCGGCGCTGTTTATCTTGATGAGCACCGGAAAGCTGCCGCCGGTCGCCCGGCGGATGGCCGCCAGAATCTCCCGGTGGATGCGGCAGCGGTTTTCCAGGGTTCCGCCGTAGGCGTCGTCGCGGCGGTTGAAGTATGGCGACAGGAACTGGCTGAGCAGATAGCCGTGGGAGCTGTGCATCTGCACGCAGTCAAAGCCCGCCCGCTGGGCCCGCCCGGCGGCCAGGGCGAAGGCTTCCACCAGGCGCTGGATGTCGTTCAGGCTCATCGCCTGGGGCACCACCCCGGTGGCCGGGTGGGGCACCGCCGAGGGCCCCCAGATCAGTCGCCCCTCGGGCCGGTAGTTGGTGAAGGAGCCGCCGTATGCCAGTTGCAGGCCGATGGCCGCTTCCCGCTGGTGCACCCTCTCGGTGAGCCGCTTCAGGGCGGGCACGCAGGCGTCGTCGTGGATGCCAAGCATGCCGGGGTTGGGCTGTTCCTGGGCGGTTACAAAGGCGTAGCCCGGAAAGATCAGGGCCGCGCCGCCCTCGGCGATGCGTAGCAGGGTCTGCTCCAGGCGGGGAGTCAGGCGGCCCTGGTCGTCGGCCATGCGCTCCCAGGTGGCCGAGCGCATCAGGCGGTTGCGCAGGGTCATGCCCGCCAGGTTGGTGGATTCAAACAATGACGGCATGCCCTACCCTCCCGGACTTTTTGATTGAAGCGCGGCGTTGGCCCCGGTCAATGTACAACAAAAGCGGTTTTACAGGCCACCGCCTGACACAATGTGGCCTAACCGGCTAAATTTATTGACAACCGTGCCCGCCATTCTGTAAGAAACATGGCGAGGCACCGTTCCCCCCCTCGACCGGGAGGCTGCCCCTCTCCAGCAGACAAAACCTCTTCGCGCTATCCAGGCGAATTACCGCCGTGATCGCCCGCCAGAGGACCGGAAGCTTTTTGAACCAAGCGCATCGCCCGGCGGTGCCCGGAGGAGACACGACCATGAAGACCTACTCCATTGCCAACATCCCCGGAGACGGCGTGGGCGCGGAGATCGCCCTGGAGGCCGTAAAAATTCTCGCCGCCGCGGGCGACAAGTTCGGCTTCGCCTGCAAGGTGGAAAGCTATGACTGGGGCTGCGACTACTATCTGAAGCACGGCGAGATGGGCCCCAAGGACAAGCTGGACACTCTCAAGGGCTTTGACGCCATCTTCCTGGGCTGCATCGGCGATGCGGCCAAGGTGCCGGACCACGTGTCGCTCACCATCCTCCTGGATATCCGCAAGGGCTTTGACCAGTACGTGAACCTTAGGCCCATCAAGCTCTACCCCGGCGTGTATAGCCCCATCCGCACCGCCACCCCGGAGAGCGTGGACTTCATGGTGGTGCGCGAGAACACCGAGGGCGAGTACGCGGGCACCGGCGGCTACTTCAAGCCCGATCAGCCCGAGGGCTTCGCCTATCAGACCGCCATCTTCTCCCGCAAGGGCTGCGACCGGGTGATCCGCTACGCCTTTGAGCTGGCCCGCAGCCGCAAGGGCCGGATCGAGGGCGACCAGGTGGGCATGCTCACCAACTGCACCAAGTCCAACGCGCTCAACTACTCCATGGTCTACTGGGACAAGATCTACCGCGAGGTGGCCACCGGCTACCCGGACATCAAGCAGGACATGGCCCTAGTGGACGCCATGACCATGTGGATGGTGAAAAACCCCGAGTACTTCGACGTGGTGGTGGCCAGCAACCTCTTCGGCGACATCATCACCGACCTGGGGGCCATGCTTCAGGGCGGCATGGGCTTTGCCGCCGGCGGCAACATCAACCCGGAAAAGGACTACCCCTCCATGTTCGAGCCCATCCACGGCTCGGCCCCCAAGTACGCGGGCAAGGGCGTGGTCAACCCCATCGCCACCATCGAGTCGGTGCGCATGATGCTCGATCACCTGGGCGAGGCCGAGGCGGCCCAGGCGGTGCAGGAAGCGGAGATCAAGGTGCTGGAAGCGGGCGCGGTGCGCACCAAGGACATGGGCGGCACGGCCAGCACCGCCCAGATGGGCGACGCGGTCAAGGCGGCCCTGTTGGCCTAACCGACCCTTCAAACGCAAATCAGGGGCTCGGTGCATCACCGGGCCCCTGTCTTTTTGCCCAGCGGCTGCGCCCTAGGAGCCCGCCGCCTCCCGCACCGCTTTCCAGGCCTGGTCGGCCCGGTAGGAGCTGCGCACATAGGGCGATGAAGCCACGTACTTGAAGCCCAGAGCCAGGGCCTCCCGCTTGAACTGCTCGAACTCATCCGGCGTAACGAAGCGCTCCACCGGGGCGTGCTCCGTGGAAGGGGCCAGGTACTGCCCCAGGGTGAGGATGTCGCAGTCCGCGCCGCGCAGGTCGCGGAGCACCCCCAGCACCTCTTCGCGGGTCTCGCCCAGGCCCAGCATGATGCCCGACTTGCTGGCCGTGGCCGGGGACACCCGTTTCACCGAGGCCACCACTTCCAAGGAGCGCGCATAGATGGCCCCCCGGCGCACCGGGCCGTAAAAGCGAGGCACGGTCTCCAGGTTGTGGGCGATCACCTCGGGCCCGGCCTGGGCCACCGTCTCCAGCAGCTCCACCCTGCCCTGGAAGTCGGGAATGAGCACCTCCACGCTGGTCTGGGGGCTAAGTTTCTTCACCTGGCGCACCGCCTCGGCGAACTGGCCCGCGCCCTGATCGGGCAGGTCGTCGCGGGTCACCGAGGTGATGACCACATGCTTGAGCCCCAGGTCGGCGGCGGTTTGGGCCAGGCGGGCGGGCTCCTCTGGGTCCGGCGGGGCGGGGCGGCCTGCCTTCACCGCGCAGAAGCGGCATCCCCTGGTGCAAACGTCGCCCAGGATGAGAAAGGTGGCCGTGCCGCAGGAGAAGCACTCGCCCTGGTTGGGGCACTGGGCCTCCACGCACACCGTGTTGAGCGCCTGGCCCTCCATGAGGGCGCGCATGCGGCGCAGGCTCTCCTGGTCCGGAGCCTTTTGGATGAGCCAGGCGGGACGGTTGTGGGGGGTGCCTCCTGAGGGCATGACGCTCCTCTATTCTCCGGGCCGCAGCAGATACTTGATTCCGGCCTGGTCCCGTGAAAGCTCAAAGGCCCGTCGCCATTCGCCGAGGGGCATCTCCGCGCTGATCAAGGGAGTCAGGTCCAGGGAGCCGTCGCCCAACAGGGCCAGGGAGCGCTCCCAGGTTTGGCGGTTGTGCACGAAGGCCCCCCGCAGAGTGACCTCCTTGAGGGTGAGCTGGTCCAGGTCCACCTTGGCCGGTCCCCCGGCCAGGCCCACCTGCACCACCGAGCCCTGGCGGCGCACGTTGGCCAGGGCCGCGCTGAGGGCCGGACCCGCGCCGGAGCACTCCCAGGCTGCGGCAAAGCCATCGCCCTTGGTGAACTCCCTGGCCGCCTGGCCCAGGTCCTCGCGGTCCACCATGACCGTGGCCGCCGCCCCCAAACGGGCGGCCAATTCCAAACGGGCCTGGTCCTTGGAGGTGCCGCAGATCATCACCGGCACCCCGGCCTGCACCAGCACCAAAAGCACCAAGAGGCCGATGGGCCCCGGCCCGCTGACCAGGGCCGGGCCTTGGTCGAAGGCCACGCCCCGCTCCAGCACCGCGTGCACGGCCACGGCCAGGGGCTCCACCATGGCCGCCTGCTGAAAGCTAACCGTCTCGGGCAGGGTGTGCAGGCCGCTGGCCCGCACCAGGGCGTACTCGGCCATGCCCCCGTCCACCCCGTAGCCGTAGGCCAAGCGCTCGGGGCAAAGGTTGCTCTGGCCCTGCTTGCAATACACGCACTCGCCGCAGGAGGAGGCCTGGCTCTCGCTGACCACCCGCTGGCCCTTTTGCCAGCCCTGAACTTCCGGGCCCAGCTCGGCCACCTCGCCCGCGAATTCGTGGCCCAGGGTCACCGGCGGGCGCACCTTGTCGAAGCGGCCCTCCCAGATGTGCAGGTCCGTGCCGCAGATGCCCACGCTCTTGACCTTGAGCAGCACCTGGCCGGGGCCGGGCGAGGGGATGGCAATCTCCACCAGCTCCACATGCCCTTCCCCGTCCGCCAGCTTGCGTAGCGCTTTCATTGCTCGTCTTCCCAGGGCAGGCCCGCGGGCCTAGTCCATGAACTGGCCGCCGTTGATGTCGATGATCTCGCCGGTGAGGTAGTCGCTGTCCGGCCCGGCCAGGAACAGGGCCAGGGCGGCCACTTCCTTGGCCTCGCCCACCCGGCCCAGGGGGATGGTCTGCTTGTAGGCGGTGTAGTCGCCCTTGGACAGGCCCTTGCTCATATCCGTGGCGATCACCCCGGGGGCCATGGCGTTGACGTTGATGCCAAAGGGGGACAGCTCCCGGGCCAGGGACATGGTGAAGCACATGATACCGGCCTTGGAGGCGCTGTAGGCGCTGCCCGCGGCGATGCCCCCCATCTTGCCGGAGATGGAGCCCAGGTTGATTATCTTGCCCGCGCCCTGGGCCTGCATGGCCGAAGCAAAGGCCTTGGAGCACAGAAAGGTGCCCTTGAGGTTCACGTCCATCACCCGGTCCCAGTCGTTCTCGGTGAGTTCCTCCACCGTGCCGGGGATGCAGATGCCCGCGTTGTTCACCAGGATGTCCAGGCCGCCCCACTGGGCCAGCAGGTCGCCCGCCGCCTGGGAAACCATCTCCCCGGAGGACACGTCCACCTTGGCGGTGATGGGGAACTTATCGGGCGGCAGGCCGGCCGCTTCTATCTGCCAGTCCCAGATCGCCACCTTGGCGCCCTCGTCCACCATGGCGGTGGCGATGGCCAGGCCCAGCCCGGCGGCCCCGCCGGTCACCAAAGCCCTTTTGCCCGCTAAGCGCATCAATCAAGCCCCCTCGCTGTATTCCACCAATTCTATGGTAACCCCTTCGGGGTCCTTCATGTAGGTGGCCAAAACCCCGTGCCTGAGCACCTGGGGCGGGCAGTTGAACTCCACCCCTTCCTTTACCAAGCGGTCGTAAAGCTCCTGAAGGCCGGTCACGATCAGCGCGAAATGAATCAGCCCGTAGTCGCACTGGCGGCCCGAGCCCACCGCCCGGCCCTTGGGGCTCTTGTAGTCGAAAAGCTCTATATGGGAGCCATAGCCCTTGAGCATGACCATGTGGGCCTTGACATCCTCAAGCCCCACCACCTTGGACATCTCCACCCCGCCTCTTTGGGGATGGTCCCACTCCACTTCGAAACCCAGCAAGTCCCGGTAAAAATGCAACGCCCGGTCCAGGTCGGCCACCGAGATGCCCACATGATGCCACTGTGCCTGCATTATAGTCACCGCCTCGCAGAAAATATTTAGGAGAAGCCGGGCGGGCCGCACCAGGGCGACCCACCCGGCTGGAGGGGTTTTACTTAGCCTTGTAGGGCTTCCAGCCGCTTTCTTCCAAGGTCAGGCTGACGTCCTTGGCCGGGAGCACCATGACCGGGGTGGGATAGGCGAAGGGGTAGTACTTGGTCTTGCCCTTCACCACGCCGACCACCGCAGGGCTCTGGTTCTGGTGGTCTTGTTTACGCATGGTCATGTTGCCCACGGGGCCGGTGTAGCTCAGGTCCTCGAAGGCCTTGATGATCTTGTCGGTGTCGAAGCTGCCGGCCTTCTTCACCGCCTCGATGTACATCTTGGTGCCCAGGTAGGCCTCCATGATCACGAAGCTCGGCCACTTGCCGCCGCTGGTCTTATGGAAGGTGTCCTCGAACTCCTTGGCCCGGGGATCGTTCACGCCCAGCAGGTACATGTTGGCCTGCACGCAGCCGATGGTCGCATCGCCGGCCACCGCGCCCACCGCGTCGTCGTCCAGGAAGGTGCAGCCGATGGGCAGGTTCATGCCCAGGCTGCGGGACTGCACGATAAGCTGGGTCAGGTCGGTGCCCCAGTTGCCGCTGATCACGTAGTCGGCGCCAGAGGCCTGAATCTTGCTGATGTAGGGGCCGAAGTCCTTGTTGAACACCTTGTGGAACTCGCTGCCCACCACCTTGGTGCCGGGAGCCAGCTTCTCGATGAACATCTTGTAGTACTTGGCCACGTCATGACCCCAGGAGTAGTCCTGGTTGATCAAGAAGACCTTCTTGTAGCCCTTTTGGGCGAAGTAGTGGGCCAGAGCCTTCACGTGCATGCCCGCGTTCAGGCAGGTGCGGAAGGTGTAGGGGGTGAAGTTCTCGCCGGTGATGCCCATGGCCTCGGCGTTGGTGTCCAGGTAGATCTTCTTGTAGCGGGGCATGGTCTGGGCGATGGCGCCGCCAACCCCCGAGGAGGAGCCCTGGATGATGACTTCGCACTTGTCCTGAAGCACCATGCGCTTTACGTTGCGCACCGCGACTTCGCCCTTCATCTGGTTGTCCAGGACCACCAACTCGATCTTCTTGCCCAACAGGCCGCCGGCGTCGTTGGCTTCCTTGACCGCCGCTTCAATACCCCAGATGGTGCGGTCGCCGTTGGACTTGAAAGCGCCGGAGCGAATCTCGTTAACTCCGAATTTCACAACGCCCCCGGCCATGGCCGCGGTGGCCACCATGGCCAAAGCAGCGGCGATAGCCAGAACCAAACCTATTTTTCTCATAGTCCTACCTCTCTCCCTGGTAAGGTTGCCGGCCGCCGAAGCGGCCTAAAAATTCCCTTGTTCCATCAAACCTCCAGGTACTCCTTGCGGATATCCTGGCGTGATTCCAGTTCGGCCGGGGTGCCGGTCCACTTGATGTCGCCCTTGCTGAGCACATACAAGCGCTGAGCCAGGCCCAGGCACACGTTGAGCTTCTGTTCCACCAACAAAACCGTGGTGCCGGTGCTGTTGATCTGGTGGATCACCTCGTTGACCCGCTCCACGATGATGGGGGCCAGCCCCTCGGTGGGCTCGTCGATGAGGATCAGGTCCGGGTTGCCCATGAGGGTGCGCACGATGGTGAGCATCTGCATCTCGCCGCCGGAGAGCACCCCGCCCTTTTGGTTGCGACGCTCGGCCAGGCGCGGGAAGTTGTCATAGGCCCGCTCCAGGGTCCAGCCGTCCTCCACCTCCTTTTTCATGTGGCCGGGCTTTATGCCCATCAAGAGGTTCTGGTGCACCGTGAGGTTGGGGAATATCCAGCGCTCCTCGGGCACGAACCCCAACCCGGCCATGGCGATCTGGTGGGGAGTCTTGCCGGCTATTTCCTTGCCCTTGAAGGCTATGGAGCCGGAAGAGGGCTTCACCAGGCCCATGATGGTCATCATGGTGGTGGTCTTGCCCACCCCGTTGCGCCCCACCAGGGCCACGATCTCGCCCTGGTTCACTTCCAGGCTGATGTCGAAGAGCACGTGGCTCTCGCCGTAATAGGTATTGACCTTGTCCAGTTTCAGCATGCGATTCCCGTCCCCAGATAGGCCTCTTGCACCTTGGGATGGTTGCGTATCTCCTCCGGGGTGCCGCTGGCCAGCACCTCGCCGTAGCTGATCACCGTGATCACGTCGGCCAGGGAGAACACCACCTCCATGTCGTGTTCGATAATCATCAGGGTCTTGCCCTCGGTCACCCGGTCCACCAGCTTCACCGCCTCGCGGGTCTCGTCGATGCTCATGCCCGCGGTAGGCTCGTCCAGAAGGATCATCTCCGGCTGGGAAGCCAGCACCAGGCCGATCTCCAGGGCCCGCTGCTCGCCGTAGGCCATCTCTCCGGCCAGGTGGCTGGCCTTGGCGTCCAGGCCGATCTCCTCCAGGATGCCCATGCTCTCCCGGTTGATCTCCTCCATGCCCGCCACGGTGCGCCAGAAGTTGAAGCGCACCCCGTGGCGCGAGAGCACCACCGAGCGCACGTTCTCCAAAACGGTGAGACCGGGGAAGACGTTGGTTATCTGGAAGGAGCGCCCCAGGCCCAGGCGGTTTATGCGGTAGGGTTGCAGGCCGCTGATCTTTTGGCCCTTGAAGTAGATGTCGCCCGCGCTGGGCTTGTAGTGGCCGCTGAGCAGGTTGAAAAAGGTGGTCTTGCCCGCGCCGTTGGGGCCGATAATGGCGTGGCGCTGCCCTTTTTTCACCGCCAAATCAATGCCGCAGATGATATCCAGATCACCAAACTTTTTACACAGTCCCTTGACCTCCAACATGTTCACAGGCTTAACCCTCCCCCTTGGCGGCCGGGTTCAACTTGCCGGCTCTAGCGCCCCAAAAGCGGTCCTTCAACGAAATCAACAGCCCGCTGAGGCCCTGAGGCGCGTACATGACCAGCAGCACGAAAATGATCCCCTGGATCAGAGTCCAGTGTTCGGTCAGGTCGCTGAGGACTTGGTTGAGGTAGGTGAGGAAGCAAGCGCCCAGGATGGGACCCCAGAAGGTTCCCGAGCCGCCCACAAAGGTCATGATCAAGACGTCGGTGGCCTTGTCCAGGTTGATGAAGGTGACGGTTACGAACTCTTGGAAGGCCCCGGCCATGCCGCCGGCCAGGCCCGCGAAAAAGGCGCTGATCACGTTGACCGCCACCTTGGACATATACACGTTGTAGCCGATGAACCGGGCCCGGTCCTCGTTCTCGCGAAGGCATTCGTTCAGCCGCCCCAGGGGGGTGCGGGTGAAGTGCCAGCAGAACCAGGTGCTCAGCAGCACCACGATGAGCACGAAGTAGTACCAGTGCACCGTGCTGAACATCCCCACGTCGCCATAGAAGGGGATGTGCAGATCCGGGCGCATGGCCGCCACCCCATCCTCGCCGCCGGTGAGCCCCCGCCACTTCTCGGCCCCGGCATAGATCAGGGCGTTGAAGGCCAGGGTCAACAGCGCGAAGTAGGTGCCGCCCAGACGCACCACGAACAGGCCCAGGAGCACCCCCAGAAGGCCCCCGGCCAGGCCCGCGCCCAGGATGCCGGGCAGCAGGCTGAAGCCCAGGTCCTTGAACAGCAGCACCGAGGTGTAGGCCCCCAGCCCGAAGTAGGCGGCGTGGCCAAAGGAGAGCAGCCCGGCCTGCCCGAAGAGCACGTTGTAGCTCAGGGCGAACAGGGAGTAGATGATCATGGTGATGATTAGGTTGAGCGGATACTCGCCCACCAGCCAGGGCATGGCCGCCAACACCGCCAGGCCGGCCGCCAGCAACAACCACTTGAGCCATGCGCTAGAGGTCATTTGCTTTCTCCCATCAGGCCGTGGGGCCGGAAGATCAGCACCAGCGCCATTAGCAGGAACTCAAAGAAGATGGCGAACTGAGGCAGGATGAGGATTCCGATGGACTGCAACTGGCCGATGAGCAGGCTGGCGATGAGCGCCCCCTGGATGGAGCCCAGGCCGCCCACCACCACCACCACGAACAGGTCGATGATGATGGTCGAGGCCATGGCCGGGTTGGTGATGAGGTAGGGCCCGCCGATCACCCCGGCCAGGCCCGCCAGCCAGGCCCCCATGCCGAACAGCACCAAGAACACCAGGGGCACGTTGAAGCCCAGGGCGTCGACCATGCGTTTGTTGGCCACCGAGGCGCGCACGATTATCCCCGCCCTGGTCTTGTACAAGACGAAGAACATGATGATGAACACCACGATGGACACGCCCAGGATGAACAGGCGATAGACCGGGTATTCGATGCCCAGCAGGGGGATGGACCCGGCCAGCAGGGAGGGCAGCACCACCCTGAGAGGCTCGTTGCCCCAGAAGATCTTGACCAGCTCTTCGATGATGTAGGCCATGCCGAAGGTGAGCAGGAGTTCGTGGGCATGGCCGTAGGAGTGGACCTTGCGCAGGCAAAAGCGCTCGATCAATATCCCGGCCAGAGCCACCACCAGGGGGGCCACCAACAGACACAGCCAGAACTGGCCGGTGAGTTGCAAGATGGTGTAGGAAAAATAGGCTCCCAGCATGTACAGGGCACCGTGGGCGAAGTTCAGTACGCCCATCATGCCGAAGATCAAGGTCAGACCGGAGGCCACCAAGAACAGCAGCATCCCGTATACCAGTCCATGCAGAGCCTGCACGGGCAATTCGGCCAGGATATTCATGGGTCTCCTTAGGAATCCGCTTTAATCAAGGGGCTCTCCACGCGGCCCTCCGTCACAACCGCTGTGGGCAGGCCAATTTCGCAGCGCACTATTTTTTTTGGCCCGAACGGCCGGGGTTCGCGCCCCCAGCCGTTCGGCCTCATTTCGGACTTAGGGCTTGTGAATGGCCCGGCCCAGGCAATCCAGGGCCGCCTCTTTCACCGTCTCGGCCAGGGTGGGATGGCCCATGACCACCTCGCCCAGGTCGTCCACCGTGGCCTCCAGCTCCATGGCCAGAATCAGCGCGCCGATAAGGTCGGTGGCGTGCTGGCCCACGATGCAGGCACCCAGAATCTCGCCCAGCTCGGGATCGCTGACGATCTTCACCAGGCCCTGATCCTCGCCCATGGCCGCGGCCTTGCCGCTGAAGCGGTAGGGGAACTTGCCCACCTTCACCTTGAGCCCCCGGCTGGCCGCCTGGGCCTCGCTAAGGCCCACCGAAGCCACCTCGGGGAAGGTATAGATGCAGTTGGGGATGCGGTCGTAGTCCATCTGGCGGCTGGAGCCCATAAGGTTCTCCACCGCAACCACGCCCTCTTCGGAGGCGGTGTGGGCCAGCATGGATTTGCCCACCACGTCGCCGATGGCGTAGACCCCGGGCACCGAGGTCTCCATGCGGGGGTTGACCTTGACGAAGGGGCCTTCCATCTCCAGGCCCAGGGCGTCGCGGCCCCAGCCCTCGGTGTTGGGCGCGCGGCCCACGGCCACCAGCACCAGCGAGGCCTTGAGGGAGCGCTCGTTGCCCGCCGCGTCGCTGATCACCAGGGAAGGCCCGTTTTTGCCCTTCTTGACTTTCTGGGCCCTGGCCTCGGTGATGATCTCGATGCCCAGCTCCTCCAGGGCGCTCTTGAGCGCGGCCACCACCTCGGGGTCTTCCCCGGCGATGATGCTGGGCAGCAGCTCCACGATGGTCACCTGGGAGCCCAGCAGGCTGAAGATGGTGGCCAGCTCCACGCCGATGACCCCGCCGCCCACGATCACCAGGGACTTGGGAGCCTGCTTCAGGCTAAGGGCGTGGTCGCTGTTAATCACCGTATTGCCGTCCACCGGCAGGGGCGGCACCTCGGAGGGGCGAGAGCCGGTGGCGATGATCACCTTGGACGCGGTGACCTTCTTGGCGCCGTCCGGGCCGCTCAGCTCCAGGGTGTGGGCGTCCACGAACTTGGCCTCGGATTTGGCCAGGGTGACCTTGTTGGCCTTCAAGAGGCCCTCCACCCCGGCGGACATGCGGCTGACCACCTCGTCCTTGCGCTGCATCATCTTGGCCATGTTGGCGGCCAGCTTGCCCGCGCCGGTGTACACCGCCAACTTTTTGATCTGGTGAAGGGGATGCACGTCCGATAACAGGGACTTGGTGGGGATGCAGCCCCGGTTCAGGCAGGTGCCGCCCAGGGCGTCCTTTTCGGCCAGGAGCACCTTGGCCCCCATCTGACCGGCGCGAATGGCGGCCACGTAGCCGCCGGGGCCGCCGCCGATCACCGCCAGGTCGTAGTCGTAGTTTTGGGCCTCGGCTTGCACGGTGGCCGCGCTGTAGGCATCGGCCTGGGGCTCCGGAGCGGGCGCGGCCGGCGCGGCCGGAGCCGGGGCCGCCGGAGCGGGAGCCTGGGAGGCGGCCGCCATGGGCTGGTAGTTGTCGGGCACCGCCTCGCCCTTGGCCACGATGACCCCCACCACGGTGAGCACCGGGACCTCCACCCCGGCGGGGACCAGGATGCGGCCCAGGATGCCGTCGCTGGGCGACTCCACCTCGGTGGTCACCTTGTCGGCCTCCACCACGTAGAGGGATTCGCCCTTGCTTACCGCATCACCCTCGGTCTTGAACCACTCGATGATGGTGCCTTTTTCAACCGTCACCCCCAGCATGGGGAGAACTATTTCAACGGCCACTTTGTGCCTCCTTGCCCTGCTATCAACCCAGCTCCATAAACATGAGCGCCGGCCGTTCCAGTTTCTTCTTCAAGCTTGTCAAAAATTGCGCGGCCACCGCGCCGTCGATGATCCGGTGGTCCACCGACAGGCCCAGGGTGGCCACCTGGCGCACCACCACCTGGCCGTTCTCGGCCACCACCTTCTCCAGGGTCTTGCCCACCGAGAGGATGGCGCTTTGGGGCGGATTGATGATCGCCGTGAAGTGGGTGATCTCGTACTGGGCCAGGCTGGAGATGGTGAAGGTGCCCCGCTGGATCTCGTCGGCCGAGAGCTTGCGGTCCCGGGCCCGGTCCACCAGATCGGCCCGCTGGGAGGCGATCTCCCACAACGAGGCGATGTTGGCCGAGGCGATGGCCGGCACGATGAGCCCCTCGTCCAGGGCCACGGCCAGGCCAACGTTTACGTCCTCCCACACCTCGATGTTCTCGCCGTCAAAGGAGGCGTTTACGTTGGGGAACTCTTCCAGGGTCAGGGCCACGGCCTTGATCAGAAGGTCGTTGACCGAGATCTTGATGCCGTGACGCTCCAGGATCTCCTGCTTGATGTCCTGGTACAGGGCCAGCAGACTGTCCATCTTCACGTCGCTGAAGAAGTAGATGTGCGGCGCGGTGAAGGCCGAGGCGGACAGACGGCGGGCGATGGTCTTGCGCATGGAGGTGGCAGCCACCTTCTGACCGGCCAGGGCCCCGCCCGCCGGGGCGGGAGTGGCCGCGGCGCGCAGCACGTCGGCCTTGGTGACCCGGCCGCGAGGGCCGCTACCCTGCACCGTGGTTAGGTCCACGCCCTTTTGCTGGGCCAGCTTGCGGGCCAGGCTGGTCACCTTGGCCGGGCCGGAAGCGGCCGGTGCGGCCGCCGGGGCGGCCCGGTAGGCCTCCACGTCTTTCTTGAGGATGCAGCCCTCGGGGCCGCTTCCGCTTATGGCCGCCAGGTCCAGGCCCTTTTCACGCGCCAGGGAGCGCGCCGCGGGCATGGCCCTGACTTGGCTCTTCGTATTCACTTGCATGGCGGCCTCCCCCCTAGAGGTATTCCAGGACTCGGGCGACCGCGTCCTTGATGTCCTGCTCACTGGGGATATAGGCCTGCTCCAGGGGAGGGCTGAAGGCCACCGGGGTGTCCGGGCCGGCCACCCGCACGATGGGGGCCTGCAAGGAGTCCAGGGCCTGCTCGGCCACCAGGGCGGCCAGTTCGGCGCCCATGTTGCCGGTGTGGCAGCCCTCGTCGGCGGTGATCAGGGTGCCGGTCTTGCGCACCGAGGCGAGCACCGCTTCCCGGTCCAGGGGGCACAGGGAGCGCAGGTCGATGACCTCCATGTCCACACCCTGGGCGGCCATTTCCTCGGCCACGGTGAGGGCCTTGGCCACCATGTTCAGGGTGGCCACCACGGTGATGTCCTTGCCGGGACGCACCACCTTGGCCTTGCCGATGGGCACGGTGTAGGCCTCTTCGGGCACCTCGCCCTTGTCGATGTACATCTTCTTGTGTTCCACGAACAAGACCGGGTTGTCGTCCTGGATGGCCTCGATGAGCATGCCCTTGGCGTCGTGGGGGGTGGAGGGCATGGCGATCTTGATGCCCGGTATGTGCTGGAAGATGGCATGGAAGCTCTGGGAGTGCTGAGCGGCGGTGCCGCGGCCAGCCCCGATGTTCACCCGGATCACCATGGGCACCTTGGCCCGGCCGCCGAACATGAAGTGCATCTTGGCCATCTGGTTGACCACCATGTCCATGGCCACGGTGATGAAGTCGATGAACATGATCTCCACCACCGGGCGCATGCCGGTCATGGCCGCGCCCACCGCGCCGCCCACGAAGGCGGCCTCGGAGATGGGGGTGTCCATCACCCGGTCCACGCCGAAGCGGTCCTGGAGCCCGGCGGTAACCTGGAAGATGCCGCCGTAGCGCCCCACGTCCTCGCCCATGATGAATACGCTGTCGTCCTGATCCATGCAGTAGGCCAGGGCCTCGTTAAGCGCTTGAGCATAAGTGATAATGCGACTCATTTTTCTCACCCTCCCCTAGGCCAAAACGTCCTGATACATTTCCGAAAGGGGCGGGAACGGGCTTTGTTCCGCAAACTCGATGGACTCGTTGATCTCCGACTCCACCTCTTCCCAAACCGCCTGCATCTGTTTCTTGGTCATCACCTTGTTCTTGGTCAGGTACTGCTCGAAGCGCTTGATGGGGCAATTCTCCACCCAGGCCTGGATGTCTTCCTTGCTGCGGTAGCGGCCGCCCTGGTTGGGGTCGCCCTCGTGGTGGCCCCGCCAGCGGTAGGTCTTGCACTCCAGCAGGGTGGGGCCTTCGCCCCGGCGGGCCCGGTCGATGGCCTCGCCCGCGGCCAGGTACACCGTGAGCACGTCGTTGCCGTCCACCGTCACCCCGGGCATGCCGTAACCGGCGGCCCTGATGGAGATGTCGATGATGGCCTGGTGCTGCGCCTGGGATACCGAGATGCCGAATCCGTTGTTCTCGCAAACAAAAACCACCGGCAGCTTGTGCACGGCGGCGAAGTTGAGCGACTCGTGGAAGGTGCCGTTGTTGGAGGAAGCGTCTCCGAAGAAGCACACCGCCACCTGGCCGGGATGTTTCATCTTGCAAGAAAGCCCGGCACCCACCGCGATGGGCAGGCCGCCGCCGGCGATGCCGTTGGCTCCCAGGATGCCCAGGTTCACGTCGGCGATGTGCATGGAGCCGCCCTTGCCCTTGCAATAGCCGGTCTCCTTGCCGTAGAGCTCGGCCATCATGGGCTTGAGCAAAGCGCCCTTGGCGATCACGTGGCCGTGGCCGCGGTGGGTGCTGGTGATGTAGTCCTTGTCACCAAGATTGGCGCACACACCGGCGGCGATGGCTTCCTCGCCGATATAAAGGTGGGCCAGGCCGGGTATGTGCCCTCTGGCATAGAGATCTTGAACTTTTTCTTCAAAGGCCCGGATGATCACCATGGTCCGGTACAACTCGCGCACAGTTTTCGGGGGAATATCCATAACACCCTCCAGAAGGCGGCTAGACGTGGCAAATTGATTATCTGGTTTTTACCGTGCAGGAGGCGTGCCATTTTTCCGGCAAAGAGGCGGACCGCTAAGCGGCTGGAAACGCGATTAGTTTGTGGATGGTTGCACAAAAGGGGTTGCGTCAAAATGTGCGACATGTGTCGCACTAAAAAGCGACTGTCTCAGGTTGACACACTTTTAACGAAAACATGATCGGCTTTGTCGGGACACGGTTTGAATCCCACCCGGCACAGCCAGCCGCTACGGAGCAAGGCCTCGGGCGAACGAGGGACGCACGGCAGTACGCCGACAACGCGGCATGGCGCTTCCTGGCGCGGCTAAACCCGGCACAGCCAGGTGGTGCTAGGCAAGGCGTCGGGCAAGTGAGACCCGCAGGCGTATTCTTACATACGCCGAGGAGGCGAGCGAAGCCCGCAACGAAGCCTAGCCCCGCCTGGCGAAGCCACCCGGCACAGCCAGACGCCGCAGGGCAAGGCGGCAGGCGAGCGAGGAACGCAGGGGTAGTAGACCTACCCCGAGGACCGAGCGACGCCGACAACGCAGCCATGTGGGGTCTGGCGAAGCCGGGGCTAGTCGAAGCTGACCGACTTGCCTATGCCCATCTCCTTCATGCGGCGGTAGATGGTGCTGCGCGACAGCCCCAGACTGCGGGCCACCTTGGCCACGTTGCCGTCGCACTCGGCCAGGGCGTTTTTGAGCACCTCGGCCTCCATCTGCTTCATGGGCTGCACCGTCTCGGCCACCCGGGCGGCCAGGCCGGGGCGGAAGATGCGCTGGGGCAGGTGCTCCACCTTAATTTCCCGGTCGTCGCAGACGATGGCGGCCATCTCCAGGATGTTGCCCAATTCGCGCACGTTGCCCGGCCACTGGTAGCGGTTGAGCACCTCCAGGGCCTCGGGCGAGATGCCCAGTTGGCGGGCCCCCAGCTTGTAGGAAACCCGCCCCAGGACATGCTCCACCAACAAGGGCAAATCTTCCAGGCGCCCCCGCAGGGGGGGGATGTTCAACTCCACCACGCTGAGGCGGAAGTAGAGGTCCTGGCGGAAGCCCTTGCTGGCCACCCGCTCCACCAAATCCTCGTTGGTGGCGGCGATGACCCGCACGTCCACCTTGAGGGGGCGGTTGTCACCCAGGCGGGTGATCATGCCGTCCTGCAACACCCTCAGGAACTTGGTCTGGGCGTCCAGGGGCATCTCGCCCACCTCGTCCAGAAAGATGGTGCCCCCGTCGGCCAGCTCCAGCTTGCCCACCTGGCCGCCCTTACGCGCCCCGGTGAAGGCCCCCTCCTTGTAGCCCAGGATCTCCGACTCGATGAGTTCCCTGGGGATGGCCGCGCAGTTGATGGCCACGAAGGGCCCCTGACTGCGCTCGGAGGCGTTGTGGATGGCTTGGGCGAAAAGCTCCTTGCCGGTGCCGGTCTCGCCCATGATGAGCACCCGGCTGTCGGCCCCGGCCGCGATCTTGGCCAGCTTGATCTGGCGCAGAAACTCCGGCGAGCCGCCCTTGATGTCCTCGAAGGTGAAGCGGGCGTTGTGCCCGGAGACCTTGCGCAACTCGTTGAAAAAGCGGCTGCGTTCGCTCATCACCAGGAAGAAGCCGTAGTGCTTTTCATCCTCGCGGATCATGAAGGGCCGCAAAATTAAATAGTTGCGCCCCTGGGAGCTGTCCACCCCCACCTCCACGTTGCCGTAATCCTTGCCGTTGAGGGCCATCTCCATGAGCAGGGGCTGGCCGGGGAACACCAGGTCTATGCTCTTGCCCAGCACCTTTGAGGAAGAGAAACCGGCCATGCGGCAGGCGGCCTGGTTGGCGTGGGTGACCACCCCCTTGTGGTTCACCGCGATCACCGCCTCGGAGATGGAGCCCAACAGCGACTCCAACAGGGTCTCGTAGTTGCTCTTTTCCTTGTCAGCCTTGCGCTGCTTGAGCTTGTTTTCGATGGCCTCGGCGGCGGAGATGACCATGCCCAGGGTGTGCAGGTGGGCGCTGGAGGATTTGCCCGACAGGGTGATGGCCCCCAGCAGGCTGCCTTCGGGCGAAAACACCGGAGCCGAGGAGCAGGTCCAGTCGTGGTGGCGCTCGTTGTAGTGCTCCGGCCCGGTCACCTGCATGGGCTTTTTCTCCACCAGGCACAGGCCGATGGAGTTGGTGCCCACCTCTTCCTCGGCCCGGCTGCTGCCGGCCACGTAATTGTTGTCCCGAGCCATGCGCAGGATGTCTTCGTCGCCGAACACGTCCAGAAGCACCCCGTCGGCGTTGGTGAGCACCAGGATGAAGCCGGTGCCGCGCACCGCGCTCTGCAAGAAGCGCATGAAAGGCAGGGCCGCCTCGATGAAATCGGCGTTGGCCGCACGAATGCGGGCCAGTTGGGCGGAGGAAAGCTTAAACGAGCCCTTGGGGGCGTTGGGCCGAAGGCCCCGGCGGTAGCAGCGCTGCCAGGAGTCGGCCACGTCCGAGCGCACGTAACTGCGGTCCACCTGCCCGGTGTGGGCGAACTGTTGCCAGGCTTCGCTTAATTTGCCGCGGGGAATTTTTTGCTCCACCACGTCTTTCCTCTTCAAGGCGAGGTTGCCGCCTGTCTTGGCCGGGCCTCGCCCGGCGGCGGGAGGCTGCTACACCAAGCGGCCCTCCCGCAGGCAGGCCTCGGCCTGCTCCAGGCTCCAGGGCGAGGGGCTGAGCCCCAGCTCCCGGCACAAATGCCCGGCCAGGCTGTCCCCGGCCCCTTGGGCGTCCACCTCGCGGCCGGTCAACCGGCGCACCGAGGTCATGGGCGAGCCGGTGAGGCCGCAAGGGTTGATAAGCTTAAAATGCTCCAAGTCGGGGTCCAAGTTCAAGGCCAAGCCGTGCAGGGTGATCCCGCGCTTGACCGCGATCCCGATGGAGGCCAGCTTCTGGTCGCCGTGCCAGGCGCCGGGATGGCCCTCATGCAGGTTGCCCTGGACCCCCAGGTCGGCCAGGGTGGCCAAGAGGGTGCGCTCCAGGGCCCGCACCAGGTCGCCGATGCCCAGGCCCAGCACCTGAAGCTCCAGCAGAGGGTAGGCCACCAGTTGGCCGGGGCCGTGGTAGGTGATCAGGCCGCCGCGCTCCACCCGGTGCACCGCGATGCCCTCGCGCTCCAGCAGCTCGGGCGGAGCCAGGATGTCGCTGTCGGTGGCCCGGCGGCCCATGGTCAATACCGGTTCGTGCTCCAGAAGCATGAGCACCTGGGGGGCGGGCCGCTGTTGCTTCAGGGCGGCCAGACGGCGCATCAGTTCCAAACCCTCGGGGTAGGGAGTGAGGCCCAGTTTGAGCAGTTTCACCTCTAGCCCGGATTTTTCACGTAGGTCGAGTGGCATCGATCAACTAATTAAGGGTAATGCGATCCTTATGAAAAACGCGCCGGTCTTATCCGGAATCCGTTTGTACGTTGGCCCGGCTCAGCCAGCCGCCGGCAGACTAGGCGTCTGGCGAGCGAGGGCCGCAGGCGCAACTCAAGTTGCGTTGAGGCCCGAGTGCGGCCAGCAACACAGTATGCCTGTGGCTGGCGCAGCCGGACGCACGGCCTTCGTGAAATATCCGGGCCAGCATGGGGCAATGCTACCCCGGTGGAGAGGAACCTACAAGCGCCCCCCGGTGGGCGGGCGCGGGGAGGGAGGCCGGTCCCCGCGCCCGGCTGGCGCGGGAACCGGCCATGTCGATCAGCCGTCCATCCGGTCCACGGCCCGCCAGAAGCTAATCTGGGTGGGGCCTGCCACCAGGTCCTTGATTTGTTCGCGCATGGCGTTCATGTGCGCGGACTGGCCGTGGGCCTTGAGGGCCTCCGGGCTTTCCCATATCTCGTAAAAAAGGAAATCCTCGCCACCCCGGCTATCCCGGTGCAGGTCGTAGCGCAGGCAGCCGTTTTCGGCGCGCACCGTGGGAACCACGGCCAGAAGCGCCTTTTCCACGTTGTCGGCCTGGCCTTCTTTGGCCACGATCTTGGCGGTCAGATGCACTTTACTCATACTCTTGCTGCTCCTGTCTGGGCGGCCGCCCGCGCCGAAGCCGGGGGATCCCGCCCTTCGGTCACATGGCCAGCTTGCCCTCGAAACTGGTGATGGGCGGATAGGCCGTGGGGTCGCTGAGAATGTCCACCAGCACCGGCCCCGGCTCGCTCATGGCCAGGTCCAGGGCCTCGGGCAACTTCTCCGGATCCCGCACCCGGATGCCCCGGCATCCGCAGGCCTCGGCCACCGCCGCGTGGTCCACGTCGGACATGTACACCGCATCGGTGTGATCGCCGAACTTAACATTTTCGGCGTGCTTTTGGTAACCCAGAATCCGGTTGTTGAGCACCATGATGGTCAGGTCCAGGCCCATGCGGGCCGCCGCTTCCAACTCGGACCAGGAGTGCCCGAAGCCGCCGTCCCCGGCCAGGCAGACCACCGGGGACTGGGGCCGGGCCAGCTTAGCCCCCATGGCCATGGGCAGGCCCCAGCCCAGTCCGGCCAGGCCGCGTGGGGTGATGAAGCGCATGCCCGGCGCCAGGCTGGTCAGGTAGTTGGCCACCCAGATGGAGGAGTAGCTGGCGTCGGCCACCACCACCGTCTCCGGGGTGAGGCGGCGGTTCAGTTCGTACATGATCCGCTCGGGGCGCACCGGCTTGCGCTTGGAGCGCAGCAGGCCCTTGGCCTCCTGTTGGTGGCGGGCCTTGCCCTGGGCGATCTTCTTTTCCAGGGCCGGGCGGGCCGCCCGGCGCCCCGCCAGGTCGCGACTTTTCAGGAGGGCCGTCAGCTCGCTCAGGATCAGCTTGGCGTCGCCCAAGAGGGGAAGGGCCTCGTAGTTGCGCCCTATCTCCATGGGGTCCGCGTCGATATGAATGTAGCGGGCTCCGGAGGGATACAGGGACCAGGAGTCGGTGCCGTTCTGGTTGGTGCGATTGCCCACCAAGAGCACCAGGTCGGCCTGCTCCACCAGCTTCCGCTGGAATTTGCCCGAGCCGCCGGTGCCCATGAAGTAGCCCACCACCCCCAGGCTCAGAGGGTGATTTTCGTCCACCGAGCCCTTGCCCATCACCGTGGTGGCCACGGGCAGGGAGGCGGCCTCCTGGAGCGTGGCCAGTTCCTGGCTGGCTCCGGACAGATGCACCCCGCCCCCGGCGATAATCAGGGGCCGCTCGGCCGAGGCCAGCAGTTCGGCCGCCTCATCCAAATGCGCGCGGTCGGGCATGGTGCGCTCCAGGGGAAAGCTCCCCAGGCTTTGGTGGCGGGGGGTGGCCCCCGGCTGGTAGGGGGCCAGCAAAAGGTCGGCGGGCAGCAGCAGGGCCACCGGCCCGGGGCGGCCGCTCACCGCCGCCCTAAAGGCCATGTCCAGGTAGTCGTCCGCCCGGCTGGCCTGGTCCAAACGGCGCACCCACTTGGTGCAGGCCCCGAACAGGGCCATGTGGTCGAACTCCTGGAAGGCGTTCTTGTCGGTCTGGGTAAGGGCCACCTCCTGCACCAGGGCCACCACCGGCACCGAGGCCTTGAGCGCCTCGGCCAACGGCGGCACCAAGAGAGTCGCCGCCGGGCCGTTCTGGGCGGTGACCACCCCGACCCGGTGAGAGAGCCGGGCGAAGGCGTCGGCCATGGCCCCGCCCGCGTTTTCGGTGCGATACCAGGCCTGGCGTATGCCGTGGCTCTTGGCCGCCAGGTGCAGGGCGCTGGGCAGGCTCTGGCCGAACACCAGGTTCACCCCGTGGCGCACCAGGCCCTTGGCCAGGGCCTCGGCCACGGTGCCGTTGAAGTTGAGGGGTCTGACGCTTTTTTGCTTGGGAGCGCTCATATTCTCACCTGCTGTTCCCCGGTAGGCCTTAGAGCCTTTAGCACCGGTTGAACACGTAATTGATCTGGCCGCCCGGCAGCTCGTTGGCCACAGGGGTCAGCTCCATGCCCACCCTCACCTGGTCCAGGGGCACGTCGCCTATGCGGCCGAAGAGCTTGTAGCCGCCCATGTTCAACACCGCGATGGCATAGGGCAGGTCTTCGCCGAAGCCGGTGGGAGCGTATTTCAGCTCACTGTAGGTGGCCAGCTTGCCGCTGCCCTGCACCTGGAACCACTCGATCCGGGCCTTGTCCCGGCACTTGTAGCACTGGGCCCGGGGCGGGAAGAACACCGTCCCGCAGGTGAGGCATTTGGTGCCGCACACCTGGCCCTCTTCCAGATAACCGATGAAGTCGTTGACCTTGGTGGTGGCGGTGAAGCTCACCGTGCCGAACTTGGCGAAGCGGCGGTCCGCCTCGGGTTTCTTGCTGGCTGACATTCTCTACCTCCCCAGGATGACCACGTTGCCGTAGATGCCCACGCCGCCCATGTTGTGCACCAGACCGAACTCCGGGGCCTTCACCTGGATGTCCCCGGCCTGGCCCCTGAGCTGCAAGACGATGGTGCGCAGCTGGCTGCCGCCGGTGGCCCCGATGGGATGGCCCTTGCTCAAGAGACCGCCGTCCACGTTAACCGGGATGGAGCCCTCCTTGTAGGTCTCCTTGGCCCTAATCAGTTCCGGCCCGCCGCCCCTGGGCGCGAAGCCCAGGTCCTCGTAGGCCAGCATCTCGGCGATGGTGAAGCAGTCGTGCACCTCGGCCACGTCGATGTCCTTGGGCCCGATGCCCGCCATGGCGTAGGCCTGGCGGCCCGCCTCGGTGGCCGCCGCGAAGCTGCTGAAGCTCTCGCGCAGGGCCAGGTTCACCGGGGCCGAGGCCGATCCCAGGCCCCGGATCCACACCGGCTGGGCCACGCCCCACTGTTTGGCCTTTTCCTCGCTGGCCACGATGATGCAGGAGCTGCCGTCGGCGTTGGCGCAGCAGTCGAAGACCTTTAGCGGCGAGGCCACCGGGTCGGCGCTCAGGCACTGGGCCAGTTCCACCGGCTTGCGGTACACCGCCCGCTCGTTGAGCTGGCCGTAGGTGGCCGCTTTCACCCGGATAAGAGCCAGGTCTTCTTCGCTGGCTCCGTACTGGTCCAGGTAGCCCTGGGCGAACATGGCGTAGTAGGCGGGCATCATGGTGCCGAAGGGGCTCTCCCACTGGATGTCCGCGCCGCGGCCCATGCGCTCCTGGCTCTCGGCGCTGGTGATCTCGCTCATCTTCTGGAAGCCCAGCACCATCACGCTCTCATGCAGACCGCTCTGCACCAGGGCGTAGGCCAGCTTAAGGCCGGTGGTGGAGGAGCAGCAAAGCGACTCGGTGTAAAAGGTGGGCTGTGGGTTGAGTCCCAGGTGCTCCACGATGACCCCGGCCGGGGAGCGCTGCTTGTCATACTCCGGGGCCGAGCAGACCACGGTGGCCCCGATCTGGTCGTTGGTGAGGCCCGCGTCGCTCATGGCCTCGGCATAGGCCTCGAAGGCCAGTTCGCGGATGGAGCCGGCATAGCCGCGCACGAACGACGACTGGCCCACTCCGATGATGGCAACTTTACTCATGTCAAATTCCTTGGTTGTCTGATTGACTCGTGGTCAACGGCCCCGGCCCGGCCGGGCGCCGGTTGTTTAGTCTTTTCCCACCGGTCCCAGGATGCGCTGGGCGTTCTTGTAAAGGATCATGTCCACCTCATCCTGGGTGAAGGTGATGCCCGCGGGGGCCTTTTCCGGCAGGTCCCGGAACAACTGGGCCCACCACTTGTTGCGCATGCCGTAGAGGTTGAAGGCCGGGCCGTCGCTGGCAAAGAGTATGTTGGGCGCGCCGGCGATGGAGACCATGTCCCTGAGATAGCGGCAGAACAGGCCGTAGTCGCGGGTGGCCAAGGGCTGCCAGCCGGAGATGTCGGTGACCAGGTTGGTCTTCTTGCTGATCAAGAAGGCCAACTGCTGCCACCAGCCAAAGGCGGCGTGGGCCGCCACCACGGTCAGCTCCGGGAAGTCCAGGGTCACGTCGTCCAGGTAGATGGGGTCGGTGTACTTGTTGCGGAAGGGCGGGATGGCCACCCCGGTGTGCAGCAGCACCGGCACCCTCAGCTCGGAGGCCTTCTCATAGTAGGGGTAGACCATGGGCTCGTTGGGGTAGAAGCCCGCCGCCGGGTCCAGCTTGAGCCCTCGCATGCCCCACTCGCGCACCGCCTTGTCGAACAGCTCCACCCCGCCCTCGCGCCGGGGGTCCACCCCGAAGAAAGACCCGATCTTGCCGGGGTGGCGGCGGGTCACCTCCACGATAAGGCGGGTCTTCTCTTCTATGCTCACCGGACACTCGCCCAGCTCCAGGCCCAGGTCCAGGGGCATGACCAGGCTGTAGGCGATGCCCGCTTCGTCCATGTCCGCGGCCAGCCGGTCGCCGTCCGGGTCGGTCAGCAGGTCGAACATGTTGCGGGCGATCTCCTCGGGATCGGCCTCCTGGCCGTTCAGCCGGCGCACGTTGACCGTGCGCTGCACCAGATCGCTCCAGAACTTTTCGGGCAGCCAGTCCCGGTTGAACAAATGGTGGTGAAAATCTATGACCATGTTGCGCTCCTTTTTGCGGCGCCCGCTAAAGCCCCATATAGGCTTCGCGCACCTTGTCGCTATGCAAAAGATCGTCGGCCGGGCCGGACAGGGTGATCTCGCCGTTCTCCAGGACATACCCGTAGGAGGAGATCTTCAGCGAAGCGTTCACGTCCTGCTCCACCAGCAAGACGGTGGTGCCCAGTTCGTTGATCAGGGCGATGGCCTTGAATATCTCCTGCACCACGATGGGGGCCAGGCCGATGGAGGGCTCGTCGAGCATCAGCAGCTCCGGATCGGACATGAGCCCCCGCCCGATGGCCAGCATGCGCTGCTCGCCGCCGCTCAGGGTGTTGGCTATCTGCTTGGAGCGCTTGGAGAGTATGGGGAACAGGTGCATCACCTTCTGGATGTTCTCCTGGCGCTTGTCCCGGGAGCGGCGGGTCATGGAGCCCATCTCCAGGTTCTCCAGCACGGTCATGTAGGGAAACAGACGGCGGTTTTCCGGTATCTGCACCAGGCCCAGGTCCACCCGCTTGTGGGCGGGCATATCTTGGATGGCCTGGCCGTTGAACAAGATGGAGCCCTGGTAGCACCCCACCAGGCCGGAAAGGGTGTTGATGAGGGTGGTCTTGCCGGAGCCGTTGGAGCCCACCAGGGAAACGATGCCGCCTTGCTCGATGCTAAGCGAGACGTCCCTGAGGGCCACCAGGTCGCCATACTTTACGGAGACACTTTTTATTTCAAGCAAGCTCAAAACCGTCCCCCAGGTATGCTTTGATCACTCTTTGATCCGCGATCACCTCACGCGGCTCGCCTTCGGTCACCTTCTCCCCTTGCGCGATCACCATGATGCGTTCGGACAGGGACATGATGGCCCGCATTACGTGCTCCACCACGATCACGGTGCTGCCGTAATCGCGGATGTCGCGGATCAGCTTGATGGCCTCGTCGATCTCGTTGGGGTTGAGCCCGGCCATCACCTCGTCCAAAAGCAGCAGCTTGGGCTTGGTGGCCAGGGCCCGGGCCATTTCCAAACGCTTCATGTTGGCCAGGGTCAGGGACTTGGCCTCCTGGTCCTTTTTGTCGAACAGGCCCACCAGGGCCAGCACCTCCAGGGCTATCTCCCTGGCGGTGGCCGAACCGGACTGGTTGCAGAACGCCCCCACCATCACGTTGTCCAGCACGCTCATGTTGCCGAAGGGCTTGACGATCTGATAGGTGCGCCCCATGCCCAGATGGCACACCTGGTGGATGCGCCTTATCCCGGTGATGTCCTGGCCGTCGAACTCCACCCGGCCCTTGGTGGGCCGGTACACCCCGGACAGCACGTTGAACAGGGTGGTCTTGCCCGCGCCGTTGGGGCCGATGATGCCCAGGATCTCCCCCGGGTGCACCGCGAAGCTGATGCCGCTGAGCACCCTGAGGCCGCCGAAGTCCTTGCTGATCTCATGGGCGGCGATGAGGGGCCTGCTCTCCTTGGCCGCCTCGGCCTCGTGGGATTCGAAGTGCAGGTGCACCTCCTCCTCGGGCTGGGGCCGCGCCGCCGCGCCGAAGCGGGGCAGCAGCGCCATCAGGGCCTGGTACTTGTTCTCCACCAGGGCCTTGATGCCGTGAGGCATGAACATGACCACCAGGATGAGGATGCAGCCGTAGATGACGTAGTGCAGGCCCTGGATGCCGCCGCCCACCCAGGCCCGAAGGAACTCGCCTAAGGGGATGAGGATGGCCGCGCCGATAAGCGGCCCCACGGCGGTGCCCAGCCCGCCCACCATGGATATGAGGGCCAGCTCCACCGAGACGTTCACCGAGAAATCGGAGTGGGGCTCCAGGAACAGCACGTACTGGCTGACGATGACCGCGCCCAGGGCGGTGAGCGCCCCGCTGAGCACAAAGGCCGCGATCTTGGCCCGGGAGGTGTTCACCCCCAGGGACTCGGCGGCCTGGTCCTCGTCGCGCAGGGCGGTGAGCTGATAGCCCAGCTTGGAGCGCTCCAACACCAGGGTTATCACCAGCACCAGCGCCATGTAGCCGAAGGCCAGCACGGCGTAGGCATTCTTGGACTCGAAGATAAGGTTGTACCAGGCCGGTTCATAAGGAATGGACAGGCCCTCGGAGCCCTCGGTGAGTCCCCGGAAGTACACCGCCAAAAGCTGCAACACCTCGGCCACGGCCAGGGTGGCCAGGGTGAAGAAGGGCCCCTTGAGGCGCAGGCAGGGGTAGCCGATGATAAAGGCCAGGACCACCGCCACTCCCATGGAGGCGAAGATGCCCAGGACCGGGGGCAGGCCCAGCTTGGCGAACAGCACCGCCGAGGTGTAGGCGCCCACCCCGTAGAAAGCGGCATGCCCCAGGGAGATCTGTCCCGCGTAGCCGCCGATGATGTTCCAGGCCCCGGACAGGCCCGCGAACATGAAGATCATGAAGAAAAGGTTCAGGTAAAACTCGTTGGGCACCAACGCCGCCACCGCCAGCAGGACCAGCAGGATCAGGCTGGGGAAGTAGACGCCCGGCGCACCGATATTCTTGAAGTATGAACCCAGCATCACTTCATCCCCATCTCTTCGGCCCCGATCATGCCCATTAGGCCGGAAGGCCTGAAGAGCAGGACCCCGAGGAACACCAGGAAATACACCATCTCCTTGAGGGCCGGGTCCAGGTAGTAGCCGCTCAGGGAGTCGATGACCCCGATGATCAGCCCCCCCAACAAAGCGCCCACCATGTTGCCCAGGCCGCCCAGGACCACCACCACGAAGGCGGTGAGCACGAAGTAGGCGCCCACCGAGGGGAACACGTAGTACAGGGGCATGATC
>JAHIND010000024.1 GCA_018896025.1 Pseudomonadota bacterium
AGGCCCGAACCGCAGACCTTGTTCACGGTGATGCAGCCCACCTCAAAGGGCAGGCCCGCCTTGAGCGCCGCCTGGCGGGCCGGGTTCTGCCCCAGACCGGCGGGCAGCACGCAGCCCATGATGCACTCGTCCACCTGGGCCCCTTGCAGGCCGGAGCGGGCCATGGCCTCTTTGATGATCGCCGCGCCCAGATCGGTGGCGCTCAGGCTGGACAGGCTGCCCAAAAAAGAGCCGACCGCAGTGCGAACCACGCTGGTGATTACTACCTCTCGCATGAATCCCCTCCCCGGCTCCGGGTCTCCCCGGCCACCGGCGGCCGGTTTACCGGCCCAGGCTATGAACTCGCCGCCAGCTCCCTCTCACTGGCGCCGGGCTTTGAATATGGGCGTGGCGATGACCCGGCGGACCCGTGAAAGGGCCACCAGGCCCGACTCGCCCAATTTATCCCCGCTCGCTTCCAAAAAAAGCAGGCCCTCCCGCAGATAGATCTGCCGAGGCTCCACGGTCATTCGCTCCTCGCCCTGGCCCTGATCCAGCACCAGCACCACCTGCCACTCTCCGGCGATGGCATCTTCCAGGGCGCTGAGCACCTGGGGATCGCAGCCGAAGCCGTCGGACACCACCACCCCGTCCACCGCCTCGGCGAACCAGGGGCGCACCGTGGGAGGCAGTTGGCCCACCAGGGTGCGCAACCCGGTGAGGGCTCCCATGGCCAGGGAATAGTCGCTAAGGCGGGTCAGCTCGCGCACCGCCAGGATCAAAGCGAACAACTCGGCAAGGCTAAGGCCGTTGACGTTAAAGGTCAACTCTTTGTCCAGGACAAAGCCTCCCCGGCTGCGGGAGAAGTGGAACCCGAACCCCATGGCCAAAAGAGCGTCGCGGTCTTTGTAGAACTGGCGACGGGATATCTGCAACCGTTCGCACATCCCGTCGGGGTTGCGGCGAGGGTGGGCCTTGATGTCGCAGATGATGTCCATGAGCCGGGCCAAACGGCGGCTGTTCATGCCTTTCCTTTCGCGCCTGATCCATCTCTACATAGCCAAGAACACATAATAAGTCAAGAAAACGCGGTCCGAGCAAAACCGCCGGAAATCGGCGCATGGTTCAGTCGGCCCCGCCACGGCCCTTTCGTTGACACCGGCTTGAAGCTGGTCTATAAGCAAAAAGCCGCCTGCTTGGCACCGCGGGCGCTTAAGGTGGTGTGTGTGAGCCTTTTTCAGGAAAGAAGATACCGGCTTAAGTGCCGGGGACGCGGGCTGGTTTCCTTTACCGCCAAGGTCAAGGAAACCGACCTGTGGATCACCGCGCCCAAAGATTTGAATCAGGAGGCGGTGGAGTCCATCCTGCGCCACCGGCGCGGTCTGGAGAAATACGCCAGCCTGCATCCCCAGTTCCTGACCTCGCTCACCCCCCTTCCCCCGGACCCCTGGGCCCCGCCCCTGGTGCGGGCCATGCTGGCCGCCGGGAACGCGGCGGGCACCGGGCCCATGGCCGCCGTGGCCGGAGCCCTGGCCCAGGCGGTGGGCAAGGACCTGTCACCCCTGGCCGAGGGCGAGGTGATGGTGGAGAACGGCGGCGACATTTACCTGGAGTCGCCCCGGGAGGTGACCGTGGGTCTGGAGGCGGGCGACTCGCCCATCTCCGGCCGCCTGGGCATAAGCATTGCGCCCGAGGCCATGCCCCTGTGCCTGGGCACCAGCTCGGGCACGGTGGGCCACTCGCTGTCCCTGGGCCGGGCCGACGCGGCCACGGTAAAGGCCGCGGACGGGGCCTTGGCCGATGCGGCGGCCACCGCCCTGGGCAACCGGGTCAAGAGCGCCGGAGATTTGCAGGAGGCCCTGGACTGGGTGAGCACCGTGCCCGGCGTGCTGGGGGCGCTGATCGTGGTGGGCCGCAAGCTGGCCGCCTGGGGAGACATGGAGCTGGTGCCCTTGGGGCAGGGAGGCCGGGAATGATACGCATCGGCGTGATCTCCGACACCCATCTGAACGATTTCGACCAAGGGCTGGCCGACCAGGCCGCCGAGGCCTTCGCCGGAGTGGACCTCATCCTGCACGCCGGCGACCTCACCAGCCTTTTGGTGCTGGACGCCCTTCAGGCCCCGGAGGTGATCGCCGTGGCCGGCAACATGGACGGCCCCGCGGTTCGGGCCAACCTGCCGGACAAACGCGTGATCAGCGCCGGGGGCTTCAAGATCGGGCTTATCCACGGCTGGGGCTCGCCCATGGGCCTGGCCGGGCGGGTGGCCCGGGAATTCAGCGGAGTGGACGCGGTGGTTTTCGGTCATTCTCACCGCCCCACCAACATGGTCAAAGAGGATATACTATTATTTAACCCAGGATCCTATGCCAAGGGATTCCTGGGAAGCGGCACCTTGGGTATCTTGGAGTTGGACCGAAAGATTACCGGACGCGTGCTGAAGTTATAGGGAGTTGAATATGGAAAATCTTTGGGCCCCCTGGCGCATGAGTTATATTCTGGAAGAGGACAAACCCGAGGGCTGCATCTTCTGCTTGGCCACCGACGGCCAAGGGGCCGACGGCCTGGTTCTGGGAGTGGGCCGCCTCAGTCTGGTTATGATGAACAAGTACCCTTACAATAACGGCCACCTTTTGGTGGCCCCCAAGCGGCACCTGCCCAACATGGACGACCTGAGCGGCGAGGAAATGGCTGACCTGCTCACCACGGTGCGCCGGGCCACCCACGCCTTGAAAAAGGTCATGAACCCCGAAGGCTTCAACGTAGGGCTCAACATGGGCCGGGTGGCCGGGGCGGGCATCGAAGAGCACATGCATTTTCACGTGGTGCCCCGCTGGGGCGGCGATACCAACTTCATGACTCTATTCGGCGAGGTCAGGGTGATTCCCGAGCACATCCAGGCGACCTACGAGAAGCTCAAACCCTTTTTCGCCGACATGCAATGAAAGGCTGACCATGGGTTATATTAAGGTGATCGTTCTCTCGGCGGTGGTGGCTTTGTCCATCATCTTCATGATTCAAAACATCACCCCCCTGAGCCATCCCCTGGGCATCCGACTCAACCTGTTTTTCGTAAACTGGGAATCCACCCCTTATCCCACCTATCTGGTGATCCTATTGGCCTTCTTCGTGGGGCTCTTGGCGGCCAGCCTGGTGGGCATCAACGAACGCTGGCGCCTGCGCCGCCAGGTGAAGGCCCAGGTCAAGAGAACCGAAGAGTTGCGCAAGGAGCTCAACAGCCTGCGCAACCTGCCGGTCACCGGTGAACCCATGGTGGCGGGCACGGCCGACCTGCCCGGCGAAGCCTTCAGCGCGGGCGAGGCCCAGGGCGGGGACGAGATGCCCGCCTCCCTGGAAAAACTGGAGGAAGGCCCGGCGGAAAACGGCCTGAACTCCGGTAAGGACAAGCGTTAGGCATGGACACCATAATACTCAATTGGCAGGGTCACACCCTGACTACGGCCGGGCTCCTGGCCGGGGTGATCCTTTTGTTGTTGGGCTGGCTTATCGGCTGGCTCCTGGCCCGCTCCAGCCGGAGCGCCGATGGGGCATCGGCCAAGAACAAGGCCCAGGGGCGCAGCGCCAGCGACGACGCCTTCATGCGCGGCATCAGCCACCTCATGGCCGACCACACCGACCAGGCCATCGAGGAGTTCACCAAGGCGGTGACCCTCAACTCCGACACGGTGGAGACCTACGTGGTCCTGGGCAACCTGTTCCGCCAAAAGGGCGAGATTGAGCGGGCGGTGCGCATCCGCCAGTCCATCATCGCCCGGCCCAACCTGGACCTGAAGTCCCATCTGCAGGCGGTGTACGACTTGGGCCTGGACTACAAGAAGGGCGGCCTGTTCAACCGGGCGGCCGAGGCCTTTGACGAGGTGCTCAAAAAGGACCCCCACCACGTGGATGCCGCGCGGCAAACCGCGACCCTTTACGAGGAGATGCGCGACTGGGAGTCCGCCTTCGACGCCCGCAAGCGCCTGGACAAGCTGACCAAGAGCGACAGCCGCCCGGTTTTGGCCCACTACAAGACCGAGCGCGGCAAGGAGCTGATGGTCTCGGGCCAGTTGGACCGGGCCGAGGACTCCTTCGGCCAGGCCATAAGCGTGGACAAGAATTGCCTGGACGCCTATCTGCACCTGGGCGACCTGGAGCTGGCCCGTGGCCGGGCGCGGCGCGCCCTGGGGGTGTGGAAAAAGGCGGTCAAACTGTCGCCCCAGTTCGCCCATCTGGTGATCAACCGGGTGAACTCGGCCGAGGAGGAGTTGGGGAGTAAGACGGCGGATGGCTTTTACGCCGAGATCGATCCCGAGACCGCCGAGGTGCCCACCCTCATGTCCCTGGCCCAGCACTACAGCCAGCACGACGATAACCAAAAGGCCCTGGAAATCCTGGACAAGGCCGTCAAGCGCGCCCCGCACCTGCTGGACGTGCACCGCATGCGCGGCCAGGTGCTGCTCAAGGACGGCGACCGGGGCCGGGCTCTGGAGGCCTATGGCGAGCTGCTGTCGGAGATCGAGGGCGACTGGGCCCGCTACCAGTGCAGCCAGTGCGGCTTCGTATCCCACCAGCTCACCTGGAAATGCCCCCGTTGCCACCAATGGGACAGCATGTTCCCTCGGGCGCGCTAGGGCCTTCTGGCAGTTGAACGGCTTTTCTGCTATGTTAAACGGGAGTTTGGACGACTAAACCCCAAGGGAGTGGTTCCCCGCCAACCATGAGCCGCGCCGCCCAGCCTGATTCCGGCAACCGCCCTGGCCGCCAAGGAAATGCGTCCTCCAGTCCCCCTCGGGACACCCCCATGCTGCGTCAATTTTTCGAACTCAAGGAGAAGGTGCCCGACTGCATCCTCTTCTTCCGCATGGGCGACTTCTACGAGATGTTTTTCGAAGACGCGGTGGTGGCCTCCAAGGTGCTTTCCATCGCGCTGACCAGCCGCGACAAGGATCATCCCGACCCCATCCCCATGTGCGGGGTGCCCTACCGGGCGGTGGACGCCTATCTGGCCAAGATGGTCGAAGAAGGCTACAAGGTGGCGGTCTGCGACCAGGTGGAGGACCCCAAGCTGGCCAAGGGGCTGGTAAAGCGGGAGATCACCCGGGTGGTGAGCCCGGGCATGTTCACCGACCCCAACCATTTGCCGCCCCGGGAGCACCGCTATCTGGCGGCGCTCTACTTTGCCCGCGAGAGCCTGGGCCTGGCCTGCCTGGACCTGGCCAGCGGCGAGTTTTTGGCCACCACCCTCTTGCCCGGCCCGGCCCTGGCCGACGAACTGGCCCGCCTGGAGCCCGCCGAGCTGGTGCTGGCCGAGAGCCAGGCGGCCCACCCCGGCCTGGGCGACCTGGGGCCCGTGGGAGCCACCCTGCCCCGCAGCCTGATCACCGGACGCCCACCCAGCCCTTCCCAGGCCCGTCGGTTGCTGGAAGGCCGTCTGCCCCAAAAGGAAGACGACGAGGCTTCCGACCCAGCCCTGACGGCTGCGGCCCTCGCCTGGTCCGCGGTGCTGAGCACCCAGCGCACCAGCCCCATGCACATCGAGCACCTGAGCCTGTACCAGGTGTCCAGCCATCTGGTTTTGGACGCAGCGGCCCAGCGCAACCTGGAGCTGTTCCGCTCCATCGCCGGAGGCGGTCGCAAGGGATCGCTGCTGCACGCGGTGGACCAGACCGCCACCCCCATGGGAGGCCGCCTGCTAAAGCAGTGGTTGTCTTTCCCCCTGCGCTCCCTGGAGGCCATCGAGGCCCGCCACCAGGCGGTGGAGGAGTTGGTGGGCGACCCCCTGCTCCTGGACAGCCTGCGCGCCGCCCTGGACGAACTTCCCGACCTGCCGCGCCTGGTGGGCCGGGCCAGCCTGGGCCAGGCCACGCCGCGCGACCTGGCCGCCCTGCGCGACACCCTGCTGGCTCTGCCCGGCCTCCGGGCCATGCTGGAGCCCTTGCAGTCGGCCCTGGTGGCCTCGCGCCTGGAGCAAATGTCCGGCCTGGGCGGCTTGGCCCAGCGGCTCTATGAATCCCTCACCCCCAGCCCGCCGGGCAACCTGGCCGAGGGCGGCGTAATCGCTAAAGGCGTCAGCCCCGAATTGGACGAGCAGCGCAAGCTCAAGGGCGCGGGCAAGGACTGGATAGCCAGCCTGCAGGCCGAGCTGCGCGAGTCCACGGGCATCGGCTCGCTAAAGGTGGGCTTCAACAAGGTCTTCGGCTATTACATCGAGGTGACCAGGGCCCACCTGGAAAAAGCGCCCGAGAGCTTCATACGCAAGCAGACCCTGGCCAACGCCGAGCGCTATATCACGCCCGAGCTCAAGGAAAAGGAAGCCGCCGTCCTGGGGGCCGAGGAAAAGGCCCTGGACATGGAAAAGGCCCTATTCGAAAAGCTGCGCGCGGCCGTGGCCGCCCAGGGCCCTCCCCTGGTGGCCGCCGCCCGGGCCGTGGCCGAGGTGGACGTGTTGGCCGGACTGGCCCGTTTGGCGCTGAGCCGCGACTACACCCGGCCCCGCATGATTCCCTCGGGCGAGTTGGCCATCACCGCCGGGCGGCACCCGGTGGTGGAGCAGATGCTCAAAGAGGGCGAGTTCGTGCCCAACGACGTGCGCCTGGACGACCAGGGACAGCAGGTGCTCATCATCACCGGGCCCAACATGGCGGGCAAGTCCACCATCCTGCGCCAGGTGGCCCTGATCTGCCTACTGGCCCAAGCGGGGTCCTTCGTGCCCGCCGAGGCGGCCCAGCTTCCTTTGCTGGACCGCATCTTCACCCGGGTGGGGGCCATGGACGACCTGGCGGGGGGGCGCTCCACCTTCATGGTGGAGATGACCGAGACCAGCCATATCCTGGCTCAGGCCACCCCCCGCTCCCTGGTGATCCTGGACGAAGTGGGCCGGGGCACCTCCACCTTTGACGGCCTATCCCTGGCCTGGGCCGTGGCCGAGCATCTGCACGACTTGGACGGGGTGGGGGTCAAGACCCTTTTCGCCACCCACTACCACGAGCTGACCGAGCTGGCCGCCACCCACCCCAGGGCCAAAAACTTCAACGTGGCGGTCAAGGAATACCAAGGCTCCATCGTGTTCCTGCGCCGCCTGGCTCCCGGTGGGGTGAGCCGCTCCTACGGCTTGGCCGTGGCCCGCCTGGCCGGGCTGCCCGAGCCGGTGCTGGAGCGGGCCCGCCAAATCCTGGAGCGCCTGGAGCAGGGCTCGCGCCAAGAGCCCGCCCCGCCCTCGCCTCCGTCCATCGGCGGCCAGTTGGCCCTGTTCGGGGGAGACGGCCACCCGGTGCTCAAACGCCTGGCCGAGTTGGACCTGTCGCGCCTGACGCCCCTGGAGGCCCTCAACCTGCTCAGCGAGATGCAAGGTGAGCTGGACTAGGGCGCTCATATTCTTACTGGGCCTGGCCCTCATTGCCGGGCTGGCCGGGGCGACCCCGGCGCGCGCCCAGGACGCCAAGGCCATCTACGAGCAAGCCCGGGCCGATTACCACTGGCTCATGGAGCACCCCAAGGCCCAGGAGGTTTACCAGAACTGGCAGAGCCTGGCCGAGCGCTTCGCCAGGGTCTACACCTCCGACCCCAGGGGGCCGCAAGCTCCGGGCGCCTTGCTGTGGATGGGCCGCATCCACGCCCAGGCCTGGCGGCGCTTCAAGCGCGACGAGGACCTCACCCAGGCCATGGACCTGTACACCCGCCTGGTCAATCGCTTCCCGGATTCGCGCCTGGCCGACGACGGCCAACTCATGCTGGCCGGACTGTACGAAGAAACCAACGACCCCAAGAAGGCCTACCTGGCCTATCTCAGGGTGACGATGAACTACCCTCGGGGCGACATGGCTCCCCGGGCCAAGAAGCGCCTGGATGTGTTGGAAGAGCGGCTGGCCAACCAGCAGAGGGAGCAGGCCAAGAGCGAACCCTCGGCCGAGCTTCCGGCCGACGCGTCGGCCAAGCCCCAGGCCAAAACGCCCCCGCCCGGCGGCAAGGCCCCCACCGGCGCCCTGGCCACGGTCAAGGGCCTCAGGCACTGGTCCACTCCCTCCTACACCAGGGTGGTCATCGGCCTGGAGCGGCCGGTGCCCTACAACAGCGCCCTTTTGAAACAGGACCCGGACCACAACAAGCCCCGCCGCCTCTACCTGGACCTCAAGGGGGCCAGCCTGCCCCAGGGCTTCGACGACAAGGTGCCCATCGGCGACGGCCTTCTAAGGGCCGCGAGGGCCGGTCAGTACAACCCGGACACGGTGCGCCTGGTTTTGGACATCAAGCACCTGGCCAGCTACAAGGTCTTCACCTTGAACGACCCCTTCCGGGTGGTGATCGACTGCTTCGGCCAGCAGCCCAAGGCCAAGGCCCACGCCATCCAGGCCAAAAAGGAGCGCCGGGTCAAGCGGGGCAAAGCCAGCGAGCAGCCGCCCGAGCTGAGCCTGGCCGCCGCCCTGGGCCTGGGGGTCAAACGGGTGGTGATCGACCCCGGCCACGGCGGCAAGGATCCCGGAGCCCAGTGGAAGGGCACCCAGGAAAAGGCCTTGGTGCTGGACATCGCCCAGCGGGTGGCGGCCAAGCTGCGCAAGCTGCTGGGAGTTCAGGTGCTCTTAACCCGTAATAGCGACACCTACCTGGACCTGGAGGAGCGCACCGCCTTTGCCAACACCAAGGACGCGGACATCTTCGTTTCCATCCACGCCAACGCGGCGGCCAGCCACCGCCTCAACGGCATCGAGACCTACTTCCTGAACCTGGCCTCGGACGAGGAATCCATGCGGGTGGCCGCGCGGGAAAACGCCACCACCACCCGCTCCATCAGCGATCTCCAGGTGATCCTCAACGACCTGATGCTCAACTCCAAGATCAACGAGTCCAACCGACTGGCCCGCTCGGTGCAAGGTTCGCTCCTGGCCAGCACCCGCCAAAAGGCCAAGGTCAACGACCTGGAAGTGAAGCAAGCCCCCTTCTACGTGCTCATCGGCGCGCGCATGCCCGCGGTGCTGGTGGAGGTGGGCTTCATCACCAACCCCAACGAGCACCGCCTGCTCAGAAGCAACGCCTACCGCGACGCGGTGGCCCAGGGCATCGCCGAGGGCGTCGCCCGCTACGCCAAGCAACTCAAGCGGGTCGAAGGCTAGCCCCCCAATAAAAAACGCCGCCCCCATGGAGCGGCGCTTACGCTTGGCCTCGCCCTCCCCTATTGGGAGCGCCAGAGCAGGTAGCCCTGCACGAAGCTTTCCAGGTCGCCGTCCAAGACCGCGTCCACGTTGCCCATCTCCACCCCGGTGCGGTGGTCCTTGACCAGGCGGTAGGGAGCCAATACGTAGGAGCGTATCTGGCTGCCCCAGCCTATCTCCTGCTTGCTGTCGTAGGCTTCCTGCTTCTCGGCCTGGCGCTTGGCCAGTTCCAGCTCGTAGAGCCGCGCCTTGAGCACCTTCATGGCCATGTCGCGGTTGCGGTGCTGGCTCTTCTCGTTCTGGCACTGCACCACCGTGTTGGTGGGCAGGTGGGTGATGCGCACCGCCGAGGAGGTCTTGTTCACGTGCTGGCCGCCCGCCCCTGAGGCGCGGTAGGTGTCGATGCGCAGGTCGTTGTCGTTGATCTCGATCTCGATGTCATCGTCCACCTGGGGCGAGACCGACACCGAGGCGAAAGCGGTATGGCGGCGGTGGGAGGCGTCGAATGGGCTGATGCGCACCAGGCGATGGATGCCCGCCTCGCCCTTCATCAGGCCGTAGGCCTGGTTGCCGTTCACCTCCAGGGTGGTGCTCTTGATCCCCGCCTCGTCGCCGTCCTGCAAATCCAGGATCTTGACCTCGAAGCCCTGGCGTTCGGCGAAGCGGGTGTAGAGCCGAAGCAGCATCTCGGCCCAGTCTTGGGCGTCGGTGCCCCCGGCCCCGGCGTTGATAGCCAGGATGGCCGATCGATGGTCGTCGGGCTCGCCCAACAGGCGCTTGGCCTCCAGAAGGGCCACCCCGCGCTCCAGGGCCTCCGTCTCGGCCTCCACCTCCTTGGCCGCCGCCTTGTCTTGCTCCTCCTGGCTGAGCTCCAGCATCACCTCGGCGTCCTCGGCCTGTCTGGTCAGCGCTTCCAAGGACTCCAAACTCTCGCTGAGGCCGGAGCGCTCTTGCATTATCTCCTTGGCCGCATCCTGGTCATCCCAAAATCCGTCCTTGGCCATGAGCTTGTCCAACTCGGCCAGGCGTTCTTGTTTGGAGGCAGGGTCAAAGATACTCCCGAAGCAGGTTCAAGCGGGCGTTGAGGTCGTCCAGTTTTTCCTTGATTTCCTCGTACATGGCTATACCTCTCGTTTGCGCTCTCGCCAGAGCACCCAGATTATGAGGAGCACCGTGACTCCCAGGGCTCCCGGCCCGGCGATCTCGCCGTGGCGCAGGTAAAAAGTATCTTGGTTCATCAACGGCAGTTCGGCGTCGGCCACCGCGGGGGTGAACAGGCCGGTGGGCTTTATCACCTCTCCACTGGGCAGCACAAATCCCGAAACGCCGGTATTGGCCGCCCGGGCGCAGGCCAGGCGGTTTTCCACCGCCCGGAAGCGCAAATGGGCCATATGCTGATAAGGCGCGCTGGTGCGCCCAAACCAGGCATCGTTGGTCTGGTTCACCAACAGCCTGGCCCCGGCCAGGCGCATGTCTCGGGCCAACTCGGGGAATATGGATTCATAACAAATCAAAGGCCCCAACGCCACCGAACCGGCTTTGAGCACCTTGCCCGGTTGGCCCACGGCGAAGTCCACGCCGATCTGGGCCACGGCCCGTACGAAAAACAATAGCTGGCTCCAGGGCACGTACTCGCCGAAAGGCACCAGGTGCACCTTGTCGTAAAAGCCCGCCGCCAGGCCATCCGGCCCCACCAGCCAGGCGCGGTTGCTCACCTTGTACTTGCCGTCCACCTCCACCGCGCCCAGGGAGCCCAGCATGATGTAGGCATCCAGCTCCTTGGCCAGGTTCAAGACCGGCAGGCTGGGGCGAGCCTCGCGCATGAAATAAAACGGCGCGGCCGACTCGGGCCAGATCACCAGCCAAGGCCGTTGGCTCACCTTTTGCGCCTCGCGTTTGGTGGCCTTTACGTGGCGCTCCACCACCACCGGACGCAGGGCTCTTTGCCACAGCATGGGCAAAGACACGTCGCCCTGCACCACGCTCACCGCCAGGGTGGGCGCGGCCTTGGTGGAGGCCCGCACCTGCTCCAGGCGTCCGCTGCCCCACACCCAGCCGCCCGCCACCAGGGCCAGGCCCAAAGCCAGGGCCGCGCACCGCCGCCACAGGGGAGCCGCGCTGAAGGGCGCGCGCACCACTTCGGCGATCAGGGCGTTTACCAGCACCACCAGCAGCGAGAGGCCGGTGGTGCTCCACAGTTCGGCGCTCTGCATCAGGGGCAGGCTGCCGTCCAGGCCCATGGACAGAGGCAGCCAGGGCACCCCGGTAAAGGCCCAGGAGCGCACCCACTCCAGCCCGGCCCAGGCCAGGGGGGCCATAATTAGGGGGCTGACCCCTCCCCGATTGGCGAAGCTGACCAGGCAGCAGAACACGCCAAGGTACGAGCCCAGGTAAAAAGCGAAGAAGAACAGGGCCAGCCCGGCCAGCACCCAGTTCAGGCCGCCGTACTGGGTCATGACCACCAGGATCCAATACATGAGCCCGGTGAACAGGGCCAGCCCGCCCAACCATCCGGCAATCAGAGCCCGGCGGGGGCTGAGGCGCTGGGCCAACAGAATGAAGGGGACCACGCCCACCAGGCACAGGGGCCACCAATCCAGTGGCGGGAAGGCGGTGGCCAACAGCCCCCCCGCCAGCACGGCCGTGAGGGCGGCGCCCCATCCGGGACGCCAGCGGGCGAGAAGGGCCACTTGGATTCAGTCTCCGTTGTTGGGCGTGGTGTGTACCGAGGAGTGATAGACCTGTACTTGGGTTACCCGGCGTTCGTCGGCCCCCACCACCACCATGCGCAGGGTGCCGTAGGACACCTCTTCCTGGGTGCGGGGGACTCGGCCCAGCAGGGTGGTGATGAAACCGCCCACCGTCTCAAAGCGCCCCTCGGGCAGTTCCTCGGGCAGGTCGGTGTCCAGGTGGTCGGCCAGCTTCTCCACCTCCAGGCGGCCGTCGACCAACAGCGACCCATCGGCCTGCTCCATTAATTGGGGCTCCTCCTGGTCGTACTCGTCGATGATCTCGCCCACGATCTCTTCCAGCACGTCCTCGATGGTCACGATGCCGGCGGTGCCGCCGTACTCATCCACCACGATGGCCAGATGAACCCGTTTACGCTTGAAGTCGCTGAAGAGTTGATCCACCGGCTTGGATTCGGGGACAAAGAAGGGAGGCCTGCACATCTTGGCCAGGTCGACTTCGCGACCGGTCTTGCCCCAGTGGGACAGCAGGTCCTTGGCATGCACCACCCCGATGATGTGATCCAGGTCCTCATCGGTTATGGGCAGGCGCGAGTGGCCCGAATCCACGATGACCTGCACCACCTCTTCCAGGCTGGCCGTGGTGGGCACGGTGGCCATCTCGGTGCGCGGCACCATGATCTGGCCGGTGGTGGTCTCGTCCAAATCCAGGACCGCCTCGATCATGCGGCCCTCGTTAGCGGAAATGAGGCCCTTGGCCTCGCCCTGATCCACCAGCCCGTGGATCTCACGCTCGAGATCCTCGGAAGTGTTGGCGGGGGTAACGCCCAGGGCTAGCTTTAGTCGCTGGAGAAAGCCTCGTCGCGGCTCGGGTTCCACCTTTTATCCATCCAGACAAAGATGCCGTAGTGTTACACTGCGGGTCGAGGTAAATTTAGCGCATAAGACCCCGTGGGGTCAAAAAAATTTCTATCCGGCCAACAAACCGTGGGCGGCCTCGGGCAGCAGCCCGACCTCCCGTCCCCGGGCCAAAAGCTCTTCCACCGCAGCCAAGCCCTCGTCGCCCAGATCCCGGCTGAACTCGTTAACATACAGCCCAATGTGCTCGGCCACCACCTGAGGTTGCATTTCCTGGGCGTGGGCCAAGACGAATTCCTGGGAAAGGCCGGGCTGGGCCTGGGCGTGGGCCACGCTGGCGGCCAGGAGGCCCTGCAACTCCCTGGCGGCATCAGCCCCCAGATCCCGGCGGGCGGCGATGCAGCCCAGGGGGATGGGCAGCCCGCTGTCCCGCTCCCACCAAGCCCCCAGATCCACCGGCGCCACCAAGCCGTAGTTGCGGTAGGTGAAGCGCCCTTCGTGGATGATCAACCCGGCCTCGAACTCCCCTGCCGACACGGCGGGCATAATCTGGTCGAAGACCAAGGCCCGGGCCTGGGGCGCCTGGCGCAGGTAGAGGCTGAGCAGCATGAAGGCAGTGGTGTTGAAGCCGGGCACGGCCACGGTGACCGAGCCCAGGCGCTCCAGGTCGAACCCTGGGCGGCACACGATGAGCGGACCGCAGCCCCGGCCCAGGGCCGCCCCGGCGCTCAGCAGGCCGTAGCGGTCAAGACAGCGACCCAGGGCGGGGAAACTGAGCTTGGTCATCTCCAGCTCACCGGCCAGGGCCAGACGGTTCAACTCCTCCACGTCGGCCATGTGGGGAATTAGCTTCCAGCCGTGGGTGTCCACCAGGCCGTGCAGGGCCGCGTAAAAGGCAAAGGTGTCGTTGGGGCAAGGCGAAAGCCCGAAGCGGATCTCGCGGGGGCTCACGAGCGCTCCTCCAAGGCCAGGAAGGCCCGCTCGGCCGCATCGGCACCGGCGGCCACGTCCAACTCGCGCAGCCCGGCGGGGTTGCTCACTCCCCGGATGGCCGCGAAGGGCTTGGCGTACCAACGGGCCACCAGGCCCACGGCAGCGCTTTCCATGTCTTCCATGATCGCGCCCCAGCGCCCGGCCACGACTTGGGCCGTCGCGGCGTCACCGCTGATGCGCCCCACCGTGGCAAAGGCCCCCAGGGTGATGCCGGGGTTGGCCCGCATGACCAGCTCGTTCAGGCCAGGGTCGCAGGGTATGCGGTTGTACAGAGGCCAACCCGAACTGCGCCCGGCCAGGGCTATGTCAACCTCGTCCAGGCCTTGCAGCCCTTCGGAGTTTTGCACTCCCATGTCGGCCAGCACCACCTCGGTGGCCAGGGCCGCCTGGCCGATTTGCAGGCCGCTACCCGCATAGGCCCCGGCGCAGCCCAGGTTGAACACCGCGCTGACGCCGGGCTGTGCCTCCAGGGCGGCGGTGACGGCCTGGGCCGCGTTGACCTGGCCTATGCCGGTGAGCACCAAGAGGACCTCGCGCCCGGCCAACTCGCCCCGCCAACAGGGCCGCCGCCCCACCTCGCCGCCCGGCTTAAACCGCGCGGTGAGCCGCTTGGCCTCGGGAGACATGGCAGCGGTAACCAACCAAAGACTCATCAGCGAACCCCCAATCCTTGACGCAGGGTGTCCACCAGACCGGCGGCCAAACGGGCCGCCTGCTCAGGACCGGCGTCCTTGAGCCCCAGGCCGGTGTCCATGTGTTCCATCACCGAGGCGATCAAAAAGCGCTCCAGGGTGGCGTCCACCACCAGGGCGGCCATCTCCAGGTCCAGGTCCGGCCGAAGCTGGCCGTCGGCTATTCCGTCGGTAAGTAGGTCCATGATGTAGTCGTGGCTGAACAGGCGAATGGAGGCCAACAGGCGCCCCCGGAAGGGCACGTCGCCTTCGAACATCACCTTGAGGTAGAACTGGAACAGGCGGGGATTGGCCGCGATCATCTCCTGGCCCGCCAACAGGCTCATTTCCAGGCGGGTGAACACGTCCTGGCCCCGGCTGTCTTCGCGCACCCGGCGCAGATGGCGCTTGACCCGCTCCACCGCGAAGTCGAACACCTGGGAGAACAGGCCGGGCTTGTCGCGAAAATATTTGAAGATGCTGCCCTTGGCGATGCCCAGGCGGCTCACCAGGCGGTTGAGCGAGGCCCGGGCGTAGCCCTTGGCCGCGAACTCGCTCAGGGCCTCGTCCAGAATGCGCTCCTGTTTGTCGGAGGGCAGATTGTTGAAGGTGCTGGAGGGCGGCATCGCCTAGCGCCTAGTTGGTAGTGGCAAGCAGGGAGTCCAGCACTGCGTTGATGAATCCCGGCGAGTCCTCTGCCCCATAACGCTTGGCCAACTCCACCGCTTCGTTTATGGCCACCTTGGGCGGCACCGAGCCGTCGGAAAAGCGCATTTCGTAGCAGGCCAGACGCAGGATGTTGCGGTCCACCTGGGACATGCGCTCCACCCGCCAGCGGCGGCTAACCTCGGCCAGGGCCTGGTCTATCTCCCCGGCATGGCCGGCGATGCCGTTGACCAGCTCCTGGGCATAGACCCACAACCGCTTGGGT
Source organism: Pseudomonadota bacterium (assembly GCA_018896025.1). Classification (GTDB taxonomy): domain Bacteria; phylum Desulfobacterota; class Desulfarculia; order Desulfarculales; family Desulfarculaceae; genus Desulfoferula. Next base: position 15,269 of record JAHIND010000024.1, read on the forward strand.
GCGGCAAAGTTGTCCGCGAAGCTGGCCAGGGCCTCCTGGGCGGTGGCGTCGCCGTGCTCCATTTGGTAGAGCACCTTGAGGGCCAGCTCTCGGCTTTTACGGCGTTCGCCCACTTTCGCGAAGCCTAAAGATTCTTGAACAGGTCGACCATTTCCATGGCGGCCATAGCGGCGTCGGCACCCTTGTTACCGGCCTTAGTGCCGGCTCTCTCGATGGCTTGCTCGATGCTGTCGGTGGTGAGCACCCCGAAGATCACCGGCACCCCGGTATCCAGACCGGCCTGGGCCACGCCCTTGGAAACCTCGGCGGCCACGTAGTCGAAGTGGGCCGTGGCGCCCCGGATCACCGCGCCAAGGGTGATCACCGCGTCGTATTTGCCGCCGGCGGCCAGCTTGCGGGCCACCAGGGGAATCTCGAAGGCACCGGGCACCCACACCACGGTCAGGTTCTGGTCCGCCGCGCCGTGGCGCTTTAGCGTATCCAGCGCCCCCTCCACCAGCTTGGAGGTGATGAAGTCGTTGAAGCGGCCGGCCACCAGGGCCACCCGCATCCCTTTGGCGTTAAGAGCTCCCTCGATTACCTTGGCCATGTCACCCCCTATCGGCCGCTTTGGCGGCCTGGCTAAGCAGATGCCCCATTTTGGTGCACTTGGTGCGCAGGTAGGCTTCGTTGTCGGCGCAGGGCGGTATCTCCAGGGGAACCCGCTCCACCACCGAGAGTCCGTAGCCGTCCAGGCCCACCATTTTCATGGCGGCCGTCGCGGCGTCGGCACCCTTTTTACCCGCCCTAGTGCC
>JAHIND010000036.1 GCA_018896025.1 Pseudomonadota bacterium
ATCTCCACTGGACCCCTCGAGGGGACCAACAACAAGATCAAAACCATGAAACGGCAAGCATATGGCTTCAGGGACATGGACTTCTTCAAACTCAAGATAAAAGCCATCCATCAAACTCGGTACGCTTTAGTCGGATGAACCCAAATTCATAGATAAGCCGGTGGTGGAACGCTGCCGAAGGATGTTGGAGCTGGCCGAGCTGACCACGGCGGGGCAAACCCAATAACTCCTTAAAGGAGATTAGGCGTTGGCAATCTTAGAGTTGACGGATTTGCAAAAATCATTCGGGGGCGTCGAGGCTCTCAACTATATAAATATGCGAATTGAAGATGGCGAACACTGTTCGGTTATCGGCCCCAACGGAGCCGGGAAAACAACCTTGTTCAACGCGATATCAGGACGATTCCCCGCCTCCAGCGGCAAAATTATTTTCGACGGCAAGGACATCACCCGTCTACCGCCGTACAAAAGAATCAACCGAGGGATGGGACGAACCTTTCAAATCACCAACATCTATCCCAAACTCACCGCCTTTGAAAATATCCAAGCCGCCATCATTAAAAAGGTAAATCGAGGGTTCAGCTTCTTCAAGCCCGTCAGATTAAACGCTCAAATTCGACAAGAAACTTGCGATATTTTAAAGGAATTGGAACTGGATGAACGAGCCGGCGAAATAGCCGGAAATATGCCATACGGTGACCAGAGATTACTGGAAGTCGGCATCGCCTTGGCCAACCAGCCGAGGCTGTTGTTGCTGGACGAACCTACCGCCGGAATGTCGCCCGACGAAACAAGAAGCACCGTGGAATTGATCGAAAAAGTATCCCAAGAGCGCAGGATGACCCTCTTGTTGATCGAACACGACATGGATGTGGTTTTCGCAATCTCCCATCGGATCTTCGTGCTGCATCAAGGCACCTTGATCGCCGAGGGGACGCCCCAAGAGGTCAGCGAAAACAAAGAAGTCATTAGCGCCTATTTCGGAGAATAAACTCATGCTTCTGGAACTGAAAGATGTGCACACCTATTACGCATTGAGCCATATTTTGTTCGGCATAAGTTTTGGAGTCGAAAGAGGCAGTTTGGTGTGCGTGTTGGGGCGCAATGGGGCCGGGAAAACCACCACCATGCGCAGCATCATCGGCCTTACCAAGCCAAGCCAGGGATCGGTGCTGTTCAAGGGAAACAACATCGCCGGGCTTGCCCCCTACCAGATCGCCCAGCGGGGGGTCGGTTTCGTCCCGGAAGACCGGCTTATGTTCCACGATTTGACCGTCAAGGAAAATCTGGAAATCGGGGCCAGGATTCTCAAGAAAAAACCGGGAGTTAATATCCTGTGGGATCTGGACAGGATATGGGAGGCCTTCCCGAAGCTTGAACAACTCAAACACCGCAAAAGCGGCTATCTCAGCGGCGGAGAGCAGCAGATGCTCACCATCGCCAGGACGCTGATGGGCAACCCCGACCTGTTGCTGTTGGACGAACCATGCGAGGGTTTGGCGCCATTGATCGTTAAAATGCTTGGCGAGTTGATCGTCAAAATATCGAAAACCGGCAGCACCATCCTGTTAGCCGAGCAGAACATTAAATTCGCCTTAGATATCGCCGAGAAAGGCTTCATTATCGAAAAAGGCGTCATCATGTATCAGGGAACCGCTCAAGAACTAAAAGACAACGAGGAAGTAAGGAACAAGTTCCTTGGTGTGGGAATCAGCAAGAAAGGTGACTGAGGCAATGGGACACTTCATCGCAGTAGACATTATTGAGGATCGTTGCATAGGCATAGATGAGTGTGGAGCTTGCATAAGAGTATGTCCAGTTAACATATTCGAAGGGAAGCATGGCTTTCCCCAAATAATATCCAAAAACGAAGACGAATGCATACTTTGCGACCAGTGTCTGCAAGAGTGCGCCAAGGGCGCAATAACGATAACCAAAAAATATTAATAGGTTATTACACCCTGAATTAGCATCACATATTTTCGGTACTACGGATTTTCATAATCCGTTTCGTGGGGCATTAAGTTGTCTAGTTCAGGGTCAATCAAACTGGAAACTTGGCAGAGTGACAAAAACTTTATTTTGGGAGGGATGAGGCTATGAAACTCAAAAAACTAATCCATGTCTTGATGATTGCGCTGCTCATGGGAGCATTCGCAATACCGGCCATGTCCGGTCCGGCCGTGGCGTCCGATGAAATTAAAATCGGCACCCTGTTTGTCATGACCGGCAAACTCGGCGGTTACGGCAAGAGCGGCTGGCAGGCCGTACAGTTGGCGGTTGACGAGATCAACGCCAGCGGCGGCATCATGGGCCGCAAGGTAGTCGCCTTTAACGAGGACACCAAGGCCAAGCCGGAGATCGGCGTTCAGATCACCAAAAAATATATTCTCAAGGAAAAAGTCGACTTCATCCTGGGCCCCACCGCCAGTTCGGTGGGCTTGGCCGTTTCCGACGTGTGCCGCCAATACAAGAAGATCATGGTTTCCACTCAGTCGGCCACCGACGTCATGACCGGCCCCCAGTTCCACCGCTATGTGTTCCAGGTGCTCAGCAACGCCCTGCAGCATGCCCGTTCCGGCGCTTCACTGATGGCCGACCTGCCCTACAAAAAGTGGATGGGCCTGGGCCCGGACTACAGCTACGGGCACTCCTCTTGGGACAGCTTCCAAAAGAAAATCCAGGAGCTTCGCCCTGACGTGACGATCGTAGGAGCCCTGTTCCCCAAGCTGATGACCGCGGACTACACTCCTTACATCAACAAGATCATCGAGGCCAAACCAGACGCGGTGTGGTGCCCTCTGTGGGGCGGCGATGCCGTAACCTTCATCAAGCAGGCCTTACCCTTCGGGGTCTTCGACAAAATCAAATTCGTCTTCCCGGTGGGCGCCTCCATGGAGGTCCTGGTGCCGGTGGGCAAGGCCATGCCCGAGGACATCTACATGTCCGCCCGCTACTTCTTCACTTCGCCCAACTCCCCCATGAACCGCAAGTTCGTCAAGGACTACTACGCCAGGTTCAAGGAATACCCCAGCTACATGGCTGAGGAGTCCTACGCGGGCGTGTACTTCCTCAAGGCCGCCGTGGAGAGGGCCGGCACCACCGACACCGAGAAGATCATCGACAACATCGAGAAGTTCCCCTTGGCCTGGGAAACCCCCGAAGGCTGGAAGATCATGGGGCCCGGCGATCACCTGGTCATCGAAGACGTGGTGTGGGGAAAGACCACCTACAGCGAGAAATACGGCTTCGCTATCTTGAAGAACCTCATCTCCATCCAGGCTGAGGAGATCGGCCGCACTCCGGAAGAGATCAAGGCCATCAGGGACAACTACGAGAAGAAAAACAAGTAGGTTCCGCTGCAAAGTGGGCGGCGGCGAAAACCGCCGCCCACTTACCAGGAGGGTAAAACGTGGGCGACCTGGCTGGCATTACAATCCAAATACTCAATGGCATCACCTTTGCGATGTTCCTTTATCTGATCGCGGCGGGCTTATCCATCGTCTTTGGGGTGATCGACATTGTCAACTTTGCGCACGGCTCCTTTTACATGCTCGGTGCGTTCATCGCATACTCGCTGGTCCATCTTCTTAATTTCAACGGCGACTTCTACGTGACCCTGATGCTGGCCCCCATCGCGGTGGGCATCGTCGGCATAATTATGGAAGTGTTTTTATTAAGACCGATTTATAAAGCGCCACACTTTTTGCAGTTGCTTCTAACTTATGGAGTAGTCCTTATAGTTCAAGACGTGATCATGTTTTTTTGGAGCGGTCACGGTGAATTTGTAAAATCAGTCCCTCCGCCTAAAATACTCGCCGGATCAATAAACATCTTCGGGCACCCCTTTCCAACCTACTACCTGTTTACGATCATCTGCGGAATCATCTTGGCTACCTTGATCTGGTGGTTCCTTGAAAAGAGCAAATGGGGAAGCCTGATCAGGGCCGCGGCTTCGCAAAAGGAAATGCTCAACGCGCTGGGCGTCAACGTCAAACTTCTCTACACCATGGTGTTTGCCCTGGGCGCATTTTTAGGTGGCTTGGGCGGCGTGTTGGCGGCCCCGGTGCGCGCCGCCTACCCCGGCATGGGAATGGAGGTGATCGTCGAATGCTTCATCGTCGTGGTTTTGGGCGGCCTGGGCAGTGTGCGGGGCGCTTTTGTGGCCGCCTTGATCATCGGTCAGTTGGAAGTATTCGGCATCGAGTTCCTGGAAGAATTCTCCATGGTGTTCATTTATCTTCTCATGATTGGTGTGCTTCTCTATAAACCCTCAGGATTGTTCGGCAAGAAAGTAGGCCAATACTGATGGATACGGCAATGGGCAATTCTAAAACCTTAAAAATATTCGCAGCCGTTATATTCACCATTGCAATCATCATTTTGCCCCACTTCGCCGGTGAATATTACACAACCCTGGCCATCAAGGTTTACATCATGGCCTTGCTGGCCTGCAGCTTCAACCTGCTCTTGGGCTACACCGGCATCCTGTCCTTTGGACAAGCGGCCTACTACGGCATAGGCGCCTACACCTGCGCCCTGGTCCTGAAAGGCGCGGTGCCCAACATATGGCTGGGCCTGTTGGCCGCCATGGTGGCCAGCGGGATCATCGCCTTTCTATTCGGCTCCCTATGCCTGCGCCTCACCGAAGCGGGCCACACGGTGTATTTCGCCATGCTCACCCTGGCCTTCGGCCAGATCGTGTATACGGTCGCCTTCAAGTGGGATAGCGTAACCGGCGGCGACAACGGCATGGCCGGCATCCCCGCGCCCAACATAGACCTGGGCTTTATGACCTTGCATCTGGAAAACGTGTATCACTTCTATTTCTTCGCCATCGTGATAATCGCCGTGGCCCTGGCCATCCTGTATTTGCTGGTGCACTCATCCTTTGGGGCCACCTTGCAGGCCATCAGGGAAAACCACGAGCGCGCCAAGTTCATGGGTCAAAACATCCGCACCTTCCAGGTGATCAGCTTCACCGTGGCCGGCATATTCTGCGGCCTGGCCGGCGGCATATTCGTGGCCGTAGAAAAATTCGTATCGCCGGAGTTGGTCTACTGGTCCAAATCCGCCGAGATCATCATGGTCTCCATTTTGGGCGGCATCTACACCTTCGTGGGCCCGTTGGTCGGGGCTGCGGTGATGCTTTTGATCGAAGACTATCTATCTTCCTACACCTCCTACTGGTCGGTCTTCCTGGGCTCGGTTTTGATAATTTTCGTGCTGTTCATGCCGGACGGAATCGTGGGCCAGTTGCAACAGCTTAAACAGAGGTACAGCAAAACTCGCATCGACACTAGCTTGTGCCGCAGCGACGAGTAACCCCGGTGTCATGCGTGGCGACTGCCATATAGGCCGCAGTGTCTCATAACCGCCACTCTTGGAGTTCCTGACGCTACTGAGGACGTGGATTACCTGACACGGAAAAGCGCTAACGTTGGATCGGAGACATCGATGATTACCGTAAAAACATACAACCTTGAGCACCAGCCCAGCCGGTTGAGCGCCTATCTTGACTGGCTCCAAATGCTCACCGGGGCCGGGCTGATCCTGTTCATGTGGAGCCACATGGTCCTGGTGGCCAGCGTGAACCTGGGCGCGGGCGTAATGAACGCCATAGCCTATTTCTTCGAGGCCACCTATATGGCCCAGGTGGGCGGCCCCATTATCGGGGCCACCTTGCTGTTTCACTTCGTCCTGGCCGCCCGCAAGCTCCCCAACACCTCCCAAGAGCAGGGGGTGATCTGGCGCCACGCCAAGATGCTTCGCCACACCGACACCTGGCTGTGGCTGATTCAGGCCGTCACCGCCATGTTCATTCTGGTGATGGGCTCCATCCACATCTGGACGGTGCTGACCGATCTGCCCATCACCGCGGCCAAGAGCGCCGCCCGAGTGCAAGGCGGTTTCTGGGGAGTGTTCTATCTGATCCTGCTGCCTATGGTCGAGTTGCACGTGGGCATCGGCTTTTATCGCATCGCGGTCAAGTGGGGCTTTATCAAACGCGCCACCCGCAAAGGCTTCCACCGGTTCGAAAACATCTGGACCGGGGTGTTTATCCTCATCGGCTTGGTAACCATCATTCGTTTGTGGACCCTGCCCCTCGCGGGTCACTAGAGAGGACGCCCCATGGAATTCGAAACTTTCTACACTGACCTTCTCTGCGTGGGCGCGGGCCTGGCCGGCGAACGGGCGGCCATAGAGGTGGCCTCTCAAGGATTCGACACCATCCTGCTGAGCCTGGTGCCTCCCCGGCGCTCCCATTCCTGCGCGGCGGAAGGCGGCATGCAGGCCGCCATGGGCAACACCGCCATGAGCGAGGGCGACAGCACGGAACTGCATTTCGAGGACACGGTCAAGGGTTCGGACTGGGGCTGCGACCAGGAGGTGGCCCGCATCTTCTGCGACACCGCACCCATCGCCGCGCGTGAGGCGGCCTTCTGGGGGGTGCCCTGGAACCGGGTGGTGGCGGGGAAGACCACCTATTTCCAAGGCGGCGTTTCCTTTGAAAAAGAAGAAAAGCCCGAGCACCACGGCCTGATCGCCGCGCGCAACTTCGGCGGCACCTCCAAGTGGCGGGCCTGCTACACCGCCGACGGCACCGGGCACACCCTGCTCTATGCCATGGACAACAAGGTCCTGGAGTTGGGCATCACCATCCACGACCGGGTGGAAGCAACCAGCCTTATCCACGACGGTAGCAAGTGCCTGGGCTGCGTGGTGCGCGACCTCAAGACCGGCAAGATGCGGGCCTACCTGGCCAAGGCCACCCTCATCGCCACCGGCGGCTATGGCAGGCTCTACCCCGAGACCACCAGCAACATCATCAACGAGGGCGGCGGCCACATCATCGCCCTGGACACCGGTCTGGTGCCCTTCGGTAATCCCGAGGCGGTGCAGTTCCACCCCACCGGCATCGTGCCCACCAACATCCTGGTCACCGAGGGCTGCCGGGGCGAAGGCGGCACCCTGCTGGATGTGGACGAACACCGCTTCATGCCCGACTACGAGCCCAAGAAGGCCGAGCTGGCCTCCAGGGACGTGGTGGCCCGCTGGATGACCTATCACATCGCCCAGGGCAAGGGCGTGCCCTCCCCTTACGGCGACCACGTGTGGCTGGACATCCGCCACCTGGGCGAGGAGGCCATCCGCACCAAGCTGCGCGAGGTCTACGAGCTGTGCCACAACTTCCTGGGCATCGACTGCACCAAGCAGCTCATTCCGGTGCGCCCGGCCCAGCACTACTCCATGGGCGGCATGCGCACCAACTCCCACGGCGCGGCCTACGGCTTGGAAAATCTCTTCCTGGCCGGCGAATCGGCCTGCTGGGACCTGCACGGCTTCAACCGCCTGGCGGGCAACTCCCTGGCCGAAACCATCGTGGCGGGCCGCCACGTGGGCATGAAAATGGCCGCTTTCCTGGAAAGCGCTCAGGTGAGCTTCCCCACCCAGCTCGTAAAAGAGGCCGTGGATAAGGACGCGCGGCGTATCAAGGCCCTGGTGGACGGCTCCAAGGGCCAAGAGGACGTCTACGCCATCCGCACGGCCATGCAGCAGGAGATGATGCAGCGGGTGGGCATCTTCCGCGACGGCGACAAGCTGCAAAGCGCGGTGGACAACCTGCGGGAGCTTTACGCCCGGGCCCTCAAGATCGGCCTGCGCTCCGACGGGGTGGGGGCCAACCCGGAGCTGGCCCTGGCGCTAAAAATGCCCGGCATCCTGCGCCTGGCCCTGTGCGTGGCCTACGCCGCGCTCATGCGCACCGAGAGCCGGGGCTCTCACGCCCGCGACGACTACCCCGCGCGCAACGACCGCGACTGGCTGGTGCGCACCCTGGCCTATTGGCCGAACATGGAGGCGGATCTGCCCGAGCTCAAATACGAGCCCTCCAGCAAGGTCATGGACCTGCCGCCCGGCGACCGGGGCTACGGCAAGACCGCGATCATCACCGCCGACGCACCCAAAGAGGACCAGTCATGAGCAGGAAACTGAAGTTCAATATATTCCGCTACAATCCCGAGGATCCCAAATCGGTCCCGCGCACCGACACCTACTATCTGGAAGAGACCCCTTCCCTCAGCCTGTTCATCGCCCTGAACAAGATCAGGGAGGACCAGGACTCCGGCCTGCAATTCGACTTTGCCTGCCGCATGGCCATCTGCGGATCCTGCGGCATGGTCATCAACGGCCGCCCCGGCCTGGCCTGCAAGACCCTCACCAAGGATTTGCCCCAGGAGATCACCCTGATGCCCCTGCCGGTGTTCAAGCTGGTGGGCGATCTCTCGGTGGACACCGGCACCTGGTTCCGCACCACCAACACCAAGATCGAATCATGGGTGCACACCGAGGCGGAATTTGATCCTCAGGCCCTTGAAGAACGCATGGAAAACGATCTGGCCAACGCCATCTTCGAACTGGAGCGCTGCATAGAGTGCGGTTGTTGTGTTGCCTCCTGCGGCACAGCCAATATGCGCGAGGATTTCGTGGGCGCTTTCGCCCTTAACCGCATCGCCCGCTTCATCCTGGACCCTCGCGACAAGCGTCGCGACGCGGACTACTTCGAAGTGGTGGGCACGGATCAAGGCATCTTCGGATGCATGGGCCTTCTGGCCTGTGAGGACGTCTGCCCCCGGGAGATTCCCCTGCAGGATCAGTTGGGCATCCTGCGCCGCAAGATGGCCTTTGTGGGCCTGAAGAATATTTTCAAAAAGCATGCTTAAGCACGACACCGTAAAGGCGAAACAACACCGTTAAACAGGAAGCCGCCATGATCGATCAAAAGCTGAAGTGGGGATCTGGCGCGGCACGCGCCGCGCCTGCTTGAAGGCAGGAAACTTTATTTGAAAAGGGGAGGCAACGTGAAAGTATCAAGAAGAGATTTATTTAAAATTGGGGGATGCACTCTTGGCGCGTTGGGGCTTTCCCAGGTGCCGGGGCTCAAGGCTTTGGCCGCCGACTCCGCACCGGATGTCGATGTCTACGCCTTTCATTGCGGAATTCTAAAGACACAAACCCAATACATTTTAAAAGACACCCGCGTGGGGGCGCCCTTTGACATTCCGGTGCCGTTTTTCCTGATTCGCCACGGCTCGTCCTGGGTGGCCTACGACACCGGCAACAACGCAGCCGTGGCGGTGGATCCAATCAAATATTGGGGCAAGCCCATCTGCGACGCCTACATGCCGGTCATGAAGCCCTGGGAGGAGTTCTCGGTTCAAATCAAAAAGGTGGGCCTGAAACCCAAGGACCTCAGCGCGGTGATCATGAGCCACGGCCACCTGGATCACTGCGGCGCCCTGGATGATTTGGCCAGCACCAACGTGCCGGTGTACTTCCAGAAAAAAGAGCTGGACGTAATCAAAAAGATCGTGGCCTCCGGCAAGATAACCGGAGCCTACATCCCCGCGGACTTCAAGAAGCTGGGTAGCGTGAACGTCAAGGCCCTGGACTCTTACCTGGACGTCTTCGGGGACCAGACCGTGATGGTTTTCCCCACCCCCGGCCACACGCCGGGGCACCAATCGGTGCTCGTGCGCACCAACGCGGGGCAGAACCTGATCCTGTCCCAGGACGCCTGCTACACCCTGGAAAACATGACGGCAAGCATTCCGCCTGGCTTGGCGGTCGACATTCCCGAGGCCATGATCAACATCTACCACTTCAGGACCATGTCCATAATCGGCGCCCAGTTGGTGCCGCCCCATGATCCTGACTTCTGGCAGGGCAAACCATTGGGGCCGCAAAAGTTCAAGTCCTAGGAAAGGACGGTAATCATAAGGTGGCAGGGCGGTCGGCTGTCTTTGGCAACCAAATTTTCGTTTGCTTGGCTAATTCTTCAATTGAATGTTTTGTCGAATTAAAGTTTCAGTCCACCAGACCTGCCCTGCCACCGTTTAATTTGCCCAAGGGGGGCACCGCCAACGCGGCGAACAGGGAACACGCAAGGGGACGAAGACAGTCTCTCTAGTTTGGTAAGGAGGATGAGCGATGCGGGAACAGTGGGGATTCAGCAGTGCAGGCGAGATCGTTTTCGGAACCAACGGTGTGCAGCGCCTGGGAAGGATCGTGAGCAAGCTGGGCTGCGCACACCCGATGATCGTGACCGATCCGGGGGTGCAGAAGGCTGGCCTGGTGGAGCGGGTAACCGCGCCCCTGAACGACATGTCCATCCCATACCACCTGTTTGAATACGGCGAGCCCGAGCCTTCCACCCAGGTGGTGCTCCAGGCCTATGAGTGGGCCAAGGAGCGGGAGTTGGACGGGATCATCGCCGTGGGCGGCGGCAGTGTCATCGACCTGGCCAAGGCCGTGGCGGTCCTGCTCACCTTTGGCGGGGACATCAACGACTATTTCGGCGAGGGCAAGGTTCCCGGGCGCATCCTTCCCTTGATCGCCATACCCACCACCGCCGGAACCGGCTCCTCGGTTTCTCCGGCCTCGGTGCTCACCGACCTGGAGGCCAACCTCAAGAAAGGCATCTCCGACAACAAGCTGCGGCCCACCGTGGCCTTGGTGGACCCGCTGATGACCCTGACCTGCCCGCCTTTTTTGACCGCCTGCACCGGCATCGACGTGCTGGCCCACGCCGTGGAAGCCTACATTGCCACGCCGTTCAACTACCTTCCCATAGCGCCCGAGGAAGTGGATACCGTGCTCTACCACGGCGCCTTCCCCTTGGCCGACTCCCTGGCTCGGGACGCCATCGCCCTGGTGGGCGGCTATCTGAGGCTGGCCGTGGATCAGGGACAGAACGTCGAGGCCCGCACCCACATGTGCATGGCCAACATCATGGCCGGCATGGCCTTCTCCAACGCCGGAGTCACCGCGGTGCATGCCATGGCCTACCCCCTGGGCGCGGTGAGCCATGCCCCCCACGGCCTGGTGAACGGTCTGCTGCTGCCCCACGTGTTGCAGTACAACCTGCCCATATGCACCGAGCGGCTGGCCAACGTAGCCGTGTGGCTGGGCGAGGAGGTTGACGGCTTGAGCGACCGCGAGGCGGGCCAAAAGGCCATCGACGCCATCAAGCAGCTCATCGCCGACCTGAGGCTGCCCTCGCGCATGCGCGATATCGGCGTGCAAGAGTCGGACATCCGGCCCATGGCCGAAGCCACCATGGGGGTCACCCGGCTGTTGCGCAGCAATCCCCGCCGGGTCACCGCCGACGACCTGGAAGCCATCTACCGCGCGGCCTATTAAGAGAAAGGCGGCATGATGCCAGATGAAAAGTCGGCCCGCGCCTTCACCCAGGAATTGGTGGAGTTCATTCAGCAGGCGAGCCTTATGGATATGCCCGGCGAGTTGATCGCCAAGGCCCGTCTGCTGTGCATGGATCTTCTGGGGGTGGCGGCCAAGGGCGCCCAGGAACCGGCCTCCCGCATCGCCCGCCAGGTGCTGCTGTCCCAGGGCGGCGAGCCCCAGGCCGTCATCATCGGCGGCGAGCGCCGCACCGGAGCCCTGGGGGCGGCACTGCTCAACGGCCTGGCCGGGCATGCCCTGGATTACGACGACGTGGACCAGGCCATGTACGGCCACCCCTCGGTGCCGGTGCTGCCCGCCGCCCTGGCCGCGGCCGAGCTGGCCGGGGCCGGCGGGGCCGCCTTGCTGGAGGCCTATGTGCTGGGAGTGGAGATAACCAGCAAACTGGCCTACGGCATGAACCCGGCCCACTACTCCCTGGGCTGGCACTCCACCTGCACCATGGGAGCCATAGGGGCCACCGCCGCCGCCGCCAAAATTTTGGGGCTTAACGACGAGCAACTGCGCAACGCCCTGGCCATCGGGGCGTCCCAGGCCTCGGGCTTGCAGCAAAACTTCGGCACCATGACCAAGCCCTTCCACGCGGGCAAGGCAGCGCAAAACGGCCTCTTGGCCGCGCTGCTGGCCCAGGGCGGCTTTACCGGAGACAAGGCCATATTCGAAGCGCCCTTGGGCTTTTTCCATTTGTTCGTGGCCGGTCACATGGTGGATGCGGCGGCGATCCTGGACCGTCTGGGCCGCCCCTATGAAATAGACTCGCCGGGCTTGCTCATCAAAAAGCACCCGTCCTGCGCCTTCAGCCATCCCCCGGCGGACGCGGCCCTGGAACTGGCCCACTCCCCCGGCTTCGAGCTGGACCTGATCGAGAGCGTCACCGGCGTCATCCACGACATGGCCGACCAGATCCTCATCCACCAAAGACCCCGCACCGGCCTGCAAGCCAAGTTCAGCCTAGAGGCGGTCATGGCCCTGGCGCTTACGGATGGGCAGTTGAGCCTGGCTTCCTTTACCGACCAATCGGTGCTGCGTGAGCCGGTGCAGAAGTTGATCGCCATTACCACCCGGCAAGTGGACCGCCGCGCCGGGGCCAGCTCCGGCGACTTCGGCCCGGCGGAGGTTCGGGTGCGCCTTAAAAACGGCGAGACCCTTTCCGCCCGGGTGGACAAGGCCAAGGGCAGCCCCACCAACCCCATGAGCGACGGAGAGTTCAGGGCCAAGTATCTGGACTGCTGCACCGGGGTGCTCAGCCCGGAGCAAATCGAGAAGTCCCTGGCCTTGCTGGCGCGGTTGGAAAACGTCCGCCGCATAAGCGAGTTGACCGAGTGCTACCTGATTAACCAATAAAGGAGCAACGCCGGATGCCGGGTTTCAGAGCATTCGCCTTGCCCCATAAGCGAGCCTGCCGACAGTCCCCCGGATCGCGCGCGGCGGCGCGGGCCGCCGATGATAATGTTTGGAGCATGACATGAAAAAAGTAGCTTTCAAAGTAAACGGACAGATCCACGAGGTGCTGGCGAACAAGGACGACGTGCTCCTCGACTTTCTGCGGGAAGGCCTGGACCTGACCGGGGCCAAGCAATCCTGCGACCGCAAGGGGCAGTGCGGGGCTTGCACCGTGATCGTCAACGGCCGGGCGGTCAATTCATGCCTGACCAAGCTCGGGAGCCTGGAGGGGGCCGAGGTGGTCACCGTGGAGGGGCTGGGCACTCCAGACAATCCGCATTTGGTGCAGCACGCCTTTGTGCTGGCCGGGGCGGTGCAGTGCGGTTTTTGTACGCCGGGTCTGATAATGGCCACCAAGGCCCTGCTGGACAAAAATCCGGACCCGGACGACGAGGCCATCAAGAAGGCCCTGCGCCGCAACCTGTGCCGCTGCACCGGATACGTGAAGATCATCGAGGCGGTGCGTCTGGCCGGGCGCTTCCTGCGCGGAGAGACCACTCCGGAGCAAGTGGCTCCCAAGGCCACCGACGGCAACATGGGCGTGTCCCATGTCCGCCCTTCGGCCTTGGCCAAGGCCTGCGGCGTGGCCCGCTTCAGCGCCGACTACAACATCCCCGGCGCGCTGGAGCTGGCGGTGGTGCGCAGTGAGGTGCCTCACGCCAAGATAAAGTCCATCGATTTCTCCGAGGCCGAAAGCATGCCCGGCGTGGCCGGTGTGCTGACCGCGGCGGACATCCAGGGCAGCAACCTGATCAAGGACACGGTTTCCGACCGCCAAGTGCTCTGCTCCGAGCGGGTGCGCTGCATAGGCGACCCCATCGCGGTGGTGGCCGCCCTCACCAGGGCCGAGGCCGTGGCCGCCGCCCAAAAAGTGAAGGTGGACCTGGAGCCGCTGCCCGTGCTCAAGACCCCGGAGCAGGCCATGGAAGAAGACGCCTTCCAGCTTCACGACGAGTGGCCCAACCTCTGCTTCCGCCAGCCCCAGATCAAGGGCGACGCCGTGGCGGCCCTGGCCGATTCGGCGGCAATGATCGAGGCCCGCTTCACCACCCAAATAAACCACCAGGCGCCCCTGGAGCCCGAGGCCAGCGTGGCCTATTGGGAGGAAGACGACGACGAGGATGAACCCAAGCTGGTGGTGGTGGGCCGCAGCATAAACATCCATTTCCATCTTCAGATTTTGCAGGAAGCCCTGGGCTGGGAAAACATGCGCTACGAGGAGGCCTTCACCGGCGGCCAATTCGGCATAAAGGTGGAGATCATCTCCGAAGGCATCTGCGCGGCGGCTGCCATTCATTTCCGCAAACCGGCCCGCTACATCCCCGGCCTGCGCGAGTCCCTGATGATGACCTCCAAGCGCCACTCCTTCCACATGGACGTGAAGCTGGCGGCCGACGTCCAGGGCAAGCTGACCGCCTATTGCAACGACATGGTGATTGACAACGGCGCTTATCTTTCTCGAGGCAGCGCCATCACCCTGCGAGCCATCATGATGCTCTCGGGCTCCTACCACATTCCCAATGTGAAGGCCGACAGCAGGCTGGTCTACACCAACAACCCCTGGGGCTCCGCCGCCCGTGGCGCGGGGCCGCCCCAGGCCAACTTCGCCCTGGAGACGGCCATGGAGATGCTGGCCGACAAGCTGGGCATGGACCCATTCGAGTTCCGCCTGCAAAACTTCCTGGAGGTCGGGCAGAGCAAATCCACCGGCCGGGTGGTGACCGAGTGGCCCATTCCCGAGTTGATGGAGGCCATACGACCCCATTATCAAAGGGCCAAACGGGAAGCGGCCGAAAACAACACCGAGCGCTTCAAGCGCGGGGTGGGCCTGGGCACCGGCTCCTTCGGCATCGGCGGGCCGGGCGACGCGGCGGTGGCGGCGGTGGAACTGGACCCAGACGGAGGCATAAGCGTGTACGTGGCCGCTGCCGACCCCGGCGAGGGCAACGACTCCATGCTCACCCAGCTCACCGCCGAAGTTACAGGCATAGCGCGGGATAAGGTGCGCATCTACACCCGCTCCACCGACCTAACGGCGGCCTCGGGACCGGCGGCGGGCAGCCGCATCACCTACATGATCGGCGCGGCCTTGCTGGACGCCCTGGGCAAGCTCAAGGCGGCCATGGCCGAGACCGGAGCCACCGACGCCGGGGAGTTGGAGGCGGCGGGCAAGGCGGTGCGCTATCTGGGCGCCAAGAAAAACGAGGACTCCGGCCCCCTGGACCCGGAGACCGGACAAGGGCCCTCCATGGAATCGCAGGTGCACGCGGTGCAACTGGTGGAAAGCGAAGTGGACACCGAGACCGGCGAGGTGCGGGTGCTAAGGATGACCACCGCGGTGGACTCCGGCCCGGTGATTAACCCCATGAACTTCACCGGCCAGTTGGAAGGCGGCGCGGATATGGGCGTGGGCCTGGCCCTGCGCGAGGAATACGTGGCCGGGGAGAGCAAGGACTGGCGCACCTTCAAGTTCCCCACCATAACCACCTCCTTCCCCCACGAGGTGATCATCCGGGAAACCCCGCGGCCCAAGGGCCCTCTGGGATGCACCGGGGTTGGCGAGATGTGCCTGGTGCCCACGGCCCCGGCGGTGATCAACAGCATCAAGGACGCGGTGGGGGTGTTTATCTGCAACCTGCCGGCCACCCCTGAAAAGGTGCTGGCCGCCATCAACTCCCGGCAGGGATCAAGGAAGGGTGAGCATGGCTGAGGATCTTTTCAATAAGGGCCTGGAAATCAGGCGCGAGGTTCTGGGCAAAGACTACGTGGACCGCTCCCTGCAGGCGGGCGATGATTTCAGCCGCCCCTTGCAGGAGCTGGTGACCAAGTACTGCTGGGGCGAAGTGTGGGCCAGGCCCGGCCTCCCCCGTCAGACGCGCAGCCTGTTAAACGTGGCCATGCTCACCGCCCTTAACCGGCCCCACGAAGTGCGGCTCCACGTGCGCGGCGCGCTGCGCAACGGTTGCTCGGAAGGCGATATCCTGGAGGTGCTTCTGCAAGCCACCATCTATTGCGGCGTGCCCGCGGCCATGGATAGCATGCGGATCGCCAAGGAAGCCATCCAGGAACACAAGGAGGGGGACTGAGCCCGGCCATGGAGCGACCTCAAAAAATAAGCTGGCTTGGTTTGGGCAACATGGGCAGCCCCATGGCCGGGCACCTGGTACAGGCGGGGTTTTCCCTGACCGTGTACGACGTGAACCGCCAGGCCCAGGAAGCCTTTGCCGCGCGCTTCTCCTGCGTTCCGGCCCAGTCCCTGAGCCAGGCCGCCCAAGGCTGCCAGGTGCTCATCACCATGCTACCCAACGGCGACCTGGTGCGACGGGCGGTGCTGGGGGCAAACAGCGGGGAGGGCCTGTGCGAATCCATGCCCCCGGGATCGGTCCTGGTGGACATGAGCTCCTCCTCCCCGGTGGGCACCCAGCAGTTGGGGCGGGACCTGGCCTCTCGCGGCATCGAGATGATCGACGCCCCGGTTTCCGGCGGGGTGTCTCGGGCCGTGGAGGGGGCCCTGAGCATCCTGGTGGGCGGCAATAAGGACGCGGTGGGCTATTGCCGTCCGGTGCTGGAGGCCATGGGGAGCAGCATCTTCGAGACCGGCCCCCTGGGCTCGGCCCATGCCATGAAGTCGCTCAACAACATGCTTTCCGCCACCGGCCTGCTGGCCGCCGCCGAGGTGCTGTTGGTGGGCAAGCGCTTCGGCCTGGAGCCGGAGGTGATGGTGGACGTCTTCAACGCTTCCACCGGCCAGAACAACAGCACCAAGAACAAGTTCAAGCAGTTCGTATTGTCCCGGAGTTTCGCCTCGGGCTTTTCCCTGGAGCTGATGGTCAAGGACCTGGGCCTGGCCATGGAACTGGCCCGGGAGACCAAAACCCCGGCGATATTGAGCGCCGCCTGCCGGGAGATGTGGGCCGCGGCTCTGGTCGCTCTGGGGGACAGCCCGGACCACACCGAGGTGGTCCGCTGGTTGGAGCAGACGGTACACACCGAACTGACCTCTTGACAAGCAGCCGGGGCGGCGGGGCTACATCAGGGCCATCAGCTCGCCGATGTCGTGCACCTGCTCCAGGTTGCAGATGCGCTCCAGCAAGGGCTCGACATTCTCTTCCGGCAGGGCCATCCGCGCCGAGTTCCTGAATTTCAAGGACAACTCATCAAAGCCCATGGGATCGTCGGGCCCGCCCTTGGGGTGTTTGGTGGAGCTTTTGTACTCAGTGCCGTCGGTCATCTTCACATTGACCCTGGCGCCGAATTTTAGCTCCCGGACCAAGGTGGCGTTGACCTTATTGCGCAGGGCAACCAGCGCCGGGTCAGCCACATTCTCGTCGGTGAACTTGTCTATGGTCACCGAGCCCGTGGCCAAAGCCAGGGCCGCCAAAAACCACAGACTGAACTTGGCTTCCACGCCTTTTTTGGGCTCGGGGTTGCCGGCCGAGGTAAAAGCCACCGGGCCGGTCTCCACCATCACCTCTTCCACCTGCTCTATATCCACGCCGTAAGTTTTCTGGGTCTCCTCCAGGAGACCTATGGTGGAGTGCGTTCAGGCGCAGGATGGGTATGGCTTGAAGCTTATGTCCATTACGTGGAATTTTTGGCCGAGCCCCTGAACCATGATTTCCGGATTGGGGGTGGCGGTCATCACGTCAAAGACTCCCAGAGCCCCCTCAATGATATCCGGGGAGGAGTCCCAACCCCGGGATGCCAGCATGGCGGCCATGAGTCCGTCCATGGCCGCCTTGCCCGCGTTGAAAGGCTTGGTCATGCTGCCGAACACCTGGCGCAGCCCGGCGGCTTGGGTGCCGCAGATGCCCAGGGCGTTGACGACTTGCTCCTTGCCCAGGCCCAGCAGCCGGCAGGCCGCCGCCGTGGCCCCGAAGCGTCCGGCCGTGGCCGTGGAATGCCAGCCCAGCTCGTAGTGATAGCTGCCCAGTCCCAATCCCATGCGGATGCACACGTCCACGCCGACCACCAGGGCGCTCAAAACGTCCTTGCCGGTGCGTCCCAGGTATTGGGCCAGGGCCAATACCGTGGGCAGGCAGGAGCCGGTGGCGTGAATCACCGTTTCCTCGTGATAATCGTCAAAGTCGGTGGCGTGGGCGATGATGCCGTTGGCCAAGGCGGCGTTGGCCACGTCGGTGGCCATGGCCGCGCCCAGAACCGAGGCCTGGGGCTTGCCGCCGAAATCCTTCACATACCCGGTTATGGTCTTGCTCACCTGGTCGTCATAGCCACTCAGGGCGCTGCCCAGGCAGTCCAGCACGCATTTTTTGGCCTTGTCGATTACGGGGAGGGGAATTTTTTCATAACCCATTTCGGAAATAAATTCAGCCAGAGTATTCTCCAACTCCATGTTTCACCTCTTTATTTGCCTATAAACAGATAGTGAGCGAACCAAGGGAATTCAGCGGATCGGCAGGTTATTGCAGGGCGTATCCCGGCTGATTTTCTTTTTTACTGTCGCCCCCCATAAGAAAAAACAATCTTTTTCTCGCCGCCTCGATGTACCCCCGCACCAACAAAGCCAGCTCGTTGGGGTTGGTGTGCGGGTCCATGAACATTTCCCAAATTTTCTGATGGCTCTCGATGGACTGCTCCACGGTCGGCATGTGGTAATCATCCGCCGAGGGATACCAAAGACGATGTATCCTGGGAACGTTCAGGAGCCGGATCAACAGGTGATTACCCGAGGCGTTGATAAATATTTCGTGAAAGCGCTTGTGCGCCTTGAAAAACTTATCTCCGTCCCTGGTCTGGGCGGCCTCTTTCATACCCTGCAAGGCCCGCCCCATGTCCATGCGCTCTTTGGAGGTGATCTTTGCGTAAGCCTCCCTGCAGGCCAGGCCCTCCAAGGTGGCGCGCACCGCGAGTCCCTCCTCGATCTCTCTAAGGTTCAACTCTTTTGCTCCGTCTTTATTTTTTCTTCCAGCAGGGATTCGAGCATGTTGCCGAACTCAAGCACTGTCTGGGCGCGCGTCTCCCCGGCTTGTTTGGAATTGCCGTTTTTAAAGGCGCTGATGAGCGCCGCGTGGTTACGCAGGGATTTCTCCACGCCTTGCGGCGAGACGAAAACTTCGGCCCGCAAGCGTTTGGCCAATTTGTTGATCGGGGTGAGGGTCTGAATCATGAACTCATTGTCCGAGGCCTTGATCATGATTTCGTGGAACTGCTGGTTGAGCTTTTGGTACTCCTTGAGATCGCCTTGATTCACCTTGCGCTGCATGCGCTCGTGCAGTTTTTCCAAACGCCCAATGACCTTGGGGTCGTTTTTTTCCACGGCCAACTGGACCGTGAGCCCCTCCAGGGCCGCCCGGACCTGATATACCTCGCGCACCTTGCGGGGGGTGATGACCGCCACCTTTATTCCCCGGCGCGGACTGTGGTCTACATAGCCCTGGCTCTCCAGGATGCGAAAGGCCTCCCTGAGAGATGAGCGGCTGACCTCCCATTTTTTACTCAGGGATTCTTCGGTGATGCGCTGCCCTGGGCGCAGGTCACCGCTGAGTATCTGCTGCTCCAACTCCTCGACCACCTTGGCCACGATACTTTGATGTGACAGTCGCATCGGCATTTCGCTCGCCAGACGGATGTTTACAATTCATAATATTTATATTTTGCACGACTGTCGATTGTCAAACAGTTTCTTTAATATTATTTATTACAAATAGGTTATAGCATTTTTTCTTGATAAATATTGGGTTGTGCGGATGGCTGGGAGGCTGCGCCAACATGGCCGAGCGGCTGGGCCGGGCTGCCAACTCATGCTTGTCTCGACAGGGCAGGCCCCAGGAGGCAAGAGAGCGTAGGGAGCTGTGGTCTATATATAGGTAGAGGCGGCGGAGCGATCATTCACCGGGGCGGCTGGGGGATGGCCGTCGCGGCACGGCACGGCAAAGACATGGCCCCAGGCCAGGGCCAGGGCGAAGCTAGCCGGGGTCCATGCCCGCCTTCTTGTAGTTGTCCAGAGCCCGTTCCCTTAGGCCGGAATCCTTGGACTTGGCCGCATGGGTGTCAGCCAACTCGGCGGCGTGGGACCACATCCCGTCGTTTTCGTAGTTGCGTATTTTATCAATAATCATGCCGTGTTCGCCGTCAGCCTGTTTGACCACCACCCTTACCCGGGAAATGATCTTGCGCACCGGTTGGCCACAATCCGGGCAGGCCGCGCAGGGAGGCTCCCCGGCGGGGTGAACCAACTCGAAGCCCTCGCGGCATCGCAGGCAGGCTTGCTCCACATTCACAGGTTCGTATTCATAGATAGGCATGAATTTATCTTTCGGAACATTGGCTGGTTCGTTTTAACTTGGCGAGGCCGTATTTGGCAAGCCTCACGTCATCAAACGCGGGGCCATGATGAAGGTGAGCGCCTGTCAGGCCAACCCATTTCGCTCCATGCACCAGGCTGGGACATTTAAGTGTACCGACCCGATTTAATTTAGCTTCAATCGGCAGTAACAGTTTCCTATCCTCCGAAAAACCTTGACTTTATTTTCCACGCATTGTACTTTACATACTGTCGACAATGGATTGGTACTGCCTCTTACAGTTTGCATTGACCGCTCCGCAAGTCCGATGGGCAGGGGGTGTCACTGCCGGTATATGGGCTGATCATTCCCTGACAGCCCCAAGCGTGGCTAGCCGTACCGGTTGACGGAACGTTGGGCTGATAATAATATCCACTATAGTTATAAAATAACGACAATGTTCCCTGAACGCACAATATTTAGTCAGCGGAAAACAGGTACCGCAAACTTTTGTCGACTCAAAAAATGCAAGACCGTTCCACAACTAGGGTATTCTGTGGCAAGTTGGAATTTCCCGTGAGCCTGGACCGCGAAGTACAGCGCCCCACCGGCAAACGAGGCCTAAAGGCTCGTCGCGACCTCGCGCGGGACAGTACAAGTTGATGTGAATTCGTTTCCCAGCAGAACTTTTAAGAGGGGCGTTCGGGAACTCGGCCAAAAGGGAGAATTGAATGGAGGACTTGAAGGAGAAGATCAAGCTCAGCGGTTTCAAGCCCCAGGTTCTTACCAAGCAGGTGGCCGATCTTCTGGCTGACTTAATTTTGGACGGAACTTTGGTCCCCAACCAGCAATTGGTTGAGTCGGAGTTGCAAAAACAATTGGGGGTCAGCCGTTCGCCTCTCAGGGAAGCCTTTCGGGAATTGGAAAAAAAGGGCCTGGTGGTCATCGTCCCCCGCAAAGGCACCCACGTCAGGGAATTGACCAGAAGGGATATCGAGGAGAATTTCCCAGTTCGCGCCGCCTTGGAAGGCCTGGCCGCCCGTGAGGCCTACGAGAAATTGACCCCTCAGGAACTTGAAGATATGGGCGCCTCCCTGGAGGAAATGAAGTCCGCCGGCCGCGCCCGGGAGCGGGAACGATACGTGGAGGCGCACAAGCAATTCCACGCCATCTTTATCCACGCTTCCGGCAACCAACTGCTGATAGATCTGCTACAGACCCTCAGAATGCACCGTCTGTGGTACCTGATCACCTATCGCTATCAAATGCTCAACATTAATATGGCCGTGGGGGTCCACCAAAAAATCTACGACATGTTCAAGGATGAAAACACCGACCTGGACGCACTGGAATCCACCGTGCGCAACCACATCGAGGTCGCCCTGGATTGGCTGTTCGGCTCGGAAAACCTGGAAAAGGCATAGCCCCGCCTTGGCCGGGAGCCTTCCCGGCCGGTTTACCAGCCCCACGAATTGGCCGATGCCGCCGAAAAAGCTTCCGCCCGGCCGCGCTGGTCGAACATGGCCGCCGCCCCTTTTGGACCAACCGGTCCCCTTATCATCTAACCACCCTCCCCTGTTCACACCGTGCCCCTGGCCCGCGGCCTTGAGCGCCGCGCGCAAGGCGTCTGAGGAAAACGGCCCCGCGTGAAAAGGGTTGACCCCCGCAATACCCTTAGTGTACTCTGGTTTTCCCAGAGTAAACAGGTGTTTTCCATATGGGCAACATGGGTCAACCAAGGGTGAAACGACTTTGTCCGCCCCTTTGCTCAGCTATTTTATTTGTTGAGTTGCGCCAGGTATGGCTCAGGTATGGCTACTTTTAGAGAAGAACAAATCGGGGCCCGCATAAAGAGCCTTCGCATAGACCGAGGCCTCACTCTGGCAGCGGTCGCCGAGAGGACCAATCTCAGCCGCAGCTATCTGTCCAAACTGGAAAACTCCAAAAGCGCGCCCCCGGTCTCCACCCTGGCCTCCATAGCCGAGGCCCTGGGGGTGCATGTCGCCGACATCTTTGCGGACGCCGAACCGACGACTATGGTCACCGTGGTGAAAAAAAACGAGCGCCAAGCCAGCTATCGCCATGGGATCGAGGTCGGCTATTCCTACTCGCCGCTTGCCCCGGTGTTTCCCAAGCGCCTGATGGACCCCTACTTCATCAACATTTTGCCGCGCGCCGAAAAGACTCATATTTTCCAGCACAAGGGCCATGAGTTGATGATGATATTGAGCGGCAAGCTTGAGTTGCATATCGGCGATCAAGAATTTTTGCTGGAAGCGGGCGATTGCGTCTATTTCGACGCCAGCCTGCCCCACTACGGTTACGCCTTGGGAGGCAAAGAGGTCGAGGCCATGCTGGTCATTTCCGCGGGGGGCGAGCGCTCCGCCTGACCCTGCCTTTTCCCCTCAATCGCATCTCGGCCCGGGCGAGCCCAGACCGGCCTTATAGACTGACGGGTATACAGACGGAAAGGAAACACGCTGTGGACAAGTTGATCATCACGGCAGCCATCACCGGTGGCGCTTCCCCGGAGAGCAATCCCAATCTGCCCAAAACCCCCGCCGAGCAGGCCCAGGCGACCCTGGACGTGTACAACGCGGGTGCCTCGGTGGTGCACATACATGCCCGCAACCCCGAGACCGGCCGGGGCGAGCAAAAGGCCGAGTGGCTGGAGCAGGCCATCCTGCCCATCCGCGAGAAGACCGACATCATCGTCAACGTGAGCACCGGAGGCTCCGGGCGGCGTTGCGACGGGGAGCACCTCTACGAAAAGCTGCCCCTGGAGAGCGTGGAGGGACGCCTGGCCGTGGTGCCGGAGCTGTGCAAGAACCCGGCGGCCGCTCCCGATTTGGCCTCGTTCAACGCGGGCTCGCCGGTAATCGACATTTACAGCGCCAGTAAAAAAGAGTACATGCTCAAATTCGTGATGGTGCACTCCTTCCCGGACATGGTGCACATGGCCGACACCATGAGGGCCTGCGGCGTGAAGCCGGAGTTGGAGTGCTACGACGTGGGCATGATCAACAACGCGGTGCACCTGGCCGAGACGGGGCACATGGAAACGCCCATGTACTTCCAATTCGTGCTGGGCATACTGGGACAGATACCGGCCACGCCCGAGAACCTGATGCACATGGTTCACTGCATACCCCAGGGCTCTCCCTGGTCGGTGTGCGCCGTCGGCCTCAACGAGTTCCGCATGGCCGCGCTGTCCATGATCATGGGCGGCCATGTGCGCGTCGGCTTCGAGGACAACCTCTACCTGAGCCCCGGCGTATTGGCCAAAAGCAACGCCGAGCTGGTGGAGAAGACGGTAAGGATGGCCCGGGAACTAGGCAGGGAGATTGCTTCCCCGGAAGAGGCCCGGGAAATCCTGGGCCTGCCGCCCAAAAAATAACCGAATACGGCGGAATCTGAAGATGGACAGCCAGGTAGTCTTGGAGGCCAGGGGCCTCAAAAAATGGTTTGGGGCCCTACAGGTCATCAACGGGGTGGACCTGAAGGTGGAGCGTGGGGCCATCCATTCCATAATCGGGCCCAACGGGGCGGGAAAGACTACCCTCTTCAACCTGCTCACCGGATTCCTGAAGGTCACCCACGGCGAGATAATCTACCGGGGCAAGGACATCACCGGCTTGCCGCCCTTCCGCATCGCCAAGATGGGCCTGGCCCGCTCCTTTCAGATCACCAGCGTGTTCCCCGAACTATCGGTGCATGAAAACGTGCGGGTGGCGGCCCAGGCCACTCAAAAGAACCCCTACAATTTTCTATTGAACTACAGGTCTCTCAAGCAGGCGGCGGCCAAGGCCGACGCCGTGCTGGCGAGCATCGGCCTTTACGAACAACGCAACCAACTGTGTAAAAACCTTTCCTACGGCGACCGCCGGGTGCTGGACATAGGCATATCCCAGGCCACCGATCCCGAGGTGGTGCTTTTGGACGAGCCCCTGGCCGGCCTGCAAGCCGCCGACCACGAGCGCATCGTGGGCCTGATCCAGGACATGGCCGGGTCCATGACCGTGGTGCTCATCGACCACAACATAGACATCGTGACCTCCATCTCCCATGTAATAACCGTGCTCAATCAGGGCGAGGTGATCGCCGAGGGCTCGCCGGAAGAGGTCAAGGGCAATCAAAAGGTGCAAGAAGCCTATCTGGGGGGAGTATGACACTTCTCCAACTGGAAAACGTGCACGCGGCTTACGACGAGAGCCAGGTGCTGAGCGGGGTGTCCCTGGAGATAGCCAAGGGCGAGCTGGTCACTCTGTTGGGCCGCAACGGGGCGGGCAAGACCACCACCCTGCGCACCATCATGGGCCTGTTGCCGCCCCGTTCGGGCCGCATCAGCTTCAACGGCCAAGCCATAAACGGCCTGGCGCCCAACCGCATCGCCAAGCTGGGCGTGGGTTACGTGCCCGAGGAAAGGGGAATCTTCCCCAGCCTCACCGTTTCGGAAAACCTGATGTTCCCCAGTTGGGGCCGGGGCGAAACCGGCTGGAGCCTGGAACGCATATTCCACTTTTTCCCCCGGCTGCACGAAAGGGCCTCCCACAAGGGATCCCAGCTATCCGGCGGGGAGCAGCAGATGCTGGCCATCGCCCGCATCCTCCGGGCCAAGATGGACCTGCTGCTGTTGGACGAACCCACCGAGGGCCTGGCTCCCCTGCTGGTGGAGACCATCGGCACCATCCTCAAGGAGATCAAGGGGTCGGGGCTCACGGTGCTCCTGGTGGAGCAGAACACCCGCTTCGCCTGTCAGATAGCCGAAAGGCACAACATCCTTTACGGCGGAAAAATCGTGCACACTTGCAGCAACGATGAATTCATGCGCGATACCGAGATACAGCACAAATATTTGGGAGTTTGAATCACACCCTTGGGCTGAAAATCCGGGCGGTGACTGCCCTGGGGCACGACTCCCGTCCGTAAATGTCCGAAGGAAAAGCTGGTTGCAAGAAAGGAAAAGTCAGATGCGAGCAAAAAGTTTGGTCATGGCTCTTATGCTGGGCGCGGCTCTGCTCATGGTCACGGGACCGGCGGATGCCGCCAAAGTCGTCAAGGTAGGTATCGTCAGTGTGCTGTCCGGCCCGGTGGCGGTCATCGGAAACGGCGAAAAGTGGGCCGCCGAGATGGCGGTGGCCG
Source organism: Pseudomonadota bacterium (assembly GCA_018896025.1). Taxonomy (GTDB): domain Bacteria; phylum Desulfobacterota; class Desulfarculia; order Desulfarculales; family Desulfarculaceae; genus Desulfoferula. The sequence continues at coordinate 25,092 of JAHIND010000036.1, forward strand.
ATTTCGAGGGCATCGAGGGGACCAAGATAGAGTTGGTGGTCCGCGACCACGCCTACAACCCCGGCGTGGCCAACGAAAAGGCCAAGGAGCTCTACGAAAAGGAGAAGGTGGACGTCATCATCGCCTGCCCCAACAGCGCCGCCGCCCTGGCCGTGGCCCAGCAGGCCAAGCTCCACAAAAAGCTGTTCATCTCCACCTCCGCCGGCACCACCGACCTCATCGGCAAGGCCTGCAACCGCTACGTGTTCAAGTGGAACTACAACGACTACATGATGGCCACCACCGTGGGCATCCTGGGCGCCAAGCGCCTGGGCAAGCGCTGGTACTGCATCACCTCCGACTATGCCTGGGGCCACAACCTGCTCAAGCACTTCAGCGAAGCGGTGGAGTCCATGGGCGGCAAGATCGTGGGTAACGACATGGTGGCCCTGCACACCTCCGACTACAGCCCCTACATCCTCAAAGCCATGAACGCCAAGCCCGAAGTGCTGGCCCTGCTGAACGTGGGCAAGGACGCGGTCAACTCCACCAAGGCCGCCGCCGAGTACGGCCTCAAGAAGAAGGTGGTGATCGTGCACGCCCTGCTGTTCGAGCCCAGCATCCGCGGCGCCGGCGTGGCCACCTTTGCCGGCGACTACACCGCCGCGCCCTGGAACTGGACCGTGGACAACCCCGGCGCCAAGGATTTCGCGGACCGCTACCTCAAGAAGACCGGCGAGCGCCCCCACTTCATGGCCGCCGCGGTCTACAGCGCGGTCACCCAGTACCTCCTGGCGGTCAAGCGGGCGGGCGGCGCGGACCCCGAAAAGGTGATCAAGGCCCTGGAGGGCCACACCTTCAAGGACATGTTCGCCAACCCCGGCTACATCCGCCCCGAAGATCACCAGCAGGTGGGCAAGGCCTATCTGCTCAGGGTGAAGCAGCCCAATCAGGTCAAGGGCAAGGACGACTACTTTGAGATCGTCGGCTCCCTTCCCGCCGAGCAGGCCTTCGGCAAGCCCAGCCAATTCGGCTGCAAGCTAAACAAGTAACTCCAACCGGCCTGGGGCGGGGCGCCTTTTGACGCCCCGCCCCGCCTGGAAACACCATGGAACCGGTTTTTCTGTTCAGCCAATTTTTCAACGGCCTGGTGCTGGGCTGCATCTACGTGTTGCTGTCGTTGGGACTCACCGTGGTCTTCGGCACCCTGGGCGTGGTCAACTTCGCCCACGGGGCCCTGTACATGCTGGGCGCTTACGCGGCCTACACCGTAGCCACCCATCTGCACCTGAACTTCTTGGCCTGTCTGATTTTGTGCCCCGTGATCGTGGCCGGCATCGGCATGGTCTTGGAAAAATGCCTGATCAGCAAGCTCTACAAGCTGCCGCACTATTACAACCTGCTGCTCACCTTCGGCATCATGTTCATCATCCAGGACGCCATCAAGATCATCTTCGGCCCCGAGGGCGAGCCCTTCAACATCCCGGACCTGTTGCAGGGCGCGGTGAACCTGGGGTTCATGTACTACCCCAAGTACCGCCTGTTCATTCTGGTGGTCACCGCTCTGTTGTCCGGGGGCTTGTGGCTGTTCATAGAGAAGACCCGCTTGGGGGCCATCATCCGGGCGGGCACGGACAACGCCGAGATGGCCGACGCCCTGGGCACCAATATCTCCTGGACCTTCACCCTGATCTTCGGCCTGGGGGCGGGCCTTTCGGGGCTGGCCGGGGTGCTGGCCGCGCCCATCCAAAACGTGCAACCGGCCATGGGCATGGACATCCTGGTGCAGACCTTCGTGGTGGTGATCATCGGGGGCATGGGCAGCATCGGGGGCTCCATCCTGGCGGGCCTGGTAATCGGCCAGATATTGACCTTCTCCATCGTGTTCTGGCCGCCGGGCTCCACCACCTTGATCTACGCCTTCATGGCCTTGGTCCTGGTGACCCGGCCCAGGGGCTTTTTCGGGCGGGTATCGTTTTTTGAGTAATCTGGAGCTGTCATGCAACTGAAGGCGCGCCATAAAATAGCCGGCATCATAGTCGGCGCGGTCTTTCTGCTGGCCGCGCCCTATCTGGTCCCCTACCAGGCGCTGGCCACCCAGATGCTCATTTTCGCCATCTTCGCCATCGGCTTTGACATCCTTTTCGGCTATACCGGCCTATTGTCCTTTGGGCATGCCGCCTTTTTCGGCCTGGGGGCCTACGGCACCGGCCTGAGCCTCATCCATCTGACCAGCTCCGTGCCCCTGGCCCTGGGGATGGGCATATTGCTGGCCGTGGCCGTGGCCATACCCATGGGCTTTCTTTCCACCCAGCGCCACGGCATCTACTTCGCCATGGTCACCCTAGCCTTTGCCCAGCTCATCTACTTCATCGCCTTCCAGTGGCGCTCGCTCACCGGCGGCGACGACGGCCTGCAAGGCGTACCCCGGCCATCCTTGGGCCCGGTGGATTTGAGTTCAGACCTGGTCTACTACTACTTCGTCATGGCGGTGTTCATCCTGGCCCTAGTGCTGGGGGTGCGCATCATCCGCTCGCCCTTTGGCCGGGCCTTGCAGGCCCTGCGCGAAAACACCGACCGGGCCATGAGCGTGGGTTACGACCCCCGCAAGTACAAGCTGATCTCCTTCGTCATCTCGGCCGGATTCGCCGCCCTGGCGGGCGGGCTCTACGCCATGCTGCAAAACTTCGTGCCCCTGTTCAGCCTGGGCCTGGACATCTCCGGCGAGATCGTGCTGATGACCCTGGTGGGCGGCATGGGCACCATCTACGGGCCGGTGATCGGCGCGATGTCCATCGTATACGTCAAGGACTTCCTCAGCTCCCAGACCGACGTGTGGCCCCTGATCATGGGGGTGCTGTACGTGGTTTCGGTGATGACCTTCCGGCGTGGAGTGGTCAAGGAGTTGAAGGAGCGCTTCTTCAAGTAAAGAGTCAAAACACCACGGGAGGTTTTTGGTGTCCATAATCATCACGGGAGGCTGTGGGCTGATCGGCGCCAACCTGGCGCGCATCATGGTGGAAAAAGGGCGGGAGGTGGTCACCTTCGACGTCACCCCGGCCAAGGCCCTGCCCGCCGATCTGGCCTCCAAGGTCACCCACGTTCAGGGCGACATCACCAACTTCAGCGAAGTGCTCAACGCCTTCCGCGACCACGGCGTGAAGGAGGTCTTCCACCTGGCCGCCACCCTCTCGGCCCCCTCGGAGGCCAACCCCTGGCGGGCCTACAAGATCAACAACGAAGGCACCTACCACGCCCTGGAAGCCGCCCGCATCTGCGGGGTGGGCAAGTTCATCTTCTCCAGCTCCATGGGCTCCTACGGCATGGGCCACGACGGCCACATCTCCGACGAGACCATCCAGCAGCCAACCATCATCTACGGCGTGACCAAGGTTTTCGGCGAACTGCTGGGCCGCTACTACCAGCGCAAGTTCGGCATCGACTTCCGGGGGGTCCGCCTGCCCCAGATCGTGGGCCCGGGCGTGACCGCCGGAGGCTTCGGCCAGTACAACCCCGGCATGATCGAGGCGGCGGCCCAGGGCAGGCCCTACGAGGTGTGGGTGCCCGAGGACACGGTGCTGCCCCTGATGTACATCAGCGACGGCATCCGCAGCCTGGCCGAGCTCTACGAGGCCGACGCCGCAGCCATCAAGACCAGGATCTACAACCTGGGGCAAATCACCCCCTCGCCCACCGCCGCCGAGCTGGCCGAAATCGTAACGGGCTTTTTCCCCCAGGCCCAGATCAGCTTCAAGCCCGATCCCCAGGCGGTGGAGGTGCTCCAGTACATCCCCAGCTACATCGACGGCAGCAACGCGGCAAAGGAATGGGGCTGGAAACTGGAAGGCACGGCCCAGGACATGGTGCGCGACTTCATCGCGGACATGAAGGCCATGGAGCAAAACTAGCGCGAAAAGGGGAGCCGATGCCCGAGCTGAAAAACATCACCGTGGTGGGGGCCGGTCTGATGGGCCACGGCATCGCCCAGGCCTTTGCCCAGCACGGCCTGCCGGTGACCCTTTACGACCTGAGCGAGGAGTTGCTGGCCAAGGCCCTGGCCTCCATCAAGGAAAACCTGGGCACCTTCGTGGAGATGGGCCTGGAGACCCCCGAGGGCGCGGCCCAGGCCCTGGAGCGCATAAGCAGCACCACCAGCCTGCCCTCGGCCCTGCAAAAGGCCGACTTCGTCACCGAGGCCGCCCCGGAGAACCTGGAGCTCAAGCAGGAGCTGTTCGCCCAGATGGACCGCCACGCCCCGGAGCGGGCCATCCTGGCCAGCAATACCTCCATGCTCTCCATCTCCCGTTTTGGCTCCCAGGTGCGCGACCAGGGCAGGCTGATCATCACCCATTGGTTCAATCCGCCCCACATCGTGCCGGTGGTGGAGGTGGTGATGGGCCAGGGCACCAGCGAGCAGACCAAAGAGGGGGTGTTCGAGCTTCTTGGCGGCATCGGCAAAACGCCGGTGCTGGTGAATAAAGAGATCCCCGGCTTTTTGGTGAACCGCATCCAAACCGCCATGTTCCGGGAGGTGCTGTCGCTTTTGGAGATGGGCGTGGCCTCGGCCGAGGACATCGACCGGGCCATCAGCGGCAGCTTCGGCCTGCGCCTGTCGGTGCAGGGGGTGCTCAGAACCATGGACCTGGCCGGGCTGGACCTGATGCTCAAGGGGTGCAGCTACCTCTTCGGACACATCGCCGGCGGCACCGAGGCGCCGGAGGTCTTGCGCCAAAAGGTGGCCAAGGGCGAACTGGGGGCCAAGACCGGCCAAGGCTTCTTCCGCTATGCCGAGGCCACCCTTGGCGCGGGGGACGACCCTCCCGGCAAGACGCGGGACAAGGCCCTGCTCACTATCCTGAAAGCCTTGCAAGAAGGCAAGGCCTGAGAAACCGCCCCGCCCGGCGGCGGCATGCCCCACATATCCCCCGCCTTGTGCGCCCCCTCCAAGCCGCACCCTCTGGTGACGGACTTGCCGGAAACCATTGACCTTTGCCGGGCCCAAGTTTAAGCTGAACATCAATGCGCTTGGGATGCCGTCGCACCAGATGCACCGGCATTAATCCGGGCAACGGTTCTTACGCCGCCGATCAAATAGGGGCGTCACTCATGGCCGGCCCCACAATCATCTTTCATGAGTGGATTCAGCATGCAAAGCAGACAAGACATCCTGATTGATGTCCTGTTGGTCAACTACAACAGCACCCAGTTTCTCCGCCACTGCTTGATCTCGCTGTCCGGGCAGGATTCGGCCGGGCGGATGCGGTTGCTGGTGCGCGACAACGCCTCACAGGACCGCGCCGAGGCGGTGCGCGGCATGCCGGGCGTGGAGCTGGTTCAAGGCAAGGAGAACATCGGCTTTTCGCGGGGCATCAACAGCCTGGCCCGCCTTGGCCAGGCTCCTTATTTGCTGCTGCTCAACCCGGACTGCATCCTGCAAGCCGACTTTTGCGACCTGTCCTTGGCCTACATGGAAGCCAACCCCCGGGTCGGCGCGTTGGGCCCCCTGATCCTGGACCCCGACGGCAAGGTGCAGGGTTCGGCTCGCAAGTTCCCGTCGGTGCTCACCGGCCTTTTCGGCCGCTCCAGCCTGCTCAGCCGCCTGTTGCCGGGCAACGCCGCCACCCGGCGCGAGGTTTTGACCGGCGCGGCCACCCCGCGGGAGCCCCTGGCCTGCGACTGGGTTTCCGGCGCCTGCCTGTTGGTGAGGCGCGAGGCCTTTGATCAGGTAGGGGGCATGGACGAAGACTACTTCCTGTTTTGGGAAGACGCCGACCTGTGCGCGCGCCTGGATCAAAACGGCTGGCAGGTGGTCTATTATCCCGTGCCTACGGTGGTGCACCAGGTGGGCGGCAGCCGCCGCTCCAACATGGTCCGCAGCATATGGCATTTTCACCGTAGCGCCTTGCTGTGGCTCAAGAAGCACGGCACCCCGGCCCAGCGGGCCCTTTTGCCGGCATGGGCGCTGCTGTTGGGCCTGCGCCTGGCCGCGGTCATGACCGTGCACCTGGCCCGTCTGGCCTGGCTGGGCCTTTTCTCCGGGAAAAAGGGCTCCCAGGCGGGAGCCAGGTGACGCTGAAGCCATGAGGGACGCCGACCGACAGAGCCTGACAAACGATCCCCATACCCGGCAGGGCATCTCGCCCCTGGCTTTGGCCGCCAGCCTTTGGCGGCACCGCCTTCTGATCTGGCAACTGACCAAACGCGACGTGGTGGGCCGCTATCGGGGATCCTTCCTGGGGCTGTCCTGGTCGTTCTTCATCCCCCTGGTGATGCTCGGCGTCTACACCTTCGTGTTTTCCGAGGTGTTCAACGCCCGCTGGGGCGACGCTCCCGGCCAGGGCCGGGCCCAGTTCGCGGTGATGCTGTTCATCGGCATCATCAGCCACGGCTTTTTCTGCGAGTGCCTCAACCGGGCCCCCCAACTCATCCTGGCCAACGCCAGCTATGTGAAGCGGGTCATCTTTCCCCTGGAGGTGCTGGCCGTGGTCACTCTGGCCTCGGCCTTCTTCCACCTGGCGGTCAACGTGCTGGTGTTGTTCGCGGGCTCTCTGCTGCTGGGCCAGGCCATACCCTGGACCGCGGCCCTGTTGCCCCTGGTGCTGGCCCCCCTGGCGCTCTTCGCCCTGGGCGTGCTGTGGTTCCTGGCCGGCCTGGGGGTCTACGTGCGCGATGTGAGCCACATAACCGGGGTGCTCTCCACCCTGTTGCTGTTCATCTCGCCGGTGCTCTATCCTCTGAGCGCGGTGCCCCCGAAGTTCCAGGGTCTGCTGCTGCTCAATCCCCTCACCCTGGTCATCGAGCAGGCCCGCCGGGTTTTCGTTTTGGGGCGGGTGCCGGACTGGACTGACTGGGCGATCTATGTGGCCTGCGCCCTAGCCGCGGCCTGGGCCGGGTTCTGGTGGTTCCAGCGGGTGCGCAAGGGGTTCGCCGATGTCATCTAAGCCGCCGGTGGAGGCCCAAGGCGTGGGCAAGTGCTACACCCTGTACCAGCGGCCCTCCGACCGCCTGAAGCAGGCCGTGGTGCCCCGCCTGCGCCGGGCCCTGGGCCTGGCTCCGCGCACCTATTACCAGCCTTTCTGGGCCCTCAGCGAGGTCTCGCTCCAGGTGGAGCGCGGCCAATGCCTGGGGGTGCTGGGGCGCAACGGCTCGGGCAAGTCCACCCTGTTGCAGATACTGGCCGGGACCCTGAGCCCCACCACGGGGCAGGTGCGCACCAGGGGGCGGGTGACCGCCATCCTGGAGCTGGGCGCGGGGTTCAACCCCATCTTCACCGGGCGGGAAAACCTGCAGCTCACCGCCAGCGTCATGGGCCTGAGCCGCCGCGAACTGGACGAGCGCTACCAGGACATCGTGGCCTTTGCCGACATCGGCGACTTCATGGAGCAGCCGGTGTGGACCTATTCCAGCGGCATGTACGTGCGCCTGGCCTTCGCGGTGTCCGCCTGTGTGGACCCGGAGGTGTTCATCGTGGATGAGGCCCTGGCCGTGGGCGACGTGCGCTTCCAGGCCAAGTGCTTCCGCCGCCTGGACGAACTGCTGGCCAAGGGCTGCGCGGTGATCCTGGTGACCCACAACCCCGAGCAGGTCACCCGCCACTGCACCAATGCCCTGGTGCTCAATGAGGGCGAAGTGCTGGCGCAGGGCGCGCCCCGGGACGCGGTGAACCGCTACCTCGACCTGATGCTCGGCGCGGAGCCCGATGGGCAGGACGCCCCCCCGGCCCAGGCCTCGGCCGCCGCGGCCTGCGAGGCCCTGGAGCGGCGGGCGGGCTACAACCCCGAGGAATACCGCTGGGGCAACGGCCAAGCCGAAATCTTGGACGTGTGCATAACCTCGGGCACAGGGAGCCACACCACCAGCTTGCGCGGCGACCGGCCTTTGCGCGTGGAGGTGTGGGTGCGCCACCACCAACCGGAGCCCAGGCCCATCTACGGCTTGATGATCAAGACCCCGGATGGGGTGCTGGTCTATGCCGACAACTCCCGCGACTTCAACGGCGGGCCGCTTTTCCGCCCGGCGGCGGCGGGAGAGGTGGTGCGCGCCGTATTCGAGCTGGACCAGCGCCTCTCCCAGGGGGATTATCTTCTCAGTGTGGGCGTGGCCACCGACGAGCGCGGCGAGGCGATTCCCCTGGACCGGCGCTTCGACACCCTGCAGATGAAAGTCATGAGCACCCGCCCGCGCACCTATGGCCTGGTGGACCTAGGCACGCGGGTGCGCCTGGAGAAATACGACAACCCGCCGGACGGCGGCAGCTAGGATTGGGCCCGGCCCGCCGCGCCACCCTGAAAGAATTTGCATGCAACCATGACTAGGCAAAACTCCAAGCAAAAGCCATCAGGCCCGCTCCGTCTGGCCCGCATGTTCGATATCGGGCGCGTGAAACTGCGCGCCGCTCTGGCCGACCCCGCCGCCCTGCGCGCCCTGGACCGCGCCGTGGCCGAGCCCGGCCAATGGTGGGCCCTGGTCCCGGAGCCGGGGCCGGTGCTGCGCTGGGTGCGTCTGGCCGGGCGGGGCTGGCCCGGCGTGAGCAAGGGACGTCTGGTCGCCTTGGGGCTCGGCGGCGAGACCATGGTGGCGGAGCTTGACGCCCAGAGCGTCGGCCCGCCGCTACGTCTGCCCGAAAGCTGCGCGGGGGTGTATCTATGGTTACCGCCCCACGTGAGGCCTCCCCGGGGGCTGGCCTTTTGGCGGCTGGGCACGGCCTGGGCCCTGGCCCGCCTGGCCCTGCCCCAGATTCACCAATCCCTGCGCTCTCCCCGCGCCATCCTGTCTCAGGCCAAGCAAATGCGCCAAAGGTTGCTGAACGGCAACTGGCGCTCGGCCAAGAGCAGGTTTTTGCAGGGCCTGCTGCAACGCGAGATATACGCCGACTGGGTGAGCCGCCACGACACCCTGAGCCCACAGGATCGGACACTGATGGCCCGGCGGGTGGCGGCCATGCCCCGGCCGCCCCTCATCTCGGTGGTGATGCCGGTGTTCAACCCGCCGCCGGACTGCCTGGCCCAGGCCCTGGCCTCCCTGCGCGGCCAGATATATCCCCACTGGGAGCTTTGCGCCGCCGACGACGCCTCGGACGACCCCAAGGTGCGGGCGGTCCTGGATAAGGCCGCCCAGGACGACCCCAGGGTGCGAGTGGTCCACCGCCCGGCGCGCGGCCACATCTCCGAGGCCAGCAACAGCGCCCTGGCCATCGTGCGGGGCGACTACGTGGCCCTCATGGACCACGACGACATCCTGCCGCCCCACGCCCTGTACCTGGTGGCCGAGGAGATCCTGGCCCACCCCGAGGCGGACATCATCTACAGCGACGAGGACAAAATCGACGAGCAGGGCCTGCGCTTCGGGGCATATTTCAAGCCCGACTGGGACCCCGAGCTGTTCCTGGGCCAGAACATGATCTCCCACCTGGGGGTCTACCGGCGCGGCCTTCTGGACGAGATCGGCGGCTTCCGGCGGGGCCTGGAGGGCTCCCAGGACTACGACCTGTGCCTGCGGGCCCTGGAGCGCAGCAGCGATGAGCGGGTGCGCCACATACCCAGGGTTCTCTATCACTGGCGGGCCATCGCCTCGTCCACGGCCAGCGGCGGCCAGGCCAAGGCATATGCCTTCCGCCGCGCCCACACGGCCCTCAGTCAGGCCCTGGCCCGGCGCGGCGTGGCGGCCCAGGTGGAGATCGGCCCCAACTGGGGCCAGTACCGGGTGCACTACGATCCGCCCGATCCCCTCCCCACCATCAGCCTGGTGGCCCCGCTCACCGATGAAGGCCCCGAGCAAACTCCGCCCTTGGCGGGCCTGCTCCAGGGCCTGGCCCCGCTGACCGGCGCCTGGGATTTGGAGGTGATCGCGGTGGGCCCGGCCCATCTTCTGGAGCAGGCCCGAGCAGCGGGCCGCGGGCACCCCGGCGTGCCTCTGCGCCTGGTGGAGGCCGCGGGGAGCTGGCCCGTTCTGGTCAACGCCGCCGCCGACCTGACCCAGGGAAGCATATTGGGGCTGGTGGACCCGGGCCTGGCGCCCAGCGGCCCGGCCTGGCTGGAAGAAGCCGCCGCCTTGCTGGCCATGCCGGGCAACGGCGCGCTGGGAGGCTTTCTGTTGCAACCCGACGGCACGGTGCTCCAGGCGGGCCTGACCCTGCGGCCGGGCCGGGTGGCCGCGCCGGTGAACCACGGCGACACCCTGGAGCAGCTCAGCGGCTTCATGCGCCACACCACCCGCCAGCGCCTCAGCGCGGTGAGCGGAGCCTGCCTGTTCACCAGGCGCGAGGTTTTTCAGCGTTTGGGCGGCCTGGACCAGGAGGGCCTGGCCCGCGCCTATGCCGACGTGGATTATTGCCTGCGCCTGAGGCGGGAGGGCCTGGCCGTGGTGTGGGCGCCGCGCGTCCGGCTGGAGCTGGCCCAAGCGGCTTCCGGCGGTCCGCTGGCAGCCCTGCTCGACCCCCAGGGCCTGGGCGGCCTGGCCGATGAGGCGGCGCTAATGGAGCGGCGCTGGGGAAAGTTGTTGGCCGCCGATCCCTATCACAACCCCAACGTGGCCTACGGCTCCATGCAGCAAAACCCGGTGGCCCCGCGTGGCGCTAGGCCTTGGGAGAGCGGGGCTTAGAGCAAGCGCCACGGCGCAACGCGGCCAGGGGCGACCAGGTCATGGCCCTCATCAGGCGCGCCAGGGAAACCCGGCGCGAGGCCTGCACCCGGCGGCGTTCCGCCCAAACCGCGCCCAGCCCGCGCACGCCCTCCACCAGACCCTGCCAGGCCTGGGCCTCCTGTCCCTGGCTCACGGCCTGGGCCAGGAGCGCGGCCTGGGCCGCCAGCCATAGGGGCGCGGCCAGGCACAGCAACAGGGCGGGCATGTCCCGGACCAGCACCCACAACCGGTTGCGGAATCCCAGCCTGCGGGCCAGGCCCGAGGCTCCGGCCCCGCTGATATCGCCGTGGTGCAACACCCTGGCCCGGTTGGCCTGCAGGCAGGTGCGCCCGGCCAGGCGCAGACGGAAGCCCAGGTCCACGTCCTCCATGTAACAGAACAGGCGCTCGTACATGCCGCCCGCCTGGCGGAAGGCCGCGCCGTCGTACAGCGCCGCCGCCGCGCAAGGCGCGAACACCTCGGCCACCGAGGGCAGGCGGCCCAGCCTTTGCCCGTGCCCACCGCGCCAGGCGGTGCCGCTGGGGTGGTAGCAGTCGCCCGCGCCGTCCATGATCTCAGGGTCGTCCAGGAAAAGTTGCAGCGAACCCACGGCTGCGGCCTGGGGGTTGTCCCGGGCCACGGCCAGCAACTCGGCCAGCCAATTGGTGAGCGGCAGGGCGTCGGGATTGAGCGCGCCCACCCAGGGCGCGGGCCTCAGCGCCGCCCCCAGGTTGATCCCGGCGGCGAAGCCCAGGTTGAGGCGCGAGCGCACCAGGGCGAAGCGGGCGTCGGGCAGGCGCAGGCGCTCGGCCCAGCCGTCGCTGGAGGCGTTGTCCACCACCACGGCCCGGAAGCGCCCCTCGTTCTGGGCGGCCAGGGCCTCCAGGCTGCGCCCCAGGATGGGGCCGCTGTTGTAGCTCACGATCACCACCGTGACCAGCGGGAGCTCCGGAGGCAAAGGGCCGGGCCCGAGGGTCAGGCTGAAATTGGCTGGCGGCGGGTTCATTTGCCTCCGAAGATCTCTGGGAATCTGTTTTTCAGGGCTGGTTGGAGGTGCATATCTTTGGCATCGTCCAGCCCCGCGCTGACCGATTTGTCGTGCACGAGGTAACGTCCTACGAACTTGGCCACGTGCCCCCCCAACCACATCCCTTGGCCAGCTTGCACCACGCGGTGTTGTGCGCCACCACCGGCCCGGAGTTTTGGCGGGTGCGCAACAGCTCCACCCGGTTGAAGCGCCCGGCATATTTCTGGAGCCAAGCCTGGGCCAGGCCGCAGGAGTCGTCGCGTGAGCAGTCGTCCACCACCAGGCACTCCCAGTGGGGGTAGTCCTGCCCGGCCACCGACTCCAGGGCCTGGCGCACGAAACACCCGTAGTTGAAACTGGTGACTACCACTGAGACCAGCGGGGCGCTCAGGCTCGGCACAGGTGAAGGTCCGTAGTCCATCATAATATTCGCCAGGTTGTGGTCCGGTGCTTGGGGATGTCGGCAGGTATTATAGCATTGTCGAAAATGGAAGATGGCAAGAGCGACATGAGATCGCTCTGGGCCGGGAGGGATGGCCCGGCGACGTGGCTCCTACTTTGGCGGGGCCTACCCTTCTATAGCCTCCAACTCCTCCCACCGGGAGAAGATATCCTCCAGCTCCCGCTCCAGCTCTTGCAAGCGGGCGCTGATGGCCGCCGCCGCCTTGCCGCCCTTGGCGTACAACTCCGGGTCGGACACCCGTTGGTGCAGCTCGGCCTGCTCCCGCTCCAGGGCCTCGATCCTTTGGGGCAGCTCGGCCAACTCCCGCTTTTGGTTGAAGCTCAACTTGCGGGGGCGCTCCTGAGGGGGCCGTTTCTTGGCCTTGGCGGGCTTGGAGGGTTTGGCCTGCTCCGCAGAAGGCGTGGACACCCGCTGGGCCAGCCAGTCGTCATAGCCGCCCGCGTACTCGCCCACCCGGCCCCCTCCCTCCAGGACCAGGGTGCCGGCCACCACGTTGTTGAGGAACTGGCGGTCGTGGCTGACCAGGAGCACCGTGCCCTCAAACTCCACCAGGAGGTTTTCCAGCAACAAAAGGGTGTCGCGGTCCAGGTCGTTGGTGGGCTCGTCCAAGACCAAAAGGTTGGCCGGTTTGGCGAACAGTTTGGCCAAAAGCAGGCGGTTGCGCTCCCCGCCGGAGAGCACCCGCACCGGGCTGTGCACCCGGTCGGCGGTGAAGAGAAAATCCTTGAGGTAGCTGATGACGTGACGCTGGCGGCCGCCGACCACCAGGTTGTCCTGGCCCTCGGCCAGGTTCTCCTGCACCGTCTTGTCGTAGTCCAACTCCTCGCGCATCTGGTCGAAGTAGGCGATCTCCAGGTTGGCCCCCAGGCGGATGCTCCCGGACTTAGGCTCCAGGCCGCCCAGCAGGATTTTGAGCAGGGTGGTCTTGCCCGAGCCGTTGGGGCCCATGATGCCAATCTTGTCGCCCCTGAGAATCAGGGTGCTGAAATCCTTGATGAGCGGCTCGCCACCCTCGTAAGCGAAGCCGACCTCGTCAACCTCGGCCACCACCTTGCCCGACAGGCCCGCCTGTTGGGTTTGCAGCCGGGCCGAGCCCAGGACCTCTCTGCGTTTGGCCCGCTGCTCACGCATCTGCATGAGCCGCCGCACCCGGCCCTCGTCCCTGGTGCGCCGGGCCCTGAGGCCGCGGTGCAGCCACTCCTCCTCCTGGCTCATCTTCTTGTCGAACTTGGCCCGCTGCTCCTGCTCCATGACCAGGGCATCTTCCCGGCGGCGCAGGAACTCGTCGTAGGGGCAGTTCCAGTCGTAGAGGGCGCCCCGGTCCAATTCCACCACCCGGGTGGCCAGGTTGCGGGCAAAGGCCCGGTCGTGGGAAATGAAGACCATGGCCCCCTGATAGCCCGCCAGGAACTCCTCCAGCCAGACGATGGCGCTGATGTCCAGGTGGTTGGTGGGCTCGTCCAAGAGCAACAACTGGGGACTCTTGGCCAAGGCCCTGGCCAGCAGCACCCGGCGCTTGAGGCCGCCGGAGAGGGTTTCCACCCGCGCACTTGGTTCCAAACCCAGGCGGGTCAGCGCGGTGTGCAACCTGCGGTCGGCCTCCCAGAGGGCCTGGTCGTTGCCCTGCTCGGCGCTTTGCCCCCCGCCCAGCCCACGGCGCAATTGAATGAGTACCCGGCCCACGCTTCCCAGTCCCTGGGCGGCCACCTCGTAGACCTCGCCCTCCATGCCGCCGGGCACGTTTTGGGGCAGATAGCCGATCTCCAGGCCCACCTCGCGGCTGATCTCGCCCGAGTCGGGCGGGAGTTCGCCGGCCAGCACCTTGAGCAGGCTGGACTTGCCCGCCCCGTTGCGGCCCAAGAGGCACACCCGCTCGCCGGGCTGCACCCGGAAGCCGATCCCTTCCAGGAGATTGGGCCCGCCAAAAGCCAGGCTGACGTCGAATAGGTTGATAAGGGCCAAGGGTGCGCTCCGCCGGGTTCGCTGTCTTCGCGTGCCGTCTACCAGAAGGTTGGAATCATACCCTGCTCGGCGCGATTATTCATGACCGTCGAAGGTCGCTTTGATGATAATCGCTAAAGACATGCGCGATTTAAGGTCACCAGGCTTATGCTAGAATTTAATTCAGCCCCATGGCGGCCCCATCCGCCGCCCATTCACTAATGCCGTAACACCTGGAGGGAGCCGATTGTCCTCAAGCACAAACCGACCCAAGGCGGTGGTGAGCCTGGCCCAGGTGGAGCGGGACGCTTCGCCTTCGCAAATCCAGGCCGCCACGTGGCGGGTGGCTGAAGCGGCCAGCGATTTCTCCTGGCTGAGTCCCGGTGACACGGTGTTCATCAAACCGGTGATCAACTCGGGCAACCCCTACCCCGCCACCACCAGCCCTCCCGCCGTGGCGGCCATGGTCGGCCTGCTCAAGGAAAAGGGAGCGGGCCGGATTCTGGTGGGCGATATGGGGGGCATCGCGCACGTAAAGCAACGCCCGGAAGGGGTCAAAGGCAGCACCCGAGGGCTCGCCATGGCCACCGGCCTGGCCCAGGCCGCCGAGGAGGCCGGGGCGGAGCTGCACTTTTTCGAGGAAGCCGGTTGGGACGCTTTTTTTGAAGACCACCCCGCGCCGGGCTCCCACTGGAAGGGCGGCCTGATGCTGCCCATGGTGCTGCGCCAGGTGGACCACATCGTGCTCATGCCCCGATGCAGCCGCCACGCCCTTTTGGGAAGCACCCTGGGCCTCAAGGCGGTGGTGGGCTACATGCGCTTCGACACCCGCCTGGAATATCACCGACATGGCGCGCACATCCAGGAGATGACCGCCGAGGCCAACACGGTGGGCACTTTGCGGGACAAGCAACGCCTGGTGGTAAGCGCGGCGGACAAAATTCTGGCCAACTACGGACCGGACAAGGGACTGGTGCTGACGCCGGAGGTGGGCCTGGTCATGGCCTCCACCTCGGTGACAGCCCACGACCTCATGTCCTTGGCCTGGCTGATCCTCAACCGCCGGACGCTTTCGGGAGGCCAACTGGGCATGTTCAGCGATCCCAACAGCAGCCAACTGGTGGCCAACCTGGCCAACCACATGGTGGCCGGCATGCTGGGCGGGGCGGGGGCGGCGCTGACGGCCCAGGCCCTCACGCGCCAGAATTTGGCCTCCATAGGACAGGATCGGATTCTGGCCAGGGCCTTTCAGGTTCTGGGCGGCGTCCCCGAAGTGAAGCCCCTGTTGAGCGGCCCTGAGCTGAACCAAGGGCTTGTGAATGATCTGATGGGCGTGGCCTCCTTGGGGGTTGCCTGACCCCGGCCTTTCCCCATCATTCCCGCCGCGTTTTACCCAGGTGTGCCAAGCCTAGCAGGCCCAACCGAACGCAAGCCGCCAGGAAGACCAGAGGGTCCCGCCAGTTGGCATGGGCATCCACCAGCGGGCCGGGCCGCAGGGAAGCCAGCCATTGCCGGAGCGTCCAACGCCGCCCGCCGGCGGTGGTCCCGCTGAGCGCCAAGAAAGGATCGCTGATCATATCCACCCAACACCCCGGCCGGTCGGTGACGATCCGGCTGGTTCGCGGCCCCTGGTCGCGGCAATGAGCCAGGCCCCGGCGTTCCACGCCCGGACGACGGCGTCCTTGCGGTTGCTCGAAGCAAGCAAACGGGGCACATCGCGCCACTTCCAGGCCACGGTTTACCTCCCCGCCTTTGCCGGCCCGCCGAGGGGGCGCAGGTCCAGACGGTCGATGAAAAGGTAGCAGCGCCGCTCGGGGCAAGAGAGCCACTCCACGGACACATCCACATAGCCGGGGGTCCCCGGCGCAAGCGGAAAGATCATATTGGCGCCTTGGGCGCAGGGCCGCTCGCCCGCCGGGCGGCCGTCGAGGCTAAGGCGCACCCGGCCGGGAGCGCCGCAGAACCCCACCACGGTGAGGGCGCAGCGGCCGCCGGGGTGGTGCATGCGGCCCCAAACCCGGCCGCCGGAGGCCAGGCTGCGACCCACCGGCTTGGCTCCTCCAGCCACGATGCCGTACAAGGAGGCCCGTTCCCCGGCCATCTGCTCGGCCTCCAGGGAACGGGGCGGGAACATCCCGGCCAGGCTCAACAGGACGGCCACACCCAGGACGACCAGCAGCCCGGCCAGGCCCCATTGGCTCGGGCCCCAGGCGGCGGCGACGGGCGGCCTTTTGCTCCCGCGCCAAACGGCCCAGGCCATCCCTACCACGAGCAGGGCCCCGCCCACCAGCCAGGGCCACCACCAACTGTCCAGAGCAAACGAGGACGGAAACAGGTGGTGCACATCGCGCCCCCACCAGCGGTCCGCCAGGCCCAGCAGCTTGTGCATGCCGGTGGTCTTGTGGAACTGGGCCGAGGGGATCAAGGTCAAAGCCAGGCTTCCCATCAGCGTCAGTCCGGCCAGGGCCAAGAGGACCGCCCGCCAGGCGCCGCGCCGCAGGTATTGCCAGGCAAAGCCTATGAACAGGGCGGCGGCGGGCAGGGCCACGGCCAGGAAGCGGCCCGGCGGGCCGTTGCCGCCGAAAAAGCGGTCCCAGCGCAAAAACCCGATGAGGCCCAGGTAAAACAGGGCGGGTATCAGGGCCTGGCGGGACGCGGCGGGCAGGCGCAGGCAGGCGGCGGGCAAGGCGGCCAGGGCCAGCAGGAAGATGGGGGCGGGCAACAGGACGCCGTGCTCCTGATCCAGCCCCACTCCGCCCAGGAACACCCCCACGGGACGCCACCAGCCCCCGGCGGCGGCCCAGCGATCCAGGTACATCCGGCCCCAATGGCCCACGTCCCACAGCAGCAGGCCGGAGCGCTCCAGGCCGAAGGCCAGCCCAACCCCCAGGACCACGGCCGCCCCGGCCCAAAGCCAAGCCGCGCGCCGGTTGGACCGGCGCAGGCACACCCACTGTTCCACCGCCCCGGCCAGCAGCAGGCCCACGGACAGGAATCCCAGGCGGTTTTTCAGCAGCAACAGGCCCAGGGCCACCGCCGCCAAACCGGCCCAGCTTCGCAGGGGAGCCCGCTCCAGGCGTTGCAGCAGCAACATCCCCACGGCCAGCAGCAGCAACCCCGGCACGTCGGGCAGGGCGTGCTGGCCCAGGGTGAGGATGGGCGCCGAGGCGAAGACCAGCAGCACCGCCGCCCCGGCGGCCGGAGGCGAAAGCCCGCCGCGCCACAGCCAAGCCAGGAGCCCCACCGCGGCCAGGGCGGTGATGGCGGCCATGAACAGCATCACCCCCAGGCGGCCGCCCGCCCAATAGGCGGGAGCCAGCAACAGGTGGAAAGCGGGGCTCCCCGCCCGCTTGATGTCCCAGGCCATGTCCTCGTGCCAGGCCCCGGTGTAAAAGGCCCGATACTCCTTGCCGGCGACGGTCCGCCTTACGTCCGTGGTGCCGTGGCGCACCAGGGAATGGGTTATCAGCAGGTAGCGGACCTCGTCGCCCGCCGCGGAATAGGCCTTCCAGGTCCAGATGGATAAAGGGGCCAGCAGGCAAAAGGCCACCACCAAGACCGCGGCTCCCCGCCTGAAACCCATATGCGGGCTGTCGCTGGCGGCGGGGAAAAGGCGGCTCAGGTAGATGACCAGGCCCACGCCCTTGAGGGCCAACAAAAACAACAAAAGGGCCCCAGCCAACACGAAGGGATGGGGCAGCCGGGTCCAGAGCAGCTCCGGCAACAGGACCAGGAGCAGGGTCAGGCTGCCCGCCAGGTCCCATCGCCGGGCCTGGCGGGGCAACTCTCCCGAGGCGGCCGGGAAGAACCAAAGCAGGAGTGAAAGCGCCAGGCTGGGCAAGGCCGCCGCCACCGGCAGGCCCAGCCCCAGGAACAGGCGCAACCCGCCGGGCGGTATGTCGTGAAACAGGGCGCTGGCCGCGGGGGTGTCGGGAATGCCCAGCCGGGCGGCAAAGGCATAGGCCGCCAGGCCGCAAATCAGGCCGGTGGCCGCGGACAGGGCAACCGGGGACCAAGGGCCTAAAGGAACAAGGGATCTGTGCGCGTCAGGCCGCCGCATCGTGAATCGCAGGCAATGGCTCGGTTTGTTCCAAGGCGGGGGCGTCGGCCCAGGCGTGGGGTTTCTCCACAATGGCGGCCACCAGATAGGAATACCTTCTCAGCCTGGGGAACTTGTTGTAAAGCCAGGCGAAAGGTTTGGTGGCCCAGGCGGTGAAGGCAGCCAGGCGCATGTTTTTGGTATGGAACAGGAGGTCGAGCATGCGCAGCCAACCCGGCATGAACAAGGCACCGCTCACCCCACGCACCTGGAATCCCACATCGGACAACATATGTCGCAGCGACTTGGAGGAGAACGCCTTTTCCGGGCTGTAGGGATATTTGCCCATCATGGACAGCAGACCCACGGTCAGGGGGCGCAGGAAAGGGTCATGTAGGTTGGGCACCCCGATTATGGCGCGCCCTCCCGGGGCCAAAACCCGGTAAAGCTCGGCGGCGGCCTGTTCGTAGTCGGGGAAATGCTCTATGGTGCCCATGGAATAGATGTAGTCGAAAGAGCCGTCGGCAAAGGGGAGGTCACGCACATCCGCCACCAGCATATGGGCCCGGTGCCCGTTGCGGTTGGACATGGCCAGGCGCGCCGTGCTCAAGGCTATGTCAACCCCCACGCCGTTGGCTCCCTGATCGGATAGCCAGAACAGCAGCTCGGTGCTGCGGGCTTCGTTCCACAGGTCGGTCTTGAGCACCCGCGCTTGGCGCAGGTTGGGGAAGTTGTCCTTAATGAGAACCCGCTCGCAATCGCGGTAGTAGCCGGTCGAGTAGGCGTTTTTCAAGGAAGGGAAGCTGTCGCCAATGGCGCTCCACTTGACACCCTGGGCCTCCCTGGTCAGTTTTTGTTTTCGCACAACACGCTCATTATCCAACGATGCACCGCTCCCGGCCGTTGCCTCATTTCGTCGAACGAAACCGCTCCACACCTCCATCCGGACCCATGGCGCTCCCAATAACCGGAAATGGTTCGACTGACGTAATGAGATGCCAAATGCAAGCACTACAGGCGGGCATCCAGCACCGGGCAACGTACTGTTCCGGTTAGGTGGTCGCTATCAGCAAAGAAAATACTTGCAGTGAATAAAGGTGAATTGAGTTGACTGGGCCCTGCCGTTTTTGCGCCGAACCTTGGGGCTTCGGTGGCACCATAAGATGCGTAGGACGTTCTTGGGCAAAAAATGGCTCGTAGGGTGCTCTCAGGTCAATCGGGCAGGGACCGACCTTAGTTGAGTCAATTTTGTGTGGACACCATCCTTTCACGTTCCCGGAGATCAGGCGGTTCTGGTCAACCTTGGGCGCGGTCGGCGCCGGACATAGCGCCGCGCCAATCATTTTCGCATGTTACATTATTGTTTAAACCTAGCCGTACCTTCAATGAAAAAGGGCGCGGCGCGGACTTGCCGCCGGACCCACGCGCCCATTTTGGGCACTCTACCTTGGCCACCGGGGAGCCCTCAGATGCGCATCATCGCCGGGAAAGACATTCAAAGCTCCCAATGGCAGGGCTTTGTCAGGCGGCAAGAGTGCTTCACTCACGACCTGCGCTGGCGGGAGGTTTACCAAAGAGCCTATGGCCTCCACCCGTATTACCTGGCCGCGCAGGACGGCCCGGAGTTGGTGGGGACCATGCCCCTAGTCCGGCTGCCCGGCATCTGCACCCAGGGCCAACTGGTCTCGTTGCCCTTTCTCAACTACGCGGGGGTGGCGGCGGTTTCCCCGGAAATCGCGACGGCCCTGGAACAAGCGGCCCTGGGGGCGGCGGCCCGGGCCAAGGCGGGCAGCTTGGTGCTGCGCAGCCGTGCAAGCCAACCCGACGAACCTGAAGCAACGGAGCATGGCTATTGCCAACTGATCAGAGCCCTGCCCAGGGACGAACAGACGCTTTGGGAGGGCCTGCGGAGTGAAAAGCGCACTCGCATCCGCAAGTCCTGGCGTTGCGGGGTCGAGATAAAACGGGACCGTGCCTTACTGCCGGTTTTTTTCAAGATGTACCAAGCGGCCATGCGCGGTTTAGGCTCCCCGCCCCACTCGGCCCGGTGGTTCCAGGCCATAATGCGCGCCTTCGCTCAAGACGCGAAAATACTCGTGGCCTATCATCAGGGGATCCCCATTGCCAGCCTCTTGCTGATCATGTGGGGGGATGCCTGCCATGGCATGTGGGCCGCGGGCCCGGAGGCTTATAGAAAATACAGCCCCAGTGACGGCCTTTACTGGGAGGCGATGCGCCTGGCCCTTGCACAGGGGAAGGCCAAATTCAACTTTGGCCGCAGTATGCGCGGCGGGGGCAGCTATTACTTTAAAAGGCGCTATGGCGCGGTGCCTTACCAGTTGTGCTACGAGCGTTTGGGGTCCGACGGCTCCCAGGAACTGCTGCCCCAGCAAGGCACGGGAACCGCTTTCCAGCTTTGGCGCAAGCTGCCTTTAGCCCTCTCCAACGCCCTGGGCCCCAAAGTGCGCTGCTATGTGCTCCCCGGATTCGGCGCGAGAAGCCTTTGAGCCGGGCATCACTCCTCTTTTGAACAATGAGCACTATACCAGTATATTTTAATCCTTTATTTTGACGCGCGGCACGCTTCCGAGAACATGCCAAAAGGGGAGTTCAGCATGGACGGCACACCGATTCTGTACCGTGTGGAAGACCAGATAGCCTGGATATCCATCAACCAGCCGGAGAAGATGAACCGGCTCGATTTCGCTTCCATGAGGGAGTTGGCCCTGGCGGTGGACAAGGCCGACAAAGATCCCGGCGTGAAGGTGATCGTAATCAGCGGCGAGGGAGGCAAGGCCTTCTGCGCCGGAGGGGACATCGGCGATTTCGCCTCCGACTCGATGCTGGCCGGCAAAAACAACCTCCAGGGATATGCCGACCTTTGCCTGGTGTTCAACCGGATCACCACGCCGTCCATCGCCATGATCAGCGGCTACGCCCTGGCCGGGGGCTGCGGCCTGGCCATGCTGCCCCATATCAGCATAGCCACCTACGACTCGGTCTTCGGGGTCCCGGAGATCAAGGTGGGGGTATGGCCCATGATGGTCATGGCCATTCTCTTCCGCACCGTGGGCCGCAAGAAGGGCCTGGAGCTGATCTGCACCGGGGAGCAGATTGACGCCAGGGAAGCGCTGCGCATCGGCATGATCAACAAGGTGACCTCCCGCAGCGAACTGCGCGACGAGGTTCTGCAACTGGCCAATCAGCTAAAGGGTCTAAGCAGATCGATCATGAGCCTGGGCCTGGAAGCCTTCAACCACATCGGAGACCTGGAATACACCAAGGCCATTTCCTACCTGAGGAACATGGTGGTCATGGTGAGCGAGACCAGCGACTCCATCGAAGGCCGGGCCGCTTTCATAGAAAAACGCAAGCCCATCTGGAGAGACTGAAAAGGCGGGGCCGCCCTCGCCTCCCGGCCCGATCCGCCGGGATGATGACGGCGGCCCATGATTTAGGAGGTGGGCCGGGACGCTCCCTAAAGAGCGAAGCGCCCCAGCCCGGGGGTGCTGTCTAGCGCCGAGGCCCCGGCGCGTATCTTCTCAAAATAATTCGTACAAACAAACCGTCGCGAGGAAGATCATAGGAAGATTGACAAGACCTCTCTCTTCTGTAAATATGCCACTCGTGACATATGTCATATCATTTACTAATCATTTGTTGTTTATTTGATGAGAGCGCAAAATTTGTCCGGCAAGCATTTTCTTCAATTCGGCGCGCCCGGCGCTGAGCGCCTCCACCTCATCAATAAGGAAATGCAGCGGCAGGCCTCGTCCGGTTGGACCGACGAGGAGCGCCTGACCCGCCTGCGCCATCAACTCCATGAACACGCGGGCCCCAAAAGCCGGGCCTTTTGGCTCACCCTGGCGCGCCTGAGCGAGCTGGCCCTGTGGTGGGCCGGTTGCCTGGCCGATGCCGGGGAGTTCCAGGCCGTGGGCGACCTGCTGCTCAACCCGCCGCGCAAGACACTGTATGTGCAGGGCCGTACGCTACCCTTGCGCCTGGCCCGTCACCAGGCCCTGACCGAGCAGGTGCGCCCCTTGGCACCGGCGGGCGCCAATCTGGTGGAGTGGCTCAAGAGCCAAACCATGCTGGTGATCGAGGCTGACCCCCTGCTGCCGTTGCTGTTGGACGACCTGAGCCAGTGGCCCCACCGCCCTCCGGGAACCTGCCAAAGCTTCCAACTGCGTCTGGACCAGGTGGTCGGGGCGCTGTGCCACATTACTTCGCTCAACCTCCCCGAAGGGGCCAGCGTGGCCCAGCATTTGGCCAGAGTCCGTCCAGAGGAGGCCAGGATCATCGAAGAGCACCTTTGCCGTTTCGATCTCGGGCGATTCAACGCCCTGGGCCATGCCCTGCGAGAGCCATTGCCCCCCTCCGCACCGTCGGCGGCTGAGGAGCCGGGGCGCTCCCTGATTGGCGAAGCGCCCCAGCCCTAGGGCCTAATCCTGCACCAGGGCCTTGGCGGTGAGGTCGGAGAGGTACTCCACCTTGACCCCCAGGCCGTAGTGTTCGTTCAGGTCGGAAAGCTGGGTGTGGCAGTTCTCGCAGGCGGTGCAGAGCACCTCGGCCCCGGTGGCCTTCACCTGCTCGGCCTTGACCTTGGCCGATTTCATGCGGAAGTCCTTCTCGCCCATGGCCACCAAGCCCCCGCCCCCGCCGCAGCACCAGTTGGCCTGGCGGTTGGGGGTCATCTCCACGAAGTGGTCGGTGAGATGGTTCAGCACGTAGCGGGGCTCTTCGTAGATGCCCCCCTGGCGGGCGATCTGGCAGGGGTCGTGATAGGTCACTTTGCCGGGCAGCTTGCTCTTGTCCAGCTTGATGCGCCCCTGCTCCAGATAGCGGGCGATCAGCTCAACAAGGGTGATGACCCCGAAGGGCTTTTCGCCGGTCATGTGCTTCATCACCCTATAGGCGGTGCCGCACTCGCAGATCACCACTTCCTTGATGTTTAGGCGCTTGGCCTCATCGATGATGCGCCCGGCGATCTCCTTGGTCTTGGCCGGGTTGCCCACGAAGGCCCCGAAGTTCACCGCCTCGAAGTAGCTCAGCGACCATTTCTCCCCGGCCGCGTTCATAATGGCCGCAGCCGGGATGATGGAGTGCTTGCCGGCCAGGGCCACGTAGAGCACGTTAGCGTCCTGCACGTCCAGGGGCACCACTTCCTCGCCGCCCTCGGAGCGCCAGCGCTCCAGCACTTCCTTTTCCAGGTTTTTGGCGGCGGTGGCGAAGTTCTCTTTGGTCTTCTCGATGGTCTTGCCCTTGGCGATGGACATGTCGGCGAGCATTTCTAGGGTCTTGGGCTCCATGTCCGCGGTGATCAGAAGCATCTTGGCGATGCCCTGGATCACGCCGGTGTCGATGCCGAACGGGCAGTAGGTCATGCAGCGGCGGCAGCCGGTGCAGGTGTAGGCGGTCTCGTAGACCTTTTCCATCCAGTGGTCACTGAATTCCACCGCCTCGTTGAGCTTCTTGGCGATCTTGCCCTTTTTGAAATACTCCTCATAGATGCGCCGGATGTTCTGGGCGCGGGCCACGGCGGTGTAGCGGGTCTCCGGCGAGGAGGCGTAGGCGTGGCAGGCCTCGATGCACAGCCCGCAGCGGGAGCAGTTTTCCAGGTACATCTTGGCCGCCTGGCTCAGGCGCTCGGAGAAGGTCTGGATCAGCTCTTTTTTCAGCTTGGCGTCCATGGTGTTAGCCCCTCCTCAGCTTGTTCAGCGGGATGGCGAAGAAGGTGTGCATGATCTTGCTGAAGGGCAGCACCATCAAGAACAGGTTGGCCAGGAAAACGTGGGTCACCAGGACCACGTAGTGGCCGCCGTCGATGGTGGCGGCCGGGTCGTCCCAGGAAAAGTGGAACAGGCCGTTCAGGTAGCCGCCGAAGTCCTGCTTAGTCAAGACGAAGCCGTTTTCGCTCCAGGAGTTTGCCCAGGAGATGATGTCGCCGGACATGGCTATACAAAACAACAGGAACAGCAGCAAATAGTCGGCCGGCACCGATATCTCGCGCAGGGGCGAGGCGAAGCGGCGCAGCAGGAAATAGAGGATAGCTGCGGTTACCACCACTCCCACCGCGCCGTTGCCGATCATGTTGGGCGAGTCTGCGGGGTAGATGTTGAACCAGGGCATGAGATCAAGGTGGGCCAGGATGAGCAGAACGACGCCCAAATGGAACAGGATCAAAAAGACCCATAAGGTCGGGTTGTGACGGCGAACCGTGGGCATGCTCAAGGCCCCCCACACGGCGCTGGGCACCGGGTGGTCCTTGTCCGGGAACACCTTGAGGGTGAAGGGGTGGGCGGGGGCCTTGACCACCCGCGCCACCTTCACCGCGATCCCCACGAGGCACCAGGCCACGGCCAAGTAGACCATGGGCACGGTGATTACATAGAAGATCTGGTTGACCATGCTCTTCGCGTCCCGGAGCTAGTTGTTGCGCTTGACGAAGATCTTGATGAACTCGCCGCCCTGCTCGGTGTCCACCACCTCGTTGCCCGAAGTCTCGGCCCAGGCCGGGAAGTCGGAGAGGGAGCCGGGATCGGTGGTGTGGACCTCGATGACCTCACCCACGTTGACCGAACCGATTTCCTGGCTCATCTTGACCACGGGCATGGGGCAGGGCAGACCTTTGAGATCCAGAATCTTGGCGGGGGTGATATCGGACATCTTGTTTTCTCCTTTTGGCGTTGCCGTGTATTTGAGGCGTTTATCGCTTTGACTTAGATAAAGAGTTGGTTGGCGGACTTGCCGGAGTTGGCCAGGAAAGTGGCCACGCCCACGTAGTCCAGGTTGGGATAGTCGATGATCTCTTCGTGCTTGAAGCCCATGAGGTCCATGGACATCTCGCAGACCTTGATCTCCACCCCGAGCTGGGCGGCGATCTCAAAGAGTTGGTCCAGGGTGGGGGCGTTCTTTTTCTTCATGAGGCCCTTGAGCATGGCGGTGCCCATGCCGGCCATGTGCATCTGGCTGAGCTTCAGGGCGTTGCGGCCCTTGGGCAGCATCCAGCCAAACATCTTGGACATGAAATCCTTGCCGCCCACCTTCTTCTTGGGGTCGCGCAGGGCGGCGGTGCCCCAGAAGGTGAAGAACATCACCACCTTCATGCCCATGGCCGCCGCTCCGGTGGCGATAATCATCGCGGCCAGGAGCTTGTCCAGGTCGCCGGAGAAAACCACCATGGACAACTTGTTCTCCAAGACCACGCCCGCCGGTTTGGGGGCGGGGGCCGATTCTTCCGGTTTGCGTGTGGGTTCCGCGTTCATGTTTCCTCCAGGGGCGATTGAGTACAAAGGGTTGAGGGTCGGCCGTATCAGGCGGCCTGACAGCCATCCAGGCAGGCCAATAGTTGGCGCAACTGGGGCCGGGCCAGGGTGTAGTACACCTCACCGCCGCGGCGCTCGGTGCTCACCAACCCGCTCATGCGAAGGATGCGCAGCTGCTGGGACACCGCGGCCGGGGTCTTTTCCAGGCGGCTGGCCATGAAGATCACCCGCTGGTCCGATTGGCACAGCAGGGAGATGATCCTCAGGCGCACCGGGTGGGCGATGGCCTTGATCAACTCGGTGATGGCGTCGGCCCGTTGCTGGCTTTCTGCTAGGCTGCTCATATTCGGCTTTTTGAAACTCCCAAGGTATGAAGTTCTGCAACTCGTTACTCTTATAGGTTAGCAGGGACCGTACCAAAAAGTTTACTTTTTACATATGAAATATATCTATTTGAAATAAGTCTTAATTTTCTTTTTACCAAACCATTTGCCCAAGCATAAGTGTTTAAGTATACTATTTTTATGTTTAGACACTGTTTAGACGGCAGGTAGACATGGACATAGATATCGCCTCCCACTGGGGCACCGTGGCCGACACCATGCACGACACGGTTTTGGTGGTGGACCCCCAAGGACGCATCGCACGCATCAACCAGGCCGGAGAGGAACTCACCGGCTACAGCCGCGAGCAGATCGAGGGGCAATCCTGCCGGGTGCTAAACTGCACCGGTTGCAAGATCATCGGCAAGGGCAGCGGGGTGGACTACTGCGGCCTGTTCAGCGCCGGGGAGGTCCGCTCCAAGCGCTGCACCATCACCAACCGCGCGGGCGAGCGGGTGGTGGTGCTCAAACGGGCCAGCGTGCTCAAGGACGACCAGGGCAACATCACCGGGGCGGTGGAGACGCTGACCGACCTCACCGAGTTGCACGCCAAGGAGCGCGAAATATCCGAGCTGCGCCGCACCCTGCGCGGCGACGACGGTTTCGAGGGCCTGGTGGGCAACTCCCCGGCCATGACCGGCCTGTACCGCATCATCGAGACGGTGGCCCAGTCCGACTACCCGGTGCTTATCCAGGGGGCCAGCGGCACCGGCAAGGAACTGGCCGCCGAGGCCATCCACCGCCGGGGGCCCCGGGCAAATAAGCCCTACCTCAAGGTGAACTGCGCGGCCTTGAACCCCAACCTCTTGGAGAGCGAGCTTTTCGGCCACGTGAAGGGCTCCTTCACCGGGGCGGACCGGGACCGGGTGGGCCGCTTCGAGGCGGCCGAGGGCGGCGACATCCTGCTGGACGAGATCGGCGAGATCCCCCCGGCCACCCAGCTTAGGCTGCTGCGGGTGCTCCAGGAAAAGGAGATCGAGCGGGTGGGCGAGAACCGGCCCCGCCCGGTGAACGCGCGCATCCTGGCGGCCACCAACCGCGACCTGGCGGAGTTGGTGCGCCAGGGCTCCTTCCGGGAGGACCTGTTCTACCGCCTGGACGTGGTGCCGGTGCAGATGCCCTCCCTGGCCGAGCGCCGGGAGGACCTTCCCCTCTTGGTGGAGCACTTCATGGCCCAGGCCGTGGCCAAGTCGGGCAAGGAGATCATGGGCATGGCCCCAGACGCCTTTGACCTGCTGGACGCCTACCCCTGGCCGGGCAACGTGCGCGAGCTGCGCCACGCGGTGGAGTACGCCTGCGTGCTCTGCCCCGGCGGGCTCATCACCACCGAGTACCTGCCCCCCAAGCTGCGCCGCCAGGCTCCCGCCCAGCCCTCGGCCGCCTCCCAGAAGGGGCAGCGCATGGCCCAGCGCCAGGAGCTGATCGAGGCCCTGCGCCAAGCCGGGGGCAACAAGAGCAAGGCTGCCGAACTGCTGGGGGTGTGCCGGGCCACGGTCTGGAACCGCATCAACCGGCTGGACATCGACTGCGACCGGGATTTATAGGCCGACCGTGCGGCGGCGATGACTATTGATTAGGCGTGTCCTATAATGGTAGGGGTTTCATAACGAGACTGCGCTGGTCGCCACATAATCGCGGCTGATGGTTTCGGGAGGATCATGAGAGAGCAGTGGAACTCGCGCAGCGGCTTTGTGCTGGCCGCGGTGGGCTCGGCGGTGGGCCTGGGCAACATCTGGCGCTTCCCCTACATGGCCTATGAGAACGGGGGCGGCGCTTTTCTTATCCCCTATTTCTTCGCCATGCTCACCGCCGGGGTGCCCTTCCTCATCATGGAGTTCGCCCTGGGCCACCGCTACAAAAGCGCGGCCCCCCTCACCTTCCACGCCATCAAGACGCGCTGGGAGTTCCTGGGCTGGTGGCAGGTCCTGGTCTGCGTGGTCATCTCCTTTTATTACGTGGTCATCCTGGGCTGGACGGTGTGCTACTTCTTCCTCAGCCTGCACCAGGGCTGGGGCGGCGATCCTTCAGCCTATTTCTTCAAGGACTTCCTTAGGCTCACCTCCAGCCCCCTGGAGCCGGGGGGCATGCGCTGGCCCATCGTGGCGGCCAACGCCTTTTGCTGGCTGGCGGCCTGGGCGGTTCTGTGGCGGGGGGTGCGCGCGGGCATAGAGCGGCTGAATAAGTTTTTCATGCCCATACTCTTCGCCCTGGTGCTGGTGCTCCTGGCCAGGGCGGTCACCCTGCCCGGCGCGGCCGAGGGCCTGAATTGGCTGTTCAAGCCGGACTTTTCCAACCTGTGGGACTACAAGGTCTGGACCGCGGCCTATGGCCAGATATTCTTCACCCTATCCATCGGCTTCGGCATCATGATCGCCTACTCCAGCTACCTGCCCGACGACGCCGACATAGCCAACAACGGTTTCATCACCGTGTTCCTCAACTGCGGCTTCAGCCTGTTGGCGGGCACCATGGTGTTCGGGGTGCTGGGCTTCATGGCCGCCCAACAGGGCGTGCCCATCAAGGAGGTGGTTTCCCAGGGGGTGGGCCTGGCCTTTGCCACCATCCCCGCGGCCCTGAACATGATGCCCGCCGCCGGTCTGTTCGGGGGAGTGTTCTTCCTGGCCCTGTTGTTCGCCGGTTTCTCCAGCTTCATATCCATCGTGGAGGCCTGCGTGGCCCCGCTCATGGAAAAGCTGGGCTGGACGCGGGCCCGGGCGGTGACCGTGCTGTGCGCCCTGGGCCTGGTGGGTAGCTTGGCCTTTTCCACCGGCGGCGGCCTGCTGTTGTTGGATCTGGTGGACCACTTCATCAATAACTACGGCATTGTCTTCGGCGGCCTGGCCGAGATCGTCATGATTGCCTGGTTCGGCCGCCTGGTCGAGATGCGCGGGTACATAAACCGGGTTTCGGACTTCCCCCTGGGCCGCTGGTGGCCCATCTGCCTCAAGGTGATCACCCCGCTCACCTTGGGGGTCATGGCCGTCTCCAACCTGGTGGGAGACCTGGCTCAGCCTTACAGCGGCTATCCCCTGGCCGCGCTCATCGCCTTCGGCTGGGCGCTCATGGCGGTCATGGCCCTGGGGGCCTGGTGGCTGGCCGCCAAACGCTGGGCCTATTGATAAAGGAGTTGGGGCATGACTCTGGGCGCATGGATAATGATGATCGGAGGGTTCCTGGTCACCCTGGGCGGGGCCGCCCTGTGCCTGACCGTGGCCATAAAAAAGGGGCGCGCGGGCTAGTTATTAAAGTAGGCTCCCGCAATAAACCCCGTCCTAGGTGCTCAACTCCATGTTGATGGCTCCATCGCAGCCGATACCGATCAGCTTCCGATAGCCTGTGTAATAAAAGTGGCTGGTTTTTTGCGGGTCGCCACACACGGTGGCCACTTCCGCGATGAATATGGTGTGATCGCCGGTTTCCCCTGGCCCACCACCTCGCACTCATAGGCCACCGTGACGCCGTCAATCGGGCTCCGGTCTTTTTATATTGGTGCTGGCCGTAATGGAAGTCGAGGCGATCCCGTTAATGCTCGCAGCCACAGGCCGAGGCCAAATGGGACTGGTAGTTCACCCCGGCCAGGCTCCACCACACGGGATCGATCACCGGCGCAGACTCCACCATGGCCTCCCAGGGATGGAAGTGACGGCAGGAGAAGACATGCCCCGCCATTTCCCGGCCCAACTCGGGAGAGGCTTCCTGGCGCAGCAGGGCCAAGGCGGCCTCGGGCGGGGATGCCGGGTCCGGGCCCATGAGCACGCTCAGGCTGTGCAGATGGTTGTGGGGGCAGTCCTGGGGCGTAAAATAATCCTGGCCATTGCGGCGCGCCTGTTCAAAACCAGGCTCGCGGCTCAGTTGGGCCGCCAGGGGGGTGTGCTTGTATTGGAAGGCGTGCAGGCCCAGCAAGCGGCGATAAAGGTCGAAGCAGAGCCGCCAGCCGGGAGCCTGGCCCTCCAGCACAGGCTGGCCGTAGGGACCGGCGGCAGGCAGGCGCACCTGGCGGCAGCGGTCCAGGGCGCTCAGGGAGCACAGGAACCAGGCATGTTCCAGGTCCCAGGTGAACTCCAGGGCCCCCACCGTGAACAGGTGGCTTGGGATTTCTTCCCGGCGCTCGAAATCGGGCGTGCCGCTGGGGTCGAAAAGAGGGCTCAGCCTGAGGTCCCGCTCCCGGCGGGAGAAATCGATGAACACCTCTCCCGCCGGGTGGGGATAGAATCGCACCACAAAGCAGGCGCGCAGTATGTTGTCTTGTCCGGAGTCCAAGCGCTCCACCTGGGCCAGTTCCAGGCCGTAGGCGCCGGGGGAGCCGGCCAGCCAAAAGTACCAGGCCGGAATCTCCCCCCACACCTGATGCATGCCGTCCAGTCCCAACTCGCCGCGCAGGCGCTCCACCCAGGAAGCGCTCAGGAGCAGCCCTTCGATGTATCCGCGCGCCAGGGTTTCCATAGTTTCTATATGGCCTCCTGCTTGGAGAACAACTCTTTGGCGATCTCCAGACGGTCCCGGCCCTCGGTCTTGATGCCCGCCAGTTGGGCCGACTCGATGAGCAGTTCGTCCTCGCACAGGGTCAGGGCGTAGCTGGATTCATAGGAGCGGAAGAAGGCGTCGCGGTCGGCCTTTTGCCTGGCCTCCTCCCGCCCCTCTTCAAAGGCGGCGATAGTCTTGGCCCCTTGCCGCAAGAGGTCGCGGAAAAAATCACGCCGGTTTGGCTTGGTCAACTGATCATCTCCAAGTCGCTGGGCCTAGTCGCTCTGGCCGGAGGCCCGGCGCAGGGGCCAGTCATGGAAGAACTGCGCCTGCATGAGCAGCACGCCCAAAAACAGCAGCGTCCAGACCAGGGGTTGGTCCGAGGGCTGGCCCCAGCCCGGCACCTTGCCCAGCACCACCACCGCCAGAGGTGAGTAGTAGAACCAATAGATAAGCATGCCGCCGACCACCCCGATGATGGAGCGGATGACCGCCCGCGCCAACAGAGGCAGGCCGTTGGGCCAGTTGTTGAAGTAGTACTTCCAGATAAAGGCGAACAGGACGCAGAAGCCGGAGACTTCACCCATGTGGATGAAGCGCCAGTCCGGGCCGTCGGTGTACTGGCCGCCCTGGTAGGGCTCCAACCAGATGGTGTTGAAGATGGCGGTGAGCACGTAGACCAGCAGCAGGCCGAGCAGCAGGGTGCCCAGGAAGGTCACCACTCCCTTGGCCAGATTGGACTCGCCGCCCCGCTCCAGCCATTTCCAGGGGCGGCCTTCCCAGAACAGGTCGGAATAGACCACCCAGAACAGGGTGCAGAGCACCACTCCCAGGCCGAAGAAGGCGCTGGTGGTGCTGGCCCATCCCTCCCACCAGGGCTTGGCCCCGGCCATCTTCTGGGCCTCGGGGAAGATCAGGCACACGTGGGGATGGAAGAGCACCGCGAAGGTGATGATGGAGAAAATGCTCACCGCGAACAGGCGGGACCATCCGGTCACCCAGCGGCTGTCGTTCTGCCAGGGCCAGCGGCCGAAACCCAGGTCCCAGACCAGGGCCCACCACAAGAAGGCGGTGGAGAAATAAAGGATCGCGGTGGATGACCACTCCCGGGCGTTCCAGGGCTCCGCGCCGGTGCCACCTCCGGCCACCAGGGCCTGGGGGCTGAAGTAGGCCACGCCCAGTTTGCCGATGAACAGCCAGAAGCCCAGGTAGTAGATCACGTAAAGTATAGCCAGACTGAGCACCACCCCCAGGATGCCCTGGCCAATGGCCTTGCCGGCGGGCAGGGCCCGCTCAGGGTCGGACGGCCAGCCCAGCACCTTGCCCAGCAGAATCACCGAGGCCAGAAGCATGGCCACCAGGGAGAAGCCGTACATGGGGGTGTAGAGCTTCATCACCCCGTCGGCATGCATGAAAATGAACCACAGCACCCAGACGATGCCGAATACCACCGCCAGGTTTATCAAGCCATATAGATAATTGAACTTCCCAACATCGGTTGGGCTGTTGGACATGTAGCACCCCCTCCCGTGGGTAATCGCTCCGGCCTGGGCGAGCCGCTCGGCCGGGCGATGCGAGGCGGGCCGCAGGAACGCTCCGGCCCGCCTCGCGGGAAACCGGCTAGAAGACCACCGTATCTCCGTTGGTCAAGAACACGTTGCTGGCCTTGGCCACGGTGGAGGTCCGCTTATAGCTCTTGTACTTGTCGGTGCCCTTTACGATGGGCACCCCCGCGGCGGACGCCTTCTCGCCCCAGATCCAGCCGGTGCAGTGGTTGCAACCCACCTTCTTGAGTTGGAAGGCCTTCACCCCCTTGATGATGTCGTCGAACTTGGGGTCCCAGGTCTCGAACAGGGTGATGTGCAGGCCGCCGTAACAGCCGTAGGGCTTGTAGTCCTTCACGTTGCGCCGGGCCCAGGCGTTCAGGGTGAGGATGCCCGGATGGCAGCAGCCGGTCACCGTGACGATGCCCTTGTCCTTGACGTTGAAGTACAGCACGTTCTCGCCGCGCACCCTGAGGAGGATGGGCACGTCGTACATCTTCACCGCCACGCCGGGCATCAGGCGGTAGATGGTGTCGCCCTTTTCGCCCTTGGGATCGGTGAGAACCAGCTTGCCCTGGTGGGGCGTGCCGTTCTTGTTGACCACCACCTCCTTGCCGTCCTTGGTCTTGGCGACGTTCTGGCCGCCCTTCAAGAGCTTCATGTCCTCTTCGAAGTAGGTCTTGGGGGCGTACATGGTGATCTTGGGGCTGCGCTTCAAGGTGGACTCGATCCCCCAGTAGTGGTCCAGGTGCCAGTGGGAGAGGATCATGGTGTCCACTTTGCCCGAGGTCAGCAGCTTGCCCATGTTGCTTTTTTCGTCGTAGATGTAATCCACCCACTCGTTGTTCCAACCGGTGTCCATCAGCAGGATCTTGGGGTCGCCCTCCAGGGGATAGACCGTGATCTTGGTCATGTAGCCGCCGGCGTTGTTCCAGTCCCAGGGGATGGTGTACTGGTTGGTCATGGCTCCGCCGTAGTCCATCAGGTTCTTCTTGAAGATGTCGTTGTCGAACCAGCTGGTCTCGCTGAGCACCTCCACCTCGAGCCCCTTGACCTGGCCGAAGTCGACCTTGTCCGCGGCATGGGCCGATTTGGAGATGATGCCCAAGCCGCCGGTCACCGACGCGGCCGCCCCGGTGGCGGCCATGCCCTTTAAAAAGTCCCTTCTTTTCATCGCGCTTGCCTCCCTGGCTAATAAGCCTTGACGGTTGTCATAAGTGATATGGATCGGCGGTGCCTAGCCCGCTTCCTTTTCCAGGCCGCGGCGGATGGAGTACAGCAGGTCGATAATCTTGGCCGCCTCCTCGTCGGTTAGCTGAACGTAGTGTTTGTCCATGTAGCGGACCACCAGGGTCCACTCGTCCCTGGTCTTGCCGGAGCGTTCGGGATCGGCCACCGAAAGGTGGCAGGACAGGCATTTCTTCTGGTAAAGGGCGTAGGCCGCCTTCTGCTCCTTGGCCGCCATCTTCTTGGCCTTGGAGCCGGCCACGCCCAGGCCGGCCAGGCCCAGCAACAGCAGGGCCGCCAGCACCAGCGCCAAACCGCTTTTCACCGTTGAGTGTTTGCGTTTCATAAGCCTTCGCCCTCCTTGTGGGTTTTAGCGGTCTCGGGGACCTGCTGGATTGACAGCCCGGCGCGGAGGCCATATAAAAACACACGACGGTGCCGGCCTTGCCGGTTGCTGTCACCCCGGGGCTCCTTTTTGATCTTGGCGGGTCGGAAGGAGCCCCGTCTTTTATGTCTTCAGCCCTGCACGGGCCGAATGGTTTTAAAGCCTCGCGCAGGCCTAGGGCCCCAGGGCCAGGGACAAGGCCGCGTCTTTTTCCTGCTCCATCTCGCCCAACCCGGCGCGGAGCATCGGCGATTCGATCAGGGCCGCACGGCCGCAGCAGAACAGGGCCTGCATCACCTGCTGGCGGCGGGCGGCCTTTTGGGCCGCCTGGGGTTCGTGGGCGCGTATGAAGCCCCAGAGCTGCACCAGGCCCGCGAAGATCTGGTCGCGCTGGGCGTCGCTGAGGTTGGTGAAATCCAAGGCCGCGCACTGGTCGGAGGCGGTCAGGTTGTCCACCATCAGGCGCAGGCAGGGGTTGCCGGTTTCCACGGCCATGAGGCGGCAAAAGCGGGCATAGCCCTGGGCCACGCCCAAGGCGTCGCTATCCAGGAAGGCGCGCCCCAGGCCGCTGACGCACTGTTCCAGTTGTTCGATGGTTTCTTGGCCCGCGGAGGCCGCGCACCAGGCGGCCAGAGAGGGAAAAAGGCAATAGGCGGCCTCGAACTGCTGCAAGGGACCGGCTTTTTTGCCGGCGTGCGCCGCCGGTCGCCTCAGCAACTCGGGAGCGATCAGGTAGGCCCCGCTGCCGGTCTTTATGGCCAGCACCCCCCGCGTCTCCAGAATGCGCAGGGCTTCGCGGAGAGTGGCGCGGCCCACTCCCAGGGTTTTGGCCAACTCACGCTCGGGGGGCAGGCGACCGCCCGGCGACCAAGTGTTGGAACTTATCATCTGTTCCAGCTTGCCAAGAGTAAGGCCGATTATTCCCATACATTCCCAGTAGGGTTTATCTCGTTTGGCAAGACAAGGTGAAAAATACGGGTGCGAATGCACGATGCGGTATGACCAAATGAACATAATTCAAACATGCCAGTCAAGAGCTAAAAGCTAATTTTCTAAAAAAGCATAATTTGACTGTTTATCACATAATTGGTATGACCAATCATGCGGGATAACTCCAAATTCCGCCTTTTCCCGCGATTAGCCGGGCCCGGGATTCACCCTGCAGGCGATATTTGTTACTCTAGGGAATATCCTCAGCAGGGGGGCGGCGCCGGACATGGCTGAACATCACATCGAACCAATGGATTTGAGGGAGTTCATCAACGACTTCCAGGCGCTTTTGTGGCGCGTGGAGGTGACCAAGTCCCGCATCGACTACCTCAACGACTGGACCATCCCCGCCCTGGGCAAGCGCACCAAGCGCCTGCTCAAGGACCCCGAGCTTCGCAAAGAGATAATCCTGGAGGAGGACCTGCACCTTTTCGACGAGTTCATGGACAAGGTCAAGCAGGGACGCCAGGCCGCGGTGGTGTTCCGGGCCAACGCGCCGGGAGGAGACCCGATCTGGCTGAAGCTCATCGGCACCCCCAGCTCCCGAGACCCCGAGCTTTACCGCGGGTTTTTGCTGGAGGTCACCGACACCGCCCAGTCGGTGTCCTCCATGCTGGAAAAGACCCAGTTGGCCCAGGTCGCCATTGAGCAGGCCGACTACCCGGTGCTGCTGTTGGACTTCGAGGACAAGAAGGTGGCGGCGGTGAACTCCGAGGCCCTGGCCCTGTTCGGCTACAGCCTCAACGAATTCCGCTCCCTGAGCCTGAGCGATCTGTACCCTCCCCTCAACGTGGGGGAGATCAACCACATCAACGAGCGGGTGCTGTTCGACCGTCAGTGGTCCGGGAGCCTCCAATTGTTGCGCAAGAACCGGGAGCCCTTTTTGGCCGAAGGGGTGGTGCGGCTGATCAACTACAAGAGCCGCCGCCTGATGCGCCTGTCCCTGCTCAGAATCCACCAGAACCGCGAGGCCGCCTGGGAGACCGGCGCGCCGGAACGGACCAAGGCCAAGCAAGCGGCCCGGGACCGCTTCAGCCAGGGCCTCAAGGAGAAGCTGCGCGGCCTAAGCGATATTCACGACATTCTGCGGGTGTTCTTGGACAACCCCCTGGAGGGCGTGCCCTGCGAGGGGATTCTGTTCTCCGACATCTACGGCAAAAAGGGCAAGGTGGTGGTCTATTACGCCGGCAAGGTGTTCCAGAGCATGAAGCAGGGCGAGGTGTTCTCCTACAAGGGGACCATCGCCGAGAACATCCAGCGCTTCAAGCTAGACCACCTCATCGTCGACGAGACCATGGACAGCATCAAGACCATCGACTGGGCCCTGTTCATACCCAAGGGCATACGCTCTTATTTCGCCAAGGCCTTCTACACCAGGGGAGTGATGCGCACGGTGATGATCCTGTGCTCCACCAAGCCGTCCTCCTTCAGCACCACCCAGCTTTCGCAGTACGCCAAGCTGTACAAGCCCTTTGAACTGGGCATCCTCAACTGGCGGCGGGCCAAGCGCAAAAAATGAGCTTTGCGCGCCCCGCTTCCCTCTGCCGCCCATTCCAGGCGGCGTGATTGACTTGGCCCACCGTCTGTAAGCGGGGCGCCCCCCTGCCCTGTCCGGGGCTAGGCGCCTCACCTTACTGCGCCCGCGCCAGCCGATCTGAGGCAAGGACCTATTAAGTTCCCCCGATTTGCTGGACACCTCGAAAAGCACGTATAACGTGCCTGGAGGTGTTGAATGGCTTGGAGGCAGTGGGCCTGATGACTGAAGATAGCCTCAGCGTGGCCCAAGCTTTCCACTGCCCTTTGTCCCCTCTCTTGGTCGCGGGCCATGAGGTAGACAATCCCTTGCGACCCCTAGCGTCTGCGCAACCAACGCACCAAGGCCAATCCCAGCCCTTTAAAAGCGCCGGTGATTACAGCAGCGGATCTTTTTATGTTACCCCTTATTCATTTTTGAACGGAAACCGCCAATCACCGAATTGGCAAACTATGAACCGCCTCTTTAACGACAACGGCTAGTATTCCTCGCGCTCGAGCACCGTGGCCACGCCCTGGCCCCCGCCCACGCAGGCGTTGGCGCATCCCCAGCGCCCCTGCTTGTAGCCCAGGATGCGGGCCAGGGTGCCGATCAGGCGCCCGCCGGTGGCCCCCAGGGGATGGCCGAGGGCCAATCCGCCGCCCATGATGTTGACCCGCTCCGGGTCCAGGCCCAGCTCCCTTATGCAGTTCAGGGCCACGATGGCGAAGGCCTCGTTGATCTCCCAGTAGTCAACGTCCTTGGGGTCCAAGCCGATCTTGTCCAGGGCCATGCGGCTGGCCGGCACCGGGCCCTGCCCCATGATGGTGGGGTCCACTCCCACGAAGCCGAGGCTACGGATGGTGGCCAGGGGCTTGATGCCCTTGATCTGGGCCCGGGCCTTGGACATCAAGACCAGTCCCGTGGCCGCCGCGTTGAGCGGAGAACTGACCCCGGCGGTGATCACCCCGTCCTTCTTGAAGGGAGGCCGCAACTTGGCCAGGTCCTCCATAGTGGTGCCCTTCCGCACTGCCTGATCCCGGTCCACCGTCTTGACGCTGCCGTCGGCCTGGGGAGCCTCCACCGGCAAAATCTCGCCGTCAAAGAAACCGTCTGCCTGGGCCTGGGCCGCCCGTTGGTGGGAGCGCACCGCCCACTCCTCCATCTCCCGCCGGGTATAGCCGGTGAGGGCAGAGAGCTTCTCAGCGGTCAGCCCCATATTCATCACCGTGGGCATGTCCCAGTGGCGATATTCCGGGGCCAGGAACAGGGCTTCGTTGAGGGCCACCAGGCCCCGGTCGTGGGTGATGCCGGCCATGGGCAAGCGGGTCATGTGCTCCATGCCGCCGATCAACACCACGTCGGCAAAGCCCATGGCCACTTCCATGAAGCCCATGTGCACCGCGGCCATGGACGAGGCGCATTGCTGGTCCACAAACTTGGAGGCGATGGTCTCGGGAAGGTTGGCCAGCAGCAAGGGTGTGCGCCCGCCATAGGTCCATTGCTCGCCCACCCCGGTGGCCGAGCCCACGATAAAGTCGTCGATCTCTTGGGGGGAGATACCGCTACGGCTAATCAACTCCGGCAAAATCTTGGCCAGCAGTTCGTCCGCCCTCAAGTTGTGGAACCAATCCCTGCTCGGGTCGTTGGGGCGAGAGCGGGACTGGGCCGTGCGCAGGTAGCCTGCGATCACCACGTCTTGCATTGCACTCTCCTAAATTCAGCATTAAAAATCAGCCAACCGAATCAAAACCGAAGAAGCGGCATCCTTCTAGTCGGCGAAATATTCCGGAGGGAGGTCCACGGTTAGGGCGTCATCTTCCAACAGGCGCCTAGCCAGACCCTGGCTCTTGGGCAGTTCATAGTGGAAGAAGTAGCGCATGGTGGCCAGTTTTCCCTGGTAGAAAGCGGCCTCTCCGCCGGTGATTCCCTTGGCTACGGCTTGGGCAGCCGTCACGCCCTGCTTGAGCCACTGCCAGGCCACAGCCGCCAGACCGAACATCTCCAGATAGAGGCAGGCGTCGGCCAGGGCCTGGGCCACCCGACCTTGGCCCATCAGGGACAGCTTGGCGGTGGTGGCCCGGCGCAGCAGCTCCAGGGCCTGTCCCAGGTCAACGGCATACCCGGCCAACTCCCCCACGCCTTCGGCGGCCTCCATGGTGGAGCGCACCTCCTGCTCGAAAGCCTCCAGGGCCCGGCCGCCATGCAGGCGCACCTTGCGGCCCAACAGGTCCAGGGCCTGGATGCCGGTGGTGCCCTCGTGGATGGCGTGGATGCGCATGTCCCGGAAGTATTGCTCCAGGGGAAATTCCTCGGTGTAGCCGTAGCCGCCCAGGATCTGCAAGCCCGCGCTGGTGGAGGCGATGCCCATCTCGGCGGGGTAGGACTTGGCCACCGGGGTGAGCAGGTCCAGCAACTGGGCGGCCCGTTGTTTGTCTTGCTCCCCGCCATGCACGGCCAGGTCGGCATACAGGGAGACCTGCATCAACAGCGCCAGGGATCCCTCCACCACGGCGCGCTGAAACAACAGCAGGCGCTTGACGTCGGGGTGGCGGATGATGGCCACCGGCGGCTGGTTGGGGTCCTTGGACTCCACGGGCCGTCCCTGCTCGCGCTCCAAGGCGTACTTCAGCGAGGCGTAGTAGGCCCCCGAGGCCACGGCCGCCGCTTGCAGGCCCACCGAAATGCGGGCCTCGTTCATCATTTGGAACATGTAGGACAGGCCCTGGTTGGGCTTACCCAACAGCCAGCCCCGGCAGTCCCCGGCCTCGCCCATGCTGAGTTGCACGATGGGGCAACCCCGGTAGCCCAGTTTATGAAAAAGCCCGGCGGTGTGCAGGTCGTTGGGCAGCAAGCCACCACCCTCCGGGCGCAGCTTGGGCACCACGAACAGAGAGATGCCCTTGACCCCGGCCGGGGCTCCCTTGATGCGGGCCAGCATGAGGTGCACCACGTTGTCCACCCCGTCGTGGTCTCCGGCGGAGATGAAAATCTTCTGGCCGGAGATGAGATAGTGCCCCTCCTCGCTGGGCTGGGCGCTGACCGTGAGATCCGAGAGCGAGCTGCCCGCTTGGGGTTCGGTGAGGGCCATGGTGCCCTGCCACTCCCCGGCGATCATGGGCGGCACGTAGGTTTGTTTCAGTTCTTCGCTGCCGTAGGAGAGCAGCAAATGGGCCGCGCCCTTGGTCAGGCCGGGATAGGCGGCGGCGGCCAGGTTGGCGGCCATGAAAACGAACTGGCAGGCCGTGTCCAGCACGGTGGGAATTTGCAGCCCGCCCTCGTCATAGGAAAAGGTGGCCGCGATCCAGCCGCCTTCCCCGGATTGACGCATGAACTCCCGGGCCAGGGGATGCACCCGCACCTGGCCCTGGTCCAACTTGGGGGTCTGCTGGTCCATCTCCCGGAAGGCGGGAAAGAGCATCTCCTCAGAGATGCGCAGGGCCGTGTTCAGCATCATGTCCAAGTCCTGCCGGTCGTGGTCTTGAAAATGAGCCAACCGGGACAAATCCTCGGCGGCCAGCACTTCATGCAGCAGGAATTTCAAGTTGCGCTCGCTGACGAATTTATCTTCCATGTTTCACCGACCTAGTTGCTGATAGAAAGTGCCGTGGTGCTGGGCCAACTTGCGGACCAGCCCGGCCGGCTCAAAACGAGAACCATACTTTTCTTGGAGCCGCAGCAGTTCCTGGTGCACCGAGGCCAGACCCCACTTGTCGGCGTAGCGCAGGATGCCGCCGCGATAGGCGGGGAAGCCGGTGCCCTGGACCATGGCCAGGTCCATGTCCGCCGGGCGGTCGCAGATGTCCTGCTCCATCATCAAAGCGGCTTCGTTGATGGCGCAGGCCAGCAGGCAATCCACGATTTCCCCCTCCTGGGCCTGGCGGGGGGCTTTGCCCTGGGCGGCCAGGTAATCGGCCACCACCTCCCGGACGCGAGGATTGGGCACGGGCTTGGGTCCGCCGTAGTCGTAATAGCCCCGCCCGCTCTTGCGGCCGAAATCGCCCAGGCCATGGACGGCCTGGTGCAGGGGATGCACCTGGTAGCGGGGTCCCAGCTCGCGGGCAAAGGTTTGGCAAACGTGGAAACCGATGTCCAGACCGGTAAGGTCCTCCAGGGTGAAAGGCCCCATGGGCAGGCCGAATTCCTTGACGGCCCGGTCGATGGCTTCCATGTCCACCCCGTCGGCCAGCAGATACAGGGCCGCCGAGGGCAGGGTTATGAGTTGGCGGGTGACGTAGAATCCCGGGCCGTCGTTGACCACAACCGGAACTTTTTTGATGAGCCGGGCCAAGGCCACCCCGGCGGCCAGGGTCTGGTCGCTGGTTGGCTGGGCGCAGATTATCTCCAGCAGGGGCATGCGCTCGGCCGGGTTGAAAAAGTGCAGGCCGATCATGCGGGAAGGGTCGGCCAAGACCGAGGCCATGGCTCCGATGGGCAGAGCCGAAGTGTTGGTGCCGAAGATGGTCCGTGCTCCGCAGACGCCATCCAACTTCTTCCAGAGCTCTTGCTTGACGCGCAGATCTTCCACCACCGCTTCGATGACCAGGTCCGCCTCGGACAGGTCTTCCAGCGCGGTGGTCATGCATAGCTTGCTTGCCAGCATCTGCTCCAGTTGGGCCGGCTTCAGGCGACCGGTCTTGATCTGGAAGGCGAAGCTCTTGGCAACGGCCTGCCGGGCCTTGTCCAGGGCCGCCTGGTCGATGTCCCACAACACCGTGTCCAAGCCCGCACTCAGCAGCAGATGCACGATGCCCGAGCCCATTACCCCACCGCCCAGCACCGCCACCTTGCGGAGGGGCTCGCTCTTGAGTCCCTTTATGCGGGGCAGCTTGCCCGCCGCCCGTTGGCTGAGAAAAAGACAGATGAGATTCTTAGACACATCCGATACCACGCAATCGCCAAACAGATCGATCTCCCGGGCAAGGTCGGCCTGTGGGTCGGCGCTCAGGCCCTGGTCCACCGCCTCCACTATCTTGAAGGGGGCGATGTAGCCTATGGCCTGCTTGGCCAGCTTTTGCCGGGATGCGGCGATGATGTGCTTTTTCTCTTGGGCGCTGGGCAGGCGGTCGATGCGGCGGATGGCCACGCGGGTCTTCCAGCCCAGTATGCCGTCCTGGAATTTCTTCGCCACCGCCAGGGCGTGGTCCAAAAGCTCCTCACCCTCGGCCAGCTCATCCACCAGGCCCAGGGACCAGGCCTTTTCGGATTTGATGATCTTGCCGCCGGTCATCAACTCCAGAGCGGTGGGCAGGCCCACGATGCGGGGCAGGCGCTGGGTGCCGCCGCCGCCGGGGATCACCCCCATCTTCACCTCGGGCAGGCCCAGGCTGACACCTTTGGCCGCCAGCCGATAATGGCAGGCCATGGCCAGCTCCAGGCCGCCGCCCAGGCAGTTGCCGTTGATGGCCGCGATGATGGGCTTGGGGCTTTGCTCCATGGCCTGAAAGCCCTGGTGGACCACCGTCAGGTGG
Organism: Pseudomonadota bacterium; assembly: GCA_018896025.1. GTDB lineage: Bacteria > Desulfobacterota > Desulfarculia > Desulfarculales > Desulfarculaceae > Desulfoferula. The sequence goes on from JAHIND010000036.1 coordinate 66,403, forward strand.
GCCGCCATGGTGGCCTTGTCGGTCACCTGCAGAAGTTGGGTCACGTCCGCCCCGGCCAGGAAGTTGCGCCCCGTGCCGATGAGCACCAGCGCCTTCACCCCCGGGTCCTCCTGGGCCTGGATGATGGCCGCGCGCAGTTCCTGGGTGAACAGCTCGGACATCTGATTTACCGGGGGATTGTTCATGGTCAGGATGGCCACGCCGTCCCTGATCCGCAGCTTGATGGTTTGGTACTCAGAGTTCATGGCTTTCTCACTGCTGGTGGTGCGTCGCGGGCACCTGGTTTCAGCGGCTAGGGTTTTAGCAGCACCTTGAGGCACTGGTCCTTGTGGTCTTCAAACAACTCGTAGGCCTCCAGGGCCTGCTCCAAGCCGAAAACGTGGGTGACCAGAGGCGACAAGTCCAGGCTCCCGCTGGCCAGCAGGGCCATGAGCCGGTCCATGTGCTTGAGCGCGCCCAGGCCCATACTGAGGTTCAGGCCGTAGGCGGACATGCGCCCCAGGGGGAACTCCACCTTGGAGGGGAATATTCCCACCACCGAAACAGTGCCCCCCCGGCGCACCGCTCTGAGGCATTGCAGAAAAGTGTTCGGGTTGCCGATGGCCTCGATGACCACGTCCGCGCCCAAGCCATTGGTGGCCTGCCTGATCAGCTCGGAGGCATCCCCTTGGCGCACGTCCAAGGGGACGGCCCCATAGGCGCGGGCCAGCTCCAGGCGGTTGTCCAGGGCATCCAGGGCCAGCACCCGGCGGGGTCCGAAGAGCCCGGCCGAGATCACCGCCGCCAGGCCGATGGGCCCGCAGCCCAGCACGGCCACCACGTCGCCGGTGCGGATGTTTCCCTGGCGGGCGGCGTGATAACCGGTGGAGAGCACGTCGCCCACGAACACGGCCTGCTCGTCGGGCACCTCGTCGGGGATGGCGCACAGGCAGGCGTCGGCAAAGGGGGCCCGCACCAGGGCGGTCTGGGCTCCCTGCAAGCCGGAGCCGAAAATTTCCCCCCCGCCCCAGATGCCGCCGCGTTCGCAGTACTGCACCTGGCCTCGGCGGCAGGAGGGACAGCAGCCGCACCACACCGAGGCCGGGGCCGCCACCCGGTCTCCCGGCCGGAAGCGGATAACCGCCTGACCCACCTCCACCACCCGGCCCACGAACTCATGGCCCATGATGACGCCGGGCTTCAAGCCAGGGGTGAGCCCCTGCTTGGCGTGCAGGTCCGAGCCGCAGATGGCTGCGGTGGTCACCTGGATCAAGATTTCATCGGGGCCCTGGATGCGGGGCTCGGGAACTTCCCGCAAGGCGATCTGATTGCCCGGCTGTAGGACCACGGCTAGCATTGGCTCATCTTCGCATCGCCCGTGATGAAGCGCGCGCTCATCGCACCCAAAGATTGGGCAGCCACAGCACGATCTCGGGGAACAACATGAGTATGGCCATGCACACCGCCTGCACCGCCACGAAGGGCAGGATCGCCTTGTAGATGTCCACCATGGTCACCCCCGGTGGAGCGATGGCCTTCATGTAGAAAAGGTTGAAGCCGAAGGGCGGGGTCAGGTAGGCCATTTCCATGTTCACGATGAACAGGACGCCGAACCACACCGGGTCGAAGCCCAGCGATTTGACCAGGGGCACGAAGACCGGGGTGCAGATCATGATGATGGCCCCAGGGTCTAAAAGCATACCCAGCACGAAGAAGGAAAGCTGAATGCCCAACAGGACCATCCAGCGGCCCACCGGCAGGGCGTCCACCACCTGCTTGATGAAATCCACCGCCCCGATGGCCGTGTACAGGGAGGCGAAACAGCTTCCACCGATGATGATCCAAACCACCATGCAGGAAAGGCGCAAGGATTCGAAGCCGGCCTCCTGGAACACCCGCCAGCTCAGGCTGCCCACGGCGGCGGCGCAAATGAGCGCGCCCACCGCGCCGATGGCCGCCGCCTCGGTGGGGGTGGCCAGGCCCCAGAAAATGGTTCCCAGCACCGCCAGGATCAGGGCGACCGGCAGGGCCACCGCCCTGAGGGCCAGAATTCTCTCGCGCCAGGAGGGCAACTCGTGGCGGGGGATGGCCGGGCCCATCTTGGGGTCCAGCAGGCAGCGGATGAGGATATAGAGAATGAACAGGCCGCCCAGCAAAAGGCCCGGCAAAATGCCGCCCGCGAACATGGCCCCCACCGACTCCCCCGCGAACAGGCTGTAGACGATCATCAGTACGCTGGGGGGTATGAGGATGCCCAGGGCCCCACCGGCGCTGATGGAGCCCATGACCATCTTCTTGTCATAGCCCCGGTTGAGCATGGAGGGTATGGCGATGAGACCCATGCTCACCGTGGCCGCCCCGCTGGTGCCGGTCATGGCGGCGAAGAACATGCAGATGATGACCGTGCCCACCGCCAGGCCACCCCGGATGCCGCCCACCCACTTGTAGACCATCTCGTAGAGGGCGCCGGCCAAGCCTGATTTTTGCAGCACCACCCCCATGAAGATGAACAGGGGTATGCCCGAAAGGATAAAATTTTGCGACACCCCCAGGGCGTTGCTGGCCATGGCCATGAGGGCGTTGGGCCCCCACATGAAGTAGGTGAAGATGACCGCCACGGCCCCCAGCACGAAGGCCAGGGGCAGGCCCGTGGTCAACAGCACGACCAGGGCCGCGAAAAGCAGCAGGGTGGTGTAGCCCACGTCCATCAGTCTTCATCCCCCATGAGGGTGCCGATGTCCCGGGCCAGCTTGGCCACCCCCTGCAGAAGCAGCAACAGGGCTCCCAGGGGCAGCATGAGTTTGAAGGGGTATAGGGGCGGGCCCCACTGGGTGGAGTCGTGCTCCACCAGGGAGAGCGACCGCCAGGCCATTTCCCAGCCTTTCCAAAGAAGCACACCCATGAAGACCAGAAATAACGGGAAGGTGCAGATGCTCATGATGGCCCGTCCGCGCACGGACAGGCGATTATAGACGATGTCCATGTTCACGTGACCCCCCAGGTGCAGGGTGTAGGCCCCGCCCAGCAGGATGAACACGCCGAAAAGCATGGAGGAGAGTTCACAGGCCCATATGGTTGGGGCGTTGAACACGTAACGTGCCACCACTTCGTAGACTTCCACCAGGGCTAGAATGGGGATGAGATACGCGACCGCGCGGCCGATATGGTCGCTCAGGCTATCGATCCTGGCCAACAGCTTGCGCATCTTGGCGCTGCTCCTTAAGGATTGGCGGCAGGCGGTGGTATCACCCGCCCGCCTGCCGCCCGGCTACATTTTGCTATTTGGCGGGCCTGCCCAATTCATCCAGGTATCCGTAGAACAGCTCGAAGGCCTTCTTGCTCAGAGGGTCCGGGTTCTGGGCCATTTGGGCCCACATCTCCTGGGCCGCCTGGCGCATCTTGGCCAATTCGGCCTCGGGCACCTGGTTGACCTTCACCTTCCACTTCTTTTGCATATCATTGAGGGCGAACTCGCAGCGCACCCTGGTGTCGGTGTGCACCAGGCTGCCCGCACCCAGGGCCGCACCCTGGAAGATGGCCTTTTGCACCGGGGTGAGCTTCTTCCAGGTGTCCAGGTTGACCCACAGCACGTTCCAGGAGCCCACCACCGGCTCGGGCTTCATGTAGTTCTTGAGCACCTCATGCAGCTTCAGCTCGTACATGGGAAAGGCGTCGCCCCAGTGGGCTCCGTCCACCACGCCGGTGGACAGGGCGGTGTAGAGTTCGCCGCCGGGGATGTAGGTGGTGGACACGCCCAGCTTGCTCAGCCACTTTTGCATGGTGCCGTAGGCGCGCACCTTCATGCCCTTGAGGTCCGCGGCCTTCATGATGGGCTTGTTGGTCATGAGCCCCACGTTGAAGGGCTCGTAGGGGATCACGTAGACGTTGTACTTTTCATACCCCTTGCGCAGCAGCTCTAGGTAGCCCTTCTGGTACATGAAGTAGGAAGCCTCGGAGTTGTCCCTGAAGGCGAAAGGCAGGCCCTGGGCGAGCTCACTCACCGGCACCAGTTTGTACTGATAGCCCTCGGCCACGGTGGCCATGTCCAGGGTGCCGTTGCCCACCGCCTCCAAGAGCTGCTTGGTGGGGACCAGGCTGTCGGCCGGGTGCAGGGCGATCTTGATTTCGCCGCCGGTCATCTGGGCGATCATTTCTATGACCTTGCCCACGGTGCGCTTGGCCTGCTCCGGCGGCATGTGGCTCTGCAAGCGCAGGTTCATTCCCGCCTGGGCCGCGCCCAGCCATGGCCCCCCCAGCAACGCCAGGCACATCGCCAACATCGGCAGGCATCGGATCAATTTCCTCGGCATCGTTTCCCTCCCTGTGTGGTTTGCTTCGGAAATATTTCAAGCCCTCAAGCAGAGTCCTCTCGCTCCTTGAGCACGCGCCGCAAAATCTTCCCGGCCCCGCTCTTGGGGAGCTCTTGGCAAAAGACCATCTCTCGAGGGCGCTTATAGGCAGACAGGTTTTCCCGGCACCAATCCAGGATCTCCGGTTCGCTGACCTGGCCCACGTACTCTGGCTTGAGAATCACGAAGGCCTTGACGCTTTCGCCCCGGTATTCGTCGGGCACCCCGATCACCGCCACCTCGGCCACGGCAGGGTGGCGGTACAGCAGGTTTTCCACCTCGGCGGGAAACACGCTGAAGCCCGAGCACTTAATCAGCTCTTTTTGGCGGCCCAGGAGCTTGAGGTAGCCCCGTTCGTCCATCATGCCCACGTCGCCGGTGTAGACCCAGCCTTCTGCAATCACCGAGTCGGTCTCCTGTGGCCGTTGCCAATAGCCGATAAAGGTGGCCGGGCCCTTGATGGCGATTTCGCCCGCCTCGCCGGGCCCCAACTCCCTGGTGCGGTCGGACAGGTCCACTATCTTCATGTCGTTGGTGTGGGGCACTCCCGCGAAACCGGGCCGGTAGCCGCCCCGCGGGGTTACCACCCCGCCATGGGAAATTGACTCGGTGAGCCCGTAGCCTTCCATGAGCATGGCGTCCGGAGCCAGTTCCTGGATGCGCTGTTGCAATTCCACTCCGACGGGCGCGCCGCCGGTGCAGATGAAACGCAGAGAGGTGAAGTCGTAGCGGTCCAGGTCGGGCAAACCCAACAGGGCCACCAGCATGGTTGTGGCCCCCACCCAGCCGGTGACCTTCTGCTCGCTTATGGTCCGGGCCACCTGCTCGGGCACGAAACGCGACAGGACCACCAGCTTGCCGCCGCTCAGCAAGGGGGCGCACATCATGGCCAGCATTCCCATGATGTGAAAGAAGGGGGCCGCGCCCAGGTAGACGTCTTCTTTGGTATTGGCGAACCATTGGTTGATGGCCACCGATACGTAGGCCAAGGCGTGGTGGGTTATCATGGCCCCCTTGGGCAGGCCCGTTGTGCCGCCGGTGTATTGCAACAGGGCCAGGTCTTGGTGCAGGTCCAGCTCCACTCGAGGCGGCTCGGGCGAGGCCTCGGCCAGCAGGCTCTGGAAATCCAGGACGTCCGGCCAGGGCGGCCTTTTCTCGGTCACTTCCTTGGGAAGGTCATAATCCGGGCGGGTGCTACAGTACTCGCCCAGCCAGGTGACGATCACCCGCTCAAGATCCACCCGCTCGCCCAGCTTGCACACCTCGCCGTAGAGCGAGTCCGAAGCCAAGAGCATCCGGCAACCGGCGTCGTTTATCTCGTAGTCCAGCTCCGCCTGCTTGAACATGGGGTTCAAGCAAACCACCACTCCTCCGGCCCGCAACACCCCGAAGTAGCCGATGACGAACTGGGGCGAGTTTTGCAAAAACAGGCCCACCCGGTCGCCCTTGGCCAGGCCCAGACCCAGCAGGGCATTGGCGAAGCGGTCTATCTGCCGGTCAATAAAGGAATAGGTGTAGTCGTTGCCGTAAAAACTGAGCGCCGGGTGTTCGCCGTGGGCCTGGGCGGTGCGGCGCAGCAGGGCCGATATGTCCTGCTCCACGTCGAAGTGTCTAGGTACGTCCGTAGGCCAAGCATCGTGCCATCTCCTCGCGCGTTCCTGCATTCGCCACCCCCTCCAGCAGCTTCAGGATCAATGGGAACTCTTGTTCATGTCGATAGGCCCAGCCCCCGCAAGATGAACCCGGTGATGAAATCGATGTTGGCTTGCAGTTCGCTTTCTTTGAGGTTCCAGCCGCGCAGGGACAGGAAAACCATCAGGAAGGCGATCAAGTTGGCGGCGGTGTCTTTACATTGCTCATCCAGTTGCGCGCCGGGCAGGTCTGCCAGTAGCTTGCGGTAAAAGCCCACGATGTTGCGGTCGTCTATCTCCAACACCTTGCGCAGATACTTTTTGTCCAGGTATTTGCTCTCGGTGTAGATGAACAGAATCAATTCCTGGTTGCGGTGAATGAACTCCAGGGTCAGGCGCAAGGTGGTTTCCAGGCGCAGACTTGGGTCGTCGATCTCCTCGAAGCCTGAGTCCCGCAGATGTTGGAACCAAAGCTCCTGCATGTGCCGGTGCACCAGGTAGAGGATGTCGTCCTTGGAGGCGATGTAGTGGTAGAGCTGGCCCATGGACATGTTGCAGGCGGCGGCCACGTCACGGATGGAGGTGCCGTGGAATCCCTTCTGGAACATCACCCGGCAGGCCCCCTCCACGATCTGGCCCTGCTTGCGGTCGATCAACTCCTGGTCGCGGGCCGGGCTGGGCACTCCCTGCTCCTGATCCGGGGAGGACGGTGCCGGGGTGTTCGGAGCCGGGCTCGCGCCGCTTGCTTGGCTGGGCTGTCCGTTGTGCTTGGCCATGACTCGCCTTAAATCGCCGGGGGAAATTCGGGCAATTGGCTATAGATGGGGTCATGGCTGCCGTCGTTGATGCGCGCGGCGCGCTTGGCGGCGGCCTTGTAGCGATCGAACTCGGCCAGGGCATGAATGGACAGACGCTGGGCGGCCAGGGAGCCCTCGGCGTGCAGGGTAATGACGTCCTCGTAGGAGGAGCCAAGGTCCCTTATGAATTTGATGAGGCGCAGGCGGTGCTCGGTGGGTATGCCCTCCTTGCCGCCCAGGTACTTCTCGATGTAGTCGTGGGTCTCGGGGTTATAGTAATCCGCCGCCGCCGGGGCGGTGGCCACGATCCCCCCGGCGATGTCCTGGAGGTATTTGGTGCCCTGGTGCCAGTTGTCGGCGAAATAGAGTTTGGCGATGTTGGCGATCATGGGGTTGGGATAGACCAGGCCGGATTCCGTCTCCAAGGCGCAGTGCTCGCAGGCGGCGCGACCCAGCACCTCGGTGGCCTCGGCGTAGTTGGCCAGCCAGGTGAGCTTTTCACGGATGTGGGCCACGTGCTCCACGTTGTTGTATTCGGCCATCAGGGCCGCCGCCCCGGCCAACAGCTCCAGCTCCACCGCTTTGTAGGTTTCGGCGCTGAGGCGGTGAAAGTTGCCGAACATGTGCGCGATGTGCCCGGCGAACTTCCATTCGCCCTTCAGAAAGATTCGCTCGTTGGGGATGAACACGTCGTCGAAGATCACCATGGCGTCGTTTATGTACACGCTGGCGCTCAGGGGATAGTCGAAGAAGTTACCCGGCTCCTTCATTTCCGGCTCGGCGGAGATGAAGGAAAGGCCCTTGGCGTTGGCCGGCACCCCGAAGGAGACCGCGTAGTCCTTGTCGTCTTCCTTCATGGCCCGGCAGGGCACCACGATCAACTCGTTGGAAAGGGGTGCCTCGCTGATGTGGGCCTTGGCCCCCCGCACCACGATGCCGTCCTTGCGCTCCTCCACGATGTGTACATAATAGTCCTGGTGAGGCTTTTGCTTGGAGGGTGCCAGGCTGCGGTCGCCCTTGACGTCGGTCATGGCCAGGGCCAGGCTGGCGTCGTTTTCCTGGAGAAAGCGGCGATAGGACTCCACGTTGTCGGCGTAGTGGGTGCCCATGGCCCGGTCCACCCGGGGGGCCACCACGGTGACCGCGTTGAGTCCGTCCTTGCCCACGAACTTGGCCCCCGAGGGCTTGCCGAAACACACCCGGCCCCACAACTTTACGATTTCCCGCAGGCGCATCAGGTCGTCGCGGGTCTTCTGGGCCTTGAACACGAAGCTGACCCGCTCGCCCTGCTCATTTAAGTCGGTGACTAGGTCCTGGTACTTGGGGTCCTGCTGCATCACGTAATCCATGGCCATCCACTTTATGCATATCTGCAGGATGGGGTCCTGGGTCACGTCCGGGACGCGTTTGCCCATCAGATAAACCACGCGGCCGTCCCGCAAGCTTTCAACGTATTGTTGAGGCGTCCTAAGAGCCATGCGGCCTTCCTCCTTCAGGTTGTGGGTTGGGGGATAGTTGCAAGCCATGCCAGGCGAAGTATTCGTCGTCGGTGGCCACCACGCCGCTCACCGACCCGGAGCTTTGCCGGGCCAGGAAAAGGGCGCAGGCCACCATGCGCGCTGGGGAGGTCCAGCCCTGGCGTTCCTCTTCAGAAGACCAAAGGCGCATCCCCTCGCTGTCCACCACCTTGACCGGCTTGAGTGCGTTCACCGCCACACCGTGGCACCCCGCCTCGCTGGCCAGGCCCCAGGTCAGGCGGTCCAGCCCGGCCTTGGCCACGCCGTAGGCCACGCCGGTGTCGACCATGCCCTTGTCCCGATCGTTGGCGGCCAGGGAGGAGATGTTAATGATGCTGCCGCTGCCCTGGCGGATCATGTGGGGGAGCACCGCTTGGGAGCAGAGAAAGGCACCGGTGAGGTTGACCCGCAAAACCAGATCCCAGCGCTTCAGCGGGGTTTCCAAGATGGACCGGCCAAAGGCCACCCCCGCGTTGTTCACCAGCACGTCGATCCTGCCGAAGGCCTCGATCACCCGTGAAACCATGTTTTGCACCGAAGCCTCGTCGGTGACGTCGCAGGGAACAGCCAGCCCCTGGGAGTTCTGGGCTTGGATGGTCTCCACCGTCTCGTGGATGGTGCCGGGAAGGTCGGCTCTGACTTGGTTCTCGCTACGGGCCGCGACCGCCACTTTGGCACCTTGGGCGGCGAAACCCAGGGCGATGGCCTTGCCGATGCCCCGACTGGCTCCGGTGACGATGGCCACCTTACCCTTTAGCTGGTCATCCGAAGAAAGCGGCATGGCTCCTGAACCCCAGTCGGCGCGATTAGGTTTAACTATTTATAGAGCGAGCGCTCTATTTGTTGGTTAAGACATTAACTAACCGGCGATTAAAATGTCAAGCACAGTTTTTCAGAAAAGCCGATTTTTTAGCCCGGCTTGCTTGCAATAAGTATAAGAGCCTTATTTTACGTTAATTAATTGCCGTGGTCGGCGTAGGGCTCTAAGCCGGGTGGTGAAAAGCCACTTGGGGTGAAAATACTTTCAGCAGTACGGCCGTAAAGTGCACACATCAGTTGGAGCGGACATTGGATTTAGAAATTGATGTTTTGCCAAGCAGGATCCATCGCTCGGGTGGTATCGCCCATGACGGCTTGCATTTTCTATGCTCACTGGGGCCTACGGGATGCAGCTAAAGAAGTAGCCGACTATTTCCACTCCACAACATGTCTATATATTTTTCATTGCGGGTGCAGTGTGCACATCAGGCGAGCGCAGATTGCCGATGTTCTGCTAGGCATACTAATGCCCCCTAGCCAGCATCGCCTCCCTCATCTAGGCCCAAAATCCTAACTTAAAAATTGGACCGGGTTAAGGGGGGCAGGTCATCCTCATCTGGCCAGGGCAGGATCTCCAAAGTGATGGCCATCTCCCCGGCCGCCGCCGCCAGGCCGAAACGCCGGGCGGCCAGCTTGACCTGGCCGTCCGCAGTGTGGGGGGTAGGTCTGGGCGGTGAAGCTTTCCCGATAATTGCGGATGGTTTCTGACAGCTCCTGGGCATCTGCCTGGCAGATGGCATCCAGGAAGCTCCTGATGGCATGGCCGTAATGCATGCCGGCCGCCTGGCGCAGATGATCGGCCAGGGCGGCCGGGATGTCCTTACGGCCGGCACAATCCATTATCGCCCCGCAGCAGATAGGGGTAGATATTGTGTCCCGGCTTGGGCTTGGAGGTGTTGGACTCCCCATAGACAGGGGTGAGCCCCATCTTGCGCATCAGCCATCCAGCTTCCTCTCTCCGCATCAAAGGGTATGGATCTAATAGCGAGGAACACCTACCACCCCGTTTCATCTGCTTCCTATATGCTTCCTGTAACAAAAAAAGAGGTTAGCCCTGTCGAGCTAACCTCTTGATATCTTTGGTGCCGAGGGACGGAGTTGAACCGCCGACACGGGGATTTTCAGTCCCCTGCTCTACCAACTGAGCTACCTCGGCCTGGAATCGGCGTGCTTCCCCCCGCCGCCGGAGCGGCCCTGGCGGAAACACACGCTTTTTATACCGCCCCTCTTTTAAGGCGTCAAGGGCTAAGCCTTGCTTAACCTGGATGCTTTTGCTATTTACAGGGAGTTTGCTTTGTCCAGACCGTGGGGGGAACATGCTGGCAACCGTGACTTCTCTGGCCGTGCTTGGAGTGCGCGCCTATCCCGTGCAGGTGGAAGTGGACCTGGCTCCGGGCCTGCCCGTCTTCAACACCGTGGGTTTGCCCGACGGGGCGGTGCGTGAATCCAAGGAGCGGGTGCGCGCCGCCCTGGCCAACAGCGGCTTTTATTTGCCCGTCAACCGCATCACCGTGAACCTGGCGCCCGCCGACATCAAGAAGGAAGGCGCGGCCTTTGACCTGCCCATGGCCCTGGGCATCCTGGCCGCCTCGGGCGCGGTGCCCGCTGAGGAGCTTTTGGGCCTGGGGGTGGTGGGCGAGTTGGCCCTGGACGGGGCCATCCGCCCGGTGCGCGGGGTCTTGCCCATGGCCGCCCGGGCGCGGGCCCTGGGACTCAAGGCCCTGCTGGTGCCCCAGGCCAATGGCCCCGAGGCGGCGGTGGTGGAAGGGCTCACGGTCTATACGGTGCAGCGTCTGGATCAGGCGGCGGCCCATCTGCTGGGGCGCGAGGAACTGCCCCGCGCCCAGGCCGACCCGGCCCTGTTGGCCCTGAGCCAAAGCGCCAACGGAGTGGACCTCAACGAGGTGCGGGGCCAGGAGCACGTCAAGCGCGCCCTGACCATCGCCGCCGCCGGGGGGCACAACGTGATGATGGTGGGCCCGCCGGGCAGCGGCAAGACCATGCTGGCCCGACGTTTGCCAAGTATATTAATCTAATTGAACTAACCCTTCCCTTTCTTAACAACACAAAACATATCAAGAAGTTAGATGGTTTTAGTGATGGTAGTCAACCGTCTGCGGATACGTCCGACTGTCCGGGGGCAAATAATTATATGGCGAAAGTTTAACTGCCATGCCAACCACCCCCCCCACCACCTCCACCGGCATCCGCTCAATCCACTACCACATTGACAAGGTTGTGCTGAGCCTGCATTGCTACCCCTATGTGCGCCAGCATCTATTCGATTGGCTAACTCAGGCAGGGTTCAAGACCACACAGGATGGTGAGGTCAGAGGCAACTATCGACGCATCAGGTCCATGAAGGACACCGTTGGCTTGGGCGTTCAGTTGACCATCTGTTACCGGCCTCGTGCTCCCTACTTGCCCCGCATGTTGCTTACCATCCACGACCCCACACCAGATTCCCTTAAGTTTTTCAAAATCATTTTTGATGAACTTGACATCACCGCAATTTTATCCAGCGTGGAACTTGCTTTTGATGTCACGGCTGCCGATGGCCAGTTGCTATCGTTAGAGCGGCGCATCACCGCTACCCTGTTCCTGCCCTATCAACGCAAGTCAGCTGGCACCTACAAGAGCCTTACCTACTACACCACCAATATCCGCACCGCCGCCAAGGGCCATCGTGTCTATCAAAAAACAATCAATGGACAGCGCGTTATTCGCGTTGAACTGGTGCTTAACCGTGCCCGCCTAAAAGCCATGGCCATCACCCTGCGCAACGTCCTTTCCATCAAGCCCCAGGTTCTGCGCAAATACATCCAATTCCGCCGAATGAACATTGACCGTTTGGCCGCAGCCATCATCAACAAAATGCTGGGCACCCGCACGGGTAAGCCCATCAGCACAGGCACCGCCAGGCCCCATGTGACCCAGTTGGTGCGCTCTGCATGGCGTAGCGCCCTCTCCGTGGACATGGGCGATTACGTGATGCCGCAGTACGAGAGGCTGAGGGCCGAGTCCAGCATCAACAACTATGGTCGTTTTTTGGACCGTGATGAAGAGTTTGAAGAGGGGTTTTGGAATGCTGTTGTTTGAACTTTCAGGGAGGCAGAAAGCGAGAAGCGTCAACCATGACCGTTGCAAAAACAAGCGATAAACAACTACCCAAGCGCAAGCCTGGCTTCCAGCCTGGCCAGTCTGGGAACCCTGCGGGACGTCCCAAGGGGAGCCGCAACAAGGCGAGCATCCTGGCCCAGGAGATGCTTGACGGCGAGGTTGAGACCTTGGTCCGCCGGTGCATCGATCTGGCCTTGGCTGGGGATCAAACTGCCCTGCGCCTGTGCCTGGAGCGTCTGCTGCCACCCAGAAAAGATGTTCCCATTCGATTGGCCCTGCCCAAGATAGAAGGCCCGCAGGATTTGATTAAAGCCCTGGCCGCCATAGTCGCCGCTGTAACCGCTGGCGAACTAACGCCCCTGGAGGCCGCCCCCCTTGGCCAACTCCTTGAGGCCATGCGGCGGTCAATCGAAACCAACAACCTGGACGAGCGATTGGAAGCCCTTGAGGCCCACCTGAAAATGGAGGTGTTGTGATGACAGACAAACGCCGAGCAAAAGTAATTCAACTGGAGCGCAAAGCCAGGGCGGCAGCCCCTTATTCAAACGAATTGACCCTGGCCGAGTTCAAGGCCCTGAGCGTCCATGAGCAGATCAACTATCTCAAACAAATCAATCAGCGCCGTGTGGCCATGGAGCGCGAGTTGGGCATCAATCCGACCCGGTCTGAAGAAATCAGGCAGCAGCTGAAGAAGCGCCTGCTTAATGATAGGACGAGCGATTAACCGCGTAATAGCCAAAAAGGAGGATAGGACGACATGAGCAAATTAGATGAACTGCTGATTGAGCTGGAGGCAACCGAGGCCGATCTAAGCCAACGCACCACTGTTGCCCAGGAGGCCGCTTACGAAAATCGCCGCAAGAAGGAGCGCGCACTCCAGGCATTTCAAGCCGCTGTAATGGCAAACGACACGGAGGCCAAGGACGAGGCCGCCCACCTGATCCACACACTGGAACAAGATTTTGAGCTGCTGGCAGCTGAGGCGGGTGCCTTGCTCCAGGCCCTGGAGGGCAAGGGCAATAGTCCATTGCGCCCGATCTGCTTGGCGATCAAGAAAGAGGCGGAGCTTGCCGCCCAGGAGCGTCAATCCCAATGGGAACAACATGCCGCAAGGCTCCAAGCCCTGGCCGCTGACTACCTGGCCGAGGTGGCCAGCATGGGCAAGCTCTACCAGACAGGAGCGGGCCACCAGTGGGAACGGGCCAAGAATTTCCTGCCCAGGGGAGAGGACATGTTGACTGGGGCCACCCTGCCCGCTGTAGTCCACGAAACACAGAGGGGCGATATCTACGCCCTCCTGCCAAAAATTATTGAGCGGACTTTCCGCGAACGAAAGGTGGTGCAGTTATGAGTTTTGACATTGATACCGCTGTTGCGAAGGTAGTGGCCGAGCACGGATTGAGTGCCAACTTGGCCCGCATGGCCATTAACGAAGATCCGGCCGTGCAGGCCCAGAACATCCGAGAGCTAAAGGCCGCCCTGGGAGCCAAGCAGGATGAGGACAAGGCCAAGGCTGCAAAGATTGAGAAGCTTAAGGCTGCATACGCCGATGCCCGAGATCGTCGTGATGTGCAGGAGATGATTCACTGCAAGTTTAGGCTGGGCGAGTTGGGCGTTTTCAGATGGTAGTAATCAAGCCACCTTGGCCGCCATCTATGGCCATGGTGGTGGTGGCCCTGGCCCTGTCCTTTGCTTGCGTGGTACGGGGCCGGGGCCACCTTAAAACATCGCCCCCAAGCTGCGCCATTTAGCCGAGGCTAGCTGTTCCACCCCATCCCTAGTAAAGCCCCTGCCCCCCCTTGGCCAACCCACTGGAGCAGCTGAGATCAACCAAACAAGTTTAATATATTTTTAAATATCTTAAATTTAGTGCTAGCTTTTTGCAGTCATATCCCTATAATATGCAAATTAGAGCTACCCAAGCAGAGGGAGATTTGAGCCATGGAAAAGTGCTTCCTGTATTTGAGGGTCAGCGGCCTGGGCCAGGTGGACGGCTACGGCTTTGACAGGCAGCGGAAGGCATGCGAAGCCTTCTGCAAGCAAGCCAAGCTCCAGGTGGAGGGGATTTACCGCGAGGAGGGCATCACTGGCACCGCAGACCATGAGGATCGCCCCGCCTTCCAAGCCATGCTGGCTGACATCCTGGCCAACGGCTGTCGCACGGTGGTGGTTGAGTCCCTTGACCGCCTGGCCAGGGAACTTAGGATTCAGGAATCACTTTTGATCTACCTGGCAGCCAAGGGCATCACCCTTTACAGCGCGCGAACGGGCGAAAACATCACCGAGGCCGTCAGCGCCGACCCCTTGCGCAAGGCCCTGGTGCAGATTCAAGGTGTTTTTGCCGAGCTGGAGAAAAGCCAACTGGTGCGCCGCCTGGAAAAGGGCCGGGCTGCTAAGGAACGCAAGACCGGCAAGTGTGCTGGCCGCAAGTATTACGGTGAAGCCGACAAGGATGAAGCCAAGGTGGTGCGCCGCATCAGGCGAATGAGGGCAAAAGGCCCGAAGGGTGCTCCCGGCCTAACCCTTGCTGCCATCGCTGACAAGCTCAACGCTGAGGGCATCCCCACCAGGTTGGGCAAGACCTGGACCCCCACCCAGGTGCATAACGTTTTGAAGCGCCGCGCCTAGCTGTGATATTTTGAATGAGCAGTCTTTAGTGGAGGGGGTTATGCGATTTGGTGGCCCTGGGGGGCATCCAGTCCCTGGCAAGTTTTCTAAAAAAGGAACCGCCCTGGTAATTGCCTTGCACCTAGCGGCTCCTGTTGCGTTTCTTCTTTGGTTGCTGTTTCGCTAGAAGCCTCCCAGCGACCTGCTCCTCAAGCCCCACTAGGTTGGGCAAGACCTGGCCCCCCACCCAAATCCACAATGTGCTAAAAAGGAAGGCATAACCGACAATGAGGGGGAAGCTATGAGGGGGTGGATAAGGCTAGGCATTGTTATTACGCTGTGCTGGTTCGCGCTTATTACGTTCCTATACGTTGTGGCTGACTTCAACATTTATTCAGCCTCAAATATTAAATTATACCTGGGCCTCTTGCTTATCCCAGCGGGCATATTTTGGGCGCTACTGTTTGGAGCAATGTGGGTTTGGCATGGATTCTTTGGTGATTAAAATTAAAACAGCGCTAAGGCGGAAGGGTACTTAGCCTTTGCTTTCGAAATGTTTTTCATACGTGAGGAGGCCTGCGCCTCCGATCCAAATACCAAAAACGATGCAATATATCGCCAAGGGCAAGTCCGAGAACCACAAGATTATTTTTTGGATGCCCACCCAGTAGAACAGATGTGCAAAGCGGTCTATGGGAATAACGGTGGTAGCCGGTATGGCATACCAGTTTCCATATCTCAGCCAATGAAATATTTGGTAAACCCAAATTCCAGGCCCTGACAGGAAGATCATCCCCCCCGCGATTCCCGAGCAAATAAGTGCTGTTTTTGTGGTGGTTAGTACAACTGCTTTTGCGGTAGTTCGTACAGCCATAATAGCCCCCTCGTAGTATATCGCAGAGTAGCACTATAGCATCTGGGCCACCTAAACAGAAAACCCTCCCAAAAAACAGGTCAATCCCTTGCACTTGGCAAAAACAGTGCTTATTTTATTGAAATACGGCTATTTTAGCCATTAATACTATTTTGCGAGAAAAGGAACCGCGCCCAATGAATCGAAAGTTAGTATCCCAAGAAAAACTCCTTGAGTGGATGAACAAGGAGCTTGCCAAGCATGAGGATTGTGAGGATTGCCGCTTTATTGGAGTAATGGGCCTCCAGGACAAGGATTCTGATGGCTGCAATTGGTCGCCGGGTTATATACGATGCAGGGGTGTCTCGTCTGAGATCTGCAAACCTTTTGCAAGCCGCGTCACTGCGGAAGCGCAAAAAAGGTTCAACCTTTTGCGAGATTAGCCCGCGTGAGCGATTTTCATCGAAAAATTAACACTTATGATTCGCTGCTGAATTTATTATTGATGTTACTTATCAGTTGCTCGCCCCTGTCTAGTATATCGCTGGATATTTTGGACGGGTCATCATTGGCCCACGATCTTACAACTATCCTTGCTATGTCTATTTTCCATGTCACCGGCAACTCCCTCCCTATTTCTATGACAGCTGATTGAATTTGCGAATTTAATTTCTCTTCCTTCTTCCCGCCAGATTCAATGTTAATCTCTGTGCCTAAGTACTCACTTAGTGCACCGAAGATTGTTTCTTTCCCAACAATATCTTCAATTTCACACTCCTCAATGCTAAAAATATCGTCTAGCATTAAAATTTTATTTTCGTGTCCAGTATATAACTTTTTCAAAAGAGAATCTCTTCTAATTCTTCCAGCCTCATCCCCGTCCAGCAAAATAACAGGAGCTACTCGGTGACTCAAAAATAGAGAAGCCATATATCCCATATTTTTTGTGCCACCGCACGGAGCAATGTAAACATCCTTAGGTAACTTTTCTTTGCCTAAAGCACTTAGCATCATAGATAGAGCCTGAATATATAGATAATCAGACAAGCCCTCTACTAAGACATTCTTTCCCCTTGCAAAAAGTTCAGCTACCATTGAATAGCCTGTCGCAGCCCAAAGAGGGAAAATAGTCTCTCTATCAGAGGGCCACTCTCCGATGCTAATATTAGAATGTCCGGTGGGATCTTCTGTAACTGGGTGAGCACGATGTAAGTTTTGCCCATCAATTAGAAAAGGAGAATGGGTCGTATAAATTATTTTATTGTTCTTTGAAAGCTCTTCGAAAAAGGCAATTAGTTCCTGCTGTGCGGTAGGGTGAAGACTGCGTCCAGGTTCATCTAGTAACAATACAGCTTCTTTGTGACCCTCATCAGATTCCACTAGAAATACCAAATAGAATGAGAAAAACCACTGAAAGCCAGCGCTGCGTTCCTCTAGCTCAATCTCGACACCAGGTCTTCTGTCGTCCGACACCCATATACGGAAATAATCGCCATCAGCGTGATATTTAATTTTATGCCGCCGCTGTTGCCACCACTTTTCAAAACGTTCTGTAATATCCAGCGATGCAGAATTGAGCTTTACTGCTCGTAATTCCTTTTGCATTTTATCGGCGGCGATCATTTCAGGCGTAACAGGTTGGTTGTTATGCTTTGCACGAGACGCCTGCTCAGAACCTAGTGTAAGTATTTCTTCTGCTGTGAGAGTTACATGCTTAAACATAGCATTAATCGTTCTTAGCCGAGAATCTTCTGAGTTTTGTTTGAGGTCTTCTATAAATCTAGGCAAATAGATTGCGCTGTCTAAAATCCCATAGTTCTCAAAATAAATGAATACTGGGAGTGATTCTATAACAAGTTCTTCTGCGCGTTCTAAAGGAGAAGGCATTTTAGCGTGATCAAGTAAGGGCTGCAAGCTATCTATTAGGGTTTCTACCAAGTCTGCGGATAAAAGCGTTGACTGTTGATTAATTTCAGTTATCATTTTCTGAAGCAAAGCAACGCCTTCTTCGCTTCGCAAGTCATTAATGGATTTAATGTGTTCGATGTATTGCTCGGAAAAATTAAATAAAGATTTTTTAACTGCCTCAAGCTCGTCCTTATTTTCTGGTTCATCAGAAGATAGTCTTCTGATTCCTTTTTCAAATATGGACAAGGCATTAGATATGGTTTCTGGGCTAACAGCCTCGTATACAATCGCTGGCAAGTAATCAATATTTAGAGAGCCATCATAATAACGTGTGCATATTATTTTTTCGATTATCCGGTCACCGCCAAACATATCAACTAGTTTACCCTGAAATTCTTCCGAAGGTATAAATTCTACATGGCAAACAGGCCACTCCCCTCCATTGTCTTTAAAATCCCTTGTGAACCGATCTCTAGGAAACTCTCTTTGAGGATTATACGGTTCTGATACTGCCGGATTAAATTTATGCAGCGCCCTGAGAAGCGCTGTTTTCCCAGATTCGTTTCGGCCCACAAACGCCGTTACGTTTTCAAGGGGAATCCAACCACTATCTTTAATATTTCTAAAATTAACAACCCGAAAGCTAGATATTTCTAGGTTTCCCATCTCTATCCCCCTGACTAAGATTTTCAGTATAGTAGTCCATCTAGCAAGCCTGAGTCAATTGTTGCGGATTTTGCACTGAACCCACAAAACAGCATACTCCGAAACTACCAACTCCCCGGCATTGAGCCAATCGGTCACGAGAGCAATTATGTAGATGAGCAGGACAAGAGCGGCCTGCGCATGGAAGCCCAGCGGAATAAGATCGAGCAATATTGTTCCCTGTACGGCCTGGAGCTGGTTGAGGCGTATAAGGACGCGTCCAGTGGCAAGACCATGGACCGCCCTGGCCTGCAAGATGCCCTAAAGGCCATCAAGGGAGCCAAGGACCGCTGCTTTGTGGCGGCCAAGCTGGACAGGCTAACTTGTTCTGAGCGCGACCTGGGCGACCTCCTGGCCAGTCACTTCAACAATGGCCATCCTCTCAAAATCGTGGTGGAGCAGATAGACACCGGAACCGCTGCCGGGCGCATGGTGGCCAACATGTTAGTGACGGTAGCCCAATGGGAGCGAGAGACGATCAGCGAGCGCACTAAGGACGCCCTGGCCGCTGCCAAGCGTCGAAGGACCAAGCTGGGCAATCCCAACTTAAGCAAGGTCCAGCCCAAAGCGTGGAAGGCTACCAGCGCCCAGGCCTAGGAAAGGGCCAAGGCCGTGTTGCCCACCATACAAGAGATCAAAAAGGCTGGGATTGTCAGCCTGGCCGGAATAGCCGGGGCGCTGAACGCCAGAGGGGTTCCCACCCCCAGGGGCCGTAAATGGTACGCGACAAGCGTCCGCAATGTACTATCAAGGGCCTAGCAATACGCGTTGATCCTGGGCGCTGTAACAACAACTGATGGACCCATTTCCAATAACCACTTGATTTTGATAGTGGTATTTTGTTACAAGGTTTAAGTTGTCTGGTTAGTTTAATTCATTCCTGCCGCTATGAGTCAACAGGGCTCGTACCATCCAAGAGGGCCTTTTTGGGGGAAATTGCACAGGCGTTTTGAGATAATCGTAAGGGGGTGTGATGATGAAAAACAACCAATTGAAAATAGGACGAGCAGAAGCATACTGGAACGCAGCAGGAACACGTATACTTAAATTTACAGTAGAGATGTACCACAAAGGGCTCAATGAGCACAAACTGATTTCGGCGCCAGATGAAGAGATATTAGAAAACAAGGCGAACATTCAGGCTAATAAATGGCAGATAAAGTGGACTAAATTAGAAGCAAAACGTAAGAAAGACGAAAGCAAGCAGGCAAACATGGAAAACGCCATTGAAAAGGATAATGAAGCTCAACAGGCCTTACGTGATATTGATAATATACTAAAGCATACTTTAAAGATCAATGACTCCATTGATTGGGATACTCTCAAAAAGAAAGATCAATTTAGCGAACCACTTCCCCAAAAACCAGCCCCAAGAATTAAGCGTGCTTACAATTCTAAGCCAGAAATATCAGAACCAGCGTTCACCCCTGAATTAACTTTTATGGATAAGCTTTTTAAATCTAAAAAAGAACGCAAAATCAGAGAGTGTGAGAGGAAATATGCTGCTGCATGCTCGGACTGGGAAAAACATTACGCTGAGGTAGTAGATTACAACAAGAAAATAGATATATCTCATCAAAATGAAATCAATAAATATGTAAAGGCAGTCGAAGACTGGGAAAAAAGAAAAACAAATTTTGTTTCAAATCAAAACAAATATAACCTCAAAATTGATAACTTGAAAAAAGCCTATTTAAACAAAAGCCCAGAGGCTGTATCGGAGTATTGTGAGTTGGTATTGAACAATTCAACCTACCCCGAAACTTTTCCTCAAAACTTTGAACTAGAGTACGTTCCTGAAACAAAAATATTAGTTGTCGAATATGAAATGCCTTCTGTGAAATGCTTACCCAACGTCAAGGAGGTAAAATATATCGCTTCAAAAAAAGAAATAAAAGAATATCTAGTTTCACAAACCCAAATAAATAACATGTTTGACCAAACACTATATAAAATTGCCTTGCGATCCATACACGAAATATTTGAAGCCGATACGATAGATGCAATAGATGCCATTTCTTTTAACGGTTGGGTGATTGAGGTTAACAAGGCCACGGGAAAAGAAGAAAATAACTGTATCCTCAGTATACAAACAACTAAAAATGAATTCATAAATATTGATCTAGGTAACGTTGACCCCAAGATATGCTTTAAGGGTTTAAAGGGAGTGGCTAGCACTAAACTGAGTAGTATCACACCAATACAACCAATTCTTCGAATCAGCAGAGAAGACAAAAGATTTGTTGAAAGCTACGAGGTGGCTAAAAACCTTGACAACGCAACAAATATAGCGGCAATGGATTGGGAAGATTTTGAGCATTTAATCAGGGAGCTATTCGAAAAAGAATTTCAACAAAATGGTGGTGAAGTGAAAGTTACTCAGGCGAGCAGGGACGGAGGGGTTGATGCCATAGCATTTGACCCGGATCCAATAAGGGGCGGGAAAATAGTTATTCAGGCCAAAAGATACACCAACACTGTGGGTGTTGCGGCAGTTAGGGATTTATACGGTACCGTTGTTAACGAGGGCGCGACTAAAGGCATTCTTGTATCTACCGCTGACTATGGTTCTGACGCATATAATTTTGCAAAGGATAAACCCCTTACCCTCCTAAATGGATCTAATCTATTGCATTTATTAGAAAAGCATGGCCATCATGCAAAAATTGATCTGCGGGAAGCCAAAAAAATGCTGGCGGATAATAAATAAATTCGATGAGCTTCACACTTTAATTACTATGACAAACCTCATTCATCTGGAAAAAACAGCTAATAAATTTCAGTTATGCCTATCCCTAGATCACTCCATGGAGCGTTTCATTGCCTCAGTAGGTATCGCATAATTTAGCGTCAAATCCACTGCCGGCGCAATTGTTGCAAGCAAGAGGCGAGGATTCAGTATGCCCAAAATTGAATTTGGTGAGCGCTGGAAGCGCTGGGATTGCGTTGTCTGCGGAAAGCCCAACCCTCGGACCAGCGAGAAGTGCCACTCCTGCGGGGCTCCCGCGTCCGGTGGCCCGCAGGTAGAATCACAAAACATCAAACCTCCAAAGCTGGAAGCGAACCAGTGGTTATGCCCGGCCTGCAACATACCGGTCACTTGGGGGAACAGGTGCGCAAAGTGCGGAAGCGCTGGGCCGGGGATAGCTGCCATAGCAAAGGAGTCTGCCAGTGCCAACGGGGTGGTAATCACTGGCCTGGATATTCCCTTCGGTACGCTGGTGGGCTTCATGGTCAAGCTGGCCCTGGCCGCCATCCCGGCCGCGATAATTTTTGCGCTGATTTACAGCTTAATAGCCGCCCTTGTCACCGGTAACTTGCCTTTTGGAAGATAAAAATAGTTATCAAGCTTTTTTAAAAAAAGCACCCCTGCCCTAAGGTTGGCTCCCTTTTACATATAATAAGGACGAGGGGAACAGGCCGAGCGCGCCGCAGGCCTACCCTTCAGCCCCACCACCGCCTCTGTGGGGTGTGGGGCTTTTCGCTTTTGAGCCAGGGGCACAACATATGGTGGTGGTTAACTGGTTGCAACTCAACATGAAGTGGGGGGGAAGCACGGGGAGGCCCTTTTTCGCTAGCTTTATTTAAGCTTATGGCTTAATATTAATGTGATGAAGGGAGTTTAAATGGCCAAGCCAGATGTTGGAGAAAATGCCCCGCCCACCAAGGGTCGCCCGATCACGTCCCCTACTGCCCCCCCAGAGTGGAGGGATGGAATCAGGGAGCGGATGCAGGCCATAGGACTCACCGGGAAAAAACTGGCCGAGTTAGTGGGATACGCCCCGGTAACCGTCCAGGTCTGGCTCAATGGGTCTGTCCGCCTGAGCGTGGAAAAAGCCAACCTCTTGGAGGAGGGCATTGATCGCTACATCGCGGACACGCAGACCACGCTGGCCTTGGTGCAGGCGGGAAAAATCGGCTCCACTACCTGGTCCACCAAGCCAAATGGGGTCCAGACGCAGGGGAAGAAGGGCGGGAAGTGATGCCTACCCCTACGCCAAAGCAAAGAGCGGTCGGGTACATCAGGGTTTCTACCCCTGACCAGGCGAAAGAGGGCGAGAGCCTAGCCACGCAAAAGAGCGCAATCGTGAGGTACGCAAAGTTTAACGGCTGGCACCTGACTGAGGTTTACGAGGATGGCGGCTATTCGGGCGCGAAAAGGGAAAGACCGGCGCTGAAGCGACTCATGGATGCCGCCCATGCCAAAAAATTTGAAGTGCTTATAATCTACAAACTCTCAAGATTTGCCCGTAGCGCGAGAGACACGTTAAATCTTGTTCATGAGTTGAAGCAATGTGGTGTTAACTTTGCCACGGTCACCGAGAAAATCGACCTGAGCTCTGAATACGGGCAGTTTTTCCTTACAGTGCTGGGAGCCTTAGCCGAGCTCGAGCGCACCATCATTAAGGAGCAGATGGCCGTAAATAAAATGGCTAGGTGGCGCGACTTGCGGTGCTACATCGGAAAGCCCCCTTTTGCCTATCAGTGGAACAAAGAAGCCAAAAAAATTGAAATTAAAAAAGAAGAGGCAAAAATCTTCCGTGAAATCGTTGAGATGCGCCTTAACCTGGGCATGAGCCACGCCGATATCTGCATTGAACTGAACAAGCGGGGTCTGCGTGGTCGCCATGGGCGTCGGTGGGCCAAGACAACCATTTCAGGGATGCTCAAAAACCGGGCCTACCTGGGTGAGCACTATGTGAATCAGCACAAGTATGAAGGGAAGCGGCGTACCGGCGAGATGAATCCCGAGAGCGAGTGGATTCTGTTTCCAGTCCCTCCCCTACTGGATCACGCTACCTTCGATCGCTTACAAAATATTAGTGAATTCAACAAAGTGAAGAGCAAGCGGGCGGGCAAAGCCACTGCCGACCGGTGGCTACGTGATGTTTTAATTTGTGGTGAGTGTGGGGGGCGAGTTAAGCCCCACCGTGGGTCGAAGCGCAAGGATGGTACTTACCCGGAATATTATGCTTGCTATTGGAATGCAACCAGTACCAAAAAGCGTGCGCTTGAAGGTCGTGAGAAGTGCCGCTTGCCGCATGTCAAGGCCCAGGAACTTGAAGACTTAGTCTGGTGGCGATTAATGGTGATGCTCAATATTCACGGTCCGCGTAGCGAGTCAACGCTTGAGAAAATTTTGTTTGATGGCTCTGGCCTTGATAAAACCTTGGCGGAATTGGAGGATAAGAGGCGGGCTGCCCGCATGGATATTAAAAAACTCACTAATCGGAAGACCTACTTCATCCGTTTGCTAGACGCAGACGACTTGACTGAGGATGATTTGGTGGATTTCCGGTGCCAGGCGCGGGAGAACCGTGAGTCCTTGGCCAGGGCGGAGGAAGCTCTTGCGGCTGTTCAAAGCGAGATTGACGCCGCCCACCATGCTGTCGTTGAGCGTCGAAAGACATTGGATTTCCTTCGTGAGAACAAGCGCGGTTTGAAAGAACTCCGGGCCGAGATTGAGGCCTTTACACCAGCCCAGAAAAAGGAACTTGTTGAGTCAATGCTGGATGGCCCGATAATCCTCTGGGCGGGGACAGGCCTCCCTGACGGTGGCCCATGGGACGAAAAAATTCGTTTCCGGCCTAACTTCGCTTTTTTAAACGAATATTTGTCAAATAGATTAGGTAAGGATACTACCGGGAATACTCCCGCCGCTCAGCTTTGAGGAAGCCTTGCAGGTCACCCAGGTGGCCTCGGTGGCGGGCACCCTGGCTCCGGGCCAGGCCCTGGTCACCGCCCGGCCCTTTCGCTCGCCCCACCACACGGTGAGCGACGCCGGGCTCATCGGCGGAGGCACCATCCCCCGGCCCGGTGAGGTGAGCCTGGCCCACCAGGGGGTGCTGTTTCTGGACGAGCTGCCGGAGTTCAAAAAAAGCGTGCTGGAGGTGCTGCGGCAGCCCCTGGAGTCGGGGGTGGTGACTATCACCCGGGCGGCGGCCACGGTGGATTTCCCGGCCCGGGTCATGCTGGTGGCGGCCATGAACCCCTGCCCCTGCGGCTATTACGGCGACCCCAAGCGCCAGTGCACCTGCGCCCCCCAGCAGGTGCGCAACTACCTGAACCGGGTCAGCGGGCCTCTCTTGGACCGCATAGACATCCAGGTGCAGGTGCCGGCGGTGCCCTTCAAGGAGCTAAGCGCCGATACCGCTGGGCCTTCGTCGGTTTCGGTGCGTGAAAAGGTGGTGACCGCCCGGGAGCGCCAGGCCCGGCGGCTGGAGGGCAGCGGGGTGTTTTGCAACGCCCAGATGGGCACCGCCCTGACCCGCCAACACTGCCGCCTGAGCAACGCGGGCCTCAGCCTGCTGGAAAAGGCCATGGAGCGCCTGGGGCTCTCGGCCCGGGCTTATAGCCGCATCCACAAGATCGCCCGCACCATCGCCGACCTGGAAGGCAGCGAGACCATCGGCATGCCCCACCTCAGCGAGGCCATCGGCTATAGGAGTTTGGATCGGGCTATTGCGTAGAGTTTGGGGATATCATTAATGGCCGCCACCCAGGTTATGCTTGACAGCGGCCAGGTTTTCAGTAGTTTAGTGGGTCTCTATTAAATGTATTTGAAGGAGATTTTTTGTTCATCATATCAATGGATATTGTGTCAATCGTTGCCGACCAGGTAAGCAACCTGTTGGTAGCTGATTGATCATAGTTCTGCAGCAAACCCAAAAGGCTGTTCAGTTATAAAGACAGACTAGTTTCTGCCTGTCTTTCCCCCCGCAGATCTCTGATTGAGACTCTACCACTATAGTTGCGTCCTCCGTCAGCAACGTCCCTTACATCAAGACATCCGAAAAGCACAAAAGCGGCAGTAGGTTGTGTGTTCCGCCTCGGGCGGTTTCACGCGCCGACAAAGCCGGTAAGCATTAAAGGTAGGGATAGGTAGGTCTTGACGATGAGCATCAATCAAAGCGCAAACAAGAACGCAAGCATGCGTCACCTTTTAGAACTCGGGTGGACTCCCCATTTTCAGGCCCAACAGGAACACGTTTCCAACCAAGGCTTTACTCCGGCTAGAGTGGTTGGAGTAAGAAAAAACAGCTTTCGGACAAGCGACGGCAACCGCGAATGGCTCGCCACCCTGGCCGGCAGGGTCAGACATGACGCCGGCGGCATGTTCCCGGTCACAGGGGATTGGGTCCTCATGACCGATACCGTGATTTCCAGGGTGCTGGTGCGAAAGAATGCCTTATCCAGAGGCGCTTCGGGCGCTCGTAACAAACAGGATGAACGCTCGAAAAAGGAACAGGTAATCGCGGCCAACCTTGACACCATATTCATCGTCTGCGGGCTTGACCGGGATTTTAACCTGCGCCGCATCGAACGGTACTTGACCCTGGTCTATAACTGCGACCTGAATCCTGTCGTCATCCTGACCAAAGCGGATATTCACCAGGATCCGGAGGCTTGCGTCGGTGAAGTGGAGGCGGTGGCCATGGGCGTCCCCGTGCACCTGGTTTCCGCCTCGGATGACACATGCCTGGCCCCACTGGAACCATATTTGTCACCAGGCCGGACCACGGCCATGGTGGGGTCTTCCGGGGTGGGTAAATCCACCCTGGTGAATCGCCTTTACGGTGAAAACGTGCAACTTACTCGTTCCACCAGCATTCATATGGGCAAGGGCAGACACACCACCACCACCCGGGATCTGATCGTGATGCCCCAGGGGGGGATGGTGATAGACAATCCCGGAATTCGGGAAATTGCCTTCTGGGAACTTGATGGCGGGATCGAAGCCGCGTTTCCCGAAATCGAGAAGTTTGCTCTGGGATGCCGTTTTGCTAACTGTAGCCACACCCATGAGCCCGGCTGCCGGGTCATTGAGGCAGTCGCTGAAGGTGAGATCCCAAGGAACAGGGTGGAAAACTACCTGAAAATGAAACGTGAACTGGAATACCTGTCCAATCGCCGGCACAAAAGTGCCGACCGTGTGGAAAAGGAGCGCTGGAAAGAGGTGGCCTTGCAAGTTAAGGCCATTAAAAAACGCAGATAACTAAGGACACTCTTTAATCAGGGCGTTCCTTTGGCCCAAGCACCTAATGGCATATGAGCCGGCGGGGATTGAAATACAACCAGTCCCCGCCGGTCATTGCCTCATGCGAGCAACTGGCTAACAAGTTCTCAATAGCCTCGGACGAGACTTAACCAGAACCGTTAGGAGCCTGGACCGGGCCATCGTCTAATTAGCCAAGCGCGCGCCGATCTCTCGGCCCAGGGCCTGGGCCTTTTCCCAGGTCTCGGTCTGGTCCTCCACCTGGCAGAACTTGTCCGGGGTGACCTCGGTGTTGTCCGGGCCGAAGACCCGAGGCAGGGCGCTCATGGGACAGGTGGAGCCATAGCCGCAGACCAGGCACTTGGGGTTGCCGGTTATCTGCAAGGTGCCCAACACCTCCATGCCCTCCCAGGCCAGGGAGTGGGCGATCTGCTCACTGGCCGCCTCCAGGCCCGGTCTCCCGCGCCCATTGCCCGTGGCCACGGCCACGGCCAGCTTCCCCCGGTTCAGGCCTTCGCGGTGGCGCAGGGAAAACAGGCGCTCCAAAAACAGCTTGGTAAAACCGTTCATGGTGCCGTAGGTGGCGTGGCCGCCCACCACCAGGGCCCCGGCCCCACGCACCTTGGCCGCCAGGGCCGGGAAGTCGTCGTCCACCTTGCAGATGTTGTCCGACCTACAGCCCAGACAGGCCCGGCAGGGTCCCACGTTGATCTCGCTGAGCTTGACGAACTCGCTGGGCAGTCCGCTGGCGGCCAAAATCGCTTGCACCAAGCGGTCGGTGTTGCTGTTTGCTATGGGGCTGCCGGATATGCCGATTATTTGAGGCTGCATGCTGCCGTCTCCTGTGTGGCGTAGCGATGCTCTAATTTTATAGTATAGAGTGAGAAGTTGGCGCTTACATCCGCAGTGGGAACCCAACTTGGCCCATATCACCCGGCCCAGAGCCAGGGCCTGCTCCCAGATCTCGCTCTGGTCCTCCACCCGACATAATTTGTCCGGAGTGACCTCAGCAGTGGCCACTGCACAGCCGGGTCGGGACGCCTTTTCTTGTGCTACCATGGCACAAGCCTGCCCGGTGGAGGGGTACACCATGAAAAAAATTCTGCTGGCTCTGCTATTGGCCCTTTGCTTGACGCAATCGGCTTGGGCAGGATTTAGTGAGGGGATGGCTGCCTACAAGCGCGGAGACTACGCTGACGCGCTTAAGGAATTTGAGCCCCTGGCAGAGCAGGGGGATGCGTTGGCACAATTCTACCTTGGGTTTATGTATGCACAGGGCCAAGGGGTGCCCCAGAACCGTAAGCAGGCAGTCAAGTGGTACAGTAAAGCGGCTGAGCAAGGGAACGCTTTGGGACAAACCAACCTAGGTAAAGTTTATTATCTTGGGTTAGGTGTTGAGCAAGACTACGACAAAGCCTTCTATTGGTACCGCAAAGCAGCCGAGCAAGGAGTGGCTGCTGCCCAACTAGGCCTGGGCAGGATGTACAACAAAGGCCAAGGGATACCCCAAGACTATAAACAAGCGGCCTATTGGTACCGCAAAGCAGCCGAGTATGGATGGTTAGCCATAGCCCAATCTAACTTGGGCGCAATGTATTCCACAGGCCAAGGGGTACCCCAAGACTATGAACAAGCGGCCTTTTGGTACCGCAAAGCGGCCGAGCAGGGGCTTGCCTCAGGGCAATTCCGTTTGGGCATGATGTATTATCACGGATGCGGTGTACCCCGAGACTATAAACAGGCGGTCTATTGGTACCGAAAAGCAGCGGAGCAGGCGTATGCTATGGCCCAATGGGCGCTCGGGTTAATGTATTCCGACGGTCATGGGGTCTCCCAAAATTACATCAAAGCCCATATGTGGATGAATTTAGCTGCAGCGGGGGGAATTGAGGACGCAGCAGAAAGCTGCAAGCTATTAGCCGCTAAAATGACTCCTCAACAAATAGCAGAGGCCCAACGCCTGGCCAGGGAGTGGAAGCCCCCAGCCAAGCCCTAAGCTCCACCCAGTAAGTCTTCTAATTATTCCTACAACAAGCGATCACCCCCAGCCCCACCCAGGGCCGGGGTTAGCTTTTGCTGCCCCTGTCCACCCTGAGAACAGCGGCACCAGTTTAATTTATTTTTAGAGATGATTTTAGATGGCGTTTCCCGCCTGCCCCTTAACGTGACAACACCTGTTAACTTATTTTAACTACTATATTTTTTTGCATGATCCCGCCTATTTTTTGGCCTGCGTCCCTTGCCGGCCCACCAAACTCCGGTATCTTTTAGGAGTCTTTATTGGATGGGAATCAATTCTGATTTGCAGCGAAAAGCCACTCCCTGGAGGGAAGCATGTCGGCGAACTTTTTTAAGATGATCTTAATCCTGGCGGCCATGGGGCTGGCCGTGGCCTGTAGCGGCGGCGGAGGCGGGGGAACCACCACCTATGCCAAGAGCGGCGACTGGGTGGACGACAACAACGACGGCATTTACGACCCTTATCAGGACAGTTCCCTGTGGAACGAAATGAACTCCATGACCTCGGCGGCTGCTTCCTCCTGGTTGGGGCCGCGCCTGGCTTTCGCGGCCCAGCGGCGGGCCTGGCGGGGCAACGGCAACGCCTCTCCCCAGTGGCGCGACGCCAACGGCGACGGGGTGTGCGACTACGCCCAGGACCCCAACCTGTGGTCCCGCAACAACTCCGGCGATTGGGTGGACAGCAACAACGACGGCGTCTGCGACAACTACCCCAACTCCAGTCACTGGAAGGGCGGTTGGCGCTAGTTGTAGCTGCTAAAGAGGTTGTTCACAGGATTCCAGAAGTAGAGACTGGTGATTGCGACATCAACCGTCTTTGCTTTGGAGGTTCCCGTGAACAACCCACATCAGAATGCCAGGACCACGTTTTATAGTCGAGCCCTGATTGTGCAAAGAGTTTTGAAGGAAGGGAAAAGCGTCAAGGAAGTGGCCGAGGCTTTGGGCGTGAGCCGGCGCACGGTTTACAAATGGCTGGCCCGCTACAAGTCCGGTGGCCAA
>JAHIND010000025.1 GCA_018896025.1 Pseudomonadota bacterium
ACCGCCGCCCGGGCCTCGGCCTTGGTGGCTGTGGGGAACTCGGCGATCTCCACGCCCGTGGCCGGGTTGGTGGTCTTGTTGATGATCTCGGACTTGGACTCAACCCACTCGCCGCCGATCAATAACTTCAGGCGGCCGTAGTGGCTCTTGACTTCGGGTAATACTGCCATGGTCATACTCTCCGTTACTTAACCAGCCTTGGCTGGAAATTATGAGCAATTTGTCGCGTGGCGGTAGGCTCTCAGCCGCTGCTCGTCTAGCCTTCCGCGCCGGTTATGTTCAGGCTGTACTGCAGGGTGAGATACAACGCGTACAGCCCCAGCAGCCAGGCCCCTTGCCAGCGCTTGAACCAGCCGTCCCGGTTCATGAAGATGAACACCCGGAAGGAATAGAGGATGGCCAGCATGGCCGGGAAATGGAAGTAATAGAAGTTGTCCGGGATGTGCAGGGGCTCGGTGAGGGCCGCCGCCCCGATTACGAACAGGCAGTTGAGCACGTCGGCTCCCACCACGTTGCCCACCATGATCTGGGGGTGGCCCTTTCTTATGGAGCTGATGCCGGTCATCAGTTCGGGCACCGAGGTGCCGAAGGCCACGATGGTGGCGGCCACCACGTCCTGGGGCACCCCTAGGCGACAGGCCCCCACCACCGCGCAGGGGATCAGCACCCGGCTGGCCACGATCACCCCCACCAAGCCCGTCAGCAGGAACATCATGGATTTGAGGGTGGTCCAATCCTCGCCCTCGTCCTCTTCCTCGAAATCGGCCTGCCCGCTTTGGCGCGCCCAGCGATAGGAGAGGTACATGTAGAGCGCCAGCAGCACGATGAACAAGACACCGACGCTGCGGCCCAGCATGGGCTTGTCCGGCGCGACCCATAGCGCGATCAGGGCCATGACCACCAATAGGGTGGCCGCGCCCACCTGCATCCAGCCGGTGCGGTTCAGGATGAACTTGCGCACCGGTATCTTGGCCAGCAGGCACATGAGCCCGAAGATGAGCGCGGTGTCGCAGATGATGGAGCCCACGCCGTTGCCCAGGGCCAGGCCGGAGTGACCGCTCCAGGCGGCCAGCACCGATACCACCGTCTCCGGCACCGTGGTGCCCAGGGAAATGATGGTGGCCCCGATGACGATCTTGGGCAAACGGGTGCGCCGGGCCAGGGAGACCGCCCCGTCTATCATCTTGTCGGCGCTCTTGGACAGCAGCGCCAGGCACAAGGCTATGATGACGAACAAAAGCCAGGTGGGCGTCTGGTTGGCTAGGTTGTTGAGAATTGCCTCGATGTCGTACATGCTGCGCCCTAATCAGTTCAGATTGGTTAAGAGGATGCGGCGGGGCGCCGAATTCGCTCAGATGATTCGCGCGGTTTTAAATGCTTCCCAGATGGCGTCCTTGATCTTGCGAGGAGCCAGACTGTCTCCGATCACGTAGAGATCGTCCGCCGTTTCCCGGGCAGCCTGGGCCAGCCCGCTTTCCGACCGCCGACCGATGGCCAAGACGACGGCCTCCGCCTCCAGGGTTGCCTCGCCCTGTTGGTTGGATATGCTCACCCGGCCTGGAGCCAGCCGGGTCACCTTGGCGCCCGTGAAAATTTCCACCCGGCAGCGCTCCAGCTCTTCCAGGAGCATGTCCCGGTTGGCCATGAACAAATCCCCGGCCAACTGGGGCAGCATCTCCACGATGCTTACCTGCCGCCCTTCCCTGGCCAGGTGCCAAGCGGCCTCACAGCCCACGGCCCCTCCCCCGATGACCACGATCTTGCGGCCTTGGGGCAGCACGCCTTGGTAGATGTCGTCGGGCATGATTACCGGGGTGTCCTCAAGGCCTGGGATAGGCGCTTGCCTGATGGGCTGGGAGCCCGTGGCCAGGCATATGACCTCCGGTTTTTCGGCCCGGATGGTCTCGGCGGTAACCTCGGCGTTGGTAAGTAAGCGCAATCCAGTCAGGCCTTCGAACTGCCCGCGCTTGTACTCCAGCAGATCTTTCAGGTCCTTTTTGAAATCGCTGGCTCCGGCGATGTTGAGCACCCCGCCCAACTGATCGGACTTTTCATAAAGGGTGACCGAGTGGCCGCGCAGGGCGCACACCCTGGCCGCCTCCATGCCCGCCAACCCGCCGCCGATGACCATCACCTTTTTAGGGCGTTCGGCCCTGGTCAGCTTCAGGCGGGTCTCGTCGCCACACTCCGGGTTTACCGCGCAGCTTATGGACTGGTTCAGGTGCATGCGGTGCATGCACTCGTGGCAGCCGATGCAGGGGCATATCTCATGGGCGCGGCCGTGGCGGGCCTTGTCGGGGAAGTCGGGATCAGCCAGAAGCGGCCTGCCTATGGCCACGAAGTCGGCGGTCCCCTCCTCCACTATGCGATCGGCCAGGGCGGGATAGCCCATGCGGCCCACGGTTATCACCGGCAAGGCGACATGGGGGCGCACCGTGGCGGCCATGTCCACCATGCAGCCCGGTGGTTGATACAACGGCGGGTGAGGCCAGTGCCAGTTGTCGTAGCAGCCCGCGTCCACGTGCAGAGCGGCCACCCCTGCGGCCTCCAGGTCCTGGACTATGCGAATGCCCTCGTCCCTTTGGCGGCCTCCGGGCAGCTTGTGCTCGATCCCGATGCGATAGGAAATGGGGAAGTCGTCGCCCACCGCCGCTTTGATGCTGGCGATGCACTCCAGGGCAAAGCGCATGCGGTTGGCATAGCTGCCGCCGTACTGATCGGTCCTCTGGTTCCACAGCGGGGTCATGAACTGGTCCAGCAGGTAGCCTTCATGGCCGTGCAACTCTATGCCGTCGAACCCGCTCATCTGGGCCACCAGGGCCGCCCGGCCGCAGGACTCCACCAGGGCCTGGATTTCATCCAGGCGTATCTCGCGGGCCATGATCTCCGGCCGCCAGAAAGCGGGCATGGGCGAGGGGGCAAGGGGCTCCACTCCGGGCTTGTTCAGGATGCGCTTGGGCAGCACCCGCCCGAAACCGGCGGTGAGTTGGGCGAATATTTTGGCCCCGTGGTCATGCACCCGCTCGGTGAGCTGGATGAAATTGCGCGCTTTCCAGGGGGCGTCAAAGGTGACCAGGGAAGGCTCGCCGTCCGACTCCCAGGGCTCCACCTTGGAATTGACCAGGCTCACCCCGGTGATGATAAGCCCCACGCCGCCTTGGGCCCGGCGCTCGTAGTAGTCCATCAGCCGGTCGCTGAAGGTGCCCCTCCAACCGGTCAAGGCCGGGGTGCCCATGGGAGCCATGACCAGGCGGTTCTTCAAGCTCAGCTTGCCCATGCGGCCCGGCTGAAAGATGTGAGGATAATGCGCAGCCACTTATCAGCCCTCGTTGAGACTCGTAACGGCCTGGCCGAAGAGCAGGCCGCTCAGTGAAATTTGGTGGATAGGGAAGCCCGCCCTTTTCACAAGATGAGGATCAGTGCGTGCAGCAGAGCGGTAGCTGAGGACGGGCTTCCCTATCAGGACAGCAGAATATTGCAACCCTAGCTTTTTATTTCACCGAATCCATCACCGCATTGAGGTGATCCATATTGGCCTGCAAAATGGCCAATTCCTTGTCATTGGGCGCCAGGTAGGGCGGACGGGGCGGGCCGAAATCCAGGCCGGCCACCATGGAGCAAGCGGTCTTGATGCGGCCCAACACGCCGGAGCCCTCGGTGGAGCCCTTGAACAGCTTGTTGAGGGCCTGCTGAATCTTAACCGCGCCCTCCAGGTTGCCCGCGTCGTACAGCTCTTTGATGCGCACGCAGGCGGGCAGGCCGAAGGAGGTGATGGAGCCGCCGGCCGCGCCCAGCATCAGGCCCATCAGGTAGACCCGGAAGGTCTGCATCATGCTGATCTTGTCGCCCACCGTGTCGTACATGGACATCAGGTAGGCCATGTCGTGGCTCATCTCCTTCATGGCCACCACGTTGGACAGCTCCGCCAAACGCTCGGCAAAAGGCACCTTGATGGTGAACTTGGAAGTGATGGGGTTATTGTAAACGATGATGGGGATGTCCACCGCGTCGTTGACCATCTGGAAGTGACGGTAAACCTCGTCGTCGCCCACTTTCCAGTAGTAGGGGGGCACGATCAAGGCGTAGTCGTAGCCCATCTCCTGGGCCAGCTTGGTCCAGCGGATGGTCTCCAGGGTGCCCGCCGCCGCGGTCATGGACACGGCCTTGGTGCCCTGGTTCTTACGAATCTGGCCCAGGCTTATATCCATCACGTGCTCGCGCTCGGCCTCGGTGAGGTGGGAGAACTCGCCCACCGAACCGGTGGCCACCACGCCCTTGGCGCCAGCGCCCACGGCCCAGTCGATGGCCTGGAACAGCACGTCTTCCTTGATCTCGAAAGATTCGCTAAAAGGAAGGGGCAGGATTGTGTAGATGCCTTGCGGCTTAACTTTGTTGCTCACTTTGGTTCCTCCGACTTTTAATCAACACATTCAGGTTCAAGTTCAGCGTTTTTTAGGCGCAAATAAGCTTGGTTTACACATCCAAGGGAGGCGGGCTCACCAACCGGCCGTTTTCCACCAGCTTGACGCCCAGGGCTATCACCATCTTGATTTCCAGGCTCTCGGGATCCAGCAGCATCAGGTCCGCGTCCATGCCCGGAGCCACCTTGCCCTTTTCCTCCAGGCGCAGCACCCGGGCCACGTTGGTGGAGACGCACTTGAGGCAGTCGGTCATGGAGATGCCCTCGCCCTTGATCATGTCCAGGAACTCCTTGTACATGAGGTCCATGGGGTTGCGGGCCATGCGCTCGAAACCGTGGATGGTGTGCACCCCGTTGGCGTCGGTGCTGATGGTGATCTGCTCGATGGGCACTCCGGCCTTGAGGTACTCACTCACCGCCTGGGCGGTCTTGGTGGCCCGTTTGAAGTCCGGCGGGTAGATGCAGGGGGTAAAGTCCACCACGCCGCCGTTCTTGGTCCAGGTGAGGCCCTGCTCCATCAACAACTCGTTGCGGTTGATGTGGGTGGGCACGATGTTCTTGATCATAACCGCGGTTTCCTGCTGAGCCTCGATCACCGGCATCAGACCGGCGGGAGCATCGCCCATGTGGATGTGCAGCACCCCGGCCTTGCGCGAGAGCAAACCGCCCAGAGCGGCGGTGGCCATGGCCTTTTTCAGGTCCTCGTAGGTGGTCTGGGCACCCCGGCGGTCGGACACGCAGCACTTGGCGCCGATGACGTTGTCAAGGAGGTAGATGTCGCTCTTGATGCTGCCGGTGATGGTCACCTCGGTGTCAAAGCCGCAGGTGAACATCTTGGCGGTGATGCCCCGGAACTCCAGGCTCTTGGTCTTGGCGTAGAGCGTCTTCAGGTCGCGGCCTTCCTGGTCCACGCCCACCACGCCGACTACGGTGGTGGTGCCGGCCAGCACGGTCTCGCTGAAGCTGGTCTCCGGGCCGCGGCTGCCGAAACCGGCCGCGCCGCCGCCGCCCAGAATGTGCACGTGGGAGTCCACGAATCCCGGCACCAGCAGCTTGCCCGTGCCGTCTATCTCGGTGGTCTCCGGCAGCTTGGCCCACAGGTCAAAATCGCCGCCCACCGCGTGAATCTGCTTGCCAACGATCAGAACGTCCTGGACACCCAAGTCCTCTGGAGAATAGACGTGTACATTTCTGATGATGGTTATCATTTAAGTGCCTCCAAATAAGTTGAACCAGGGGTTAATCACAGGCGTTCTCTTGTACGACTTTCACCTTTCGCCGGAACGAGGGCAGCATGTAGCCGGCCAAGATCAAAATTCCGCCGATGACCAGGACCGCCGAAATGGGGCGGCTGAAGAAAATCCAAAACGATCCATCCGAAAGGCTCAGGCTCTGCCTGAAGGCGTTCTCGAATATGGGGCACAAGACCAGGCCCATGATGAAAGGCGCGGGCTCGTACTGGAACTTGTTCATGAGGTATCCGATGATTCCGAAGAAAATCATGACGAACACGTCGAAGATGCTGAAATTGGTGCTGTAGACCCCCACCAGGCAGAACAGCATGATCAGGGGCAGCAGAAACTTGTAGGGGATGCGCAGGATCTGCACCCACACCGCGATGAGCGGCAGGTTCAGGATCAAGAGCATCACGTTGCCCAGATACATGCTCACCAAAACGCCCCAGAAAATGTCCGGGTTGGTGGTCATCATCAGGGGGCCGGGCTCCACCCCGTGGATAATCAAGGCCCCGATGAGGATGGCCGTGACCACGTTGGAGGGCAGCCCCAGGGAAAGCATGGGTACGAAGCTGGCCTGGGAGCCGGAGTTGTTGGCGGTCTCCGGACCGGCCAAGCCCTCGATGGCGCCGTGGCCGAACCTCTCGGGGTGGCGAGAAATTTTCTTTTCAAGTGAGTATGAGGCAAAGGTGGCGATGAGCGCCCCGCCTCCGGGGATAAGGCCCAGCAAAAAACCCACTACCGTACCCCGTAGAATGGCCATGCGACTGGCTACCCAGTCCTGCATGGTGGGCCAGACGTTGCTGAACTTGGTCTTGATGACCTCGGTCCCGCCCTTTTGCTCCACGTTGGTGAGAATCTCGCCGATGCCGAACAGGCCCATGATCACCGGCACTAGGCCCAGGCCGTCGAACAAAGGATGAATGCCAAAGGTGAAGCGAGGCTCGCCGGTGGCCACGTCCATGCCTATGGTGCCGGCCATCATGCCCAGCACAGCCATGGCCAGGCCCTTGACGGGCGACCCCACCGCCAAACCGGTGATGAGGGTGATGGCCAAAAAGATGAGAGCGGAATATTCCGGCGGCCCGAACCTGAGGGCAAACTTGGCCAGGGGGGCGGCCAGAAACATGATCCCCACCAGGCAGAGGGTTCCGCCGATGAACGAACCGATGGCCGAAATTCCCAAGGCCGGTCCGGCCCTTCCGGCCAGGGCCATTTTGTGCCCCTCGATGCAGGTGACCACGGTGGTGGCCTCGCCGGGCACGTTTAACAATATGGAAGTGATGGAGCCGCCGTATTGGGCCCCGTAATAGATACCGGCCAGCATGATGATGGCCGTGACCGGCTCCATGCTCAAGGTTATGGGCAGCAAAATCGAGATGGTGGCCACAGGCCCCAGCCCCGGCAGCACCCCCACCAGGGTGCCCAGCAGTACGCCCACAAAGCAGGCGAACACGTTATGCGCGGCCAGGGCGACCTGAAAGCCGTATACAACTAAGTTGAGTGTTTCCAATGCAGGCTCGTCCCTTCACTCAGATTCCCAAAACCCCACGAGGTAGGGGAACGCCCAAGAGCATGTCGAACACCACGTACGCGCCCAGGGCCAGCACCAGGGCCCCGATGACCACCACCGCCCATTTCTGTCCGGTGACAAACCTCAACATGGCGGCGAAGACCGCGAAGGTGGTGACGATGAAGCCCAACGGCACCAGCAAAAAGCCGAAGCCGATGAGGGCCAAAACCACATACAAGGCTTCTTTGCTGTATATGGACCGCCCACCGGTTGCTTGGGCCCCCTGGACGGCGGCCCGTTTGGCCATGACACCGCCGGCAAGGATCATAAGAGACAAGACGCCGAGCACTGCCCCCAAAACCAGGGGGAACAAACCAGGCCCAGGATTGTTGAATGTGCCCACCTCGTACTGGAAGGCTCCAAGGCACGCGGCAAGGGCGATCCCCAAGAGAATCAGGCTGCAGGCTCGGTCGTCTTCTCTCATGGCTGCTTACCTCCGGCGCTTACTTGCGCTTGAGATTCAGTTCCTTGATGAGCTTGCCGAATTGCTTTTGGCCCGCTACCAGGTCCTTGTGGAGCTGCTCGGGGCCGACGATCTGCACGGTCATGTTCATCTGCTTCAGGGCCTTGGCGCACTCAGGCGCCTTGGCAGCCTTGACGAAGGCCTCGGTCAGCTTGGCCGCCACCGGGGCGGGAATGCCCTTGGGACCGAAGATGCCGATGGGCAGGGTGAACACTTCCACGGGGGCGTTGGGGAACTTTTGGGCCAGCCTGGGCACGGCCTTGGGATTGGCGTCCATGGGCTGGCCGGAGACCTGCAGCAGTGTGCGCAGGGTGCCGGCCTTGACATGGGGAGCCTGACCGCCCGCGCCGCAGTAGATTTGCAGGTGCCCACCCAAAAGCGCGGCCACGGCCGGGTTGTCGCCCTTGAAGTGAACCGGGATTATGTCCAGCTTGAGTTCCTTGGCCAGCCACTCCATGAACACGTGCATGGTGCCCAAGGCGCCGTAGGTGGCGTACTTGAAGCCGGGATGCTTGCGCACGTAGGCCACCCACTCGTCAAAGTTCTTCCAGGGGGCGTCGGCTCGGGTGACCAGGGCGAAGTTGAAGGCGGTGTAGCCCAGGATCATGGTGAAGTCGTTGGGGCCCCACTTCACGCCCTTGGTGAACATGGCGGTGGCCAAAGTGGAGGTTCCAGCGTTAATCAAGGTGTAACCGTCCGGCGCTTGGGAGGACACGTAGTCCACGGCCAGGGTGCCGCCCGCGCCGGGCTTGTGCATGATCACGGTCGGCTGCCCCAGGAACTTGGCGGCCGGGGTGCCGACGGCCCGGGCGCTGTTACCGGCCACGCCGCCGGGCGGGAAGCCTACGTAGATGTTTACTGGTTTGTCGGGAAACTTGTCGGCTGCCAGGGCTGTACTCCCAAGAAGCATGGCGCCGACCGCCAAAAGTGCAATTGCCAATACGATCGCTTTTTTTCCCATCCTGCTCCTCCTCTGAACGCGAAATGCACGGCGTAAATTTCTCTGCCATGAAACATCTTTGAATCGCCCGCAGGTGCCGGGTTACAAAGCCACTTTCTTTGCCGTGCCCACAATTCTCTCTTTCACTTCATCGAAAAAACCTTCTTGCTCTAAAAGCTGCACCGGAAAGGATGCGCCTATGGACCCCTCGGCCATAGCGCCCTTCATTACCGGGGCGGCTATGGCCGCCATACCCAGCACAAGTTCTTGTTTGTTGATGGCAAACCCAGCTTCCCTCACCTCACCCAACCTCTTAAGCAAAGCGCCTTTATCGGTGATGGTGTGGGGGGTGTGGGCCACCAATTCTGACGCGTCTATCACTTCTTCGGCTTCCTTGGGGTCCATGAAGGCCAAAATAGCCCGCCCCATGGCCGAGTTGTAGGCAGGCAGACGCGACCCCACGGTCAGATGCAGGCTGACCACAGAATTGGAGCGAAAACGCTCTATGTAGACCACTTCGGTGTGGTCCAAAATGGCGCACGCGGTGTCCACGTTCATCTGCTTGGTGATCTCCAGCAGGTATCTGGACACGCGCTGCCTGATGTCGATGTTCTCGATAAAGCTGAAACCTATGCTGAGTATCTTGGGAGAAAGGCTGTAAGTTCTGGTGCTTGGGTCGCGCAGCAGATAACCGAGGTCCTCCAGGGTCCGGATGAAGCGGGTGGCCGTGGGGGGCACCATGCCGGTTACCTGGGAGATCTCGCTCAGGGTCAGGTTGGGCCCTTTCTTGGCAAAGGCCCGCAGGACCGACAGCCCTTTTTCTAGGGAATGAACGAAGTATCGGGAGTGCTTCTCGTCAGTCATTATTTTCACTCTGCATAAGTTGGTTATACATAATATAATTTAGCCCTAAATCTCATGTCAACCAAAAAATCTCTCCGGCCAACCCTGGTTGGCTATATTTTTTTATCTATTGGTTATGGCGGAACTATTTCGATGAGCGGCGTGCGCGGTATCTTTTGGAATGATTACTGGTCCCAAATCTAAGAAGTTTTTTGGGAGGCTTGTGGTTTTTCGGACCTATTTTTTAGACCAAGCTAAAAGCTAATAATTAGCGGGCTTGCCGGTGTAAACCGTAAGGGTGAATCTGCCGATTGCACACAAACCACTTTCAAATAATCATAAAAAAGTATCGGCCCGCCCTCGCCTTGCGGCAGGGGCGGGCCGTTGGTTTTTTACTTGGCCGGGGGCCTAGGCTTTTTCAAACACATAGTTCAGGTTGCCGTTGGGCAGTTGGTTGACCCTGGTCACCATTTCCATGCCGAT
>JAHIND010000026.1 GCA_018896025.1 Pseudomonadota bacterium
CTGGAGCCGGTCCCAAGGGTTTGGCTGTTCGCCAATTAAAGCGGTACGTGAGCTGGGTTTAGAACGTCGTGAGACAGTTCGGTCCCTATCTGCTGTGGGCGTAGGAGATTTGAGGAGAGCTGCTCCTAGTACGAGAGGACCGGAGTGGACGAACCCCTGGTGTTCCAGTTGTCGCGCCAGCGGCATCGCTGGGTAGCTATGTTCGGCAGGGATAACCGCTGAAAGCATCTAAGCGGGAAGCCCCCTCCAAGATAAGATCTCCCTCCTCTTCGGAGGCTAAAGGGCCCTTGAAGACTACAAGGTTGATAGGCCGGGAGTGTACGCATAGTGATATGTTTAGCTGACCGGTACTAATCGCCCGTGAGGCTTGGTCACTTTTAATCATCCATGATCGCTCGATCCTTGATCGGGCTTGGTCAAAGCTCTGTATCAGCGAAAAAAAATGCTTATCGCTCTACTTTATTGCCGGAAACACAGTTTTCGGTGGCTATAGCGAGAGGGTCACACCCGTTCCCATCCCGAACACGGAAGTTAAGCCTCTCAGCGCCGATGGTACTGCATTTTTCAAGTGTGGGAGAGTAGGACGCCGCCGGAATTACTTTAAGCCCCCGCTGATCGCAAGATCGGCGGGGGCTATTTTTTTGGGGAAAAGGGGCAGAGCGTCCTGGCACGGCTTTCTTTAAAATCGCGTCCCTTTCCACCTACCCAACCCCTCTCCCATCCCCTAAAATAGCCTCATCACCCCACACGGAGGCGCGCCATGTCCTTTACCAACAACCTGGGCAATTCATTCGCGGGCGGGGCCTTGGGTGGCCTGGCCAACGCCCTGGTGGTATGGCTGGCCGGGGCCGCGGGCATAACCCACGCCCTGGGGGTGGCCATCGCCCCGGCGCTCAGCCCGGCCATGGTCTATCAGCGCATGGTGTGGGGGGGCATCTGGGGGCTGTTGTTCGTGCTGCCCATCTTGCGGGGCTCGATTTTTTGGCGGGGGCTGGTGTTTTCCCTGGGCCCCACGGCGGTGCAGCTGTTGGTGGTGTTCCCCCATGTGGCGGACAAGGGCCTCTACGGCATGGAACTGGGCGCGCTCACCCCTGGGTTTGTGGTGTTATTTAATGCCGTGTGGGGGTGGGTGGCAGCGGCGTGGCTTAAAACTGCGGGGCGCTAGGCCCGGCTTCGCCAGACGGCGGGATGCTGCGTTGCCGGCATCGCTCCAAACTCGCTGTAGGCCAAACTACAGCTCCGTTTGTCGCTCGCCGGCGCCTTGCCTGCCGCCGCCCGGCTGTGCCGCCCGGCTGAGTCAAACCCCGCCTGGCTGTGTCGGGGGCAGGAAGGGCAGGGATAAACCCCGCCCCTACACCGCTCATCTAGCAATAATGTAGGTTGGGTTGAGCGAAGCGAAGCCCAACAATTCCTATACCTTCGCGAACATCTGGCCGTGCCGAGTGGCGGCCCCCAGGCCGTTGGCCCGCCCAGGGGCCGCCGTAGCGCCTAGACCTCGACCACCGGCAGCTCGGCTCCGCAGTTGGAGCACACCAGTTCGCCCTGCTGCTGCTCCTGGGAGCAGGCGGCGCAGCTGGGGCGCAGCTCCTTCTTGGAGATGGAAATCTTCACCTTGGTGTTTTGCCCGATGCGCACCGTCCCCTTGGGTTTGGTGGCCTCCACCCACAGCAGCACGTCACCGAAGCGCACCTGATCGTTGGGTTTGATGGTCTTGCCGTTAAGGGCCTTGAAAAAATCCTGGCCCTTTTCGCGCAGCACGGTCGCGTCCTGGGCGCTGACCATCAGCGCCACCTTCTTTCCCGGCATTGCCTCTGCTTGCTGCATCGCCATCCTCCTTTCTGGTGAGGGCCTCTCCTGCGCGACCGGCCAATGGCCAAGTCCGCCCGGCCCAGGCGCCGGACCGGCGATGGTGCTGAGAGGGCGGTGGATGCGGCTGGTTGAGGCGTAGTAGAAGGCGATAACAGCGGAGATAATCTCTGAAGGAGCTACAGCATCAGTGTAGTTGACATGCAAACTACGCGTTGCTCTCGCTCAAGGCCGCCCCCTGCGGAAGTGCGCGCAGGGAAGCATTTGTATTTTCCATTTACGATCTTTGCACGTAAGGCCAGAGGAAGCAAGGGCATTATATACAATAATATTGATGAATAAATTATTAGCGCAGGGCTAAATAGGGGCCGTTTATTTGCCCTGGGCGGCCAGCCAGGCCTGGTAGCGCTTGTAGCCGGGGCACCAGCCGGTGTGCCAGCGCCAGAGCCTGACCCAGATGGAGGCGGGCTTTTTTTCGGCGTAGCGCTTCAGGGCGCAGGTAGCGCAGGAAGGCTCTTTGCCGGGGTTCGCCATGTTTAGTCCTCCAGGGCCAAAGCGAGCAGCTTGTCGATAAAGGTGGGAAAGTCCATGCCCGCGGCGGCGGCGGCCTGGGGCAGCAGGCTGGTTTCGGTCATGCCGGGGATGGTGTTGGTCTCCAGGGCGAAGGGGCCGTCCTCGGTGAGGATGAAGTCGGTGCGCGAGTAGCCCTTGAGCCCCAGGGCCCGGTGGGCGGCGATGCCCAGCTCCTGCACCCGCTTGGTGGTGGCCTCGTCCACCCTGGCGGGGCAGATTTCCTGGGAGCCCCCGGGGGTGTACTTGGCGGTGAAGTCGAAGAAGGTGGACTGCTCGCCGGGGATGATCTCGATCAGGGGCAGGGCGACCAGCTCCCGGTTGCCCACCACCGCGGCGGTCAGCTCGCGGCCGGTCAAGAGCCGCTCGGCCAGGATCACCCGGTCCAGCTTGAAGGCGGCCTCGATGGCCGGGGCCAGTTCCTCGGCCCGGCGGACCATGGAGATGCCGAAGCTGCTGCCTTCCCGGGCCGGTTTTATGACCACCGGCAGGCCCAGCTCTTTCATCACCCGCCCGGCGGGGTCGGGCTCGCCGCGCCCGAGCACCACGTCCTGGGCCACGGGTATGCCCGCTGCCCGAAAAAGCTCCTTGGCGCGGGGCTTGTCCATGGCCAGGGCGCAGCCCAGCACCCCGGCGCACTGGTAGGGCAGGCCCACCAAATCCAGCAGGCCCTGCAAACGGCCGTCCTCGCCGCCGGGGCCGTGCAGCATCACCAGGGCCACGTCGAACTCCCCAGCCCGCCGCACCAGGGCCACCAGGTCGGTGGCCGGGTCGAAGGTCTCCACCTGGTGGGGCAGGGCCGCCAGGGCCTTGGCCACCGCGCGGCCCGACTTGAGGCTCACTTCCCGCTCGCTGGAGGTGCCGCCCACGATCAGGGCCACCTTGAGGGCTCTTTGGCTCATTAAAGCTCCACCGGTTCCGGGGTGACCTGGGACGGGCTGCGGCCGTGGTCGAGGTGCGAGAAAATTTGGATCTCCGCCTGTTGGGCCCGCTCCAGGCCCAAGGCGATGCGCGCCTCCAGGGCCGGGTCGCCCCGGCCGTAGCGCTGGGCGATGTAGGCGAAGCGCTCGGGCAGGGTCACCAGCTGGTCGTGGGTCACCCGCTTGTCGGCGTAGTTGACCAGCATGGTCTCGTCCAGGGGCTGGTCCGGGGGCAGCAGCACGTGGTTGGCCACCAGATAGGCCAGGGGCCGGTAGCCCCGCTCCTCCAGGATGCGGCCACCTTCCAGATCGTGGCGGCACTTCTGGCCCAGGCACATGGTCTTGGCTATGTCGTGCAAAAGGGCCCCAGTCTCCACCGCCCGGCGGTTGAGCATGAAGCCCGATTCGGCCAGCCAGTCGGCCAGGCGCAGGGCCACCCCACACACCACTCGTGAGTGCTCGCGGATGTTGTCCAGCATGGCGAACTCGTCCCAGAGTTCCATGATCTGGGCCGTGGAGGGCAGGGGGGTGTCGGCGTTGAAGCGTGGGACCAACTCAACCAAGACGCACCTCGATTTTTTCGGCCTCGCCGGTGCCCTTTAGGGAAGACACGAAGCCGCGCAGCATGCCCGAAAGGATGGTGGAGACAAAGGCGTTCAAGGGAAGCTCCTGGCCGTCCAAATACAGCTTGGCCGGCTCCGGCGGCGGGGTCGCCGGCTTCACCGCCTCCAGCAGGAAGTCGGCCAGGGCCACCGGGTCGTCGGCGTCCACCACCGGCAGGCCCGCCTCGGTGCCTTGGCCGCCCCGCCGGGC
The DNA here is from genome assembly GCA_018896025.1 of Pseudomonadota bacterium. Lineage (GTDB taxonomy): Bacteria > Desulfobacterota > Desulfarculia > Desulfarculales > Desulfarculaceae > Desulfoferula. Next base: position 4,110 of record JAHIND010000026.1, read on the forward strand.
CAGGGCCAAGAGCTTGCCCCCGGAGGGCAACACCGGCTCCCGGTCCGGGGCCACCACCTCTATCTTGGGGATGGCCGCGCTCTTGAATCCCTCGGCGATTACCAGGTCCATGCCCGCCATGAGCCGGGCGGCCAGGGCCCGGGGCCCGGCCCCGGCCAGGCCGGAGGCCTCCAGCCACACCCCCCCGGCGTGGGACAGGCCCACCCGGGTGGACCCGGCCTCGGCCAGGCGCTGGCTGTCCTTGCCCTGCCACTCGGCCGGGGTCATGACCGCCCCGCCGTGGCCGTGGTGCTTGAACACCCCCACCTTGAGGCCGCGCGCCTTGAGTTCGGGCAGCAGCTTTTCCAGAAGGGTGGTCTTGCCGCTGCCGCTGGCTCCGCAGATGCCGACTACCGGGATCATGGGACTCCTAGCCTGGCTTGGTGAAGGACTTCAGCTTCACCTGGCCGTTGATGAATTGGACGTTGATGGTGCCGTGTTTGTCCTTCCATGTGGCCGAGGTGCCCGAGACCCCGCCCAGGCTCACGCCCTTGCTCTCGGTGGGCTCGCCCAAAAGGTGGATAACCTCCTTGAGGGTCATGTTCACCTTGATCTGGTCGTAGGCTTTTTGGTCATAGCTGGAGCCGCAGGCCGCCGCCATCAACAGCAGCAGCGCGGCCAGCAGCACGGGCAGGGCCTTGGCGAAGGGCAGGTTTTTCATGATGTCGCTCCCACGGGGCAAGGGCGCAAAATCGCGCCGTCCACACCCCATTCAGCATAATCCCGAGGAGCAGGGCGGTCAAGACGCCGGGGAGGAGAAAGGGGGCTTAAGTGGGGCCTTCGCCTGGTGATTTGGCGGTGGATGGCACCGGTGTTGTGGCTGGGGGCGCTTGTGCCAAGCGGCAAGGGCAAACCCGGCCCCGCCCGCTTCAGAGCAGCAACAGCAGGCTCAGCGCCATGACCCCCATGCCCGCGATGAGGCCGTAGATGCACAGGTGGTGGTGGCCATAGGCCTCGGCGGTGGGCAACAGCTCGTCCAGGGAGATGAACACCATTATCCCGGCCACCCCCGCGAACATGACGCCCATGAGCGAGGGGCTGAACAGGCTGCGCAAGAGCAGGTAGCCCACCAAGGCCCCGGCGGGCTCGGCCAGGCCCGAGAGGAAGGAATAGACAAAGGCCTTCTTGCGGCTGCCGGTGGCGTAGTAGATGGGCACCGCCACGGCCACCCCTTCTGGAATGTTGTGGATGGCGATGGCCACGGCGATGGCCAGGCCCAGGGCCGGGTCGGCCAGAGCGGCGGTGAAGGTGGCCAGGCCCTCGGGGAAGTTGTGGATGGCGATGGCCAGGGCGGTGAACATGCCCATGCGCTGGAGGCGGCTTTGCGCCAGCGGGCTTTGCACCTCTTCCACGCGGTGAGCCTCGTGGGGGTTGTCGGCCTCGGGCACCAGGCGGTCGATGAGCCCGATGAACACGATGCCCCCGAAAAAGGCCGCCGCCGTGGCCCAGGCCGCCGGGCCCGGGCCCACGGTGGTGGCTAGCAGGTTGCGGGCCTGGGCCAATAACTCCACGAAGGAGACATAGACCATCACCCCGGCGGAAAAGCCCAGGGACAAGGCCAGAAGCTGGGTGTTGGTGCGCCGGGCCACCAGCACCAGGGCGCTGCCCAGGCCGGTGGCCAGGCCCGCCAGGATGGTCAGGGAAAAGGCTAAACCGACATGTTCAAGTTGCAAGACGCGCTCCCGAAGGGGGTTGGGTCTTCCCGCAATACCCCAGGCCTGGTGCCGTTAAAAGTGAATTCTTAAAGAAGACTACGGCAACATCTCGTGCAGATACTTCTCGCGGTCAAAATCCCGTAAAAGCTCGTTCCACATCTCCGCATCATCGGACCCCGGCTTCAGACCGGCTAAGAAGTTTTTCTTGACCCGTTCGGCATCGGGACCGCCCAGCATCAGCTTGGCGTATACATAGCCTGGGTTACTTGTCCTGAGGCGGTATTTATAATACATTGCAACGCTTTTATAGCACTCTTTGCATCTCTCCGCAGAGTACCCCAGGCGCTCCTCAAGCATGCATTTCATAAATTTTGCTCCAACGTAGGATGGCTTCATTTTCAATATTTGGTCCAAATATCGTAGGGCAACTTTATAATCACGCAGTTCCATATTGCAATGTGCAATATTCCATAAAATATGTAGGTCAAATGGAGCTATGGCGTGCGCCTGGTTTAGGATGTCTAGGGCTTTCAATTTCTCGTTTTTATTGTCCCCAGACAGAGCAAGAATCTTCAGCGCGCGCCACTCCAAACACCTTACACTCCCTTTTCCCGATTCTTGCTGGCACTTTTTATCCATGGGAGTCAGGCGCTGAGCGCTGGCCGGGGAGGAAAACACGGATAAAAAAATGAGCAAGGCCAATACAGCTCGCAGATAACCACAGCGTTTCATAAAATCCCCCCGTCCAGCGGCATGATCTTATCTTCAATCATTATTGGAGTTATGATATTTTACTCTCATGAGATTATCGGCAACCTACTGAATGGTCAAATTTTACCTATGCATTCGCACCTGAAATACTAATAGGTTAATATTAGGGCTGTATGCTTATAGTGGGTTGAGCCATTCGTACTCGCGGTCTATTTTCCAGATGGCATCAGGAAACTTAACCCATTTCGCCTCTATTGAAATTATTTGATCGGCCCGAGGCTTGACAGCATCAACTGCACCATGTTCATGGTATACGTAGCCCACATCAAATTTTAATTGCCATCGGTCATTGGGGTCAGGGGGGTCTAATTGAAAGCTAACCTCTCCTATCGGTACTTTACCGCTGTTTTCGCCGGGCCAAACCCCCTTGCTGGTCCACGGGAGTGCTTTCCTGACCACGGGAACGCCATTCTTAAGTAAAGTAATGGTACCGTTCCAAACCAAAACGGCCGGCGGGCCTAATAGTGCCGTTTTTCCCATTAAATCCATTTGTAGCTTATTATTTCTTATTACAATGGAGCCGGATAGAGTAAAGGATGCGTGAATTGTTTTTCCTTCAAAAACCACTCCCGAAAATGTTGGGAAACTATACGTTTTAATTTCCTTATACTTATATTCAGGCTCCTTGCTATAGCCGAGTTTGTCGGCCAGGTGGTTGCGGTACTCTGCTTTAAGTTTTTCGATCCATTTTGTTCCGTTGGCGCGGATGGCGTTCCGTTGGGAATCGCCGAACACGTCGTACCCGGCGGGTAAGAACAGCATCTCGCGGTAGCTGTCCTCCAGGTCATTCACCAGCCCGCCCAGGTCGTATCCACCGCCTTCCCCCACGCAGCCCCATATGCTCGCAACCATACCGGAGCCTTTCATTTTTACCGGTATATGGCACGGTATCATTTCTCCGGTCAAGCCCTCCGGGTAAAAATCGAATGTCTCCAGGATATCGGGGAGGACCAGAATGGTGTCATCGATAATGGCCTGCTTTACTTGGTTCATGAACCCGGCATCTTGCTTGGCTCCGGGCAGCAGTGGCAGGTGAAGCCCCCAGTGCTCTTGGGCGGCCCTTTCCAGGGTTCTAAGAACGCTATCGAAATCCAGACAGCCGTTCTCGTCGTGGGTTAAGTCCACTTTCACCTCGATGGGTTCCGGTTCAAATTCCGGCAGTAAGGAAACTTTCTGTCCGTTGCCGTAATTCATCCACGATTCTATATTTATAGTTATCATGCCGCATTTATAGTTATCATGCCGCCGCGCTCCCGCTGAGGTTGGTTTTCCGGTCGGGGGAACCTCCACCGACCTATTAGCCATATAGTTGATAAGTCGACGGCGGCGATACAGCGAGGCGCCTCCCCAATTCGTGCTCCGGCCCCGGCGCTCTTGTTTGCCCGGCGGCACTCTGCTAGAAAGATAAAGATACTCAACCAGCGGAGGCAGTTAATGGACCGCAAGATAATGCGCGCGCTCATCAGCGTGACCGACAAGGGCGGGGTGGTGGATTTCGCCAAGTCCCTGGCCGATATGGGAGTGACCATCATCTCCACCGGCGGCACCATGAAGGCCATTGCCGACGGCGGCGTGCCGGTGACCAAGGTCAGCGAGATCACCGGCTTTCCCGAGATGCTCGACGGCCGGGTGAAGACCCTGCACCCGCGCATCCACGGCGGCATCCTGGCCCGCCGCGACGACCCCACCCACCGGGCCCAGTTGGCCGAGCACCACATCGCGCCCATCGACCTGGTGTGCGTGAACCTCTACGCCTTCGAGGCCACCGTGGCCAAAGAGGGCTGCACCTTTGAAGACGCCATCGAAAACATCGACATCGGCGGCCCCTGCCTGATCCGGGCCTCGGCCAAGAACTGCGCCGACGTCACCGTGGTCACCGACCCGGCGGACTACGCCACGGTCATCGCCGAGATGCAGGAAAACCAGGGCGGCACCAGCCTGGCCACCCGCAAGAAGCTGGCGGCCAAGGCCTTCCGCCTGACCAACCACTACGACGGAGCCATCGCCGACTACCTGGAGACACAGGTCTAGGCGGCGGTTTTTTAAAACCAACTGGTCCGCCAAGGAGAAGCCCATGAAACGTATGTTTTTCGCGGCGTCAATTTTGGCGGCCCTGGTCCTGGCCCTATCCCTGCCCGTGGGTGCCAAGCCTCCCGGTGGCGTGCCGCCGGGCCAGGCCAAGAAGATGGGTGACTCCGACGCGAGCGTCGGAGTCGGCGCGGGCGGGGTCACGGTGACCGACCAAGGCCAAAGCAAGGGCGGCCCGCCTCCCTGGGCCCCGGCCCACGGCTACCGGGCCAAGCACCAATACCGTTACTGGCCCCGCGCCCAGGTATACTTCGACGCCGGGCGCGGGCTGTACTTCTATTATTCCGGCGGCACCTGGCAAGCCGGGGCCCGGCTGCCCGGCGGCATCAGCATTTCGGGCAGCTACGTGAACCTGGACATGGACGTGTCCACGCCCTACAAGTGGCACAAGGACGTGATCACGCGCTACCCGCCGGTAACGATTAAATAACCCAGGCCCCGCCGCCCCCAACCGGGGGCGCCGGGACCGCAAGACGAGGATAGAGGCGAGATGAAGGTACTGGTCATCGGCAGCGGAGGGCGCGAGCACGCCCTGGTATGGAAGCTGGCCCAGAGCCCCCAGGTGGAGGATCTCTACTGCGCTCCGGGCAACCCGGGCATGACCGGCGAGGCACAGTGCGTGGACATAGCCTCCGACGACATCGCCGGGCTCAAGGCCTTTGCCCTGGAAAAGGGCATAGACCTCACCGTGGTGGGCCCGGAGGCCCCCCTGGTGGAGGGCATCGCCGACGAGTTCGAGGCCGCCGGGCTGGCCGTGGCCGGGCCCAGCGCCTACGCCGCCCAGCTGGAGGGCTCCAAGTTGTTCGCCAAGGACGCCATGACCCGCTTCGGGGTGCCCACCGCCGGGTACAAGGTCTTCACCGACCCCGCCGAGGCCAAGGCCTACGTGCGCGCCGCCAACCGGCCCCTGGTCATCAAGGCCGACGGCCTGGCCGCGGGCAAGGGCGTCATTCTGTGCAAGGACGCTGCCGAGGCCGAGGAGGCGGTGGCTCTGGTCATGGAGGAGCGGGCCTTTGGCGACGCCGGGGACACCCTGGTGGCCGAGGAATGGCTGGTCGGCGAGGAGGCCAGCTTCCTGGTGTTCAGCGACGGCAAGACCATCGTGACCATGCCTTCCTCCCAGGACCACAAGGCGGTGGGCGAGGGCGACACCGGCCCCAACACCGGCGGCATGGGGGCCTACTCCCCGGCCCCGGTGGTCACCCCGCCTATGGCCGAAAAGGTCATGGAGCAGGTTATCCGCCCCATGGTCCAGGGCATGGCCGCCGAGGGCCATCCCTTCAAGGGCATCCTCTACGCCGGGCTGATGATCGCCCCGGACGGCGAGCTGGGGGTGCTGGAGTTCAACGTGCGCTTCGGCGACCCCGAGGCCCAGCCTCTGTTGGTGCGCCTGGACTCCGACCTGGCCGACATCCTTTTGAAGTTGGCCCAGGGCAAGCTGGACCAGGCCGAGGTGAAGTGGTCGGAGCGCCCCAGCGTGTGCGTGGTGCTGGCCTCGGGCGGCTATCCCGGCAAGTACGAGACCGGCAAGCAGATCACCGGCCTGGAGAATGCGGCCACCTGCCGCGAGGTCACCGTGTTTCACGCGGGCACCAAGCTGGTGGACGGCAAACTGGTCACCTCCGGGGGCCGGGTCCTGGGCGTAACCGCCCTGGGCAGCAGCGTGGCCGAGGCCATCGAGCGGGCCTACGAGGCCTGCGACCTCATCCAGTGGGAGGGCAAGTACCTGCGCCGGGACATCGGCCACCGGGCCCTGGCCCGGACCGCCTCGGGCGGCGCGTTGGTGGGAGTGCTCATGGGCTCGGCCAGCGACAAGGACATCATGGCCGAGACCGGCAAGGCCCTTAGCGGCCTGGGCGTGCCCTATGAGATGCGGGTGATGAGCGCCCACCGCACCCCGGTCGAGGCCGCGGCCTATGCCTCCGGCGCGGCGGCGCGGGGCCTCAAGGTGCTCATCGCCGGGGCGGGCATGGCCGCCCATTTGGCCGGGGCCCTGGCCGCCCAGAGCAATTTGCCGGTGATCGCGGTGCCCATCAACGCCAGCCCCCTGAACGGCCTGGACGCCCTGTTGGCCTCGGTGCAGATGCCTCCCGGCGTGCCCGTGGCCACGGTGGCCATCGGCAAGCCCGGCGCCTACAACGCGGGAATTTTGGCCGCCCAGATCATCGCCCTGGGCGATGCGGACCTGGCCGGGCGCTTGGCGCTCAGGCGCATCGAGATGGCGGAGAAGGTGCGCAAGGCGGACGCGGAATTACAGGGCTGAGCGGCTTCGCCAGACCCCGCATGGCTGCGTTGTCGGCGTCACTCGCTCCTCGGCGTAGGTGGACTACGCCTGCGTCCCTCGTTCGCCTGCCGCCTTGCCCTGCGGCGTCTGGCTGTGCCGCTGGGATAGGGTGGCTGCGCCAGATGGCGGGATGCTGCTTTGCCGCCTGGCAAACCCGCTGAAGAGGGGAGCGTTCCGCTAACCATCCAAGCAATAGCGTAGGTTGGGTAGAGCGAAGCGAAACCCAACAATGCCCTAGATGAGCCCATCACGGCCGGTCCTTCTTGCGGGGGCCGGTCGTTTTTTGTTTGGCGGTGCGGTCGGGAGCAGGGAGGGCGGGGATAAACCCCGCCCCTACATTTATCGTCTGTTTATAAAAGGATCCTTTGTCGTTGCGAGGAGCGCAGCGACGAAGCAATCTCTATGCGAAGAAAACGCTTCGCATAGGCACCACCCGTCGAGCAAGTCGCCTCCATCTCGCCTTCTAGCTACAAGCAATAGTGGTCATTGCGAGGCCGGGCAGCGGCCAACGCACGGTGGGACAAAGCCGCCCGGTCTGCCCGGCCGTGGCAATCTTCCTTTTTCCTTGTCATACCCTTGTTCGCCAGACTGGCCCTTCCCGCTCGGGGGAAAGCGAAGATCGCCACGTCGCATCTCTCCCGAGATGCTCCTCGCGATGACGGCTATGGCTGGATTGGCCTGGTACGGGATCGCGAAGGTCGGCTTGGAGCGAAACGAAACCCAACCACCCCTTGCCGTTGCGAGGAGCGCAGCGACGAAGCAATCTCTGTTCGCAAGGGGAGGTTCCCGCCACTCAAGCAATAGCGTAGGTTGGGTAGAGCGAAGCGAAACCCAACAATTCCATATACGGACACGACACGGCCAGTCCCCCCTCCGAGGGCTGGCCGTGTCGTTTTGCGCGGCGGGCGGGCCCTTAAGCCATGCTCTGCCAGATCAGCCAGACCAGCAAAATGGCCAGCACATGGGTGATGGTGGGAAACACCCCCCACACGTGCCAAAGGTGCTGGTCTATTTCATTGCCCTGGCGGGCATGGCTGCGGGGTGAGAAAGCAAAGAAGATGGGCGCGAAGATGCCTGCCATCAGGCTGATGCAGATGCCCCGGCTGAAATAGTCGCCCTTGCTCCTGGCCAGCATGCCCCCCAAAACGCAAGAGACCACCAAGTATGAAGCCCCGACAATGTAGACGACCGACTGGCTCATGATTCCCTCCCGGACCGGCCGAGGCGCGCCGGTCAGATTTGAAACATGGTCACCGTGAGGGGGATTATAGCAAACCACCGGGGTAGGGTTAAAGCCCTGTTTGGGGTAGGGGGAAATAATGCCGCCGCCCATAGTGGCTGGTTGACAACGCCCTATGATCTCAAGGAAAATTTAGATACATAAGGTTCGGGCCCAAGCCCGGACCGGCGATGCCGCCCCGAGTTGGTCCCGGCGGCGCCTAATGCCCCATGTCAAGGAGTTGCAGAGTCATGGCCAAGAAGATCTTTGTCGGTAACCTTCCCTTCTCCACCACCTCCGAGGAATTGAAGGAACTCTTCGCCGCCTACGGCGAGGTGATTTCGGCCAACGTAGTTACCGACCGGGCAACCGGCAGGTCGCGGGGCTTCGGGTTCGTGGAGATGGAATCCGCTGAGGCCGATGCGGCCATCGGCGCCCTCAACGGCAAGGAGATGGATGGGCGCGCCTTGCGGGTGGACCAGGCCAACGAGCGCCCGCCCAGGCAGTAGTCGGCCTTACCTGGAATCAGGGCCCTCCGCCGCGGCGGAGGGCTTTTGTATCGCCCGCGCCGGGGGGCGCAACATGAGCCTAGCACGCACTACTCTAAGAGGAGCAAGCTGATGTGGGGTGAGTTCAAGAAGTTCGCCATGCGCGGCAACGTGGTCGACATGGCCGTGGGCATCATCATCGGCGCGGCCTTCGGCACCATCGTAAAATCCCTGGTGGCCGACGTGATCATGCCCCCCATCGGGCTGATCCTGGGCAACGTGGATTTCTCCAGCCTGTTCGTGGTGCTCAAGGAGGGGGCCACCGCCGGGCCCTATCTCTCCCTGGAGGCGGCCACCAAGGCCGGGGCGGTGGTCATCGCCTATGGGGCCTTCATCAACACGGTCATCAGTTTTTTGATCGTGGCCTGGTGCGTGTTCCTGCTGGTCAAGGGCATGAACCGCATGCAGACCAAGAAGGAGGATGCCCCGGCCGAGCCCACCACCAAGGAGTGCCCCTACTGCCTGTCCCAGGTACCCATCAAGGCGGTCAAGTGCGCCTTCTGCACCTCCGACTTGAAGGACTGAGAGGAAGGCGCGGCCCGGCCGTGTTAGGCTGGGCCGCAAATATAAACCTTTTAGGAGGCGGCCCATGTCGGCCCTGGTCCTGGCCCTGGACCCTGAACATCCCAGCCCGGTCTTTCTCAAATGGGCCGCCCAGGAGCTTCTTGACGGCGGCCTGGTGATCTACCCCACCGAGACCCTCTACGGCATCGCGGCGGACGCGGCCAACCCCGTGGCCCTGGAGCGCCTGGCCGCGCTAAAGGGCCGGGAGCCCAATAAGCCCTTCGGCCTGATCCTCAGCCGCCCCCAGGAGGCCGATGACCTGGCCCAGGAGATAAGCCCGGCGGCCCGCCAGCTCATGGCCCGCCATTGGCCCGGCCCCCTGACCCTGGTCTTGCAGGCCAAGTCCGGGCTGCACCCCAGCCTGGTGCACCGGGGCGGGGTGGCCATGCGCTGCTCGCCCCACCCGGTGGCCGCGGGCCTGGCCCTGGCCCTGGGCCGGGCCATCACCGCCACCAGCGCCAACCTCAGCGGACAGCCCGCCCCGGACAAGGCGGCCGATCTGGACCCGGCCCTGGTGGATGGCTGCGAGGTGCTGTTGGACTCGGGGCCCACGCCGGGAGGAACGGCATCCACAGTAGTTGACGCCAGGGTGGAGCCGCCGGTGGTGCTGAGACAGGGCGCAATAAAAATCTGACGGCTCGCTGTGCCACAAAAGAGGGGAGGGCGGGGATAAACCCCGCCCCTACACCGCCCACCCAAGCGATAGCGTAGGTTGGGTTGAGCAAAGCGAAGCCCAACAATTCCCTAGCGAAGAGCTCTTGGTGTAGGGGCGGGGTTTATCCCCGCCCGAGAGAGCACGTCGTCGTCAACCACGCCTCGCACGAACCATCTCGGCTCGAACAACCTCCCCTTGTCGTTGCGAGGAGCGGCATTGCAGCGACAAAGCAATCTCTGTTCTCAGAAGATGCTCCCGCCCAGATTCAAACGCCCTACCAGGCCACACCGGCCTCGCCTCCAACCTCCAGCCAATAGCCGTCATTGCGAGGCCGGGCAGAGGCAAAGGCGCGGGGGGACAAGGCGGCTTGGTCTGCCCGGCCGTGGCAACCTTCCGTTTCCCTCGTCATGCATTTGTTCGTAAGACAAGGCCCGGCGACCCTCCACGCTCCGGCCCCTCCCGCCTGGGGGAAGGCGAAGATCGCCACGTCGCATCTCTGACGGAGATGCTCCTCGCGATGACGGCTATGGCTGAAATATAAGAGGGCGGGGATAAACCCCGCCCCTACACCGCCCACCCAAGCGATAGCGTAGGTTGGGTTGAGCAAAGCGAAGCCCAACAATTCCCTTTACCGGCGGTGTGGGTAATCATAGAGGCTGGCGATAAACCCCTCCCCTACATCGCTCACTCAGCGATAGCGTAGGTTGGGTAGAGGGCGCAGCTCGAAACCCAACAATCCCCTTTAGCAGAGAAGGCCCCGCTCAGGCTTCTTCCGCGATGCCCTGGTAGTAGTGCCGCTCCAGGTCGCGGATCTCCTCCAGGCCCACCAACCGGTTGAACTCATCGAACTCGATGAGGCGATCCTCCATACCGGCCACGGTGCCTTGGGTGAGAAGGTGGCCCAGCAGCTCGCGCACCGTCTTGGCGATGGCGTAGGTGCAGGCCGTGGCGTGGGCCACCATGGCGAAGCCCATGTCCTGTAGCTCGGCGGCGGTGAGCATGGGGGTCTTGCCGCCGGGGATCATGTTGGCCAGGGTGGGGGCCGGTAATTCGGCGGCGATGCGGCGCATCTGCTCCAGGTTCTCGGGAGCCTCCACGAAGATCATGTCCGCCCCCGCCTCTATGAAGCGATGGGCCCGCTCCAGGGCCGCCTCGAAGCCCTCCACCGCGATGGCGTCGGTGCGGGCCATGATCATGAAGTCCGGGTCCTGGCGGGCGTCCAGGGCGGCCCCCAGCTTGGCCACCATGTCCTCAGTGGGGATGATGCGCTTGCCGGACATGTGGCCGCAGCGCTTGGGCGAAACCTGGTCCTCCAAAAACAGCGCCGCCGCCCCGGCCTTTTCGTGCAACCGCACCGTGCGCATCACGTTGACCACGTTGCCGTGGCCGGTGTCGCCGTCGGCCATCACCGGCAGGCCCGAGGCCTCGGCGATGCGCCCGGCGGCCGCGGCCATTTCGGTGGCGGTCAAGAGGTTCACGTCCGGCTTGCCCAACAGGTGGGCGCTTTGGGAGTAGCCGCCCGAGGTCAGGGCCTTGAAGCCCACCTGGCGGGCGATGCGCGCGCACAGGGCGTCGGGCGCCACGGGCAAGACGAGTATATCCGGGGCCAGGACCAGCTGTTTGAACCGGGTGGTGATCTTCATGGTGCGGTGCTCCTTGGCGCGGCTTGGTTCATGGCGGGCCTAATCGGCGAACTCGGGATACAGGCGTTTCTTGCACTTCGGGCAGATGCCGTGGGTGAAGTCTGCGTCGGAGTGCTCCTGCACGTATTGCTCCACCGCCACCCAGGAGCCGTCCGGCTGGCGGATGCTCTTGCAACTGGCGCAGATGGGCACCAGGCCCCCCAGCACCTTGAGCAGGCGCTGCTCCATCTGCTGCATGCGGCGGCTCATCACCTGCAAAAGCTCGATGGCGATGTAGGGGTGGCGTTCCATGGCCTGGCGCAGGTTGAAGTCCCTCAGGCTCAGCATGCGGGCCGGCCCGACGGCCCGCACGCTGGCGGTGCGCAGGGCGTCGCCCAAAACGGCCATCTCCCCGAAGTAGGCCCCCGGCCCCAGGCGGCGCAGCAGGCGCTCGCCGGGCTGCCCCACGCCCTTGATGATCTCAACTTCGCCCTCCAGGAGCACGAACAGGCGGCCGTCGCGCTCGCCCTCGTTTATGACCATCTCGCCGGGCTCATAGAGCAGCTCCTCGGCGGTTTCGCTGATGTTCTTTAGCTCGCGCTTCTTCATGGGCGCGAACAGTGGCACCTGGGCCAAAATCTCGAGCGGGTCCATGACGTTCTCCTTGCTGGGGAGCCCCAGTCTATACCTAGGCCCCCACCGGGCTCAAGGCTTGGGTATAATGAGGGTAAAACTTAGCGCAAGGAGTGCAACGTGAAAGACAGATCCTTTTCCGCCGCCCTGGTGCTGGGGCTCCTCATCGGCCTGGGCGTGGCCGTGGCCGGTTTGGCGGTGGGCCAAGCCCTGTACAAGGTCAAGGCCGCCGAGCGTTTCGTGACCGTCAAGGGCCTGGCCGAGCGGCTGGTGCCCGCCGATATGGCCATATGGCCGCTGACCTTCAACCAGACCGGCAACAACCTGCCCCAGCTCTACGACGCCCTGGAAAAGGACCGTAAGAGCATCCGCAAGTTCCTCACCGGCCAGGGCTTCAAGGACCAGGAAATCTCCGACGCGCCGCCCCGGGTGACCGACTACTACGCCCAGGGCTACACCGGCGACCGCCTCCCCCCCAACCGCTACAAGATCGAGGCCTCGCTGACGCTCAGCACCAAGCAGGTGGCCCAGGTGAAGTCGGCCATGGAGCAGAGTGGGGCCTTGGTCAAGGACGGCATCGTGCTCAGCTACGACTACGGGCGCGGGGCCGAGTTCCTGTTCACCGGGCTCAACCAGATCAAGCCGGCCATGATCGCCCAGGCCACCAAGAACGGCCGGGCGGCGGCGGAGCAGTTTGCCCGCGACTCGGGCAGCAAGGTGGGAAGCATCCGCCGGGCCAGCCAGGGGCTGTTCACCATCCGCAACCGCGACGCCAACACCCCGGATATTAAGATCGTGCGGGTGGTCTCCACCCTGGACTTTTTCCTGGTGGAAGACTAGGCAACCCTATAGACTTAGAGTTATATATCGATAAAATCCATAACCGCCCGGTTCGCCGCAGGCTGAGTAGCCTGTTGCATGAGAGGGTGACCATGAGAAAGCTTGCCCCGTTTATCATGGCCTTGTGTCTGTTGGCGCTGGCCCTGCCCGCTTGGGCGGACAGCATCTCCCCCCTGGATATCGGCTTCAGCCGCATCACCGGCAACTCCAGCCAAGGGGATCAGGTAAATCTGAACGTAAACGTAAGCCAGGTGGACGCCAACACCGTGCAGTTCACTTTCAGCAACTTGAGCGGCATCGAGTCGGTGGTTTCGGAAATTTATTTCCAGGACTTGGACGGGATGCTCGCCCGCTATCAGATCCTCAACGACCAGAACACCGGCAAGGTGGAGTTTGAAGCGGGGGCCAAGCCCGCCAACCTGCCCGGCGGCCAGGACATTTCCTTCAGCACCTCCTATGCCATGCAGGCGGAAAACCCCTCGCCCAAGTACGGCATCAACCCCAACGAGACCCTGGTCATCTACGTAGACCTCAAAGAGGGGGTGACCGTGGCCACCCTGCTGGCGGGCCTGAATAGCGGCAGCGTCCGCATCGGGGCGCACGTGCAGTCCATCGCGGGCGGCACCAGCGACTCTTATGTGAGCGATCCCGGCGGCGGCGGCGGAACGGCGGGCGCGCCCGAACCGGGCACCATGGCCCTGATGGGCTCGGGCCTGCTGGCCGGTTGGCTGGTCAGAAGGAAGCGGGGACGCAAGGGCGGCAAGGGTTCGCCCGCCTAACCGCAGTAGCAAACAAGCGCAAGGGCCGTCCCCCAGGGGGCGGCCCTTTTTTTGCGCCCGGCTGTGCCGCTGCCAGGCGCACCCCCCACAAGGCCGTGGCTTTTATGCGAAGTGGCGCGAGCAGCCTTAAGGAAATATCCGGCCTAGAGAGGCGGGGGCTCGGTTTCCGGCTCCTGCCGCTTTTTGCGCAGCCAGGGGCTGGAAGCCAGCAGGTACAGGATCACCCCGGCCCACACCAGGCCGAAGGTGAACATGCGGGCCGGGGAGACCACCTCGTTGAACAGGGTGACCGCCAGCACGAACTGGATGCTGGGCCCGATGTACTGCATGACGCCCACCACGTGCAGGGGCACCCGCCGAGCCCCGGCGGTGAACCAGATCAGGGGCACGGCGGTGATGATCCCGGCGCAGGCCAGCAGCAGGGAGATGCCCCAGCCGCCCTGGCCGAAGACCAGCTCGCCGTGGAAGCCCATCCACAGCAGCCAGATCAGGGCTAGCGGGGTGATGAGCGCGGTCTCCACCAACAGCCCGGCCACCGCCTCTATCTTCACCGTCTTGCGAATCAGGCCGTAGGTGCTGAAGGTAAAGGCCAGGCTCAGGGCGATCCAGAGCCCCCCACCCTGGTGCAACAGGGCGTTGAGGGTGCCCAGGGCGGCCAGGCCCATGGCCATCAACTGCAAGCGGCTGGGGCGCTCCTTCAGAAAGATCATGCCCATGGCCAGGGTGACCAGGGGGGAGATGAAGTAGCCCAGGCTGGAGGCCAGCACTTGGTCGCTCGCCACCGAGTAGATGTAGATGAGCCAGTTAAGGGTAACGAGGGTCGCGCTGATTAAAAGGGTGACCAACACCCTGGGCTGGGCCAGGGAGCGCCGCAGCTCTCCCCACTGCCGCCACAGGGCGATGAGGAAAATGCATACGGGCAGGCACCACACGATGCGGTGAGCCAGGATCTCCAGGGGCGAGGCCACGCTGACCGCCTTGATGTACAGGGGGAACAGGCCCCACCACACGAAGGCGCCCAAGGACAGGAGATAACCGGTGGTGGTGTAAGAGGGACGCTGCAATTTATTTCATCCGTTCATCTGGCCCGCATATTTCATGAGGGCCGTGCGTCCGGCTGCGCCAGGCACCGGCATACGGCGTTGCTGGCGGCGCTCGGGCCTCGACGTAGCTTCAGCTACGCCTGCGGCCCTCACTTGCCAGACGCCTTGTCTGCCGGCGGCTGGCTGTGCCGGCGATGGGCGCAAACCTGTTCCTAGATAATTAGCGTCTTCTTTTAATAGCAGTTCCAGGAATAGTGGTCTGTTGCCCTTTGCCACCCAGCCCTCATAAAATATGCGGGCTGGCAAAACATTTGAGGGCCGCGCCACCGCGACCCTCCTTTGCAAGATTACGCCGGGGCGGGACCCCTCGCCAGTGCTAAAGTTAATTGTTCCAGTCATTTTAAATAGATTCTAAACAACGAGATGACCTGTGTATTTGATAGGGTGAGGCCTCGGGCAGGGCGGCGCGGGGGAAACTCCGGCAAAACCGCCGTGGAAGCCAGAAAACCGGGAGCAAGCGGGCGGGGCGGCCAAGCAGGCGGGTTAAATTCTATTTAACCCGTCCCCCTGCCGTCAAATGGTCTGACCTGGGGGTGAGTGGCCGCTCGGTGGTGGTTTTAACGCGCCAACTGGCTGAACCCTCATTCATTTCAAGGGGTTGCGGGCAGTTTTATGGCTATAGACCTAATAAAAACAATAGCTTGACTCCACATACCGCCTTGTATTATTCTGCCCATCTACCTGAAATAAACCTATAGCCAGTACCTGGGAGGGACGAGGTGAAGGACAAGCGCGACGCGGTAATCGTAGCCATGGGGCGTAGCGCCATCGGTGATTTTGGCGGTTCCCTGGCCAAGGTGCGGGCCCACGACCTGGCCGCCCAGGTGATGACGGCGGTGCTGGAGCAATCCGGTGTGGACCCGGCCCTGCTGGACGACGTGATCCTGGGCGACTGCATGCAGTGCCCGGACGAGGCCAACACCGCCCGCACCGCCATGCTCAAGGCGGGCATCCCGGTGGACGTCCCGGCGGTGACCATCCAGCGCCAGTGCTCCAGCGCCATGCAGGCCCTGGGCATGGCCGCCACCTACATCAAGGCCGGCGAGTACGAGCTGGCCCTGGCCGGCGGCGTGGAGTCCATGTCCAACGCGCCCTACGTCAGCTACGACACCCGCTGGGGAGCGCGCCTGACCCACAAGGGCCTACAGGACTCCATGTGGGAGATGCTGCACTCGGGCTCCACCCTTTTGGCCCCTCCCGGCTACATCATGGGCCAGACCGCCGAGAACCTGGCCCGCAAGTACGACATCTCCCGCGAAGACCAGGACGTGGTAGCGCTCCGCAGCCATCACAACGCCGAGGCGGCCATCACCGGCGGCAAGTTCAAGGGCGAGATCATTCCCATCGCGGTGCCCCAGCGCAAGGGCGAGCCCAAGATGTTCGACACCGACGAGCACGTGCGCCGGGGCCTGGCCATGGGCGACCTCTCGCGCCTGAAGCCCGCCTTCGCCAAGGACGGCACGGTGACCGCGGGCAACGCGTCGGGCCTCAACGACGGCTCGGCCATTTGCATCGTGGCCAGCCGGGCCAAGGCCGAGGAACTGGGCCTGACCCCCCTGGCCAAGATTCACTCCTTTGCCGCGGCGGGCTGCCCCCCGGAGATCATGGGCTGGGGGCCGGTGCCCTCCACCCAGAAGCTGCTCAAAAAAACCGGGGTAAAGCTCAGCGACATAGAGCTGATCGAGCTCAACGAGGCCTTTGCCGCCCAGTACCTGGCCTGCGAGCGGGGCCTGGACCTGAACCGCGAGATCACCAACGTCAACGGCTCCGGCGTGGGCCTGGGCCATCCGGTGGGCTGCACCGGGGCGCGCATCGTCATCTCCCTCTTGGGAGAGATGAAGCGCCGGGGCAACACCCTGGGCCTGGCCACCCTGTGCGTGGGCGGCGGCATGGGCATGTCCATGCTGGTGGAAAACGAGTAAGAGGGAAGATGGGGGGAAACTTTTTTGCAAAAAAGTTTCCCCCCAAACCCCCCTTCAAAAAACCTTCAGGGTTGCCATTTTTGGGCAATCTCTGGCGAGATTACCCAAAAATGGCAACCTGGGGTTTGAGGGGGATACCCGTTTAAACCTTTTGGGGCTCGGCCTCGCCGAGCATCAAAATCATTAAACGAGAGAGTTCTTTGGGAGGGGGTCCGGGGGAGCCCTTTCTTGCAAGAAAGGGCTCCCCCGGCAGACTTCAGGAGGGAATCATGCAGTACGGGTTGACCGAAGAGCAAATCATGCTGCGCGACACGGTGCGGCGTTTGGCGGTGGAGCAGATTTTGCCGGGCGCGGCGGCTCGTGACGAGAAGGAGGAGTTTGCCTGGGACGCGGTGGAGGTGTTCCGGGAGAACGGCCTTTTCGCCTGCGACTTCAAGGAGGAGTACGGCGGGGCCCAGATGGGCATGTTGGCCTTTTGCCTGGCGGTGGAAGAGGTGGCCAAGGTCTGCGCCAGCTCTTCGGTGATCCTGTTGGTGCACGAGCTGGGGGCCATGCCCATGATGCTGGCGGGCAGCGCGGAGCAGAAGGCCAAGTGGTTCCCCGGCCTGGCCAGCGGCGAACATCTGGTGGCCTTCGGGCTCACCGAGCCGGGGGCGGGCAGCGACGTGGCGGGCCTGCGCACCCGTGCGGTTAAAAAGGGCGACAAGTACGTCATCAACGGCACCAAGCAGTTCATCAGCCACGCCGACGTGGCCCAGTACATCTGCGTGGCGGCGGTGACCGACCCGGAGAAGGCCCCCCACAAGGGCGCCCAGAGCATCATCGTGGTGGAAAAGGGCACGCCCGGCCTGAGCATCGGCAAAAAAGAGCACAAGATGGGCATCCACGGCTCCACCACCTGCGAGGTGATTTTCGAGGACTGCGAGGTGCCGGCCGAGAACCTTCTGGGCAACGAGGGCGACGGCTTCCCCATCCTGATGAAGACCCTGGACTTCACCCGCCCCTGCGTGGCGGCCCAGGCCCTGGGCATCGCCCAGGGGGCTTTGGACTACGCAGTGGACTATGCCAAGGAGCGGGTGCAGTTCGGCCGGGCGATCATCAAGAACCAGGGCCTGCAGTGGATGCTGGCGGACATGGACACCCAGGTGGAGGCGGCCCGCCAACTGGTTTACAAGACCTGCGCGGTGTTCGAGCAGGTGCCCAAGGACCTGAGCCGGGTGCCGGTGGAGGCCATGCGCCTGTCGGCCATGGCCAAGCTGTTCGCCGGAGAGACGGCCATGAAGGTGACCACCGACGCGGTGCAGGTGTTGGGCGGCTACGGCTACGTGCGGGAGTATCCGGTGGAGCGCATGATGCGCGACGCCAAGATCACCCAGATCTACGAGGGCACCAGCCAGGTGCAGAAGATGGTTATCGGAGGACTTCTGTAGGAGGGAAGTCTCCTCTGCCGTAGGCGCTTTGCCTGCGCGGGAGGGGAGAGAGAGACGGGTTGAACGACGACGTTTCCGGGCTGCGGGGCTTGGGGGCGTTCGGTTCGATCCACAAGGGGGAGGGGGAGCGTTCCATGTGAACGCTCCCTTTTTTTATTTACGCGGCTTCGCCAGGAAGCACTGCCGACAACGCAGCCCCCGGCCACCTGGCGCAGCCGCCTGGCGTGGTCAGCAGTCAGCAAAATTCTAGATTAGCGTAGGTTGGGTAGAGCGAAGCGAAACCCAACAGTACCCATTGTCGTTGCGAGGAGCGGCAAATGCCGCGACGAAGCAATCTCTGTTAGACACGACCAGTCGCGAAAAATCCAAGGGCGTAGGGGCGGGGTTTATCCCCGCCCTCTTTGTCTATAGCCCATAGCCGTCATTGCGAGGCCGGGCAGAGGCCAAGGCCTGTTGGAGCAGGGTCGCCCGTCCTGCCCGGCCGTGGCAATCTTCCGTTTCCTTTGTCATGCCTTGGTTCATGGGGCGAGGCCATCCCGCCTGGGGGAAGGCGAAGATCGCCACGTCGCATCTCCCCAGAGATGCTCCTCGCGATGACGGCTATGGCTGGATCGGGAGTCAGACAGACGGAACCGTCTAGTTAAAACAGAGATTGCTTCGTCGCTACGCTCCTCGCAACGACACAGGGCTTTGTTGTGAGCGTGTCGGTTGGGTTGAGAGTGCAGCCCGAAGCCCAACAAATACCTAATTCAACAATCAGCAGGAACTTGTTGGGCTTCGCTTCGCTCAACCCAACCTACGCTATTGCTGGAAAAGGTGACGGTGCGGCCCGAGGCCCAATGATTTTCTACCCCTTCACCACCGCCAAGGGCCGGGTCTTGGCCACCATGGTGGCGATGCCCGCCCCGTGCATCACCCGGACCACCTGATCCACGTCCTTGTAGGCCTCGGGCATCTCCTCGGCCAGGGTCTTGCCGCTGGCCGCGCGCACCACCACATGCCGGGCGGCCAACTCGGCTCGGAGGTCGCGGCCCCTGGCGGCCTTCTTGGCCTGGGTGCGGCTCATGGCCCGGCCCGCGCCGTGGGCCGCGCTGGCAAAGGTCTCGGCCATGGCCCGCGCCGTGCCCACGCACACGTAGCTGGCCGTGCCCATGTCGCCGGGGATGAGCACCGGCTGGCCCACCCCTTGGTAGCGGCCCGGCAGCTCGGGGTGCCCCGGCCCCAGGGCGCGGGTGGCCCCCTTGCGGTGCACGATCAGTTCTTTTTGTTTGCCGCCCACTAGGTGCTTCTCGCGCTTGGCCACGTTGTGGGCCACATCGTAGACCAGGCCCAGGCCCAACGCGGCGGGCCCCAGGCCCAGCACCCGGCCCAACACCTCGCGGCAGGCCTGGGAGAGAAGCTGGCGGTTGTTGAAGGCGAAGTTGGCCGCCGCGGCCATGGCGGCCAGGTAGTCGCGGCCCACCGGGCTGGCGGGCGGGGCGGCGATGAGCTGGCGGTCCGGGGGGCGCAGGGCGTCGGGGTCCTTGGCCAGGCGTTTCAAGTAGTCGTCGCACACCTGATGGCCCAGGCCCCGGGAGCCGGAGTGCAGCCACAGCACCAGCATGCCCTGGCTCAGGCCGAAGGCCTCGGCGGCCCGAGGGTCGTAAATTTCCTCCACCACGGCCAGCTCGATGAAGTGGTTGCCCGCCCCCAGGCTGCCCGCCTGGCCCCGGCCCCGCTGCAAGGCCCGGGAGCTAACCGCCGTGGGGTCGGCTCCGGGCAGGGCGCCCTCGGCCTCGCAGAACTCCAGGTCCGAGGCCGTGCCCTGCCCCCGGCCCACCGCCCAGGCAGCACCTTGCACCAGGATTTGGTTCAGTTCCTTGTCCGCTAGCTGGTGGGCTCCGCCCATGCCCACCCCGGCGGGCACCGAGGCGGCCAGGGCGTCGGCCAGGGCGGTCAGGCGCGCCTCGCCGACCTCATCGGCCATCAGCTTGGAGCGCAGCAGGCGCACGCCGCAGTTGATGTCATAGCCCACCCCGCCGGGGGAGACGATGCCCTCGACGGGGTCGAAGGCCCCCACCCCACCGATGGGGAAGCCGTAGCCCTGGTGGGCGTCGGGCATGGCCAGGGCCGGGCCCACGATGCCCGGCAAACAGGCCACGCCCCTAAGTTGCTTCAGGGTGCCGTCGCCCTCCAGGGCGCGAGTCAGCTCACCGTCGGCGTAGACCACCGCCGGGCAGCGCATCTCCCCCTCCTGGGGCATGCGCCAGCGCCAGCCGTCTATTTTCTCCAGCTTAGCCATGACTCGTTCCAAAACCGGGCGGTAATGAATCGACACCGTGGTTTGAAAATATGCTGATGAGCAAGGAAACTGCCCGCACCAAACCCGGCACAGCCAGGCAGCGGCAGGCAAGGCGCCGACGAGCGACAAACGGAGCTGTAGCTTAGCCTACATCGAGTTTGGAGTGATGTCGGCAACGCCGCATCCCGCTGTTTGGCGAAGCCGACCACTAAACGTCAAGGATCACCTCGGCCCGCCAGCGCGACCCGATGGGCTCCACCAAGGCCTGATGGTAGGTGACCGCCTTGACCGGCTCGTTGGCCCGGTGCTTTTGAAAGTCCGCCGGGATCACCCCCAGGCGGGCCTCCAGGGTGCCGGGGGTCAGCTCGCTCACCTTGGCCGCCACGGTGAGTAGCCCCTCGGCGTCCCACAGGTAGACCACCTCGGACAGTAGCTGCACCAGAAGCTCGGCGTAGTCCACCCCCTGGAAGCTCACCGGCAGCCAGTCCAGCTCGCCGTCGCGCGGCCCGCTGACCATCAACTCGGCCAGGGAGGCCGGGGCTCCGGCGAAAAGCTCCTCCAGGCTGTCGGCTTGGACCCACAGCCCCAGGTCGGCGGTGTGCTCCATGGTTCCGGACCCGCTGCTCATGCGTCACCCCGTGGCTGGAATTGCCTAAGAAGGCCGGGTCAGCGCCAGGTCACCTCCAGGGGCTTGCGCGGAGGTATGCGCTGGTATTTGTATTTGGGCACGCCCAGCATCAGCGCGCCAAAGGGGGCCATGCCCTGGGGCAGGCCCAGGGCCTCGATCATGGGGGGGAAGGTGCTGGCTGCCCGGTTGAAATAGCCCGCCCAGCAGGCCCCCAGGCCCAGGGAGTAGGCGGCCAGCTCCAGGTAGCCCAGGGCCAGGACGCAGGGCACCGGTACCATGGTGTTCTTGGCATCGCCATAGGCCACCACCACGTGGGGCGCGCCGCGCAGTATGCGGTCCTCGCCCGACTCCCACACCGCCACCGCGTTGTCCAGGTGCATGGCCGCGGCCAGTCCGGGCTCATGCTTGATGAGGTGGCGCATCCAGTCGGCCACGATGCCCGCCAGGGGCAGCAGCTTGTCGCGGCCCGAGATCACCAGCCACTTCACCGGCTGCACGTTGTGGCCGCTGGGGGCGTAGCGGGCCATGTCCAAAAGGCGGGTGATGGTGCTCTGCTCCAGGGGCTGGTCCTTGTAGCGGCGGATGGAGCGGCGGCCCTTGAAGAACTGGGCCAGCTGCTCGGGGCTAAGGCCCGGAGCCTCCAGGGGCAGGCACTGGCGGGGGGTGATGCCGCCCTGGCTCAGGGCCTCGTGGGGACACACGGCCACGCAATGGCCGCAGTTTATGCACAGCTCCTCAAAGCCCTCCACCGGGGCGGGAAAGCCGTCCGGGCCGTCCATGGTGATGATGCCTATGGGGCAATCCAGGGCGCAAAGCGTGTCTTTGTTGCATTTTTCGTGGTCAACGACGATGCCCATGCTCGGCTCCTTCTGGGGGTGGCCTGTGGATATTGGGTGATGCCTCAGCATAGCATTGCCGTGGAGCCAAGGCCAGAGGAGGACGCCGGGCGTTGGTGCTTGCGGGGCGGTGGGGTGCGCCCCACCGCCCCGCCGGGGGCTCAGTGGCAGTCGCGCTTTATCAGCTTGTCCAAAACGGCGATCACATTGTCCAGGCCTTCTTTCATGGGCTCCCAGTCGTCCTTTTTCCAGGAGTCGCCCATGAGATTCACCGCGTTGGCCATCTCCTGGTTGCGCTCGGTGTTGGCCACGTCGGCCAGGGCGTTGATCAGTTGGCCCAGGTTTTTGTCCAGTTCGCTGCCCCGCTCGATGTTGCCTACTTTGGCCAGGGCCTCGGCGGCTTGGTCCAGGGTGTTGGCCATCTCCTCCAGGTCCGCACAACTGGGAAGCTGGTTAGCCGCCAGAGCCCCCAGGGGCGCCAGAGCCAGGCAAAACGCCAAGGCCAGGAAAATAATCCCAAAATGTTTCATCGGCGCCTCTCTAAGTATTGGTGGTGTCAAAAGACGGAACCCATATATCCTATATGTTAAATATAGTAAAGGTTATTAGATTGTGCGGTCAAACTGTTCTGGTGCCGGGCCCGCCGCCAAGGCAGGCTACGGCCACGGATGCGCGGCAACTTGCTTGATTAATATTGGTAATTCGGCAGCCGGGAACGGCGGTTCAGGTAAACAGCGGCGAAGCCTTTACGGCTTGGGCGGGCGGTCCGGGAGGCTGGTCCCGGACCGCCGCAGAGCGGCCCTAGTTTTTCTTGCCGTCCTCGTAGCCCTTCTTCAGGTCCTTGGCTCCGTCCTGCACGCCCTTGACCGTGTCCCCGGCGATTTTGCCGGAGGTGTAGCATCCGGCGACGAACACGCTGGACAGGCACAGGATCAGGGCGGCAATAAACAAACGCTTCATTTGGTTATCTCCCGGTTGTGGTGGCGGGCTCTGGTCGAACTGGACCGAGGGGCCAAAGCCACCGGTCCACTATACACGGCCCCTAATGAAGCATAAAGCGCCTCCCGAGGCAAGCCTTGGGGGCGATCAGTCGCAGGGCGCCTTGCCCACCCCCGCCGAGCGCAGGTGCTTGTTTTGGTGGTCGTATATCTTCACCTCGCTCTTGTAGATGCGGGCGAAGCCCCCCTTGGGGATGCTGAAGTTGTCGCTGCCGTAGCAGGTGAATTTGTCGGCGGCCCACCATACGTACACGCTGTCTAGGCCCGCGCCGTGCTTCCCGTTGTAGGTCCCGTTGGCCCCCACCTCGAACAAGGGGACGCCCATGCGCCAATCCTTGGTAATATCCACCGTGGCGTCCACGTGGTTGTACACGGCAAAGGCGTGGGCCGAGGCGGCGGTCAGCAGAACGGCCACACACAAGGAAATGATGAGCAGGCTTTTCATGATCTCCCCTCTCCAAAAATGATTGGCCCGCCGGACCCCCAGCGGGCAACCGGCAGGCCCACCCTAAAATAAAACTACAATACCCGTATTGCAAGTGGGGTTTAGTGCCTTG
This sequence comes from Pseudomonadota bacterium, assembly GCA_018896025.1. Taxonomy (GTDB): domain Bacteria; phylum Desulfobacterota; class Desulfarculia; order Desulfarculales; family Desulfarculaceae; genus Desulfoferula. The sequence goes on from JAHIND010000026.1 coordinate 27,562, forward strand.
GCCGGACCGGGAGGGCCGTTGCCGGGAGGAGTCTAGCGTTGTGTAGGTTGGGTAGAGGGCGCAGCCCGAAACCCAACAAGTTCCTATTACCGGTGGGCAGAGGGATAAAGAGTTGCGCGGTTCGGGCCACTCGCCTTCTAGCCAATAGTTGTCATTGCGAGGCCGGGCAGAGGCCGGCGTGCGGAGGGACAGGGCCGCCCGGTCTGCCCGGCCGTGGCAAACTTCCTTTTCCCATCGTCATGCCTAGGTTGAGAAGACACGGCCAAACCGCCCGCCACGCCACAACCCATTCCGCCTGGGGGAAAGCGAAGTTCGCCACGTCGCATCTCTTGCGAGATGCTCCTCGTGATGACGGCTATTGCTGGATGAATTAGGTCGGCCCTGCCCACTTATTCCCAACCGAACAAATCCTCGCTAAGGTCCTGCCAGCCGGGATTCATGGCCTCTATCAACTCGACTTTCCTTTTTCGTGGCCCCTTCTTAAGTTGCTTCTCGCGGGCAATGGCCGCCTCGGGGTCGTCGAACACTTCATAGAAGACCAGGCGTCCCGCGTTATAGCGGCTGGTGAATCCTTCGGCCACGCCGTTCTTGTGCTCCCAGATGCGGCGAGCCAGATCGTTGGTCACTCCGGTGTAGAGCACCTCGTTGCCCTGGTTGGTCACGATGTAGACGTAATATTGCCGGTTCATGATCCCCCCGAGAGCTTACTAACCCGCGTAAGCCGTCCTGGTCAACTGACATCAAAAAATAGTCGTCATTGCGAGGCCGGGCAGCGGCAAGCGTGCGGAGGGACAAGGCGGATAGGCCTGCCCGGCCGTGGCAATCTTCCGTTTCCCTCGTCATGCCTTTTTTGAAGAGACCAGGCCAAACCGCCTTCCAGGCCACAAGCGCTCCCGCCTGGGGGAAGTCGAAGATCACCACGTCGCAACCTTTAAAAGATGCTCCTCGCGATGACGGCTATTGCTGGAGGGGGGAATCAAGAGCCGGGTGGTTCGGGCCGTCTTATTCTAGCCAATAGCCGTCATTGCGAGGAGCGGCGGTGGGAGAGGTTGGGAATATGAAGCGAAGATCACTACGCCACACAAAATAAGGCGCACCGCTACATGGGCAGCGGTTAAATAATTGCTCCTCACATTGCGTTACTCACTATTATTAAAATCTATTTTATCCCAGAAGCCACTAAAGGTATCCTTGGGTGGTGGAACCAAGTCTTTATTTACTTCCTGCTCTGCTTCTTTCCCGTACTTTTTGTGGATTTTTATGGTTTCAATCGCAATCTTATTTATGACCTTTAAAGCTTCTTTTTCCGATCTAGCTTTAACATAAAGTTTGTCGTTGTCTTTCCTTTTGTTGTTAAGTTTGTGTACGATCATTTCTTCTATTATGGTTTCACGAACCTCTTTGTCCACCCCGTTAAATTGGCCAACATATAATAATAAGTTTTCCACTAAAATATTTATTTCTGGTTCGGACGTTCCTATATTTTCCGGCAAGCTACCATTTTTATCCTTTACTCTCCTTGCAATTATCTTAAAAACTTTCTTCGCAACATCTGTTCCTATATTGCCAATAATACCAGACAATAAAGCCATGCCAAGCCAAATAGCAGCTTGGTCGACATCAGGAATATGATATTTCGATGTAATTTTACCTTGTTTTTTCTTTTGGTCCTGATAGGCTTTTTTGTAAATATGTCCAAAGTATATGGCATTCTTTGCGTAATAATAAATCCGGATATAGTCTTCTGTATCGACAGAATAGCTACAGTGCGGACATGTCAGCTTGTGTTTAAGTTTATGGGCGAAAATATTAGCGCACCTAAAGCATAATACATTCACCACCAGCTGTTTTTTAAATAATCTAGCAAGTAAGTTCTTTGGGCTCATCGTCTCTCCCGTGAATAGCCTTTTGTGTTGGCTGACAATTAAATAGTTTTTGCAAGGTAAACCGGATTAAAGCACAGGTTGCCCTGCATAGGCAACGTCCCCAGTTCGTCTTGCACAATTTGTCCCTCTAGACGACAAGCCGCCCGGCCCCTAACGGAGCCGGGCGGCTTATTATCTAGCTTAGCGCTTTCTCCTAAACCTACTTCTTACTGAACACCACCTTGCCCTCTTCCACGTCCGCCACGATGGTGTCGCCGTCGCCGAAGGAGCCGTCCAGCAGCTTCACCGCCAGCGGGTCCATGACCTGGGTCTGCAAGGCCCGCTTCAGCGGCCGCGCGCCGTAGACCGGGTCGAACCCCACCTGGGCCAAATGGCCCTGGGCCGCGTCGCTGATCTCCAGGGCGATGCCCCGCTGGGTCAAGAGCTTGTTGATGCGCTTCATCTGGATGCCCACTATGCTCTTGATCTGCTCCAGGGTGAGCGCGTGGAAGATCACCACGTTGTCCACCCGGTTGAGGAACTCGGGCTTGAAGTGAGAGCGCAGGGCGGTCATCACCGCCTCTTCCATCTGCTCGCGCTGGCCCTCGCCGCTCAGGTCCTGGATGTAGTTGGAGCCGATGTTGCTGGTCATGATGATCAGGGCGTTGGTGAAGTCCACCGTCCGGCCCTGGCCGTCGGTCAGCCGCCCGTCGTCCAGGATCTGCAACAGGGCGTTGAACACGTCGGGGTGGGCCTTCTCGATCTCGTCGAACAGCACCACGCTGTAGGGCTTGCGGCGCACCGCCTCGGTGAGGTAGCCGCCCTCCTCGTAGCCCACGTAGCCCGGAGGCGCACCGATCAGGCGGCTCACCGCGTGTTTTTCCATGAACTCGCTCATGTCCAGGCGCACCATGGCCTGCTCGTCGTCGAACAGGAACTCGGCCAGGGCCCGGGCCAACTCGGTCTTGCCCACGCCCGTGGGGCCCATGAAGATGAAGCTGCCGATGGGCCGGTTGGGGTCTTGCAGGCCGGAGCGGGAGCGGCGCACCGCGTTGGCCACGGCGATCACCGCCTCGGTCTGGCCGATGATGCGCTGGGCGATGCGCTCCTCCATTTGCAGAAGCTTCTCGCGCTCGCCCTCCACCAGCTTGGCCACCGGGATGTTGGTCCAGCGGCTGACCACCTCGGCCACGTCCTCGCTGTCCACCTCCTCCTTGACCATGGCGCCCTTGTCCTCTAGGCGCTGCTGAGCCTCGGCCATCTCCTTTTCCTGCTGGGGAAGCAGGCCGTAGCGAATCTCGGCTACCCGGTTGTAGTCGCTGTTGCGCTCTGCCCTAGCCATTTCGGCGTTTAACTGCTCTATCTTTTCCTTGGCCTGGCGCACCCCTTCGATGATGTCCTTGTCCTCCTGCCACTGGGCGCGCAGGGCGTCGCGCTGCTCCTTGAGGTCGGCCAATTCCTTGCGCACGTTTTCCAGGCGGCGCTTGGAGCCGTCGTCGGTCTCCTTCTTGAGCGCTTCCACCTCCACGGTGAGCTGGGTGATGCGCCGTTCCAGCACGTCCAGCTCCTCGGGCAGGGAGTCGATGTCGATCCTGAGCTTGCTGCCCGCCTCGTCGATCAGGTCGATGGCCTTGTCCGGCAAGAAGCGGTCGGTAATGTAGCGGTCGCTCAGGGTGGCGGCGGCCACCAGGGCGCTGTCCTTGATGCGCACCCCGTGGTGAACCTCGTACTTTTCCTTGAGCCCGCGCAGGATGGCGATGGTGTCCTCCACGCTGGGCTCGCCCACCTGCACCGGGGCGAAGCGCCGCTCCAGGGCGGCGTCCTTCTCGATGTTCTGACGGTACTCCTTGATGGTGGTGGCCCCCACGCAGCGTAGCTCGCCGCGGGCCAAGGCGGGCTTTAGCATGTTGCCCGCGTCCATGGCCCCCTCGGCCTTGCCCGCGCCCACCAGGGTGTGCATCTCGTCGATGAACAGGATGATGGTCCCGGCGGCCTCTTCCACGGCTTTGAGCACCGCCTTGAGCCGGTCCTCGAACTCGCCGCGATACTTGGCCCCGGCGATGAGCGATCCCATGTCCAGGCTGACGATCTTCTTGTCCTTGAGCCCTTCGGGCACGTCCCCGGCCACGATGCGCGAGGCCAGGCCCTCCACGATGGCGGTCTTGCCCACGCCGGGCTCGCCGATCAGCACCGGGTTGTTCTTGGTGCGGCGGCTCAGAATCTGGATGACCCGGCGGATCTCCTCGTCGCGGCCGATCACCGGGTCCAGCTTGCCCTTGGCGGCCAGCTCGGTGAGGTCCCGGGCGAAGCGCTTGAGCGCCTCGTACTTGTCCTCGGGGTTCTGGTCGGTCACGGTCTGGGAGCCCCGGATGTCCTTGAGCACGCTCAGGATGCCGTCCGTGGTGACGCCTTGGCCCTTGAGAATCTTGCCCGCCGGGGTGTCCGAGTCGGTGAGCGCCACCAGGATGTGCTCCACGGACACGTACTCGTCGTGCATCTTCTCGGCGATGGTCTGGGCCTGATTGAGCACCTGGGTGGCGTCCGATGACAAATGGGCCTGGGCGGTGGCCCCGCTGGCCTGGGGCAGCTTTTCCAGCGCCTGGGTCACCTCGGCCAACAGGGCGTTGACGTTGGCCCCCACCTTGCCCAGCACCGGCCGGGCGATCTCCTCGCTTACCTCCAAAAGCACGGCCAAAAGGTGCACCGGCTCGATCTGAGGGTTGCCCCGCTTGTCGGCCAGGGACATGGCCCCCTGGAGGATTTCCTGACTCTTCAAAGTGAATTTATCGAATCGCATTTATATACAACCTCTTATTTAAAGGGATTTGTTGAAAACCTACCATAAGGTAAGCATCGCCTGGGGTATGTCAACCCCCCGGCCAGGCTTACGAAACGGTTTTTTGGGGGGGTGCGGCGGGTGCGGCGCGCCCCTCCTCCCTGTTTATAGATTGTGGGACAGGGCGGATGGGCGGGGCAAGGGGGAGGGGAGAAGAGAGGGCGGGGGTAAACCCCGCCCCTACACCCGGAAAAGATTCTTTACGTAGGGGCGGGGTTTACCCCCGCCCTGCGGCTTGTCGTTGCGAGGAGCGCAGCGACGAAGCAATCTCTGTCTTGCCTAGGCGCTGCCGCCCGGTCCGGCCTCTCCGGCATTTCCCTTCAAGTCATAGCCGTCATCGCGAGGAGCATCCCGGAAGGGATGCGACGTGGCGATCTTCGATTTCCCCCAGGCGGGGTGGCTTGGGGCATGGCGGATGGTTTGGCCTAGTCCTATTAACAAAGGCATGACAAAGGAAGCGGAAGATTGCCACGGCCGGGCAGACCGGTCCACCTTGCCTCGCCGGGCGCTTGCCTCTGCCCGGCCTCGCAACGACAAATCGCTATCGGCTGGAATTTTCACTGCGGATTGTTGGGATTTGGGCCGCGTTGTCACCTAAAATAAGCTATTTTTAGTATGATATAAGCAGGATTGAGCGCGGCGAAGCCTAAAAATACGCCGATTAGCGCCAAATGCGAGATTGACCGCCGGAGGAGGAGAGGAGAATAATATATCTACATATAACCGGTGATTTTAATTGCAAGTCCGTCGCCCTTGACCAACTCCGGGGCGATGGTGGCTCAAGTAAACCTGCATGCCATAGAGGAGGGCCTGCCCATGAAAGGCATGGTGTTTACCGAGTTCATGGAACTGGTTGATGAAAAACTATCCCCAGAAACAACCGAGCGCCTACTAGAGATGTCCGATCTGCCCTCGGGAGGGATTTACACCTCCGTGGGCAATTACGATCCCCAGGAAATGGTCACCCTGGTGACCAACCTTTCCGGCATGACCGGCACCTCGGTTCCAGATCTGCTCAAAACATTCGGCCGGCATCTGTTCAAACGTTTTTTAGCTTCCTTCCCCGAATTCTTCGAGGGGATCAACTCCAGTTTGGAATTCCTTCCCCATGTGGATGGGTACGTCCACGTGGAAGTGCGCAAGCTGTACCCGGACGCCGAGTTGCCCACCTTCACCTGCGAGGTGCCGGAACCGGGATCGATGACCATGACCTATGAATCCAAACGCCATTTGGCTCCCCTGGCCGAGGGGCTGATACTCGCCTGCATAGATCATTACGGAGAGTCGCTGGAGGTGCGCAGCGAGACCATAGCCTCTGACCCTCCGACGACGAAGTTCTTCATTACACCGAAGCAGACCTGATAATGGACGATAAGGTCGAGCTATTGCAAAGAAGACTCGAGCGGGAGCGGCTCGCCAGAAAACAGGCGGAAATGATCATCGAGGAGAAGAGCCGCGAGCTTTACTACAAAAACCAGGAGTTGGAACGCGCGGTGAAGGCCGAGCACCTTGCCCGCAAAGAAGCCGACCTCTTGCGCCAATCCCTGGAGGCATTCACCTCCAAGTTGGATATCGATGAAATCGCCTCGCAACTTAAATCTATTTTGATGCAGCTTGTTCCCCACGACCATAGCGCGGTGTATCTGTTTAAGGGCGGAGTTCTGGCTCCGTGCGGCCAGGCGCAGGGGTCCGATAAAGGCGGAGACGGTGCGACGGTGTGCACGCCGTCCCTTTCCCCAAACGGGGCCCGCCCGTCCGCTCGGCCCATCATCATCCCCAACGCCCAAAACGATCCCCAGGCCAAGCCGTGGGGCGTCCACCCCGATAGCGAAACCTTGATGGTGGTGCATCTTTTCGCTCCCGGCCGGGTGGTCGGCTGCCTCATCCTGGAAAGCCGTCAAGCCGACGCGTTCACTCCCACCGCCGCCAGGTTGGCCCAAGCCATAGCCAACGAAGCCTCCATCGCTTTTGAAAACTCCTTGCTCTATAGGGAAGTAGAAAGGCTTTCGGCGCTGGATGCCCTCACCGGCATCAATAATCGGAGGCAGTTCGACCTGCTGGCCAACGTGGAGTTCCAGATGGACCTGGATCACTTCAAGCGGGTGAACGACACCCATGGCCACAGTGTCGGCGACAAGGTCCTGGTGGCGGTGGCGGATGTCTGCCGGCGCGCACTACGCACCGAAGACATTCTCGCCCGCTACGGTGGCGAGGAGTTTTGCTTTGTGCTTCCCCAGACGGATGCCAAGGGAGCCCATGCCTTTGCCGAAAGAATACGCATCGCCATCGAGGGCCTTGCTTTCGATTCCAATGGCCGCGCTTTCTCCGTAACCGCCAGTTTCGGGGTCTCCGAGCGGATTGCTGAAGACGATTCGCCGGGCAGCATTTTGGAGCGCAGCGATCAAGCGCTTTACGAGGCCAAAGGGGGCGGCAGAAACCGGGTGGTCATATGGAAGCCCCCGGAGCCCCAGATAGAAGCCCTGCCCCAGGCCAAGTGATTCTGAGATGCAGGCGATTAGCTTGGGTTGATCCCCGCGAATCCCGGCGATTTCTTATCATCCAGCCATAGCCGTCATCGCGAGGAGCATCCCGGCAAGGGATGCGACGTGGCGAACTTCGCTTTCCCCTCGTTGAACCCGCGCCGACCCGCCGCCGCAGCTTGACAAAGCCGGGAGCCGCCATATATACACATACATACTATAAGTATATTCAGAGGAGGCCGAAATGGCGCTTTGCGGTGATGACCATGCCAAACTGGTCGCCCGGATCAACCGGATCGAGGGCCAGGTGCGCGGGCTGAAGAAGATGGTGGAACAGGACCGGGACTGCATGCAGGTGCTCAAGCAGGTGGCCGCCGCCTCCGGGGCTCTGCGCTCCCTGGGCGCGGTGATCCTGGAAGACCATCTCAAGGGCTGCGTGGCCACGGCCATCAAGACCCAGGACCACGAGAGCGACGTCATCGGCCAGGTGGTGGATATCTTCAACAAGTTCAGCAAGTAGAGGACGACCATTGACTTCGGAAGAACTCAAGCCTTACGCCCACGGGCACGATTTCCTGGGCGCGTCCCAGGCCCGCCACGAGCGCCGCACCCATCTGGTGATCGCCCTTACAGCAGTGATGATGGTCATCGAGGTGACCGGGGGGATCATCTTCGGCTCCATGGCCCTTTTGGCCGACGGCTGGCACATGGCCAGCCACGCCGCCGCCCTTTCCATCACCGCCCTGGGCTATCTCGTGGCCCGGCGTCACGCCGCCGACCCCCGTTTTTGTTTCGGCACCGGCAAGGTGGGCGAGCTGGCCGGATTCGCCAGCGCCCTGCTGCTGGGCTTCATAGCGGTGTTCATGGCCTACGAGTCGGTGCTGCGCTTGGTCAGCCCGGTGACCATCGCCTTCAACCAGGCCATATGGGTGGCGGTGATCGGCCTGGTGGTGAACCTGGTCAGCGCCCTGATGCTCAAGGAGGGCCACCACGATCACGGGCACAGCCACGATCACCACGACGAGCACGACCACGGCCACGACCATTCCCACGATACCGACCACAACCTGAAAAGCGCCTACATGCACGTGGTGGCCGACGCCCTCACCTCGGTGCTGGCCATCGTGGCCCTGAGCGCGGGCATGTTCTGGGGTTGGGTGTGGCTGGACCCGATGATGGGCATTGTGGGCGCGGTGGTCATCGCCCGCTGGTCCTGGGGACTGTTGCGCGACACGGGCCGGGTGCTCTTGGACATGAACCTGTCGCCCGATCTGGAGCAGCGCATCCGCCAAACCCTGGAGGACGGCGGCGACCGGGTGAGCGACCTGCATCTCTGGCGCCTGGGCCCCGGCCATCTGGGGGCCATCGTGTCCATCGTCAGCGGAGACCCTCAGCCCAACGCGGTGTACCGCGACAAGCTGGCCGCCTTTGACCAGATCTCCCACCTCACCGTGGAGGTGCACCAGCGACCCTAGGTGGGCGGCCTACTTTTCTTTTTTGGGCTTTTCCGGGACTTGCCCGGCCACCCAAAGCATCTGGCGGGCGATGCCCCGCATGGCCCGGACCTCCCGGGAGCTGGGGCGGCCCCGCTCGATTAGGTTCTTGATGGGCCGGTAGAAGTGCTCGGGGTTGTCGGGCTTGATGGTGCCGATGGCCACCAGGCCGTCCAGGAAATGACGGTGCAGCCCCATGATCTCGCCGTGGCTGGCCGGGGTGGGCCCGGCGGCCGGGGTGGTCTCCCGCTCCAGGGCGGCCACGCGCATCTCGTAGGCCATCACCATGACCGCCTGGGCCAGGTTGAGGCTGGAGGCTTGGTCGGTGGGTATGCACACGCTGAGCTGGCAGCGGTCCAGTTGGGCGGTGGTGAGCCCCCGGTCCTCGGGGCCGAACACCATGGCCACCCGGCCTCCCCGCGCCCAGGCCAACAGCTCCGGCGCGGCCCGGCGGGGGGTCAGCAGCTCGCCGCGCTTGTACCCGGTGCGGGCGGTGGTGGCCGCCGCGCCCACCGTGTCGGCCAGGGCCTCTTCCAGGCTCTCGAACTGCTCCATGGTCTTGAGAACCTGGCGGCCGCAGGTGCTGGCCAGGCGGTTCATGGGCTCTTCCCAGGCCCGCTCCGGCTCCACCACCCTGAGACCTCCCAGGCCCATGTTGGCCACCACCCGGGCGGCGGCCCCGATGTTTTCCGGGAAGCGGGGGCGCACCAGCACCACCAGCAGGGGCGACAAATCTATGTTGGTTCGAGGCGGCATTCAGCCAGCATATCAGAGCAAAGGCGGATCGTGTAGCCGTGGCTACAGACAAAGTGCCTATCGTGGCACAATATAGATTAAAGCGGCATTACATGGCCGCGGCAAGAACCCCTTACGGAGAACGGTTATGTCCAACTTTGACGAAGAATTCGTAAACACCATAAACCAGCCCGGCCGAGTGGGCGTGCTGGCCACGGCCGACGCCGACGGCAAACCCAACGCGGCCTATTTCGGCAGCCCCCGTTTGAACGTGGAAGGCCAGCTCATCATGGGCATGATGGAAAACCGCTCCCTGGCCAACCTGGAGGCCAACCCCTACGCGGTGTTCTTCACCGTGAAGGAGGCCCCGGTGGGCTTCACCACCCCTGGATGGCGGCTGTACCTGGAGTGCAAGCAGATCGACCGCGAGGGCGAGGTGCTGGCCAAGGTGAAAAAGGCCGTGGCCGCCGGGGCGGGCGAAGCCGCCGCCGCCGGTATCAAGGCTGGGATAGTGTTCGAGGTGACGAAGATACGGCCGCTGGTCGACACGAGCAAATAATTGGCCCGGCTTCGCCAGCCACCGGCATACTGCGTTGTTGGCTGCGCTCGGTCCTCGGGGTAGGTCTACTACCCCTGCGTCCCTCGCTGGCCAGACGCCTTGTCTGCCGGCGCCTGGCTGTGCCGGTGCTTGGCTTCACCGGGCGGCGCTATGCGGCATTGGCGGCATCGCTTAGACCTCGGCGTATGGTAGGCGGCTTCGCCAGGAAGCGCCATGCTGCGTTGTCGGCGGCGCTCAAGCCTCGATGTGGCGTTTGCCACACCTCCGGCATTCGCTTGCCGAACGCCTTGCCTGGCACTCCCTGGCTGTGCCGGTAGCCGGCCTCGCTGGCTTAGGTACAAAAGACCGCCGGAGGGGAGTCCCTTCCGGCGGTCTCGTTTTGGATGGCTGATTTTAGATCAGGGAAGGCGGGGAGGCCCGATAGTTGGGGTCCACGGCGCGGGGTTCGCGCACGTCGAAGACGAAGTCCACCTTGACCGACTGGCCTCCCGGCAGCTTCACCTTTTTCTTGTTAATGCCATGCGGCCCCAGGCTGACCTGCACCTCGTAGGTGCCCGCACTCATCTTGTCCATGCGGAAGAAGCCTTTTTCGTCGGTGAGCGACTCCACCACCAGCCCGTCGTCCAGATTGGAGGCCCGCACCGAGGCCTTTTTCAAGGGCGCGCCGTAGCGGTCCACCACCTTGCCGGAGATGATCCCGGAGTCGGACTGGGCCATGGCCGGGCAAGCGGCCAGCAGCAGGACGAGCATGATGAAGGGTAGATACAGCCGGGTACGCGACACGGGACCTCCTTTTGCTTAAATAACCGCGCGACAAATTTACTACAACCAGGCCGTGGTGCGCCAGGTTTTCCGGCGACCGGGGCTGCGCCTGTGGCGGGCGACGGTGATTCGCACCTTTTCCAATATGGCAATAGATGTCATCGCGAGGAGCATCTCGGAAGAGATGCGACGTGGCGAACTTCGTTTTCCCCCAGGCGGGAAGGGTCCAGGGCATGGCGGGCGGTTGGGCCGTGTCTGGCTAGCGAGGGCATGACGAGGGAAAGGGAAGATTGCCACGGCCGGGCAGGCCGGACGGCCCGGTTCCAACGGGCGCTTGCCGCTGCCCGGCCTCGCAATGACAAATCGCTATTGTTTAAAAAAGCTCGGGATGAATGATGCGTGGGCCTTAGGGCTCTGCCCTCAACCCGACCCACACGATTCAAGATTTCCTGAGACAGCGTAGGTTGGGTTGAGCAAAGCCAAGCCCAACAACTCCTTGGCCAACGCCCTAAAAAAAGTCGGCCTGGTCGATGTGCAGGCGCACGTAGCAAAATTCGCCCTGGTCCAAAAGCCAGGCCGCCTCGCAGGTGGTGGGCAGCAGCATCCCGCCCTGGGTCTTCCACTGGCCGTAGCGGGCCAGCCAGGGGGTGGGGACGAAGGATCCGTCCGGCTGCTGGCGGGGGCGCTGCTCGATGCGGCAGGCGGCGGGTAGGCCCTGGCCGTCGAAGCTGAAGCGAGCCTCCACCTTGCGCCCGCCCACGGTGAGGGTCGCCGTGGCCGCGCCGTCCTCCTCGCCGCGCCAGGCCAGCTCCGGGCCGGGCAGCAGGGCCGGGGGGAACATGGGGGCCTCGGCCAGCCAGCGCTGCTCCGAGCCCAGGTCCAGCTCGGGAGAGGCGGTGGCTCGCACCAGGGTCAGCCAGCCCCACAGCCGCACCAGCAGGCCGCCCTGGCCCTTGATGAGCCCATCACGCACGTACACCGGCATGAGGGGCTTGGCGGCCATGCGGGCCGACCACACGAAGGCCGGGGGATGCAGACACCATATCTGGCGGCCGCTCCAGTTTTGCCAGGGGCCCTCGGGTTGCCGGCGAATCTGCCCGCTCATCTTGGCCCGGGCCATGCGCAGCGGTCCCCCGGCCACGGGCAGGGCCTGGCCCAGGTAGCGGGCCACCGGCTGGGGCAGGGCCTCCAGGTCGCCGGCTTGCCAACTGCGGGCCTCGGCCACTCGCTCCAGGGTGGCCTGGGCCTCGCGGCCCTGGCGGGCGAAGCGCATGGCACCCCACCAGCCCAGCCCGGCGGCCAGTCCGGCCAGGACGGCGATTGTCACCAAGATGTAAAGCAAGTTGTCTGTTCTCCCGACCCCTGGACCCCTTAGGCGGCCAGAGAGTTGATCCATTCTTGGGTGGTGAGCACGGTGGCGAAGCGGGCCGCCTGGGTGACCAGGATGGCCTGGTGCAACTGTTCGGCGCTTACTTGGCCCACGCTGTTGGCCATATCCAGGGTGCCGGTGGCGTCGGAGAGAAATTCCACATTCAAGCCCTGGTGAAAGGCCTGGCGGGAGGTGGTGTCGCAGCACATCTGGGTCATGTAGCCGCAGATGGCCACCGTGTCCGCGCCCAACTCGGCCAGCCAGGGGCCCAGCTCGGTGCCGGTGAAGGAGCCGGGCAGTTGCTTGGGGATGAGGATGTCCCGGGGCCGCTGGGCCACCTCGGGGTGCAAAGGCCAGCCGGGGCCGCCCGGGGCGAACAGCGGGGCCTGGGGCGAGGCCCCCGCGTGCTGGATCACCGCCACCGGCACCAGGTGCTCCATGGCCGCGTCCATGGCCGCCAGGATGAGCTCCAGGCTCCCGGCGGGGTAGCTCACCGGCAGGGCGCCGCTGAAGTATTCCATCTGCACGTCTATGACCAACAGGGCGCGGGTCATGGAGTCTCCTTGGTAGGGTTTGGCCTCAGGGTAACAGAGGCGGCCCCGCGGGGCCAGAGGGCACAAAGGCCTACCGGCGCTGGGGTGTTTGACCGGCGATCGCCAATGACGATAGACTAATTGTGTCTATATTGAAAACAACTATACTGCAGGGTCTTCCCAAAGGAGGTCCAAATGCCCAAAGAACAAAAGGTCGGGTGCGCCCGTCCCACCGGCGGGGTGGTGGGAGAAGCGCCCTCAGCCGACAGTGGGGAAAAGACGACCCCAGCCAAACAGGAGATGAAACCCATGGTACAGGTCGGTAAAAAGGCTCCTGATTTCACGGCCCCTTGTTATTACCAGGGCAAGTTCGCCTCGGTGCAGCTTTCCGAGTACCTGGGCAAGTGGGTGGTGCTGTGCTTCTACCCAGGCGATTTCACCTTCGTCTGAGCCACCGAAATCTCGGCGGTCGCCGAGAAATACCCCGAGTTTGCCAAGCTGGGCGTGGAGGTGCTCTCCATGAGCGTCGACTCCGCCTTTGTGCACAAGATGTGGGTGGACCACGAGCTGTCCAAGATGGTCACCAGCGGCACCGTCCCCTTCCCCATGCTCTCCGACGGCGGCGGCAAGGTGGGCCAGGTCTTCGGGGTCTACGACGCCGACGGCGGGGTGGACGTGCGGGGACGCTTCATCATCGACCCCGACGGGGTCATCCAGGGCTTCGAGGTGCTGACCCCGCCGGTGGGGCGCAACGTGGCCGAGAGCCTGCGCCAGATCGCCGCCTTCCAGCTGGTGCGCGAGAGCAAGGGAACCCAGGCCACCCCCAGCGGCTGGCGGCCCGGCAAGAAGGTGCTGACCCCGGGCGAGGATTTGGTGGGGAATGTTTGGAAGGAGTGGAAGGTGGGTATGGCGTTTGATTAACGGGCGGCTTCGCCAGACAGCGGGATGCGGCGTTGCCGACGTCGCTCCAAACTCGCTGTAGGCCAAGCTACAGCTCCGTTTGTCGCTTGTTGTCGCCTTGCCTGCCGCTGCCTGGCTGTGCCGGGGCGTTGGTCGACAGGCGAGAAAATCCGAAGATAGCGTAGGTTGGGTAGAGCGAAGCGAAACCCAACAACCCACCAAACGAAACCATCACGACCGGCTCTCAATTTGGGGGCCGGTCGTTTTTTACTCTGTACGGCTATTATGCGGATGCGGGGAGGGCGGGGATAAACCCCGCCCCTACATTTCGCGTCTGTTTATAAACTGTCTTTTTGTCGTTGCGAGGAGCGCAGCGACGAAGCAATTTCTGCGCGTCAGGAGATGCTCACGCAAAAACACGGGTGGCGCTTTCATCCTTAAAAATGGCGCGGGCTCCCGAGGTGACTTCTCGGGAGCCCGGCTTTTTCTTCCGACACGGCCAGGCGGCGGCGGGCTCTATTTGCCCTTGCGGCTGGCGCAGACGCGGGGCTTGATGCCCACGGTCTCCTTGAGCGCGCCGTCCTGGCCGTAGGTTTCCACCTTGTCCTGGTAGACCTTGGCCGAACCCAGTTGGGGTATGGCGAAAATTCTCTCGCTCAGGTAGCAGGTGCCCGGCTTGCCGTCCCAGCCCACCCAGACGTCTTGCCAGACATCGCCCTTTTGGCTGTAATAGGTGCCCCCGGCGGACACGGGTATGGCGCAGAATTGCGAGTATCCGGCGTCGATGATGCAGATCTGTGAGTCAACGTGGTTGTAGACGGTGTAGGCCTGGGCCGGTGCGGCGGTCAGCAGCAGGGAAATGGCAAGCAAGGCAAGCAGCATTTTTTTCATGCTTTTTTCTTTCTTGTGCTGGATGAGCGGCTGGGCGCTCAAAACAGTCGGGCTCAATAGCAATTATATGTGTCTATGAGCAAGCTCCTTTGGCGTGCGTCGTTTTGGTTATAGACCTTGACCTCATAGTTGTGGATTTTTATGTATCCCCCCTTGGGAATGTTGAACTTGTGGCTCCAGTGGCAATTGCCGTACCTGTCTTTCCAACCCACGGCAACTCCGTCCAGGCCGACGTCGTGCTTGCTATTGTGGGTGCTGTGCTTGGACACCTTCACAAGGCAGCTGCCTAAGTTGAAACTCTCGGCGAGGCAGGCGGTGTGATCCGATTCGTTGTAGACGGTGTAGGCCTGGGCGCTCCCGGCGGCCAACAGAGCGGTGCCAAGCAGCAAGAGCATGACGATCTTTTTCATGAGAGCCCCCTCTCCAATAGATGCGGTTAGTTACAACCTAATGTCCCAAGCGCCTCATTGGCAAGGGCGATGCCTTTGAAAAGGCTCGGGCTCCCGTGGCGTGCACCACCGGGAGCCCGAGTCTTTTAACTTATCGGCGAAGCCGGCTTACAAATTCTTGCGAGCGCCGCTCAGCTTCAGCTCGCCCTTCTTGCGCAGGCGGATGGACTTGGGGGTCACTTCCACCAACTCGTCGTCGTTGATGTAGTCCATGGCCTGCTCCAGGGTGAAGCGCCGGGGCGGGATGAGGCGCAGGGCCTCGTCGCTGGCCGAGGCCCGGATGTTGGTGAGCTTCTTTTCCTTGGTGATGTTCACCGCGATGTCCACCGGGCGCGAGTTTTGGCCCACGATCAGTCCGGGGTAGGAGGGGTCTCCCGGCTCCACGAAGATGGAGCCCCGGGGCTGAAGGTGGAAGATGGCGTAGGCCACCGCCTTGCCCATGCGGTCGCTGACCAGGGAGCCGTTGGTGCGGCCGGGAATCTCCCCGGTGAAGCGCACGTGGCCGATCACCAGGGTGGTGAGGATGCCGGTGCCGCGAGTGTCGGTGAGGAACTGGGAGCGGTAGCCGATGAGCCCCCTGGTGGGGATCTCGAACTCCAGGCGCACCCGGCCCTTGCCGTTGTTGAGCATCTTGCTCATCTTGCCGCGGCGGGCCGAAAGCTTCTCGGTGACCACGCCTACGTACTCGTCGGGCACGTCCACCACGGCCAGCTCCAAAGGCTCGGTTACCACCCCGTCCACCACCTTGGTGATGATCTGGGGCTTGGACAACGACATCTCGAAGCCCTCGCGGCGCATGGTCTCCACCAGCACCGCCAATTGCAACTCGCCGCGGGCGCTCACCTTGAAGGCGTCGGTGGTGGTCTTGGCCTCCACCCGGATGGAGACGTTGTACAGGGTCTCCTTTTCCAGGCGGGCCTTGATCTGGCGGGTGGTCACCTGCTTGCCCTCTCGTCCGGCCAGGGGCGAGGTGTTCAGGGAGAAGTCCATGGACATGGTGGGCTCCTCCACGCTGATGGCGGGCAGGGGCCGGGGGTCGTCGGGATCGGCCAGGGTGTCGCCGATGAAGGCGTCCTCCACTCCGGCCACCGCCGCGATGTCTCCGGCCTTCACCTCATCCACCGGCAGCCGCTGCAGGCCCTGGTAGGTGTAGACCTGGCTCAGGCTGAAGTTCCCGGCGTTTTCGCCCTTCTTGAGCAGGGTGATCTGCTCCCCGGCGGTGAGGGTGCCGCTGACCACCTTGCCCACCGCGATTCGCCCCACGTAGTCGGAGTAGTCCAGGTTGGTCACCAGGAACTGGAGCGGGGCGTCTTCCTTATAGGTGGGGGCGGGGATGTACTCCAGGATGGCCTCGAACAACAGCTTGAGGTTTTCGCCCTCGCCGTCGGGGCTGCTCAGGGCGATGCCCGCCTTGGCGTTGGTGTAGAGGATGGGGAACTCAAGCTGCTCGTCGTCGGCCCCCAGGTCGATGAGCAGATCGTACAGTTCGTTCTCCACCTCGGCGATGCGCCGGTCCGGGCGGTCGATCTTGTTGATCACCGCGATGAGCGGCAGGCCCTTTTCCAGGGACTTGGAGAGCACGAAGCGGGTCTGGGGCAGAGGCCCCTCCGAGGCGTCCACCAGAAGCATCACCCCGTCCACCATGTTCAGGGTGCGCTCCACCTCGCCGCCGAAGTCGGCGTGGCCGGGGGTGTCCACGATGTTGAGCTTCACCCCCTGGTAGGTCACGACCGTGTTCTTGGCCATGATGGTGATGCCCTTTTCCCGCTCCAGGTCCATGGAGTCCATGACCCGCTCGGCCACCTGCTCGTTGTCGCGGAACACCCCGCTCTGCCAAAGCATGGCGTCCACCAGGGTGGTCTTGCCGTGGTCCACGTGGGCCACGATAGCCAGGTTGCGCAGATCGTCCCGCGTCTTTTTGATGCTGCTCATATGTTCATGTCGGCGGATTTTCGTCGGAAAATCCAGCCGTCCTCCTATGTACCTAAGTTACTTGCGAATGGGCTGTTTAATATCAGATGGCGGGCTCCCGCGCCCCTGGATTCGGCCACTCGCCCAAAAATATTACGAAAACGCCACATAGCCGCCCAGGGGCCGGAGCGGGTCGTGCCCAGCGGCTATCCCTATTAATAAGCTTATGATGACGGAAAAATAACGTAATATGTATAGAGAAAAAGGTGATGAGTAAGTCCCCTCAAATATCACTCCCGACCGCCTGGGCGAGGACGGCTGCCTGGGGCGGCGCCATTGCCGCCTTTTTGGGCCTGGCCGGGTACGGCGCCTGGATTTTGGAAGATCCGTTTTGGGGAAGCCTGGGTAAGGGCTACATCCCCATGGCCTCGCTCACCGCTTTCCAGTTCATGATCATGGGGGCCAACCTGTGGGTCCTGTCCCGGCGTCCCTGGCGGGGCGCGGCCCGCCGGGCGGTGTCGGTGGTGCTGGCGGTTTGCATAGCGGTGAACCTGCTGGCGGTGATCTCCCAGCTCACCGGCTGGGAATTTAACCCCGAGGACGCCCTGTTCTCCTCCCAGGGCATGCTGGGCAAGTTCGAGCTCAACCGCATGTCCCCCATGACCGCCTCCTTGTTCGCCCTGGCCGGAACCACCCAGATATTGTTAATGTATGCTGGCCGGGGCGGGGCCGCCGCCCAGGTGATGGGCGCCTTGGCCATCCTGGTGCTGGGCGGGGGTGCGGTGAGCACCATCGGCTATATTTTTGGCACTCCCCTGCTCTACGGCGGCGACATCATCCCCATGGCGGCCACTACTTCGGCGGCCTTTATTTTTATGGGCTGCGGTTTGGTGGCCCTGAACGGCCCGGCCTTTTTCATGCTCCAGCCCCTGGAGGGCCCCTCGCCCCGGGCCCAGATTTTGCGGGCCTTTTTGCCCCTGACCTTGATTCTCATCATTTTGCATGGCGTTATAGAGGCTCAACGGCATTACGTTACCGAGCTGAACCCGGCCCTGTTTTCGGCCTTGGCTGCCGCGGCTCTTTCTTTGATTACGGTTTTGGTGGCCTTAAGGGTGTCCAGGAAGATCGGCGAGAACATAGAGCACACCGAAAACCAGCTACGCCAGAGCCAACAGGAGGCCGAGTTCATGGCCGACCTCATGGAGCGCTCGTCCCAACCCTGGGCGGTGGGCGGCGGCGACGGCAGCCTGCAGCGCCTCAACCAGGCCTTCTGCGATCTGGTGGGCTACACCCGCCAGGAGATCAAAACCATCGACTGGGTCGAGGACCTTACCCCGCCCCGGTGGCGCGAGATGGAGTTGGCCCAATTGGCCGAGCTGCAACGCACCGGTCAGCCGGTGCGCTACGAAAAACAATACATAAGAAAAGACGGCTCCCTGGTGCCGGTGGAGCTGTTGGTGGACCGCGCCAATGATGAAAGCGGCGAGGTGCAATATTACTATGCCTTCGTCACCGACATCAGTGAGCGCAAGCGGGCCGAGGAACGGTTCAAGGTGTTGGCAGAGGAGGCTCCCTTCTCCATCATGCAGTTCGACCATGAGGGGAGAGTGACCTATGTCAACAAATGGCACGTGGAGGTATTCGCCAAGGGCAAATTGGGACGGGACTTTTTCCTGAACAAGTTGGTTTTCGAACTGCCGGGCATCGCCGAAGCGGGGATGGGCCCGCAGATCAAGAAAGTTCTGGAAGGAGAAACCATAGACGTAGAGGAAAAGTATTTCCCGCATTTCGCGGCTGGGCACTCGGGATACCAAAAGATTCACGGCCTGCCCCTGTACCAGGACGGGCGGGTGAGCGGGGGATTTTTGATCCGGGAGGACATCACCCAAAAGAAACAGGAAGAGTCGGAAAGGCAGGAGCTGGAGCTGGAGCTGCGCCAGTCCCAGAAAATGGAGGCCATCGGCACCCTGGCCGGAGGCATAGCCCACGACTTCAACAACATGCTGGCCTCGGTGATGGGCAACGTGGAGCTGAGCCGGGAGGACCTGCCCGCCGGGCACCCGGTGCAGCAATATCTGGAGCAGATCATGGCGGCGGGCCAGCGGGCCACCGAGCTGGTGCGCCAGATACTGAGCTTCAGTCGGGCTCAGGATTACGAGCCCAAGCCCATACGCCTGGCCCAGGCCATCCGGGACGGCCTCAAGCTGCTGCGCGCCTCCATTCCCCGTAGCGTGGAAATCAAGGAGAACCTCCCGGCCCAGGAAGATGTGATCCTGGGGGACGTGACCCAGGTGCAGCAGATTCTCATGAACCTGTGCAGCAACGCGGCCCAGGCCATGGGAGACGAAGGGGTCATGCAGGTGGGACTGGAGAAGGTGGAACTGAGCCGGACCCAGGCCCAGGGCATATCGCCGGACATGGAGCCGGGCGCCTACCTGCGCCTTAGCGTGCGGGACTCGGGTGAGGGCATCGGTTCGGAAACCCTGCCGCGCGTCTTCGATCCCTTCTTCACCACCAAGGAGGTGGGCAAGGGCACCGGCATGGGCCTGTCGGTGGTGCACGGTCTGGTACGGGCCCACGGCGGCTTCATAACCGCCGAGAGCCGCCCCGGCGAGGGCTCGCTGTTCGCGGTGTACCTGCCGGTGATAGACGCCCCTATCGCGCAAGAGAAGCCCCTGGAGACGGAGCTGCCCCATGGCCGTGAGCGCATATTGTTCGTGGACGACGAGGAGCCCATCGCCGAGCTGGGGCGGCAGCTTTTGAGCCGCCTGGGCTACCAGGTCACCGCGGTTACCTCCAGCATTCAGGCCTTGGAGGCCTACCGGGCCGACCCCGGCGGCTACGATCTGGTGCTCACCGACTACACCATGCCCGAGATGACCGGCGACAAGCTGACCAAGGAGCTGTTGAAGATAAACCCGCGCTTGCCGGTGATCATCTGCACCGGCTACAGCGAGCGGGTGGACACCCTCAAGGCCAGGGAGTTGGGGGCCAGGGACTTCGTGTTCAAGCCGCTGCGCAGGAGGGACCTGGCGGTCCTGGTGCGCCGGGTGCTGGACGAGGCCGGCCCACCGGCGGTGTGAGAACCGCCTCTTACTGGGCGCCGCCCACCCGTCCCGCGAGGTTTTCCAGACAATAGCGATTTGTCATTGCGAGGACGGGCAGGTGCAGATTGGGTAGAGGGCGCCGCCAGAAGCCCAACGATTCCCAAATTTCAAATCCAGTAAATAGCCGTCATTGCGAACAGCGGCGGGCCAAGAGGTTGGGAAGGCAATAGCGCTCTCCCGCCGTTGCGTGGCAATCTTCCTTTTCCCTCGTCATGCCTTGGTTGGTGAGATAGGGCCTCCCCGCCTGGGGGGAAGGCGAAGATCGCCACGTCGCATCTCTTATGAGATGCTCCTCACGATGACGGCTATTACTGGATAGGCTGATCCGCAAACGAACGGATTGGCGCAGAATGCACGCCCTAAGCCCAGTTCTTATTCCTACCCCTCGCCCCCGTCGAACCAATGCTCCACCCGCCACACGCCGGGCTCGATGATGGTGCGGCTGTAGGGGCCCAGCTTGCCGAAGACGTTGAGCATGGCCTTGTTGGAGCCGAAGGACACCGCCCAGAAGCCGGGCACCCCCTTCTTCTTGGCGTAGGCGGTCAGGTGCTCCTGGAGCACCGTGCCCAGGCCGGTGCCCTGGAAGTGGTCGTGCACGGTGTAGGCCACCTCGGCCAGGCCGGTGGGGTCGCCCAGGCTGTAGCGGCCCACCCCCACGATGCGCTCCTGGCCGATGGGCCCGGTGGTGGCCACCAGGGCCATCTGCTGGGTGTAGTCCAGGTTCACCAGGTCCTGGGCCATGGTGTGGGGCAGGGCGCGCACCGGGCGGAAGTAGCGGTTGAAGATCGTCTCGTCGCTGTGGGAGTAGAACAGCTCCTGCATCAATATTTCGTCGGTGGGCTTCACCGGGCGGATGTGCACCGACACCCCGCCCTTGAGCGCCGCCTCGGCCTCGGCCCATTCGGGGTACAGATCCACGTCGGAGATGTGCAGCACCTGGTCCGGGTAGATGTAGGCGTCGGCCTTGGCCTGGTGCAATAGCTCGGCCCGGTGGCGGGGGTGGGCGATGTTGATCAACGCCAGGGCCCGCTCGCGGATGGAGCGGCCGTGCAGGTAGGCCACCCCGTACTCGGTGACCACGTAGTCCACGTCGCCCCGGGTGGCGATGACCCCCGCCCCCTCGGCCAGGTGGTGCACGATGCGGCTGGTATTGCCGTCCTTGGTGGTGCTGGGCAAGACGATTACCGAGCGGCCTCCCCGGCTCATGGCCGCGCCCCTTATGAAGTCCAGCCTGCCGCCGATGCCCGAGTAGAAGTGGTAGCCCGCCGATTCCGAAGATACCTGGCCCGAAAGGTCCACCTGCAGGGCGCTGCCGATGGAAACCATGTTGTCGTTCTTGGCGATCTCCAGGGGGTTGTAGACCTGGTCGCTGGGCAGGAACAAAAAGTTGGGGTTCAGGTCCACGTAGTCGTACATGGCCCTGGTGCCGATGCAAAAGGAGCACACCGAGCGGCCGGGAAGGTGGTTCTTGGCCTGGTTGTTTATCACCCCGCTGTCGATCAGCTCCATCATGGCGTCGGAGACCACTTCGGTGTGCAGGCCCAGGTTGCGCTTGTCCTTCAGGTGGCCCAGCACTCCGTAAGGGATGTGGCCGTAGCCGACGTGCAGGGTGTCGCCGTCCTTGATGAGCTTGGCCACATTGGCTGCGATCTTGTCGCCCACCTCTTCCAGGTCGGGGTAGGGGAACTCCATGAGCTCCTCGTCCAGCTCCACGAACACGTCGATGTCGCTTACCCGTAGGAAGGTGTTGCCCATGGTGCGGGGCATCTTGCGGTTCACCTGGGCGATGACCAGGTCGGCGCTCTCCGCCGCCGCCCGGGACACGTCCACCCCGATGCCCAGGGACACGTAGCCGTGTTCGTCCGGCGGGCTCACCTGGATCAGGGCCACGTCCAGCTCCAACTGGCGCGAGGAGAACAGCTTGGGGATCTGGTGCATGAACACCGGGGTGTAGTCGGCCCTCGCCGAGGCCACCGCCTGACGGGTGGAGTGGCCGATGAAAAAGGCGTTGTGCCTGAATCGGCGGTCGAAGCGGCGGTCGGTGTACTCAGCCTTGTCCAGGGTCACGAAGTGCAAGATCTGCACGTCGTGCAACTCGTCGGCCCGCTCCATGAGCGCGGCCACCAGGCCCCGGGGCTCGGCGCAGGAAGACCCCACGAACACCCGCTGCCCCCGCCTGACCGCCTTGACCGCGCGGGCCGGGTCCTTGAGCCGCTGCTTGTAAATTTCCCGCCAGGACATCGCCCCACCCCCTGCATGGTTTCAAGCTATAAAACTATCACGCCTGGGGCGCGGGCAAAAGGGCGGGCTCAAAGGCCGATGGCCACAGGCCAACGGCGTAGGATCAGTCCTGGGGGATCATCCTGGCGAACACCATCGCGGACACCAGGCCATAGAAAAACCCGCTGATGGTCCAGATTATCACCACCCACTTGGTAACCGGGAAGCAGCTGTAGATCATGATCATGGTGGGTATCACCCCGACTACCCAATAGGCGAAGGCGAACTTTAGGACCTTGGTAAAGCCGTTGCCCTTTAAGGCGGGCTGCACCTTGTCCCAGATCCAGGCCAGGGCCAGGCCCAGGAAAAAGGGATAAAGGAAAATGATCCACATGACCGGCACGCTCCAGGGCCGGAACAAAGCGGTGTTGTTGTATTGCTCGGCCAGGGTGGGAGACAGCCAAGAGGAAATGAAGCTCTGGCCCATCAGGATGACCAGTATCAGCAGCCCGGCCAGCATCCCCGGTTTGAATCGCCTTTTCATTGGGTTCCCCCTTCCTGTTAAATTTAAACACCATGGTAGTGCGCTCAAATCGACTTGGTCAAGCGGAGATGAGGCCGCCGGGCCGCCGCAGAGGGAAGGGCCGCCGGTCCGGTGGCTAGCCGGACCGGCGGCGGGGGAAAGGAGAGGGAAGGCGCGTCGGCGGGTCAGGAGGAAAGCAAGCGGGTGAAAATCTCTTGCAGGAGCTTCTTGCCCTGCTGCCAGTTGTCGGCCTCTTCCAGGGTGGCGCACACCGCCTGGGGGCTGGCCGGGTCGCTGACCACCCAGCGGTTCTTTTCTTTGCTCAGGGCCAGGCGGGCCTGGGCCTTGGCGGTCTGGAGGGCCTGGGCGGTGAGGCTCGCGCTAGAGCTGGACATCTTCCACCGCCGTGATGCTCACCGGCTCGCACCGGTAGGTGATGGAATCAGCCACGGCCACCAGCACCGTGCAGGGGGTGACGGCGCTGATGGGGCTCAGCGCGCCCACCCCGCCCACCAGGGCCACGCTCTCGCTCTGGCTGCCCACGCCCACTTCCAGGGAATCGGGCGGCTCCTCGCCCAGCACGGTCACCGCCACCACGGCCTGGTCCTGGCCGTCGGCGGTGACCTCGCTCTTGTCCGGGGTAAGCTCCACCACCGCCTTGGCCACGGCTTGGCCTCCCACCACCCGGTGGGTGTCCAGGCCCGCCTCCTCGGGGCCGTCGGTAGCGGCCAGGCCCTGGGCCTGCCAGGCCATGACCTGGGGCGGGGTGAGGCAGACGCCCCGGATCTCACCGGTTAGCGGGTCGTAGGCGATCATCTTGGACTGCATGGGAACCTCCTTATCTGGCCAGGCCGGCGGGCAGGGCGAAACCGCGGCAGTGAATCTGCAACGAGCCGGTGCCGGACCAGTAGACGTGGTAGTAAACGTTGCCCGAGGCGTCGGTCATCATGGAAAAGGGGGTGACGTAATCCCCCGGCGCGTTCTGCTTGGCGATGGCCCCGGCGGTGGAGCCCTCGGTGCCGTCGGAGCCCATGTACACCCAGTAGGTCTGGGCGTTGGCCTGGCTCAGGTAGGCCTGGCCGTACCACCACAAGCGGCCCAGGGCGGGCAGGCCCACCCCCAGGGCGGTGGCCGAGGTGGCGGGCGAGCTGGTGGAGAGCGGGAAGATGGAGCCGGAGGATATCTGGAAGATTTTGCCGTCACAGGAGAAGCGTTCCACCCCTCCCGTCGCGTCGCTGCGCAGGACCGCGATCACTCGCTCCGTGCCGATGTACCAGGCCTTGTAGGCGTCGCTCCATTGGGGGGCGGTGGGGTCCAGGGCTATGGCGGTGGCGTCCAGTTCGCTTCCCGAGGCCGGGGAATACACCTTGAGGTAGAGCCAGGTGAAAGCGGTGAAGCCGCTTTGGCCGCTCTTGGTCAGGGCGGCCGGAATCTGGTAGAGGCTGCCCCGGATGTCCACTTCGCCGCTGCCCAGGGTGATGACGTTGGCCGAGGACCAGGCGGGCAGGCATCCGGTAAGGGCCGCCGGCCGGCCGGCGTTGACCGCCCCCTCCTTGGTGAGCTGGCTCACCGTCCCGCCCCCGGCCCCCCGGAAAAAAAGCTCGGTCAGGCCGCCGCTCTCTTTCACGTACAGGGCCGCCTGCTCCGCCCCGGTCTCCGGGTCGTCCTCCTGCACCAGCAGGGTGGTCCGCTGGTGCAGCCCCGCGCTGTCGTGCTCGGCCAGCATCAGGCGGTTGAGGGTGTCCTCCTTGGTGGGGTGGCCCGCGCCGACCATCTCCTCGTCGTATTGGATTCTCAGGTCCGACATGTTCTCGTTCTCCTAATAGTCGTTGCGGTCCCGCTGGCCGCCCGCCGTCTGGGAGCCGTCGGCCCGGCCTTGCCCATCGGCCAGGGCGGCCAGGGTCTTGAATAGGCCGCTGTCCAGGAGGGTGTAGCCCATGGTCCCGGCGTCCAGGTCCGGCTCCAGGCCCAACACCCGCACGATCTGGTTTTTCAGGGGCCGCCCCTGGGGGTCCATGAGCCAGGAGAGGCTCATGAGCACCGCGTCGCCTTTTTCCAGGGGCAGGTTGGCCAGGGAGTTTTCCTGACAGGAGATCACCCGGCGGGGGCGGCCCAAGAGCTGCACCAGGCGCTGGGACACGGTGCGGGCCACCGAGGCCTGGCGCACCCAGGCCAGCTCCAGGGTGGTGGAGGCCAGGCCGTGCAGGCCCTGGGCCCTGAAATCCTGGGTCTCCAGGCCGTCGTAGTAGCCTTGGTATTCCTTGGCCACGAAGTTGTAGGCGAAGCTCACCGGGGCCCGGTTGACCATCTCCGCCAAACGGGCCTGCACGCTCACCCCGCTGAGGTCGCCCTGGCGCAGCCGGGCGGCGAGGTCGCTCTCGCTGAGCGAGCCGGCCCCCAGGTCCAAAAACACCTTGAGCCGCCCCTTGCCGTCCAACCACCAGGAGCCCAGGAAGTCGGCCAGGATGCCGGTGATGAGGTTGCCCAAGGTGGCCGCCTTCTCGATCACCCCGGCGGCGGCGTAGCCCAGGGCCTGGGCCTGGACCCTAGCCCGGCTGAAGCAGGCCTGGTCCAGCTCCTCGGGGTCGGCTCCGGCCAAGTTGACCAGCAGGTCGCGGATGATCTCCACCGGGTTGGCGATGAGCCCGCCCTCGGCGTCGGCCCGGCCCTGGGCCCGCACGGTGATGGGCTCCAAGGCCTTGGCGTCCTCATGGAAGGTGGCCGTGGCGATGACCCCTTGGCCCTGAAAGTCGTGGGCCAGGTCCAGGCTGTAGGCGGCGGGATCGATCACCTGGCCCTGGCCGTCAAACAGGCTCACCGCGTTGCCCGCCGCCACCGGGCGCAGGGCGTGCCCGGCCAGGGCGTAGACAAAGACGCTCTGCTCCAGGCACACCGCTGGCCACAAACCGCCGCCGCCGCCCAGGCTCATGTCGCCGTAGACCATGGGCAGCAGGGCGGTGTCCTTGCGGGGGCCGGAGTAGTCCCCGGCCCGCTTCAGCTCCAGGGTGACGCCGAGGTCCAGCATCACAGGGCCTGCAAGGTCAGGGTGAGCTGGGTTTCCTCCAGGCGGTAGGCGCTGACCCGCCCCCGGAAGCGGCGCAGATAGTCCCGCCCGGGGATGCCCGGCCAGCCCACCAACAGCTCGCCCACCGCGCCCAGGATGTTTTCCCGGGCCTCCAGGCGGCTGAAGGGCAGGGCCCCGCCGTCGTTGGCCAGGGTCACGGCCAGGCTGTCCGCCTCCTCCTGGCGCAGGCTGGCCAGTACCTCGCCGCTGGTGGCGGTGAGGGTTTCGCGCAGGCGGCCCAGGGAGAGCACCCGGGCGCTGCGCTCCAACAGGCTCAGGCTGCCACGGCCGGCCAGGCGCGCGCCGTCGGCCAAAAACTGGCCGTCCGCCTGGGTGGGGGCGGCCAGGCCCAGCTCGGCGTCCTGGGGGCGGCGGGCGGCGTAGACCCGCTGGCCGAAGGCGTTGACCAGGCTGAACAACAGCACCGGCTTTTCCCCCCGGTCGCGGCGGGCCTGGTTGAAGGATTGGCTGATCTCAAACATCGCTTTTGACCACCTCCTCCAGGCGCAGGCTCAGGTTCCAGCGCCCGCCGGGGGCCTCCTGGCGGGCCAGCTCCGCGCCGGGCAGGCAGTAGAGGGTTTGGCCGGAGTCGCCCGCGAAAGGCGTGAAGAACAGGGGCCGCAGGCCGCCCTCGCCGCCGGTGTGCACCGCGCTCAACATCTCCTCCAGGCCCTCGGCGTCGGCCTGGTCCAGGCGGGCGAACTCCAGCTGGTAGTAGGCGGCCAGGGCCCCGCTGCTGCCCGCCACCTTGCCCCCGCCGCCGCTCACCAGCCTGCGGGTGGCCACGCTGCCCTGGCTGTAACCGGCGCGGAAGGTGCGCTTGGGCTCGAAGCTCTCGCCCAGATAAAACAGGCTGGCCCTGAGCAGGCTCTCGGGGTTGGCGGGATCGTCCAGCTCCAAGCGCCAGTAGCGATGGCTCTGCTCCAAAAAGCTGACCAGGTGAGGCGTGGTGATGGTGAGGGCCTGGCTGTAGTCGGGATGCTCCCAGGGGTCCAGAAGCGATTCCGGCTCCTGCTCCAGCCATTGCTCCCACAGCTTCACCCGCCCCAAGCGCATGGGAAAGCGGGGGGACTGGCCCAGGCTGATGCGTCCGGCGCTCAGGTTGAAGGCCCCTTCGTAGCTCTTGGCCGTACCCCAGGCGGCGTCGCAGCCCACCTGAAAGTCGCCGCCGGTGCGCCAGCGCAGGGCCGCCAGGTAGGTTTGGCCGTTTAGGAAATCCACGAAGGCATCGCTGCGGCGCAGGCGCAACAGGTCATAGACCGAAAAGCGCGAGCCCGTGGAGTTGCGGTAGAGGTACAGGGGCAGAAAGGTGTAGCCGGATTCGGTGGAGGTGGAGAACAGGGCCTGGGCGACATCCAGGGGAAAGGCCGTGTGGTCCAGGCCCGGCAACCATTCCATGGCCAAACAGCCCTGCCCCCCATCGGACATGGCCGCCCGCACCGCCTGGGGCAGGGGGAAGCTCACCGCGTCGGCGGCGCGGTAGGCCGTGCCGGTGGTGGTGGGGATGTAGGCGGTGGGCACGCTTCCCACCTCCAACTGGGCGCCCCAGAGGCAGGCCTGGGTCCCGGTTGATGTGGCGGCTATTTGGAAGTAGATCAAAGTTTCCGTGGAACCCTTGCTAAAAGTAAACGAGATCCGCGTCCACTCCCCCAGGTCCAGGGCCTGAGTTTTGGTGTTGACCAACGCGAAACCGGCGGTCCTGGTTCCGAATTGGAGGTTGACTGAGCCATCTATGGCATAAGCCCAAACGGAAAGAGTGTAACCAACTCCGTCGGTCATGGTGGCGTTTTGGTAGATGTAGGCGCCCAGCCCGGAGAGTTGGTCGGCGGTGGGGTTGCCATCCGGGGCGGCAAAGGCGTTGGGCGATACTATGCCGCCATTGGCTACAGACCACGCCGTCTCATCGAAGGATTCGCTGTGGGCCAGCAGGTTGGTGGCGGCGGGCTGGATGGAAAGCATGCCGTCCTCAAAGCAGCTCTCCCCGGCGGCCGCGTATTTGACCACCCCGCCGTCGATAAAGGTGCGGGGGGTGGCCCGGCCGTTGCTCAGGGCCTGGTCCAGGCTGTCGGCGGTCTGGCCGCCGTCCGGGTCGTAGCTCCACACCGGCTGGTGCAGGGTGTCCCGCGCCTTGAGGACTGCCGTGGCTCCCTCGCCCAGGTTGTGGTCGGCCAGCACCAGGGCCCGCACCTCTTGCGCCTGGCCCAGGTCCGCGTCGATGAACTGCGCGGCGCAGTCCAGGCTGCGCCAGGCGGTGTCGCGGTCGCGGTCCATGAGCGCCTGGGGCCCCTGGCAACCGGTGGCCAAAATGCTCCAGCGATCACCCTTGTAAAACTCCTGGCCGGGACCGGGCACCCACTTCACGCTCACCCCGTCGGCCAGGGGAGTCAGGCTCACCGAGGTGACCACCCCGCTTGCCTCCCAGGCCCCGGCGCTCTCGCGCTTCCAGCGGAAGGTGGCCAGGCCCACCTCGCTGCCCGCCTCCAGGGAGTCGATCTCCACCACCAGCACCTGGTCCAAAGCGCCGGTGTGCTCCCCGGCGGCCAGGCAGGTGGCCGAGCCCAGGGCCTCGGCGGCCGGAGAGCCCACCATGCCCGGCCGGGCCGAGGAGACCCCCAGGGCCTGGGGGCCGGGGATCAGGTTGCTGAACATGAAGCGGCAAGTGCTCATCTGTTCCTCCGCGCTGGGGGCCGGGGACCCGGCCGATCATGTCCCCGAGCCTAGGCCAGGCCCCGGCGGGGGCCCACTGCGGCCGCGCACAAAAGTATTTCCCCAGAGCGACCCGGCGGTTTGCGCGGGGGGCGCGGCGGCGCTAAGATTATTTTTTATTTGCCAAAAGGGAGCGGGCCCATGGCCGGAGACAAGGCGGTGACCATCTTCAAGACCCCCGGCTGCGGCCGCTGCCGGGCGGCCAAGGAATATTTCGCGGCGCGGGGATTCAAGATCGAGGAGGTGGACGTGACTTCCTCCATGAGCGCCAAGCGCCGCATGGCCCGCCTGGCCCCAGGGGCGCGGGTGGTGCCGGTCATCGCCTTTGACGACGAGGTGGAGGTGGGCTGGCGTCCCGAGTATTGGAACAAGCGTCTGGGAGGTGCTTCATGAAGCCGCGCATAGCCGTTACCCTGGGCGACCCCGCCGGAGTGGGGCCGGAGATCGTGGCGCGCCTGTGCGTGCATCCCCCCAGCCTGGACATGGCCGAGTTGGTGGTGGTGGGCCAACGCGCGCTGCTCAATGCCGGGGCCAAGTCCTGCGGCCTGCCCGCCCCCCACGTGGAGGTGGTGGAGGTGGGCGAAGTGGCCGAGGTAATCCCCGGCCGCCCCAGCCCGCACAGCGGCAAGCTGGCCGGGGCCTTTGTGGAAAAGGCCCTGGAGATGGTCCAGGCGGGGCAGGCGGCGGCCATGGCCACCGCGCCCATCAGCAAGGAGGCCCTCAAGGCGGCGGGCTATCCCGACACCGGGCACACCACCCTTTTGGCCCGGCGCACCAATACCGAGCGCCCGGTGATGATGCTGGCCGGGGAGCGCCTCAAGGTGGTGCTGGTCACTATCCACAAGGCTCTGCGCGAGGTGCCTGATTTACTCACCGTGGAGGGCATCGTGCACACCGCCCAGGTCACCCACGACTCCCTGAAGCGCTACTGGGGCATCGCCGCGCCGCGCCTGGCGGTGTGCGGGCTCAACCCCCACGCCGGGGAGCACGGCCTGTTCGGCGACGAGGAGGGGCGCATCATCGCCCCGGCGGTGGAACAGCTAACGGCCCAGGGCATCCTGGCCGAAGGGCCGCTGCCCCCGGACACCGTGTTCTGGCGGGCCACCCGGGGCCACTTCGACGCAGTGGTGTGCATGTACCACGACCAGGGGCTCATCCCGCTCAAGCTGTTGCACTTCGAGGACGGGGTCAACGTGAGCCTGGGCCTGCCCATCATCCGCACCAGCGTGGACCACGGCACCGCCTACGACCTGGCCGGCACCGGCCAGGCCAACCCGGCTTCCATGATCGCGGCGGTGAAGATGGCCGCCGAGATGGCCACGGCGGGGAAGTAGGGGGCGGGGCGGTTCGGCTGGAAGGCGTATAAATTCGTGTAGGTTGGGTTGAGCGAAGCGAAGCCCAACAATCCCTTTGTCGTTGCGAGGAGCCTAGCGACGAAGCAATCTCTGAAGCAAGTAGACGGCCCGAATTATCTTCTTGCCCTCCAGCCATAGCCGTCATCGCGAGGAGCATCTCGGACAGAGATGCGACGTGGCGATCTTCGCCTTCCCCCAGGCGGGAGGGGTTGAGGTGTGGAGGGCGGTTTGGCCATGTCTCACTGGTAAAGGCATGACAAGGGAAACGGAAGGTTGCCACGGCCGGGCAGACCGACCCGCCCTATTCTCCCACACGCCGGTCGCTGCCCGGCCTCGCAATGACAGATCTATATTCTGGAATTTGGTCCGAATCGCTAATGGGCTTGAGCGAAGCGAAACCCGACACTCCCTCCGTCCCCCCCGCCTCCACATTCGGCACCGACACCCAAACTAGCCTGCGGTATAATTTAAATGATAGACGTACAACCAGCGCAGGACATTGGTCCGCGCCTGTCGGTTGGCGTAAGTGGTTGCGTTTCCACTTGATGCCGATAAAGAGAGGTCGAAATATGCTGCCCAAAAAACGAACCGGGACCTTGCGCTGGGCGGGACGCCTGGGCTGCCTGGTCCTGTCCTGCGCCCTGGTGCTGCCCTCGGTGGCCCTGGCCCGCGACTACCAACCGGAGCGGGGCCGCAATACCCAGGTCGCTCCCCAGATGCCCCGTGAAGCTGACCAGGGCCGCAATCTCCAGGTTGCCCCCCAGATGTCGCATGAAGCTTATCGGGGTAACAATCCCCAGGTGGTCCCCAGAATGCCGTCGGGTCACCGGGAGTATGTCCATAACGGCGCGCGCTACTATTACCACGGCGGGGTTTACTACCGGCCCTATGACCGCGGCTACATAGTGGTCCGGCCGCCCCGTGGGCTGTTTGTTCAGATTCTGCCCATCGGCTTCGCCACCGTGATGGTCGGGGGCGTCGCCTACTACACCTACGCCGATGTTTACTACCTCCCGGGGCCCGGTGGCTATGTGGTGGTGGATGCCCCGCCCGGGGTGGTGGTCACCTCCCCGCCACCTCCGCCGGTCGCGGCCCCGTCCGCGCCCCAGGGCACGGCGGTGGTGACCGCGCCGCTTCTCAACGTGCGCACCGGCCCCGGCGAAAACTACCCGGTTATAACCACCGTGGGCCAGGGCTACAGCCTGACCATCTATGGCCAGTCGTCTGGATGGCTATACGTGCAGGCTCCCAGCGGCCAGTTCGGCTGGGTGGACCAGCGGTTCACCAATATACCCGTGTCTCCAACGCCCAGCGGCTAGACTTCGCAGGGAGCATCCCGCAAAAAATGCGAGGCGGCTATCCCGGTTGACCACCGGGGAGCCGCCTGGTTTTTTACCGTTTGCGAATAGCGAGGGTCGGGTTGAGAGGATTTGTTGGACTGCGGGCTGCGCCCTTAACCCACCCTGCGCTTCGCCTCGGGCCATTCCTGAAATAACGTAGGTTGGGTAGAGCGAAGCGAAACCCAACAACTCCCTGTGTTGCTGAGAGCAGAGAGGGCGGGGATAAACCCCGCCCCTACAAAAAGAGTCTTCTTCCGGGTGTAGGGGCGGGGTTTATCCCCGCCCAAGAGAGCTTGGCCTTGCCAGGAGCGCGGCGACCAAGCAATTTCTGGAGCAACCAGGTGGCCAGACCTCTCATGTCTTTTTCTTTTCAGCCATAGCCGTCATCGCGAGGAGCATCTCGGGGGAGATGCGACGTGGCGAACTTCGTCTTCCCCCGAACGGGAAAGGGTGTGTCTGGGAGGGCGGTTTGGCCATGTATTTCTCACGCAGGCATGACAAGGGAAAGGGAAGGTTGCCACGGCCGGGCAGACCCAGCCGCCCTGTTCCCCCCCACGCCGGCCGCTGCCCGGCCTCGCAATGACGGCTATCTACTTTAATAGGAAATCAAAGGATCTGTTGGGTTTCGGGCTGCGCCCTCTACCCAACCTACACGATTATGTAGACCGTTCTAAAGCGACTCGACGCCTCGCCTCGGACCATCCAAGCAATAGCGTAGGTTGGGTAGAGCGAAGCGAAACCCAACAATTACCCTGCCCATCAGCCACGACACGATTTACTTAACAACAAATGTTGAGCAAATCGTCTTTATAGGCCATAATACCCCTGAGCGGCGGCGTGGCGCCCGCGCCCCAAAACGGCCGTAACCTGGTGATCTTTCTCCCAGCCGCGCCCAATGGCCAGCAATATCGTAAAATTTGGGGGTGCGCGGGCGCGCTTCTGGTCTTAACCTTTATACATTCGCCCCGCCCGTTGGGACGGCCCCGGCGGCGGCATGTTTATGTAATCGCGAGGAATCGGCACAGGCCTGGTAAATGCTCAAGAACATCGTGGTCCGGGGCGCCCGGCAACACAACCTGAAGAACATCGACGTCACCATCCCCCGTGACAAGCTGGTGGTGATCACCGGCCTGTCCGGCTCGGGCAAGTCCACCCTGGCTTTCGACACCATCTACGCCGAGGGCCAGCGCCGCTACGTGGAGTCCTTGAGCGCCTACGCCCGCCAGTTTCTGGAGCGCATGGACAAGCCGGACGTGGAGGCCATCGAGGGGCTCAGCCCGGCCATCGCCATCGAGCAGAAGACCACCTCCAAGAATCCCCGCTCCACCGTGGCCACGGTCACCGAGATATACGACTATTTGCGCCTCCTCTACGCCCGGGCGGGCACCCCCCACTGCCCCCAGTGCGGCAAGGTGATCCGCTCCCGCTCGCCCCAGGAGATCGTGGACCAGCTCATGGACCTGGGCGAGGGCAGCCGCCTCACCCTCCTGGCCCCGGCCATCACCCAGCGCAAGGGCGAGCACAAGGCCATCTTCGCCCGGCTCATGAAAGACGGCTTCGTGCGCGGCCGGGTGGACGGGCAGCTCATGGAGCTGGCCGAGGCCCCGGAGCTGGAGAAGAACAAGAAGCACACCATCGAGGTGGTCATCGACCGCATCGTCATCAAGGAGAGCGTGGCCCGGCGGCTCACCGACAGCGTGGAGCTGGCCCTCAGGATGGGCGAGGGCCTCTTGTTGGCCTGGGTGCACGGCACCGATGGCGAGCCGGACCGCGAGGAGCTGTTCAGCGAGCGCCTGGCCTGCGACGCCTGCGGCGTCAGCCTGCCCGAGCTGACTCCCCAGATGTTTTCCTTCAACTCGCCCCAAGGCGCCTGCCCCTCCTGCGACGGCCTGGGCACCAGGGTGTTCTTCGACCCCGAGCTGGTGGTGCCCAACCCGGCGCTGAGCCTGCGCGAGGGAGCCCTGGCCCCCTGGGCGGGCAGCGACAGCGTGTACCGCCAGCAGATCATCGACGCCTTGGCCCAGCACCTGAAATTCGACCCCTACACCCCCTGGCAGGACCTGCCGGAAGAAGTGCGCCAGGCCCTGCTCTACGGCACCGAGGGCGAGGTGTCCTTCTACCTGGAGCGCGGCGAGCGCCGCCACTACTACAAGCGCCCCTGGGAGGGCATGATCAACCACCTGGAGCGGCGCTTCCACGAGACCACCAGCGCGGCCATGCGCGACGACCTGGGCCGCTACATGAACTCCCAGCCCTGCACCGACTGCGGCGGGGCGAGGCTCAAGCCCACCTCCCTGGCGGTGCGGGTTGGCGGGCTGAACATCCACCAGTTCACCAGCCAGAGCGTGCGGGGAGCTTTGGAGTTTGTCCAAAAACTGACGCTGGGCAAACGAGAGACCATCATCGCCGAAAAGGTGCTTCAGGAGATCACCCAGCGTTTGGGCTTCATGGCCGACGTGGGCCTGGACTACCTGACCCTGGAGCGCACCAGCGCCACCCTGAGCGGTGGCGAGGGCCAGCGCATCCGCCTGGCCACCCAGATCGGCTCGGCCCTGGTGGGGGTGCTCTACGTGTTGGACGAGCCCTCCATCGGCCTGCACCAGCGGGACAACCAGCGCCTGCTCAACACCCTCAAGCACATGCGCGACCTGGGCAACACCGTGTTGGTGGTGGAGCATGACGAGGACACCATCCTGGCCGCGGACACGGTGATCGACATGGGCCCCGGCGCGGGCCGCCACGGCGGGGAGGTGGTGTTCAACGGCACCCCCAAGCAGCTTTTAAAAAGCAAGGACTCGCTCACCGGCCAGTACCTGAGCGGCAAGAAGTCCATCCCCGTGCCCACCAAGCGCCGCAGCAACGGCCGGGGCGCGGTGGAGCTCATCGGCTGCAGCGAGCACAACCTACAGGGCATCGACGTCAAGATACCCATGGGCCTGTTCACCTGCGTCACCGGGGTGTCGGGCTCGGGCAAGTCCAGCCTGGTCATCGACACCCTGTACCGGGCCCTGGCCCAGCGCCTGTACCGCTCCAAGGAGCGGGCCGGGGCGGTGGCCGAGATCAAGGGCCTGGAAAAGCTGGACAAGGTAATCGACATCGACCAGAGCCCCATCGGGCGCACCCCGCGCTCCAACCCGGCCACCTACACCGGGGTGTTCACCCCCATCCGGGAGCTGTTCGCCCAGACCGCCGAGTCCCGGGCTCGGGGCTACAAGCCGGGCCGCTTCTCCTTCAACGTGCGGGGAGGCCGCTGCCCGGCATGCGACGGCGACGGCATCATCAAGATAGAGATGCACTTTCTGCCCGACGTGTACGTGACCTGCGAGGTGTGCCACGGGGCCCGCTACAACCGCGACACCCTGGAGATCACCTACAAGGGCTCCAGCATCGCCGACGTTTTGCACATGACCTGCAACCAGGCCTTGGAGTTTTTCGCCAACGTGCCGGTGATCCGCAACAAGCTGGAAACCCTGGTGGACGTGGGCCTGGGCTACATCCGCCTGGGCCAGGCGGCCACCACCCTGAGCGGCGGCGAGGCCCAGCGGGTGAAGCTGAGCCGCGAGTTGGGCAAGCGGGCCACCGGGCGCACCCTCTACATCCTGGACGAGCCCACCACCGGCCTGCACTTCGACGACATCCGCAAGCTCTTGGGCGTGTTGGAGCGGTTGGTGGAGATGGGCAACACCGTGGTGGTCATCGAGCACAACCTGGAGGTCATCAAGACCGCCGACCACATCATCGACCTGGGGCCAGAGGGCGGCGACAACGGTGGCCTGGTCATCGCCACCGGCACGCCCGAGGAGGTGGCCGCCAACAAGGCCAGCTACACCGGGCAGTACCTAAAGAAGGTCCTCGGCGGCGGCCGCAAAGGCTAGGGCTTGACATGAGGGCGTGTTGCGGGCTTACTGGCATCTGAGCTAACCCCCAACCAGGCCTGAGCATGCCCCTCTTCAGCATCTTCATACCGGTCTACAACGAGCAGGCCATCCTGGTGGGCAACACCCACCGGCTATGCACCTTTCTGGACGGCCTGGGCCTCAGCTACGAGATAATCATCGGCAGCAACGGCTCCACCGACCGCACCGAGGAGCTGGGCTGGGAGCTGGCCGCCGACGTGCCCCAGGTGAGCTTTTTTCACCTGCCCGCCAAAGGCCCCGGCTACGCCTTTGCCCACGCGCTGCGGCTGTTCAAGGGCCGCTCGCTCATCACCCTGGACATGGACATGGCCGTGGAGCTGGAGTTCGTGCCCCAGGCCCTGAAGTTGCTCGAGCAATATCAGGTGGTGGTGGGCTCCAAGCGCCAGGGCCGCCAGGAGCGCAGCACCACCCGCATCCTGGGCAGCGGCATGTTCATCAGCGCGGCCCGGGTGCTGCTGGGCCTGCCTTTCGAGGACTACAGCCTGGGAGCCAAGGCCTTCAGCCGCGAGGTGCTCACCCGCTTTTCCGACGCGGTGGACAACCACACCAGCTACACCACCAACCTGATGTTCTGTGCCCGCCGGGCCCACCTGCCCATGGTGGAGGTGGCCGTGCTCTGCTCCGACCGCCGGGCCAGCCGCTTCAACCTGGGCCACGAGGCGGCCTACCGCCTGGCCTGGGTCATGAAGCTGTTCGTGCTGGGACGGTTGCTGAAGCGGTTTCCGTAACGATTTCCAGGAAAATTAACTCTTGCGCCGCCTCCTGATGTGTATATACTTTGTATATACGATTCGCGAGAGGAGAGAACCATGGCGCCTATCGTGGCCAAATGGGGAAACAGCCTGGCGGTGAGGTTGCCCAGCCAAATTGCCAAACGCAGCGGCATCTCCGCCGGCGACGAGGTGGAGATAAGCACAAGCAAGCACGGCTCCTTTACCGTGACCTTGGCCCGGCCCAAGTACAGCCTGCGCTCCTTGGTGGACCAGATCACCCCGAAAAACACCCACGGCGAAACCGACTGGGGCGGCCCCAAGGGCGGTGAAGTCTGGTGAGTCCGCGCTACACCCCCGACACCGGCGACCTGGTTTGGCTGGAGTTTGACCCGCAGGCCGGGCACGAGCAGGCCGGTAAAAGGCCGGGGCTGGTCTTGTCTCCAGCCGCCTACAACAAGCCCTCCGGCCTTATGATCGCCTGTCCCATCACCAGCCAGGTGAAGGGCTACCCCTTTGAGGTGCCCCTGCCGCCGGGGCTCAAGATCCAGGGTGTAATCCTGGCGGATCAAGTCAAGAGCCTGGATTGGAAGGCCCGCAAGGCCTCCAAGTCAGGCGTTGCCCCCAAAGCGGTAATGGACGATGTTTTGGCCAAGCTGGCGGCCTTGCTGTCTTTGTAGACCCCACCCATAACAATCAGATATTCCGCACAATTTTTTATTGTCGTCGCGAGGAGCGCAGCGACGAAGCGATCTCGGCCCTTCAACCTGGGCCACGAGGCGGCCTACCGCCTGGCCTGGGTCGTGAAGCTGTTCGTGCTGGGGCGGTTGCTGCGAAGGTTTCCGTAATTTTTCAGAGGGTTGACAATTACCTGCCGTTAGTGGCAATTTGTCAAAGATTCTCTTCGAAGAATAATCAGCGAAAAATCAACTAGGGTCATGACTGCCCGGCCTGCCCCGCCAAGGTTGGTTGTGACTTATCTAACGGTATAATTGATAGCGGTCCATGTGGCTGAAATTTTGTGAGGAGGTTCACTTGGCTGGAGTTGACCTTGCATTCGAAAGTGCTATATTATGATTTATACTATGAATACGGTCGAATCTGATGACGAACGCATAAAAGCGGAGCGCAAGGACGAAGCCCCACACAAGCGACCAGCTGGGCCAGCCCCCAACGGGTGGAGCGTTTTACTGGAGGTAATTCAGCTTGCAAGCCACCTGCTGCGAACAGGCAACATAATTGGTTTGATGATTGGGTTACTCGCATTTTGCATTGCGATTTTCGCGTGGAAGGCTAGTCCGTCAACGGCAGATACAGTTATTATTTCAAGTATAGGATTTTTATACAGCGAGAAATTTTACCTCATCCCGTTATTGAGTGTTTTGGCATTGGCCGTTGTGATGTGTATGTATAGAGATAAGGTGCAAAAAGGTGAGATTAAAAGGCTGGCACGGATTCGGAAAGAGCTGATCCATGGTCTTGAGAGTGGAGAGTTCAAGCCCTTTCCAGAGCATGTTTCTAGTAACTATGATTTGGGAGACTGAACAGTGACCATGCAAGTAACGCTATATATCAACTTGCTGTGTGTTCTGCTTGCCTGCTGGCTATTTGTTTGGCTCAATAACAGGGTTTTGCAGCCTGCCCGTCTTGCCCGCTTCCGTTACCGTCTTTTTAGCCTGCGTGACAGGTTGGCATTGCAAGCACTTAGGGGAAATGCTAGTTCAAATTCTGAAGAATATCAATTTGTTATCCAGGTAATAAATGCAACCATAAAAAATGCAGAAAATTGCGACCCCTTTGAAGTTGCTAAATTTTATTTGGGTATGGGTAGAAATGAAAATGTAAGAAAACGGCTAGATGAAATTCTTAGATTGCGGGAGAAATGTATGGGGCATGAAGTATATAAAGAGGTGTTAACAAATTATTTTGAGATATCTGATGACCTTTTTTTATTTAATCTTTTCCCACGCTTTCTTTTTGGTTTTTTTCGGCGCGTCGGACGGCTATCCTCAATTACCAGGCAGAGATTGTCTTCCCTCTATCAGGCAAATAGTTTTATTAAGAGCCAGTTGTCCTTAGCTAAATCGGAGCGTGTATGAGATAACCAAGTTCGTACGCCGCTCACAGTTTACCGTAGCAATCACTCCTGCCGATTCTCCTCCCCATCCACCTCAGCCCAGGCCATATCAAATATCTCGTCTAGTGGTCGTGCGGGATCTCCCCCTCGCACACACCACCACACCAACGCCTCACACGGCGCTGACAGGCTCCCAAATCTAATTTAAGGTGTTACCTAGGCTAGGCCCGCCGACTTACCCCGTGGTCAGGTAGTAGGCCAGGTTGTCCAGCTTCACCGAGAAGTCCACGTTCTCCACCTTGACCCCGTCCGGTGCCTGGATCTGGGTGGGCGCGAAGTTGAGTATCGCCTTGACCCCGGCGTCCACCAGGCGGTTGGCGATGTCCTGGGCGAAATCGGCCGGGGTGCAGATGACCCCCATCTCCACCTGCTTGTCGCGGCAGATGTTGTGCATCTCGTTGGGCGGGTTTATCACCAGGCCGGTGACCAGCTTGCGGCCTATCTTCATGGGGTCGGCGTCAAAGGCGGCCACAAAGCGGTAGCCTTGGCGGGTGAAGTTCTCGTGGGCCACCAGGGCGCAACCAAGGTTGCCCACCCCCACGATGGCCAGCTTCCATTCCCGGTGCAGGCCCAGGATTTTTTTGACGTCGAACAGAAGCTCCTTGACGTAGTATCCCACTCCCCGCACGCCGAACTGGCCGAAATAGGCAAGGTCCTTGCGTATTTGAGCGGGGTTCACTCCGCACAGCTCGGCCAGCCTCTTGCTGGATACAACGGTCACCTGCTCCTTGATCAGGGTCTCCAGGGCGCGGGTGTACAGCGACAGGCGCGTGATGGTGGCGGCGGGGATCTTCAGGAACTTCATGGCAAGGCCAATCTTATTGTGATTAGAGGCACATGCGTGCTTCTAAAAAAGGCCGGGCCCCTGGCGGGACCCGGCCCCGAAGACGTTGTCTAGCCGGGCATACCCAGGAACTTGGCCACGGGGGCGGCCATGGGGTAGGCGTAGAGCAGGATGAGGCTGATAACCAGCGCATAAATACAAAGGGACTCGACCATGGCCAAGCCGATGAGCATGGTCACGGTGATTTTGCCGCTGGCCTCGGGGTTGCGGGCGGTGCCCTCAACCGCGCCCTTGA
The DNA here is from genome assembly GCA_018896025.1 of Pseudomonadota bacterium. Taxonomy (GTDB): domain Bacteria; phylum Desulfobacterota; class Desulfarculia; order Desulfarculales; family Desulfarculaceae; genus Desulfoferula. The sequence continues at coordinate 66,503 of JAHIND010000026.1, forward strand.
TGGCGATGCCCTGGCCGATGCCGGTTCCGAAAGCCGCGATGCCGATGCCGAAGCCGGCGGCGGTCACGGTGGCGGCGAACAGCTTGGCGGCCTCAGCCATGGCGCCGGCGTCGGCGGCCATCGCCACGGCGGCCAGGCCCAAGGTAAACAGGCCGGTAAGCCCCGCGATCAAAGAAAACTTCTTCATAACTAGCTCCTCAAACTAACGGTTAATGCCTTCTTCCTTATATGGGTGCCTTCTTCCCAATAGGGAAAACTTCTTTCGTTCTTAGTGGGCCTCTTCCAGCGAACCGGCGATGTAGAGCATGGTCAGCAGGCTGAAGATGAACGCCTGCACGAAGCTGGTGAAGATGGCCAGGAACATCATGGGCAGGGGCGCGAAGAACATACCCGCCAACACGAACAGGATGGCCAGAACCAGGTCCTCGCCCAGCACGTTGCCGAAAAGACGGAAGGTGAGGGAAAGGATGCGGCTGAAGTGGCCGATCAGCTCGATGGGCAGCATCAGGGGGGCCAGCCACCAGATGGGGCCCATGAAGTGCTTGATGTAGCTGAAACCGTGGGATTTGATGCCCACGAAGTTGTAGAAGATGAACACCACCAGGGCCATGGACAGCGGGGTGTTGATGTTGCTGGTGGGCGAAAGCATGCCCGGCACCAAGCCGATCCAGTTCATGCACAGGATGTAGATGAACAGGGTGGCGATGAGCGGGTAGAAGGGGCGGCCGTGCTCGCCCATGACGTCGATGGCGAAGTCCTCGAAACCACCGACCAGCACCTCGAAGAAGTTCTGCCCGCCGGAGGGGATCATCTTCACCGAACCCACCGCCAGCTTGGCCGCCACCAGCAGGAACAGGATGATCAGCCAGGAGTAGACCACATGGGGGTAATGATGGACAAAGCCGCCCAGACCCACAGAGTCAAACAACAGCCCCAGCAGCAAAAGCGGATGTTCCATGCTTAGAACGCCTCCTTACGAAGCTTGAGAGCCTGGCGCGCACCCCAGGCGATGATAGTCACCACCACGACCGAAAGGCCCACCAACAGGCCCAGCGGCTCCACCAACCCCTGGCGCACCAGGAAAAACAGCACCACGGCGGTGGCGATGAACCGCAGGTAATACTTTGCCAAAACCTTGCTCAGCACACTACCTTTTTCGCGCGGCAAAAGGGCGCGGCAGATGGTGCGCTGCAACAGGCGGTAGTTGAGCAGGGCGATGAGCCCTCCCACCACCACGCTAAGCCCCGAGCGCCAATCGGCTACGATGAAGGCCCCGGCGCTGAGCACGCCGAAAGTGACCAGGTTGGCCCACCACAGCCCCTTTATCAGGGCCGCTTCCGGGGTCTGCATGGTCAAAGGTTTGTGAGCCATCAATCCTTCTTCTTCTTATGCTCGGCTTGGTCTATGCGCTCCTGGGAGCGCTCGGTCCGTTTATACAAGACGTACACGTTGCGGAAACCAGCCACGATGCCCACCACCAGGCCTATGAAAAAGCCCCAGGGATGGGTGCCAAAGTACTTGTCGACCAGCCAACCCGCCCCCAAGCCCATGATCGTTGCCAAAACCATGGATATACCCATGGAGCTGGCACGAGCCAGGATAATCAGGTATTCGCGGGTCGTTTCGCTGATAAACCGGCCCAACCGGTCTCCCGCTCCACGCGCCCCCAGAGGGCTTGGTTTAAATTTATGCCGCCCTGGTGGAGAGTTACGCCTGTCAACTCCGGGCAGGGAAGCCCCTTTCCCGCAGCCTTTGGCGGTCAGAACTTGCTAACATGCATTCTCGGGGCAAGTCAACTCTTTTTTGTGCCGTAATGCGCAATCTCCCCCGGCCGGGTCGGTGAATCCGGGGGGGGTGCTTTTTGGGGCTGAAAACACTACTAAAAATGTTATAATTAAAAAATGCCACCAAGACGATTACGCGAAGGAGAAGACCTCATGCCACGCGTCCCTACCCTGCTCCGCTGGGTGACGCCGCTTTTGTTGGCCCTGCTGTTGCTGGCGCCCGTGAGCGCCGCCGCCTCGTCCTTCACCTTTGGGGGAGACAACTACTTCAAGTTGCAGAGCAAGGGCAAGGTGGACCCCTACCTGGCCCCGGTCACCGGCACCTCGGCGGGCAGCGGCGACCTGCTCATGAACTACTACGTGGGGCTGTTCAACTTCAATCTTTTCGATGCCATCGGCACCAGCAATCCCCTGGTGGGCCAGACCTTCGACAACCTGAACTACAGCATCTCCGATCAAAAAGGGGTGCTCAACCCCAACTTCTACGTCACCTCGGACTATTTCCGCAAGCAGGGGCCGGACAAGAACCACCTGCCCGATTCCTGGGACATGGCGGGCAGCCTGGTGATCACCTCGGTGAGCTTTGACAACGACTACCAGATCACCCTCAACGGCTACCTGAACAACCTGGCCTTCAACGACTCCACCGGCTCGGCCATCCTGCAAGACCTCAAGGGCAGCGACACGGTGGGCTTTTTGCTCACGGTCAGCGCCAGCGACAAGACCTCGGGCAAGTTCATCCCGGTCTTGAGCTCCAGGAACGACTCCACCTGGGCTGCCATGTCCGGCACCATCAGCGGCGGCGGCACCCCCGTGGCCGGAGCCCCCGAACCGGCCACCTTGCTCTTGGTGGCCGGGCCTTTGGCCGGGCTGGCCGCCTGGCGCAAGCGCCGCCGCCGCCGCAAGAAGGCCGTGCGGGCCTGAGCCGCCCCCAGCGTCATCCCAGCCCCGCCTCGGCGGGGTTTTTTCATGCCCCTTGCGGCGCGCGGCCCGGCCATAGACAATGGGAGCGGTGAACCATGGGGCCGTCCGGGACGCCGGACGGGAATGGCCGAGGCGAATATGCGAAGCAAAAACATCCTGCGGGCCCTGACCCTGCTGCTGGTGCTGTCCCTGGGGGCCGCTTGGCCCGCTGCGGCGGAGCCCACCCCGGAGGGCCTGGACCTGGCCCGGCGGCTGGTGCAGCTCAAGCCGTTGGACTACAAGACCATCGCCCGGATCATGGAGATCGACTGCCTGCAAAGCATGGCCGGCAACGAGATCGGCAAGCGCCTGGAGCTGGAGGAGACCAAAAAGTATTGTCAGGTGGTGGGCGATGTGTTTTGGTCTCAGATCAAGGATCAGGTTTACGAGGCCATGGCCCAGTCCTACGCCCACTACCTGACCCAGCGGGAGTTGGAGGTGATCCTCGAGGGCCTGACCGCCGAGCGCGGGGGCCGGGCCTCCAAGTACCCGCCGGAGGAGACCAAGGCCGTGGTGATGCAGCTACGCCGGGTGGATCCGGGCATCAAGGCCGAGACCTCATGGCAGATCAAGCAGATAACCCGTAGCTGGCAGGAGCGCTTCGCCATCGACTCCTATTTCAAGAAGCAGTTCCGCGAGCAGGTCCTGGAGAAGCTGCCCTGGAAGATCCGCAGCAAACTGGCCTACTAAGCCCCGAAGCCGATCCCCAAGACGGCCCGGAGCCCCGCCGCGCGGGCCTGGGCCTGGTTGGGGGCCTGGTGGCCCTGGGCCTGTCGCCGCTCATGCTGGCCCAGGGGCTCTACCTTAGGCGTAGCGTGCCCACCCTGCCCGAGCCCGAGGGGCCGCGCCAGGGCGAGCTGGGCCAGGGGCCGGAGCTGAGGGTGCTCATCGTGGGCGACTCCTCGGCCGCCGGGGTGGGGGCCGAGTACCAGGAACAGGCCCTGAGCGGCCAGCTGACCGCCGCCCTGGCCCGCGACTTCCGGGTGAGCTGGCTCCTGGCCGCCCAGAGCGGGCTGACCAGCAAGGAGCTGACCGACCAGCTCCAGGTGCTCACCCCCCAGGTCTGGGACGTGGCCCTGAGCGTCACCGGGGTCAACGACGCCACCTCCGGCTGCCGCCCCAAGGCCTTCCTGGCCCGGCAAAAGCGCCTGGTGGCCCTGCTGCGCCACCGCTTTTCGGTAAAGCGGGTGGTGCTCTCGGGCCTGCCGCCCATGCACCGCTTCCCCTCCCTGCCCCAGCCCCTGCGCTGGTACCTGGGCGCCCGGGCCCAGGCCCTGGACGCGGCCCTGGAGCGCTGGGCCGGGCTGCAACCGGTGTGCGACTACCTGCCCCTCGATTTCGATCTGGCCGTGGAGGACATGGCCGACGACGGCTTCCACCCCGGCCCCAGGGTCTACGAGCAGTGGGGCCAGGCCGCCGCGAAAATAATCAAGGCCAGGATGGCCTAACGCCCCGCCAGTACAGACCGTTTCGCCGAAAATAATCTATAAACCGCGTAGGTTGGGTAGAGGGCGCAGCCCGAACCCCAACGATTCATTAAAGGATGTTGGGTTTCGCTTCGCTCTACCCAACCTACACCGATACTGGAAGGGTTGGCGGTGGGCCGGGCCTTCACCTTTCAGAAAATAGCGATTTGTCATTGCGAGGGCGGGCAGCGGCCAGGGTGCGGCGGGACAAGGTGGTTCGGTCTGCCCGGCCGTGGCAATCTTCCTTTTCCCTTGTCATGCCTTTGCACAAGAACCATCCCAAACCGCCGTCTGTTTTGCTCAACCCCTCCCACCTGGGGGAAAGCGAAGATCGCCACGTCGCATCTCTCCCTAGATGCTCCTCGCGATGACCGCTATCGTTGGATTGGCCTAATCCGGAATCGTGTAGGTTGGGTTGAGGGCATAGCCCGAAGCCCAACAATTCCCTAAACGATGTTGTGTTTGGTATTGTTTAACCTAGCCAATACCACTTTAGGCTATAGGGGCATAATAATGAATTTTTTGGAGTATCTCGGAACAGAAGAACAAAATATGTTGACGAGTATTATCAATTTCAAGGCTGATTTCGATTTATTCTATGAGTTAGATGGTATTTATCAAGCTCCAATAAGTAGCTTTCTAGGCACAGAGGGCGAAGAGTTGGTGCCTACATTGTACTTATTTGTCCATTTCCATTTATATTTCACTACCTCTTGCCTGTTGCGCTCTCACTTATCAGAAGCGTTGGTTTCCTTAAGAAAGGCAATTGACGCAGGTTTAACTGCTTACGCTATATTACTTGATCCAGGTAAGGCCGAAGCTTATGTAAATAGGGACAAATTTTTTTTGCACATCAAGGCCAATGTGCAAACTGCGATAAAAAAGGATGCTGCTGCTTACCCACTAGCACAAAATTTAATTCAAATACATGATATGTGCAGCCAATATGGCTCTCACTCAGACGTAGACTCTTTTTTCCACAGGCTAGAAACAAAGGGTGAAGACAGTAGTGATAGGTATGAGTTGTTTTTACATTATTTTCAATTCCCCAAAGGCGGATCAGAAGAATATCGGTTTTATTTCTTGTCCGTCCTGCAGGCGTTTTTATTGATTTTTCTCATTTTTAAGGTTTTCTTCAGTCAAAAACTGCGAATTATTGATCCTGTATGGGAACAGCGGATAGCCAAACTTGGCACCTACCTTGATCGTGAAAGGCAGCAGGCATACGAAAAGTTCACCAAATCTACTGATGATTAATTGATTACTGGCGTTACCCCCCCAATCCCCACCCCCCTCCCTACATTTTTGTGTTGACACTCCCCCGGATGCCCTGGTATACGGTATACAATCTTATGGAGCGTAGCATGAAGCAGACTCACCCCGGCCTTATCAATCTCGCGTGGTGGCGCTGGCAGCCGCCGGGCAGGGGTCCGTCCGCGCTCTGAAGCACGAAGCTTGCAGCCGCGCCGCGGGCCCCAGGGCCCGCGGCTCTTTTTAGGCCATGATTTCATAGGAATCGGTAGCCCCTTAAGCAAGGAGAGACTTTAGTCATGGAGCAGGTCAAGGTTCTTCTCAACGAAAGCGAGATGCCTCGCCAGTGGTACAACGTCCAGGCGGACTTGCCCACGCCCCTGGCCCCGCCCTTCCACCCGGCCACCATGGAGATCGCCACCCCGGAGCAGATGAACGTCATCTTCCCCATGTCGCTCCTGGAGCAGGAGATGAGCCCCCAGATGTACTGGGACATCCCCGACGAGGTGATGCAGGTCCTGGCCCTCTGGCGCCCCACCCCCTTGCAGCGGGCCATCCGTTTGGAAAAGGCCCTGGGCACCCCGGCGCGCATCTACTTTAAGAACGAGTCGGTCTCCCCGGCGGGCTCCCACAAGCCCAACACCGCCGTGCCCCAGGCCTATTACAACAAGCAGGCGGGCATCAAGCGCATCGCCACCGAGACCGGCGCGGGCCAGTGGGGCAGCGCCATGAGTCTGGCCTGCGGTATGTTCGGCCTGGAGTGCACCGTGTACATGGTGCGGGTGAGTTTCGACCAGAAGCCCTACCGCAAGTCCATCATCAACACCTGGGGCGCCGAGATCTTCCCCAGCCCCAGCGAGCAGACCAACTCCGGCCGCGCCGCCCTGGCCGACAACCCCAACCACCCCGGCTCCCTTGGCTTGGCCATCAGCGAGGCGGTGGAAGACGCGGCCACCCGCGACGACACCAACTACGCCTTGGGCTCGGTGCTCAACCACGTGTGCCTGCACCAGACGATCATCGGCGAGGAAGCCATCCGCCAGATGAACAAGATCGGCGAGAAGCCCGACGTGGTCATCGGCTGCATTGGCGGCGGCTCCAACTTCGCGGGCATCTCCTTCCCCTACGTGCGCGAAAAGATCAAGGGCATGGACGTGCGCATCCTGGCGGTGGAGCCCGCCTCCTGCCCCACGGTGACCAAGGGCCTGTACGCCTACGACTACGGCGACACCGCCCACCTGGCTCCCATCGTGCTGATGCACACCCTGGGCCACACCTTCGTGCCCCCGGGCATCCATGCCGGCGGCCTGCGCTACCACGGCATGAGCCCCCTGGTCAGCCGCCTGGCCGAGGACAAGCTCATCGAGGCCATCGCGGTGCCCCAGCTGGAGTGCTTCGAGGCGGGCCTGCTGTTCGCGCGCACCGAGGGCATCGTGCCCGCGCCCGAGTCCACCCACGCCATCCGCGGCGCGGTGATCGAGGCCATGAAGGCCAAGGAAGAGGGCAAGGAGCGGGTGATCCTGTTCAACCTCTCGGGCCACGGCCACTTCGATATGAGCGCCTACGACGCCTACCTGGCCGGTCAGCTGGACAACTACGAGTATCCCCAGGCCATGGTGGACGAGGCGCTGAGCAAGCTGCCCAAGGTGACCCTGCCTGGAATGTAGTTGCAACCATCGGGGCCCTGCCCGCCCCGCGACAATCAGCTTTGTGTTCCTCCGTATAGGGCGGGGCCTCCGGCATGGGCCGGGGGCTCCGCTTTTTTCGCCATAAAAATGGTAGGTTACGGTGCTAAACTGGGGGAGATTGAAAGTGCTTGCAGTGTTGGGGCTATCGGAATAGTAATTAGCGCTAACAAAAATGAGTAGCTATCGCCTATGGTAACGGTCTTACCGCCTTTGACCAGTGGGGAGGCATATGGGCAACCGGGAGGGAGAGCAGTTTATGGGCGACCAGTCCTTCATCGACAGATTGGTGCAGTTGTGTCCGGACGGCATCATCGGGGTCAACCGCGAAGGAACCATCATCATCTTCAACGAGGCGGCTGAACGGCTCTTCAAGCGGGACGACCAGGAGGTGCTGGGCAAGCTGCACATCACCGACATTTACCAACCGCCCGACGTGGCCCGCCAAATCAAGAAGCTGCTCTACGACCAGGAGCACGGCGGCAAGGGCCGCCTGGACGAGGTGGAGGTAGAGGTGGTCAACGCGGCGGGCGAGAACGTGCCCATTCGCCTGTCCGCCGCGCTGTTGGTGGAAAACGGCCAGGAGGTGGGCAGCGTGGGCTTTTTCCACGACATGACCGCCCGCAAGGAGTTGGAGGACGAGCTGCTGCGCCGCTCCATCACCGACAGCCTCACCGGGCTGTTCAACCGCCGCCATTTCCACGAAACCATGAGCCATGAGGTGCAGCGCAGCCAGCGCTACCAGCGGCCCCTCACCCTGGCCATGCTGGACCTGGACAGCTTCAAGCCCTTCAACGACACCTACGGCCACCACGAGGGCGACAACATCCTGCGCCTGGTCAGCGACACCATGCGGTCCAGCCTGCGCCAGTTGGACCACGCCTTCCGCCTGGGCGGAGACGAGTTCGCCTTTGTGCTGGTGGAAACCGACCTGGACCAGGGCCTGCTGGCGGTGGAGCGTTTCCGCGACGCCTTCAACCAGGCCTGGCCCTCCAAGATGGGCTACTTGGGCGGCAAGCTGCCCCCGGTCACCCTGAGCATCGGCCTGGCCCAACTGGGTGACGGTGAAAAGACCGACAAGCTGACCATGCGGGCCGACCTGGCCATGTACGAGGCCAAAAAGGACGGCGGCGACCGCGCGGTAAAGGCCCGCTCGGAAATCAAGGAATAGGCTGGGCTTACTGAGCCACGCGCCCCCAGCTTTTCAGGCTGCGCTTGAGGGGCTGGCCGATCTCTCTTTCCAATAAAGCGTCCCAGCACTGTTCCGTGGCTGGCGAAGGCCGGCAGCCCAGCTGCTTCCAGCGTCTTTCCACGCTACGGCCGGTTGCTTCCAGGCTGTCCATGCTTCTTTGGCAGGTGGCCCGCAAGGCCTCGTCCATGCGGCGGCACTCCTCCTGGGGGGTGAGCCGCCGGGTCTGGGGCGCGAGGCGGGCAGGGGCATAACTTGAACCAAGGCTCCCTGGCAAGAGGATGGTACGTGACCCCCATTCTGTCCTTTTTGCCGTGACTTAGGCAAGCCGCCAGGTGAATGGCCCATAAATTGCCATAGCTATCAGGGGCTTGATGACTTAGACTGAAAGAGTCCCGAGAATCTTTTAACAACTAAAACGTGGGGGGTTAATGATGCCTCGCCGTATGTGTAAGTGTTTAACGGCCCTGCTGTCCCTGCTGCTGTTTTTCACGCTCTGCCTCTCCACGGCCTTGGCCGCCTCCGCCCCGGACACCTCCCTGGACAAGGTCCTGAGCCGCTTCGAGGCCTACGCCGAGAAAAACCGCCAGGCCTTCGGGGTGCCGGGCATGTCCATTGCCGTGGTGGCCGGCGACAAGCTGGTCTATCTCAAAGGCCTGGGAACCACCGCCCTGGGCGGCGGCCGCCCGGTGGACGGCGACACCATCTTCCAGATCGGCTCTACCTCCAAGGCCTTCACCTCGGCCATGGTGGCCATGCTGGCCGACCAGAAGAAGCTGGCCTGGGACGACCGGGTGATAGATCATCTGCCCTCCTTTTTGATGCTGGACCCCTGGGTCACCCGGGAGTTCCTCATCAAGGACCTCATGGCCCAGCACACCGGCCTGGCCCCCCACGCCGGGGAGATGCAGGCCTTTTTCGGCTTCAGCCAAGAGCAGATGATCGCCTCCCTGGCCCACATGACCCCCGTCGCCTCTTTCCGCTCGGCCTACGCCTACCAGAACATCCCCTTCCTGGCGGCGGCCAAGATCGTGAGCCGCTACAGCGGCCTGGGCTACGGCGAGTTCCTGGCCAAAAATATCTGGCAGCCCCTGGGCATGAGCCACACCAGCCTGCCCAAGGACGGTCTGGCCTCCGGCGACAACGTCACCCGCCTGCACCGCATCGAGGGCGGCAAGACGGTGATGCTGCCCGAGGACTGGCCTTACCAGGATTGGATCTATGTCTTCGGCCCGGCCGGGGGCATCAACTCCACCGCCAAGGACATGGCCCAGTGGCTGCGCCTGCACATCAACCGGGGCGAGGTGGACGGCAAGCGCCTTATCAGCGCCGAGAACATGGACTTCATGCACACCCCGGCCACCCCGGTGGGGACCAGGCTGGCCGAGGGCGAGTTGATGCAGTACTGCCAGGCCTGGGTCTACGCGCGCAGCGGCGCGCCCTACACCATGATCTGGCACAACGGCGACACCACGGTGAACCACGCCATGATCGCCTTCATGCCCGGCAAGAAGGTGGGCCTGGTGATGCTGAGCAACCTGGGCGGAGTGGATATGCTGGACAACCTGGCCCGCTATTTCTGCGACCTTTACAACGGCCTGGAGCCCAAGGACTATTGCGGCGACTACCTGGCCAAGCTCAACAAGAGCGGCAGCGAGAGCGAACTGCCGCCCCGGCCCAAGAACCCCTCGCCGCCCCAGGCCCTGGAGCGCTACGTGGGCCGCTTCCACAACCCGATCTACCAGACCGTCACTATCAGCCTGAAGGGCGCGGGCTTGGAGATGGCCATGGGCCCCAAGCCGGTGCGCATGAAGCTGACCCCCTGGGACCGGGACCAGTTCCTGGCCCAGGACCTGGTGGACCCGGCGCTGGTCCAGTGCCTGGTGTCTTTTGTGACCAGCCCCGAGGGCAAGATCGAGCGTTTCCGGGTCGCGGGCATGGAAAACGAGGCCGGGGGATTGTTCGACAGGGTGAAGTAAACAGGCCGCTGGGGGGCGGCTCCCGGCCGCCCCTCTGGGGGATGAGCCTTGCGTTACGCCAGGCAGTAACGCAATATAAATACTGAGAAAGAAATCTTTTCGCGGGTGCCGGACTACGCCCCCGGCGCCACCACGTCCCCGTTGGCTTGAGTCGCCTGCCGCGGTTCCCTTGGAGTGGACCGGCCAGGCCAGGGAAAGGCGGGATGATTCCGCTATGCTTGCGCGCCTGAAAGTTTCCACCCGCTTGGGCATGGGCTTCGCCGCCGTGCTCATCCTCTTGCTCTTGGTGGGGGCCCTGGCCTTTTACCAACTCCACAAGCTGGGCCAGATCAACCGCAATCTATATCTGCACCCCTTCGCGGTGAGCAACGCCGCCCAGCGCCTCAATACCAACTGCAACCGCATCCAAATGGCTCTGGACCAACTGGCCTCGGGGATTGCCCAGGTAGAGGATGTCCGCCTGTCCGTGGAAACCTTCCGCAGTCAGATGGAGAGCGACCTGAAGCTGCTGGGCGAGCGCTACCTGGGTGACAAGGCCGATGTGCGCCGGGTCCAGGAGTTGGCCGCGCAATGGACGCCCCTGCAGGACCGCATCTTCGCCCTGGACCGGGACGGCGACTATCCCATGATGGTCACCCTCACCCGCCTGGACAGCTCCAACCTGGCCCGTAATCTGCGCCGGGCCAGCCGGGTGCTGCGCAACTTCGCCATGGCAAAGGCGGGGCAGTTCACCCAGGAGTCCATGCGCGCCCAGCAGAACTATCGCTGGGCCCTGATCGGAAGCCTGGCGGCAGCCCTGGTGCTGGGCATCCTGCTCACTTTGTATTTCGCGCGTTCGGTGCTGGGCTCCCTGCGCCGGGTAGCCGCGGCCAGCGAGTCGGTGGCCAAGGGCGTGCCCCCCCAGGCCCTGGAGGATATGCCCGCCGACGCCCTGGGCCGCCTGGCCGCCAGCCTGCAAAGCATGCTCAGCGGGGTGGTGGGCGAGGGCCTGTCCATCAAGCAGAACCTGCCCGCCCACCTTTGGACCGCCGACCGGGAGTTGGTGTTGACCATGATCAACCCAGCGGCGGCCCCCTTGCTCCAGGCCCTGGCCGGGTGCCCGCTGGAGGAGATCCTGGGGCGACTCAAGGTGGGGCAGGTGCTCAGGGACCAGGAGGGCCAAAGCGCCGCCCTGGCCGCCCAGGCCCTGGAGCAGGGCAGGCAGTTCGAGGCCAAGGTCAGCTTCCGGCCCAACGGCAAGACCGTGCACCTTCAGCAGGTCGTGGCCCCGGTGGTGGACCTGGAGGGCAACATAACCGGAATCATGGGGGTGGGGCTGGACATCACCAGCCGCCTGGAGATGGAGCAGGCCCTGGCCGAGAGCGAGGAGCAGTTCCGCCGGGCCATCATGAGCGCCCCCCAGCCCATCATGCTCCACGCCGAGGACGGCCAGGTGATCCAGGTGAACCGGGCCTGGACCGGCCTGAGCGGCTATTCCTCGGAGCAGATAAAAACCATCGATGATTGGGTGAACCTGGCCTATCCGGGCAAGGCGGCCCAGGTCAAGAAGGGCATCCAGAGGCTCTACGGCCTGGGAGAGTCCACCACCGAGGGCGAGTTCACGGTGCGCACCGCCGGCGGCGGGCGGCGCATATGGCAATTCTCCACCGCGCCCCTGGGGCGTCTGCCCGACGGCCGCCATCTGGTCTTGTCCATGGCCGTGGACCTCACCGAGCGCAAGCGGGCCGAGGAGCAGACCCAGGCCAGTGAGGAGCGGTTCCGTTCCCTGGTAAACAACGTGCCCGGCGTGGTCTACCGCTGCCTGGTGGACCAGCACTGGACCATGATCTACCTCAGCGACGAGGTGGAGGACATCACCGGCTACCCCGCCGACGACTTCATCGGCAACCGAGTGCGCGCCTATGCTTCCATAATCCATCCCGACGACCGGGAGATGGTGGAGCGCGAGGTGGCCCTGGCTCTAGACGAGGACCGGCCCTTCAGCCTGGAGTACCGCCTGCTGCGCGCCGACGGCAAGGTGGCCTGGGTCTTCGAAAGGGGTTCGCGGGCCCAGAACGGTGGGCAGGAAGGGCGTTGGCTGGACGGGGTGATCCTGGACATAACCTCGGCCAAGCGGGACCAACAGGCCAGGGAGCAAAGCGAGGCCCTGTACACCACTTTGTTCCAGGGCATCCCCGACGCCATCTTCCTGTTGGAGACCCGCCCGGGGCGAGATGGGGAGATAATCCAGGCCAACCAAGCGGCGGCGGACATGCACGGCTACCAACTGGACGAAATAGTGGGCATGAACGTCCGCCAACTGAACACGGAACACTACGCCGCACAGGCGCCGGACAGGCTGCAAGACATGATGGCCAGCGGCTGGGCCATCTTTGAGCTGGAACACCGCCGCAAGGACGGCACGGTCTTTCCCCTGGAGGTCAGGGGCGGGGCGGTAACCCTGGATGGGGAGAGATTCGGCATCGCCATCGAGCGCGACATCAGCGAGCGCCTGGAGTCGGAAAACGCCCTCAGGGCCAGCGAGGATCGCTTTCGGGAGTTGTTCAACAACATGAGCAGCGGAGTGGCGGTCTACGCCCCCAGCCCGGACGGACAAAAGTTTTTCTTCAAGGAAATAAATCCCGCCGGGCTGGGAATCGTGGGCCTGGAGCGCGAGGATATCATCGGACGGGATGTGGTAGAGGTGTTTCCCGGCGTGGCCGGCCTGGGCCTGCTGGAGGTGTTTCGGCGGGTGATGCAAACCGGGGAGGCGGAGCACCTGCCGCTGAGCGCCTACGAGGACAATAACCTCAGCCTGTGGGTGGAAAACTACGTCTGCCGCCTGCCCTCTGGCGAGGTGGTGGCCATCTTCGAGGACGTCACCAAGCGCAAGCAGGCCGAGGCCGAGCGGGTCAAGCTGGAGTCTCAGCTCCGGCAGAGCCAAAAGCTGGAGGCCATCGGAACCCTGGCCGGGGGCATCGCCCACGACTTCAACAACATCCTCATGGCCATCATGGGCTACGCCGACCTGGCCAGGGAGGATCTGCCCGAAGGCAGCCCGTCGGCCGAGAGCCTGGAGCAGGTGATCGCGGCCAGCGAGCGGGCCAAAAGCCTGGTGCGCCAGATCCTTTCCTTCAGCCGCCGCGAGGAGCCGGACAAGGCCCCTCTGGAGGTGGCCGACCTGGTGAGTGAGGTGTTCACCATGCTCAGGGCTTCCATCCCCACCACGGTGGAGATGCGCCTGGATGAGCCCCTGGCCCACGACCAGGTGCTGGCCGACCCGGTGCAGATTCAGCAGGTGATCATGAACTTGTGCACCAACGCGGCCCAGGCCATGGAGCAAAAGGGCGGGGTGCTCCGGGTGGAGCTTACGCGGGTGGACCTGGATTCGGAAACCGCCGCCGCCTACGCTCTGCTGGAGGCGGGGTCCTACTTGTGCCTCTCGGTGAGCGACACTGGGATTGGTATCAGCCGCGAGGTGATGAGCCGTATTTTCGAGCCGTTTTTCACCACCAAGCAGGCCTCCCAGGGCACCGGCATGGGCCTGGCCGTGGCCCACGGCATCGCGGTGAACCACGGCGGCATGATCACCGTGTACAGCGAGCACGGCAAGGGCAGCAAGTTTAATTTCTACCTGCCGGTGTACGGCGGAGCCGACCAATGGGTCCAGGAGCCTTCACTGGCCCCCGGCGAGTTCAGGGGCGACGGCGAACGGGTGTTTTTCGTGGACGACGAGCCGGCCCTGGCCGATTTGGGCAAGCGTATGCTGGGCGGCCTGGGCTACCGGGTGAACTCCTTCGACAACCCCAAGGATGCCCTGGAGGCCTTCTTGGCCGATCCCCAGGCCTGCGACCTTTTGATCACCGACTACACCATGCCCAAGATGACCGGGGTGGAGCTGGGCGCGGCGTTTTTAAAAATGCGCCCGGAGCTTCCGGTGATCGTGTGCACCGGCTTCAACAATCAGCTCCGCGAGGACCGGGCCAGGGGGCAGGGAATCAAGATGGTCCTATACAAGCCCCTGGCCAGGATGGACCTGGCCCAGGCGGTGCGCCGCGCCCTGCGGGACGTCGGCCACGAATCCCTGCCCGAATAGCCGAACCGCCCCTTCGCCCCGCATGGCCCGGCCCTCCGGCGGGCGGCTTGGTGCGCGGGCGCGGGCCTGATATGCTCTAACGGCGCACGAGAGCGAGGAGCGAGGCATGATCAGCATCAACGTAAAGACCAGCGCCCATTCCCAGGGAGTGGACATCACCCGCCAGGTGGCCCAGGTGGTCGAGGGCAGCGGGGTGGCCGAGGGCTGGTGCGAAGTCTTCGTGCCCCACACCACCGCCGCGGTGGCGGTGAACGAGGCGGCCGACCCGGACGTGATCCACGACATCATAAACACCCTGGACAAGCTGGTGCCCTGGCAAGACGGCTACCGCCACGCCGAGGGCAACTCGGCGGCCCACGTCAAGAGCGTGCTGCTGGGCTCCACGGTGCGCCTGCCGGTGAGCGGCGGGCGCCTGGCCCTGGGCACCTGGCAGGGCATCTTCTTCATGGAGTTCGACGGCCCGCGTAGCCGCAAGGCCTGGGTGGACATCCGATGAGCCAGGCCCCCCCGCCGCCCCCGGACCAGGAGCAGGAGCCGGAGTGGATCGACCCGGAGCTGGAGGCCAAAAAGGCCCGCGAGGCTTGGCTGCAAGCCCACTGGAAGATCGTGACCCCCCTGCTCATCCTGGCGCTGCTGGCGGTGTTTGTCCTGCCTCTGCTGTTTCTCTCCTTCCTGGAGGCTCTGGTCATCCAGATCGCCGGGGCGGGAGTGCTCTACATGCTGGGGCGCAAATTCACAACCGCCTTTGACAAGCGGCGCATCTTCTAGCACCGCCCGTGGATCAGCCCTTGGCTTGGGCAAGCATCGCGGAGCGCCAGGCTTTATAATAGGGGGCCAGGATCAACCACCAGCCACCCCGGAAGGAGACCCCATGCCGTCCATGGCCGCCCGCAGCTTTATGATCGCCCTGTTGAGCGTGTTCACCCTGGCCGCCGTGGCCCTGGCCGGAGGCAAGGACGACATAATGGCTGGCAACCTGGCCGCCCAGGCCGGGCAGTTCAAAAAGGCCGAGGCCCTCTACAGCAAGGCCATCGCCTCCAAGCAGCTTACCCCCGCCAATCTGGCCGTGGCCTACAACAACCGGGGCTCCGCCCGCGACGACCTGGGCCGCACCAAGGCCGCCCTGGCCGACTACAACCAGGCCATCCTCACAGACCCCAGCTATGCCGAGGCCTACTACAACCGCAGCTATGCCTTTGAAAAAATGAAGCTGTGGCCTCGGGCCCTGGCCGACGCCATCCGGGCCGCCGAGCTGCAACCCAACGACGAGACTTATCTGCAACGCGAGCATTATCTGCGCAGCAAAGCTAAAGGCAAGTAGGCGGCTTTGCTGCGCGGCGGCTTCGCCAGGCGGCGCTATGCTGCGTTGCGATCGGCGCTCGCCTCCTCGGCGTATTGGCATATACGCCTGCGGGTCTCGCTTGCCCGACGCCTTGCCTAGCACCACCTGGCTATGCCGCGGGGATGAAGATCGTTCCCTTTGTCGTTGCGAGAAGCGGCGCACGCCGCGACGAAGCAATCTCGGTTCGCCAGAAGGTGCTCTCGCTCCAGACCGGTAAAGAGGGCGGGGATAAACCCCGCCCCTACACAAAGAGTCTTTTTCCGGGTGTAGGGGCGGGGTTTATCCCCGCCCGAGGGAGTACGTAGCCGTCAACCACGCCTTGCGCGAACCATCCCGGCCCGCGCAATCTCCCCCTGTGACTGCGCCCCCCGCAAAACAAAGGCCTTGCCCCTGTCGCCAAGGGCAAGGCCTCGCTTGTTTTCTAATAGCAGGCTAATAGCCGATGGCGCAGCCGTCCTTGCGGCGGTCGCTGGCCCCCAGCCACATCCCCTGCTCCTGGTCCCGCCACACCACCTGGCCCCCGCCCACCTCGTTGACCGGGTAGGGCCCCTGGTCCACCGAGTGGCCCCAGGCGGCCATGGTGTCGGCGCTGTCCTGGCTTATGCCGTCCTCCAGGTACATGGACATGCCGCCCATGTAGCGCAGGCGCGGCGCGTCCATGGCCGCTTGCAGGTCCAGGCCGAAGTCCAAGAGGTTCACCAGGAACTGGGCGTGGCCCTGAGGCTGCATGTCTCCGCCCATCACCCCGAAGGCCGCTTCCATTAGGCCGTCTTTCATGAGCATGCCCGGAATGATGGTGTGCATGGGCCGTTTGCCCCCCTCCAGCCGGTTGGCGTGGGTGGGGTCCAGGGAGAAGGAGCGGCCCCGGCAGTGCAGGAGCACCCCGGTTCCCGGCACCACCAAGCCAGAGCCGAAGGCGGTGAAGATGCTGCTGATGAAGCTGGCCGCGTTGCCCTGGGCGTCGCCCACGGCCAGGTAGACCGTGTCGCCGTTCAGGGGCGGGGCGGCTCCGGGGGACAGGGCCTGGCCGGGGTGGATCATCTGGCGGCAGGCCGCGCCGTAGTCCTTGGACAGCAGACGCTCCACCGGCACCGGGGCGAATATCTGGTCGGTGATGTAGCGGTCGCGGTCGCCAAAGGCGATCTTGATGGCCTCGGCCAGCAGATGCAGATACTCGGCCCCGCCCGGCTCCAGGCCCGCCAGGTCGTAACCCGACAGGATGCCCAGCACCTCCAGGGCGGTGATGCCCTGGCCGTTGGGGGGCAGCTCCAACACGGTGTGGCCCCGGTAGTCCAGGGCCACCGGCTCCACCCACTGGTTGACGTGGGCGGCCAGGTCGTCAGGGGTCATCAGCCCGCCGCCCGCTTGCACGCAGGCGGCCACGGCCTCGGCCAGCTCGCCCTGGTAGAAAAGCTCCGGCCCCTGCTCGGCGATGCGCCGGTAGGTGCGGCCCAGGTCCGGGTTGGTGAACACCTGCCCGGCCTTGGGGGCCTTGCCGTGGATGAGATAAGTGGCCGCCGCCGCCGCGTCGCGGCTCAAGAGCTTCTCGGCCTGGGCCCACTCCCCGGCGATCACCGGGCTGACCGGGAAGCCTTTTTCGGCGTAAGTGATGGCCGGTTGCAGGACAGTGTCCAGGCCCATGGTGCCGTAGCGCTCCAGGGCCTCGGCCCAGCCCGCCAGGGCTCCGGGTACGGTTACGCTGAAGGCTCCAGTGGTGGGCACCGTCTCGTGTCCCTGGGCCCGGTAGGCCTCCACGCTCGCCGCCGCCGGGGCTCGGCCGCTGGCGTTGAGCCCGGCCACCTTGCGCCCGCCCTCCAGGGCCAGCAGGGCGAAGGCGTCGCCGCCCATGGCCACGGAGTGGGGCTCCACCACGGTGAGCACCGCCACCATGGCCACCGCCGCGTCCACCGCGTTGCCCCCGTCCTCCAAGACCCGCACCCCGGCCCGGGTGGCCAAGGGGTGGCTGGAGGCGGCCATGCCCTGGGGGGCCATGACCACCGAACGCTGGGCCGGGGTTTCCCAACAGCGCTTACCCGGATAGGTGAACCGCATGATGGCTAGGCCTGGCTGGTGGCTATTTTCAGTTCGGCGGCCAGTACCTCCAGGGCGGCCTGGTCCGGCATCAGCAGCGGCAGGCGCACCGGCCCGCCGTGGTAGCCCACCATGTCCATGGTGGCCTTGAGCCCGCCCACCCCGTAGACGCTGGTGACCAGGGCGGCCATGCGGCTCATGGACCATTGCAGGGCCTTGCCCTTGGCCAGGTCGCCGGAGCGCACCGCCTCCATGAGGTCCACGCACAACTGGGGCAACACGTTGGCCACGGCCAGGATGGCCCCGTCGGCCCCCAGCTGGGTGGCCGAATGGAGCACCTCGGCGTTGCCCACGAACACCGCGAAGTCCTGTTCCTTGGTCAGGCGCAAGATCTCGCTGAGCTGGGCGATGTTGCCCGAGGAGTCCTTGATGCCCGCGATGTTGGGATGGGGGGCCAGGCGGGCCACCAGGTCGGGGGTCATGTTCACCGCCGTGGCCTGGGGCACGTTGTAAAGCAGGATGGGCAGGGGGGAGGCCTCGGCCACCCGGAGGTAGTGGGCCTCCAGGTTGGCGGGCTTCATCTGGCCCTTGAAGTAGCAGGGGGTCACGATGAGGGCGCAGTCGGCTCCCACCGAGGCGGCGCGCTTGATGGCCCCCACGGTCTCGCGGCTGGACTCGCGCCCCGCCCCGGCCATGACGAACTTGTTTTCCGCCGCCGCTTCCACCGTGGCCGCGATCACCGCCTGCTGCTCGTCCTCGGACAGGTACACCGACTCGCCGTTGCTGCCCACGGCCAGGTAGCCCGCCAGGCCGGTGGCGTTCCATTTGGCGATGTTGGCCTTGAGGGCGGCCAGGTCCAGCTCCTCGTCGGCGGTGAAGGGAGTGGCCATGGGGGGGAGGACCCCCTGTAATTTATGCTTCACGTTCAACCTCCCGTGGGCAGGTTTGCAAATGCCGGACGCCCGGCCGGGCCGGGCGTCCGGGTTGAGTCGGAGTCGATGCCGTGGTCGGCCTAGGCGAAGTCCTGCAGGGCTCGGAGCAGGATGGCCACCTTTTGCACGCAGGCGTTCTCGCCCATCAGGCCGATGCGCCAGATCTTGCCCGCCGCCGGGCCCAGACCGCCGCCCACCTCGATGTCGTAGTCCTTGAGAAGCTGCTTGCGGATGCCTTCCACGTCCCAGCCCTGGGGCGGGATGGCGCAGGTCAACGGCGGCAGGCGGTAGCCTTCCGCGGCCCAGAAGCCGAAGCCCATCTCGCCCAGGCCCTTGGCCAGATGGCCGGCCGCTGCGGCGTGACGCGCGATGCGCTCTTCCAGGCCCTCCTCCAGCACGAGGCGCAGGCCCTCGCGCAGGCCGTAGATCATGGTGATGGGCGCGGTGTGGTGGTACAGGCGCTCGTCGCTGCTCCAGTACTTGGCCAGCATGGACAGGTCCAGGTACCAGCTCTGCACCTTGGTCTTGCGGTTCTTGATGGCCTCCATGGCCTTGGGGCCGAAGGTCACCGGGGCCAGGCCCGGAGGCACGGCCAGGCACTTCTGGGTGCCGCTGTAGCTGGCGTCGATGCCCCAGGCGTCCACTTCCAGGTTCACCCCGCCCAGGGCGGTCACGGTGTCCACCAGGAACAGGGTGTCCTTGTCCTTCAGGTACTCGCCGATCTCCTGGATGGGCTGGAGCACGCCGGTGGAGGTCTCGGCGTAGACGATGGCGCAGAGCTTGGCCTCGGGGTGGGCCTTCAAGGTCTCGATGATCTTCTGCTGGTCAAGGGGCTGGCTCCACTCGGCCTCCACCTTGATTACCTTGGCGCCGCAGCGCCCGGCCACGTCGATCATGCGGGTGCCGAAGACGCCGTTTTGGCAGACCACGGCGGTGTCGCCGGGCTCCAGCAGGTTCACGAAGGTGGCCTCCATGCCCGCGCTGCCGGTGCCGCTGACCGGGAAGGTCATCTGGTTCTCGGTCTTGAAGACCTGGCGCAGCATCTGGCAGACCTCGTCCATCATCTTCATGAACAAGGGGTCCAGGTGGCCCACCAGGGGGGTGGACATGGCCCTGAGCACCCGGTAGGGGACGTTGCAAGGGCC
Organism: Pseudomonadota bacterium; assembly: GCA_018896025.1. Taxonomy (GTDB): domain Bacteria; phylum Desulfobacterota; class Desulfarculia; order Desulfarculales; family Desulfarculaceae; genus Desulfoferula. The sequence goes on from JAHIND010000026.1 coordinate 86,345, forward strand.
GGGGCCCAAGAGCAGTCTTTGTGGTGGTTTCAATTCGTCCATGTTTGCTCCCTTGATTGCTTATAGGCCCCGCCCGCCGTGGGGGGGGCGCGAATAATGGCGTTTGCACCGTCCGGGCGATCCCGGAGACATCAAACTTTATCATAAGCCAACCGGGGTTACCGCTTAAAGGGGGAAAGGGGCTCAGGAGGGCTGGGCGGCCTTTTGGCCGGGGGTCTGGCCGCTACGCACCAGCTCCAGGTCGGCGCGAATCTTGTCCTGGTAGTGGGCCACCGCCCGGGGGTTGTCCATGATGATGTCCAGTTGGCGGGTGTGCATGAGCAGATAGCCCACCGCCTTCAGGGCCTCCAGGGTGGTCTCCTGCTCGTTGCGCTCCAGGCGGGCGTTCAGGTTGTCCTCGGTGCTCTCCACGCGAAAGCCCAACTCCTCCATGATCCCGCCGATGAAACGCACCCGGCCCAGGCGGCGGGCGGCGTCGGCCGCCCCGCCCTTGAAGGAGAAGCTGATGTAGTTCTCCCGGCGGCGCTCCCCGGCCAGGGCCTCCACCGCGCAGAAGTGAAAGCCGAAGCGCGATTGCAGGTTCATGAAGTGCCGCGCCACCATGAAGTAGTTGCGGTGGGCGTAGCGGGTCTTCACCCCGGTGGTCAGCGAGGGGTTGGCCGTGGCCTCGAAGAGCACCGAAGCCAGGCCCCGCCCCCCGGCGGCCGGGGGCCCCGCCCAGGGGATGGCCACCATGCCCTCCCAGACGGCCAGCATGGGCAGGCAGGCGATCTCCTCCAGCTTGACGTACTTGCTCTTGATCTCCTGGGTGAAGCCGTCGTCCAGGTTGAGCACCCACCACTGCATGGGCACCTGGTAGTAGAGCTGCTTGGAGGAGCGCTGGGGGAAGTGGTGCTCCTTGCCGAAGGAGAACATCTCCTTGACGCTTTTCTCATGGCAAAAGCGGGTGACGTCGTGCAGGGTGCGGGCGTTCTCGGGCTGGAACTCGTTGGAGTCGGGGTCCAGCAGGGTCAGCGGCGAGATCAGCTCCAGGGAGCGGCTGAGCAGCTGGTGCACCGGGCTGCCGTTCATGAAGGCGGGGCGTTTGTTGGGTCTTTGCAGCAGCTCGGCCAAACGGCCCGCGTACACCGCCCGGGCCCCAGCCTCCACCGTGACCTCGTTGCCCTGCTCCAGGGCCTCCAGCTCCGGGCCCAGGCCGAACAGGGCGGGCACCCCGTATTCCCGGCACACCGTGGCCAAATGCCCGGCCGCGCCGCCTCGCGAGGAAACCACCGCCGCCGCCTTGCCCACCAGGGCCGCCCAGCGGGGGGCCGGGCGGGGCAGGGCCAAGACCGCGCCGGGGGCGAAGGTCAGGGCGTCGGAGTCCCGCCGCACCCAGTGCACCGGCCCGGCCCCGGCTCCGGGGCTGGCGGTGACCCCGCCGTGAATGAGGGGTTCGGGGCCGCCCGGCTCTCCCTGGGGGGCGGGCGCGGCGGCCTTGGCCTCGGCCGGGCGCAGGGGACGGCACTGCAGCATCACCAGGCGCTGTTGGCGGTCATAGGCCCACTCCACGTCCTGGGGCCCGCCGTAGTATTCCTCCAGCTTCAGGGCGGCCCGGGCCACCTCCAGGGCCTGCTCCTCGCTCAGGCAGGGCTGGGTGGCCCGCTCGCCGGTCAGCTCCAGGCGGCAGATGCCGTCGTCGTCGTGGCACACCAGCTCGCTCTGCTTGTCCTCCACGGTGCGCGAGAGCACCCGCAAGGGCTCTTCGCGGCTGACCACGAAATGGTCCCCCGCGGCCTCGCCGTCCACCACCACCCGGGGCAGGCCCCAGGCGGCGGTGAGGTGCACCCGGCGGTCGGCCGGGTCCAGGGGGCTCACGGTGTAGGCCACTCCCCCGCTCACCCCTCCCACCATGGCCAGGCAACCCACGGCCATGGCCAACTGATCGTCGCGCAGGCCCCGCACCAGACGGTAGTGCATGGCCTGGGGGCTGTAGAAGCTGGCCGCCACCTCCTTGTAGGTCTGCTCGAGGAACTCGGGGTGCACGTTGAGCTGGGTGGAGTACTGCCCGGCAAAGGATGCCTCGGCGCTGTCCTCGCCCAGGGCGCTGGAGCGCAGCGACACCCTGACCTGTCCCCCGGCCTCGGCGGCCAGCTCGGCGTAGGCCTTGGCCAGGGCCTGGCTAAGCTCCGGGGGCATGGGGGTGTCCACAATGAGCTGGCGAAGCTGGCTGCTCAAGGTGAACAGCTCCGCCGCATTCTCCAGGTCCGCCGCCTGCTGCCGGCGTCTTATCTCCTGCACCAGACCGCCTCCACCCAGGAGCAGGCGCCAGGCGGCGGCGGTGATCACGAAGCCCGGCGGAACCTTGAGCCCCAGGCGGTTCATCATCTCCCCCAGGTTGGCCATCTTGGCCCCGGCCTCTTCGGCCCGGCGCTGGTCGATGGCCGCCAGGGGCAAGATCAACTCGTCGCCGCCGCCCGCCTCGGCGGGGGCCGCGATGGTCTCAAGTTGCGATTGGATTTGCTTGAGGCGGGTGGCCAGGGCGGGGTACTTGCCCGGCCCCAGGCGGCCCAGGAGGTCGGTCATCTGAAAGACGCTGACCCCCAGGGCGGTGATGCGCGAGCGCAAAAAGCTCATGCCGAAGACCCGGCCCCCCCCGGCGGCGGCCTCCAGCTCGCTCATCAGCTCCAGGGCCTTGTTGTTGGCGGCCAACAGCTGGCGGAAGCTCAGGTAGCGGGCCTTGAATTCCTCGGCCAGCCCGGCCTGCTCCACCACCGGCTCTTGGTCCCGGCCCAGCAGACGCTTTATCTTATCCAGCAGGCCGATCATAACCTACCCTAGGGTTTTACCCCGTCGGCCTGGACCGCCCTGATCTTGCGCTCCTGCACCGACTTCTTCTCCCAGGCGTCGTGAATCTTTTCCACCAGCTCCTCCAGGGGCACCGGCTTGAGCAGGTAGTCGAAGGCCCCCCGCTCCAGGCCGGTGATGGAGGTCTCCAGATGGGCGTGGCCGGTGAGCAGGATCACCTCGGTGAGCGGCCGGGCCTTTTTGATGCGCCGGAGCACCTCCAGGCCGTCCAGCCCCGGCATCTTCACGTCCAGCAGCACCACGTCCGGAGCCTCGGCGCCCAGGCGCGCCAAGGCGGCCTCGCCGTCGGCCTCCTGGGTCACCATCAGGCCCCGCCGGCTCAGGCGCCGGGCCAGGGCCTCGCGATAGCTTTCCTCGTCGTCCACCAACAGGACGCTTATTTCGTTGTTGTCGCTCATGGGGGTAATTATAACCGACGAGGGGCTAGCCCGGACATTTCATGAAGGCCGTGCGTCCGGCTGCGCTCGGGCCTCGACGTAGCTTCGGCTACGCCTGCGGCCCTCGCTTGCCGCATGCCTTGTCTGCCGGTGGCTGGCTGTGCCGGGCCTGGATGCGAAGCGTATCCCGATGAGGCTAACGCTTTTTTCATAGAGGTCGCATGAACGCTAATTTAGTTGTTTGTTGCCGCCCAACCTTCACAAAATATCCGGGCCAAAAAGGGGCCGCCCCCCGAAGGAGGCGGCCCCGTGACGCTGACCGTACGGCTAGTGCTCCAGTTGATACCCGGCTCCTTCGAACATGTACATCACCCCGAAGCCGTACCACAGGGTGTAGATCACGTAGAACAGCAGGGAGATGGCCACGATCAGCCAGCGTTCGCTGATGCTTTGCGGCTGGATGCCGTAGTAGTTGTAGGTCATCTCCACCGCCTTGGCCTGCACCACCTTGACGAACTTGGCCTGGGCGAAGTTCTTCTGGCGGTTGAGGGCCTTTTCCAGGGCGGTGTAGCTGCTCCACCAGGTGTAGAGCATCAGCTTGCCGTCCTTGCCCTGGTAACGGGCCGAGAGCTTGTCCCCCTGGTTGTGATACATGGACTCGGTGTCGGCCAGGGTGGAGGCCAGGAGCTTGCCCAGGTCGCCGCTGACCTTGAGCTTGTCGCCGCTGGCCGTGGCCTGGGCTCCGGCCCCGGCAAACAACAGGGCCGCCCGCGCCGCCGTCTCGGCGTCGGCCAGGGTGATGGTGGTGTCCAGCTTGGTTCCGTTGTACTTGGCGGCCTGCTTGCTCAGCTCGGGAATGTAGTAGGCCGAGTTCTTGGAGATGGAGTTGTACAGGCTGTCCAAATAGTCCAGCCCGTTGTGCCCGTGGAAGATGGGGGAGAAGAAGGCGATGAGCACCGCCACGAAGACCAGCACCATCACCAGCCCGGCGGTCATCTTGCCTTTTTTGTTCTTGCCGTGCTTGCTCATTATCTCACCTCCTCGCCCAGGGCCGGTCCCGCGGGGTGGGCCGAGCGAAGGTTTTTGGTGTTCTTGAAGAAGGTGCCGATCACCCACACCGCGAAGCCGCCGATGACTAGGAAGAATCCCCAGATGCCGATCTGGTCCAGCACCAAGACCGTGGTCTTGTTAAGGGAGATGATCTCCATGTCGCTCAGCTTGCCCGGCAGGGCGAAGATACGGTTCATGAAACCGGCCAGCACCGCCATGGCGTAGAAGCCGCGGATGGTGGTGCCCGGCACCACCTTGGTGACCATGGCCCCGATCTGGATGCCGAGCAGCGAGCCGATGAGCATGCCCATGGCCAGGGTGTAGAAGATGAAGCCGTAGATGGCGTACTGGCTGATGGACGCGTAACCGGCGGTGAACACGATTTGGAAGATGTCGGTGCCCACGGTGGTCATGGAGCTGACGCCCAGGGTGTACACGAAGATGGGGAAGGTGAGGAACCCGCCGCCCACGCCCATGATGCCCGCCGCCAGGCCCACGATGAAGCCGCTGACGATAAGGAACCAGGCGCTGATGGCCCGGCCGCCGGGCACCAGGCTCTGGTCGAAGCGCACCATGGGGCGCAGGTTCATGCCCTGGAGCTTTTGAGGTAGGTTGCCCAGCTCCGCGCCCTCCACCTTGCCGCCGTGGGGCAGCTCACAGGCGGCGTCGTTCTTGCGGCACTTAAGGAAGTCGCTCAGGGCGTAGAAGCCCAGGCCGCCCAGCATCACCGCGTAGATGGTGGTGATGAAGGCGTCGCTCAATACCGGGTTGATCTCGTAGAGCACCCGGTTGATGAGCCCGCCGCAGGTGGCCCCGCCGATGGCCCCGATGAGGAAGGTCGCGGCCAGGGCCACGGACACGTTGCCCAGTTTGCGGTGGATCACGCTGCCCATGATGGCCTTGGCGAAGATGTGGAACAAATCGGTTCCCACCGCCAGGATGCCCTTGATGCCCGCGCTCATCAGGGCGGGGGCGATGATAAAGCCGCCGCCCGCGCCGATGCAGCCGGTGATGAGCCCGGCGCACAGGCCGATGAGGATGGAGGCGATGAAGATGCCGGTGGAGTAGAAGGCCGGGCTGTAGGCCTTCTTGCCGCCCAAGACGTCGGGCAAGGCCTGGCCGATCTGGTCGGCGAAGGCGATGCCGCCCAAAATGGCGGGCACCAGCATCAGTCCCAGAATAATAAGCCGTTTTCTGTCGCCCAGGATGGTCCGGGCCGTGGCGATCTCCCACCTGGCGTGGGCCTGGGCGCCGGCCACCATGAACTGTCCCAGTCCTTTAAAGAAACTCATGGTCATATGCCTTCCGATGATTCGGTTCAGTTTAAAATCGATTTCCCAACTCGAGTTTCAGCGTTCTTGCGAGGCATAGATGCGCGTGAGCAGGTCGCTCAGTTCGCAGGGTTTGGTCAGGTAGTCAAAGGCGCCCAGGGCCATGCCCTCGCGGGCCGCCTGCTCCGAGCCGTGTCCGGTGAGGATGATGACCGCCATCTTGGGGTCCATCATCTTGAGGACCTTGAGCACCTCGATGCCGTCCATGTCCTCCATCTTCAGGTCCACCACCGCCACGTCGAAGCGCTGCTCACGGGCCTGGCGCACGGCCTCGGTTCCCGAACTGACCGGAGTGACCTCCAGGTTGCGCTTGCTCATGCGCTTCTGGAGCACCTCCAGGTAGCCCAGCTCGTCGTCAACCAAGAGGACCTTTAGCCGTTCGGCGCCTTGGCCGCTCATGACCTTCTCCCTTCACCCGCGAACGTGGGGGCTACGATTCGCGCCTGAGCGCGTGCACGCGCACCCGCGCGTCCAATATCTTGGCCTCGTGGGCCCGCTTCTTGGCCACGGCCTCGCCGACCTTGGCCATCAAAAGGTCCATCTCGCAGGGCTTCATGAGGTAGTCGTAGGCCCCGCCCTTCATGCCCTCTATGGCGCTTTCAACCGTGGCGTGGCCGGTGAGCATGATCACCTCCACGTTGGGATGCTTGGCCTTGATGGCGGCCAGGGTCTCCAGGCCGTCCATGCCCGGCATCTTCACGTCCAGGATGACCACGTCGATGCGGCTGGGCCCGCCGCTGTGCAGCTTTTCCAAGGCCTCTTTGCCGCTGAACGCCATCTCCACGGTCAAATCCCGCTTGGCCAGACGCTTGGCCATGGTCTCCACAAAGGGGACTTCGTCGTCCACCAGGAGTACCGAGGGGTTGACTAAAACCATTTTCATCCTCCAAATGACAGCCTTGTGTTCTAACCTTGTCCGGCTTGGGGCGCGCCCGTGGGGGCCGGAGCGGAATCTTGGCGGGCGGGCAGGATCACGGTGAAGGTGGAGCCCTTGCCCTTGGCGCTGGTCACCTTGATCTCCCCGCCGAGCTTATTGATGATGCCGTAGCAGATGGACAGGCCCAGGCCGGTCCCCTGCCCCACCGGCTTGGTGGTGTAGAAGGGGTCGAAGATGCGGGCCAGGTTGGCGTCGGCGATGCCTATGCCGGTGTCGGACACGCTCATGCGCACCGCGCCGTTTTCCAGGCTGGTGGTCACCTTGACCGTGCCGCCCTCGCTGCTTATGGCGTCCACCGCGTTGTTCACCAGGTTCAGTAGCACCTGTTGCAACTCGCTGGGGCTGGCGGCCACCCGGGGCAGGTCCTTGTCCAGGGTCGTGGTGAGCTTCACTCCGGCGTAGCGCGACTTTTGCCCCACCAGGCCCAGCACCTCGGCCACCAGGTTGTTGATGTCCACCGGCTTAATGGTGGGGTCGGTCTTGCGGGCGAAGGACAAGAGCTTGTGGGTGATCTGCTTGCAGCGGTCGCCCTGCTCCTGGATCTGCTGCACCGCCCGCTGGATCTCGGCCAGGGTCTCCTCGCTCATCGGGCCCTCGTCACTCATCAGGTCCTCGATCCAGCCCGCCTCCTCCACCATGATGGCCACCGGGTTGTTGATCTCGTGGGCGATGCCCGCGGCCAGCTCACCGATGGAGGCCAAGCGGCCCGCTTCGATCATCTTTTCGTTCATGGTTTCCTTTTGTTCGTCTGCTTCGGCGATGCGCCGCACCAGGCGCCGCGCCAGGATCAGGGTGGCCACCACGATGGCCAGGCCGCCCAACACGAAGATGGCGATGGCCGCCCGCTGGGCCTGCACCAGGTGCACGAAGGCGTCGGACACCTCCTGCTGGGCGCAGATGATCCACTGGCCCTTTTTGAGCGGCGCGGCGGCGTAGATCATGTCCTGGTCCAGGGAGTCGGGCCGCTCCACGATGGTGACCTTGCCCGGGTCCAGGGGTTGGTGCAAAATCTCCCGCCAGGCCCCGGAGGCCAGGATCACCTCCTGGCGGGGCTTGGTCTGGAACTCGCTCTGGCGGTTCAAGATGAAGGCGAAGCCGGTCTCGCCCATGCGGATGTTTTCCACTAGGGCGTTAAAGGATTCGAAGTCGATGGTGGCTTTGAGTAGCCAGTCGCGGCCCTGATAGCGCTTCTTGGCCGCCACGATGAAGTGGGGACTGCCCCGAAGGCCCGCGAAGACGTTGGAGACGAAGTGCTCGCTCCCGGTGGCCTGCTTGAACCACTGGGCGGTGGAGTAGTTGGCCCCGGTGAGGTTGTAAGGCCCGGCGTAAGCCACCTGGGCCCCCTTGTCGTCCACCAGGCCCAGGTCCACGTAGACTCCGTTGTATTCCTCACGCAGCAGGCTGAGCTTGGCCTTTAAGAAGGCCGGGTTCTCCAACTCGGGCACGGTGTAGGAGCGGGCCAGGACCCGGATGTCGGCCAGGCGGTCCACCAAAAAGGCGTCGATGGTGCGGCGGTGCTTGTTGAGCAGCACCTCCAGGTTTTCCTCCACCTTGGTCTGGTAGGCCTGTTTGAACTGATAGAGGATGATGGCGCCCGTCAGGAACAGGGGCAGCAGGGAGATGACCACCACGAACAGCACCAGGTTGCGGGTAAGGCTGCGGTAGTAGGTGGCGGGTCTTACGCGGGCGGTTTGCATGGGCTTACTTCCCGTTCAGGTTGCTGCCCTTTTAATGGCAATTGGTGTGCCAAAATTCACCAGCGTTTCGTATTTTTAAGTGTGTTTTACTTTTGGCTGGAAAAATAGGTGGTTGCGCCATGGTCTCCAGCCGGGGCTCCGCCGTGCCCAAGCCGGGCGGCCCGGCGACGGGGCTTTTAACTGTCGGAAAGTTTTACAGGCTGTAAAGATAAACTACGGATAGGGAATTAAAATGGGGTCAACTCAGGCTGTATTTTTTGAGGCGCGCCAACAGCGACGGTCGCGACACCCCCAGCAGGCGGGCGGCCCGGCTGCGGTTGCCCTTGGTGGTCTCCAGGGCCTCGCTGACGATGATCTCCTCCACCCGGTTTAGGAGCGCGCCCAACAGGCGGCTGCGCCCGGCGGCGATGCCCTGGCGGCACCAGGCCCTGATGGCCTGGTCCATCTCCGGGCTCAGCGAGCCGCCCGGCCCTTCGCCGGGCTCCAGCACCAGGGTGGCCACCTCCTCGGCCCCCACCGGGTGGCCCCGGCCGAAGATGAGGCATTTCTCCATGGCGTTGGCCAGCTCGCGCACGTTGCCCGGCCAGGAGTGGGCGCTCAGAAGCTCGTAGGCCTCGGGAGTGATGCCCGGATTGCGCACCCCCAGCTCGCGGGTCACCTTGGCCAGGAAGTAGTCGGCCAACAGGGGCACGTCCTCGCGCCGCTCCCGCAGCGGAGGCAGGCTGATGGCCACCACGTTGAGGCGGTAGTAGAGGTCTTCCCGGAAGCGCTCCTCCTTGACCGCCTGCACCAGATCGCGGTTGGTGGCCGCGATGATGCGCGCGTCCACCGGGATGGGGTGGCGCCCCCCGATGCGCTCCACGCTGCGCTCGGCCAGCAGGCGCAGCATCTTGGCCTGGATGGCCAGGGGCATGTCCCCAATCTCGTCCAAAAACACGGTGCCGCCGTCGGCCTGCTCGATCTTGCCGATGCGCCGGGAGGCCGCCCCGGTGAAGGCCCCCTTTTCGTAGCCGAACAGCTCGCTTTCCAAAAGCGTCTCGGGAATGGCCACGCAGTTGACCACCACGAAGGGCTTGTCTCCTCGGGTGGAGTGCTGGAACAGGGCCCGGGCCACCAGCTCCTTGCCGGTTCCGCTTTCGCCCTGGATGAGCACCGTGGCCCCGGTGCCCGCCGCCCGGCCGATGGCCTTGTACAGCTCCTGCATGGGCCGGGAGTGGCCCAGCAGGGCGTCCCCCGCGGTGAGTTCCTGGCCCTGGTTCATCTGCACCGGCGAGCGCATGAAGCGCCCGGCGTCCAGGGCCTGGTGCACCAGCTTGGCGAAATCGGTGGGGACCAGGGGATGAGTCACGTAGTCGAAGGCCCCCAGCTTGGTGGCCTCGATGGTCTCGGCGGTTGCGCCGCCGGCGGCGGTGACGATCACCGGCAGGCGGGGGTCGTCTTGCTTGAGGCGCTTCAGGAGCTCCAGGCCGCCCGCCGGGGGCAGGGCCGCGGCCACGATGGCCAAATCAGGCGGGTTGGCCACCACCTCGGCCAAGGCTTGGGACATGTTGCCGGCCTGGCTGACCCGAAGCCCCTGCTCTATGAGCAGGCGCTCCAGGGAATGGTAATGGGCAGGCTCGGACTCGGCTAGCAGCACCCTGAGCAAAACGACCTCCCAATATAGGCGCAGTTCTACTATGGGCAATCGCGGGCGAAATATCCAGTGAAAACCTTCACATTTAGCCGGCCCTCAACGCCTTTTCCCGCCGCCCCGGAGGGGGCTAGAACTTGTCCGGCAGGATGGTCTGCAGCTTGCGGCGCAGTTCCGAGGGGGTGAAGGGCTTCTGGATGAACCCGGCCAGCCCCTTGCCGGTGAAGCGGTTGGTGGACTCCTGCTCGTTGTAGCCGCTGGTTAAGAGCACCTTGACGCTGGGCTTGAGGCGGCGCATCTGGTGGAAGGTCTCCTCGCCGGACATGCGGGGCATGGTCATGTCCAGGAGCACCATGTCCACTTTTTCCAGATGCTGGCGGAACAGGTTCAGGCCGTCCACTCCGTCCTTGGCGGTCAGGACCCGGCAGCCCATCTTCTCCAGGGACAGGCGGGTGACCCCGCGCACCATCTCGTCATCGTCCACCAGCAGCACGTGGATGGTTTGGGCCAGGTGCCCTTCCTCGGGCGAGTCTTCCTTGGTCCTCTGGACCGGCTTTTGGCTGGCGGGCAACAGGACCTTGATGGCCGTGCCCTTGCCGGGCTCGCTGTAGACCTTGATGGTCCCCTGGTGGCCTCGGATGATGCCCAGCACCGCGGCCAGACCCAGGCCCCGCCCGGTGAATTTGGTGGTGAAGAAGGGGTCGAAGATGCGCTCCTGGGTTTCCCGGTCCATGCCCACCCCGGTGTCGGAGACCTCGATGTGCACGTAAGTGCCGGTGGGCATGTCCTCGTCCAGGTGGGTGGAGGCCAGGTAGTTGCGGTCCACCTGGGTCACCCCGGTGCAGATGGTGATGGTGCCGTTGCGCTCCTCCAGGGCGTCGGAGGCGTTGGTGATCAGGTTCATGATCACCTGGCGCATCTGGGTCACGTCCACCTGCACCGAGGGCAGGTTCTCCTCCAGGTTAAGGCGCACCTGGGCCTGCTTGGAAATCACCGTGTTCAAAAGGCTGCGCAGTTCGGTGACCAGGCTGGAGAGGTTGATGGCCTTGACCACGAAACGGCCCCGCCCGGAATAGGCCAGAAGCTGGTTGGTGAGGTCGGCCAGGCGCCGGGCCGCGGTCTCGATGTGCTCAAAGTACACCCTCACCGGCGACTCGGGGGAAAGGTCCATGCGGGCCAGCTCGGCGTTGCCCAGGATGCCCATGAGCATGTTGTTGAAGTCGTGGGCTATGCCCCCGGCCAAGACCCCCAGGCTCTCCAGCTTTTGCACCTGCAAGAGCTGCTGCTCTATCTTCAGGCGTTCGGCCTCGGCCTGCTTCATGGCGCTGATGTCCTGGCTAACCGACACCAGGCAGCGGCGGCCGTCGATCTCCAATATCTCCCCGGAGTACAGGGTGGGTATCTCCCGGCCGTCCTTGGTGTGGCGCACCGCCTCCAGATTGCTCACCGAGCCGTGCTTGTTTATCAGCGACACCACCTTCTGGCGCTCGTCCGCCGTGGCCCAGATGCCCAACTCCACGCTGCCCTGGCCCAGGACCTCATGGCGGCTGTAGCCCACCGCGTTCAAAAAGGCGTCGTTGACCTCCAGGTAGGTGCCGTCCTCCAGGGAGCTGATCACCACCCACACCGGGCTGTGCTTGAAGACCTTGGAAAATTTCTCCTCGCTGGCCTTGAGCGCCTGCTGGGAGCGCCAGCGCTCCAGGGCGTAACGCACCGCCTTGCCCAGGCTCAGCGGGCTCATCTCGTTCTTGGTGATGTAGTCCTGGGCCCCCTCGCGCAGGCAGGCCAGGGCCACCTCGCGGTCGCCCAATCCAGTGAGGATGATGATGGGCGTGGCCGGGGCGGCCTCGGTGAGGCGGTGGAAGGTGGCGATGCCCTGGCTGTCGGGCAGGCCCAGGTCGGCCATTATCAGGTCGAAGCGCTCCTGCCCCAAAAGCTCCAGGCCCACGGCCAGGGTGTCGCCGCGCACCAGCTCGCAGGCCAGATCAGAGGATTCGCGAAGGTATTCCTCCACCAGGCGGGCGTCGCCGGGGTTGTCCTCAACCAAAAGAATGCGGCAAATATTTTCATTCATGCTGCTGGTTCTATCTGGGAGGAGTTATTGTTGGTTGGGCAGCTTGACGATGGTCAGCCAGAAATTCTCCACCTGCTGCACTACTTCTAAAAAGCGGTCTAAATCCAGAGGCTTGGTGATGTAGCAGTTGGCGTGGAGGTCGTAGGTCCTGAGGATGTCCTCCTCGGCCTGGCTCACGGTGAGCACCACCACCGGAATGCGCTTCAGGTCCGGGTCGTCCTTGATCTCGGCCAACACCTCTCGGCCGTCCTTGCGGGGCAGGTTCAGGTCCAGCAAGATCACGTCCGGGCGGGGCGCGTCGGCGTAGGGCCCCTGTTGGCGCAGAAACTCCAGGGCCTTCACCCCGTCGTCCACCCAGTGCAGGGTGTTGGCCACCTTGTTTTCCTTTAGCGCTTCCTGAGCCAGGCGGGCGTCGCCGGGGTTGTCTTCCACCAGCAAGATGTTGACCGGTTTGTCCATTGATAAGTCCTGCATGAATGCCTCCCTCACTCTTGGGGGATGGTGAAGTAGAACGTGGAACCCTTGCCAGGGGTCGATTCCACCCAGATGCGCCCGCCGTGCCGCTCCACGATTTTTTTGACCAAGGCCAGCCCGATGCCGGTCCCGCCGTATTCGGTCTTGCTGTGCAGGCGTTGATAGATGATGAAGATGCGCTCGAAGTACTGCGGCTCGATGCCCACTCCGTTGTCGCTCACCGAGAAGAGCCACTCCCCGTCCCGCTGCTCGGCGCCGACGCGCACCACCGGCGGCTGGGGGCCGTGGAACTTGATGGCGTTTTGCACCAGGTTCTGGAACACCTGGACCAGTTGGCCCTGGTCGGCCAGGATCTGGGGCATCTCGCCCTTTTCCACCTTGGCCCCGGTCTCGCTGATGATCATCTGGAGATTGTTCAGGGCCGTATCCAGCACCTGGCTGCTGTCGGTGGACTCCAGGGGCTGTCCCTTGGTGGTCACCCGGGAGAAGGCCAACAGGTCCTGGATGAGCATGCGCATGCGCTCGGCCCCGTCCACCGCGAAGCCGATGAACTCCTTGGCGTCCTGGTCCAGCTTGTCGCCGTAGCGGCGGTTGAGTAGCTGCACGTAGGAGCTGACCATGCGCAGGGGCTCCTGCAAATCGTGGCTGGCCACGTAGGCGAATTGCTGCAGCTCGATGTTGGAGCGCTCCAGTTGCCGGGCCTTCTCCTCCAGGTCCTTCTCCATCTGTTGGCGCTCCAGGAGCAGCCAATAGCCGGTGGCGAAGGAGTCCACCATGAGTTCATCGTCTTCATCGAAGCCGCCCGGTTTGTCGGCCAGGCACACCAGGCAGACCACCTCGCCCTCGCGGATGATGGGCACGCCCATGAAGTTTTCGATGGGCAGGTGGCCCTGGGGCAGCCCCTTCTCCTGGGGGCCGCCGCCGTAGTTGTTTTCGACGAAGGTCTCCTGGCGCCGGATGGCCTCGGCCCAGAGCCCGGCGTCCGCCAGGGGGAAGTGGGCCCTGTCCTGTTGGGCGCTGCAATCCGCGTGCACCCCCCGGCTGAACTCCTCCAGAACCAGGCGTTGGTGGTCTTGCTCCACCCGCCCCAAAAAGGCGTAGCGCGCGCCGGTGATGGACAGCAGGGTGGCCAGGGCCTTCTCGCTGGTTTCGGCCTGGGGCTCATCCAGGTGCTCGTAAAGCTCCCACAGGGCCTCCAGGCGGGTAAGCAGGCGCTCGCGCCTGTCCTCGGCCTGCCTGCGCTTGGTGATGTCCCTGAGAATGGCCATCAGGCGCTTTTGGCCCTGCATGCTTATGACCGTGGTGGTTATCTCGCTGAAGAATATCTGGCCGTTCTTGCGCTGGTCGCGGGCCTCGCGCTGCATGCCCCGGTCCTGCTCGGCGGCTTGGAGCATCTCGCCCAACAGCTCGGGTTGGTCCACCCCCACCAGACCCTCCAGGGTGCGGCCTTGCATCTCCTCGGCCGAGTAGCCGTAGCGCTCCAAAAAGGCCTGGTTGCAGTCCAGCACCCGGCCCTGCGGGTCCATTAGGGCCAGGCCGTCCACCAGGTTTTCATAGATGGCCCGGTAGGCCTGGGAGTTCTCTTGACTGCTGCGTTCCGCCAGTTGGCGGGCCCCGGTTTCCTTTTGCATGTCTTCCAGGGAGACGGTGTTGGCGGCCAAGACCTTTGCCCGGCGGATGAGCGCCACGAAGACCAGGGCGATGAGGACGATGCCCAGAAGGGAGAAGGCCAGGCGGGGCCAGTTGTCCCGCCAATAGCCCTGGCTCACCTCGTTCAGGGAGGTGGTGACCACCACGGCCAGGGGCAGGGAGCCCAGGCGTTCGAAGGCCACCAGGCGCTCCCCCCGCCCGGGCTTGGCCTGGCTTATGTAAGAGCCCCAGCTTATCTGCTCGTGCAGCCACTGCCTGACCCGTGCGTGGCTTATGGTGGCCCCGGGCTTCCAGCCCTTGGCCGGGGCCTGGGCCAGGATCACCCCCTCCATGGTGATGAGTTCGGCGCGGCCCCGCCGGCCCAGGTGCAGCGATTCGGCGAAATCATCCAGATAAGGTGGACTGACGGCTCCGGCCACCACTCCCCGCAGCTTGCCGTCCGGCCCGATCAGTGGCACGGCCATGGAAAAATAGGGCTTGCCGTTCCGGGGGCTGCGGCGGGGGTTGCCCACGTGATAGCCCTTGCCCTGGGCGACGGTCCGCTGGAAGTAGCCCCGCTTGGAGATGTTGAGGTCCGGGGTGGGGTAAGTCGAGCTGATGAGGCGCACCCGGCCGGTGAGGTCGGCCAGCCAGATGGCCTGGATCTGGGGGGAGGAGTCGGCCGCGCCCCGCAGCTCTTCCCAGAGTTTTTTGGAATCGGCTATCTGCTCCCAACTCTGATCCTTGGCCAGGGCGGCGGCGCGATAGAGGACCTGCTCCGCCCCTTCCATGGTGCGCAGCATATGCTCGGCCAGGGCGTTGGCCGAGCTGGCCGTACCCCGCTCGGCGGTGGCCAGATGATCCCGGTATTGCAGGTAGGTCATCCAGCCCAGGGCCAGCAGCAGCACCGCCACCACGAAGGTCATGGCCAGCCAAAGAGCCCGAGGAGTGCGCATGGAGAAGGCTCTGCCGGGGAAGGCGGACGGTTTTCGAGGGGTCATCTAGTTTGTGTTTCCCGCAAGCGTGCAATATTTCAAAAATGAAATATTTAATCGGTTATTCAGGGCCGCTTGGGGGCAGATAAACGGCGCAACAATTTTCGAAACGTTGCTACGGCGAAAATAACATAACAAAGGTCAGATTTAAAACCTAAAGTTAGGGCGTTGCCGCGGTTTCATGGCGAACTGGCGGCGCGGGCATGGTAATTGGGTTGCGCCTGATCCATCGCCGCAAGCGCCTGGACAAGCCGGGCGGGCCGGTCTACCATAATTCGAGTCCCAGGACGCAAAAGGAGCGCCGGTGAAGATAGATTTGGGCCAGGCCCTGGACAATTTGCAGCAAATGCGGGCGGAAGGCAGCAGGGAAGCGGTGGCCAACGCCCTGTTCGTGGTGGCCATGGCCCAGATGCAAAAGGGCCGGGCCGCCCCCGCCAAGCTGGCCCTGGACGAGGCCCTGGAGCTTTGCACCGAGTTGAGCAACCTTTCGGGACAGGGGCAGGTGCTTCTGCGCCTGGCCGAGCTGGCCAACCAGGCCGGGGAGGCCGCCCAGGCCCTGGATCTGCTAAATCGGGCCCTGGCCTGTTTCGCCCAGGCCCAGGACGCCCCCGGCCGGGCCGCCGCCTTGGAGCGCCGGGCCAAGTTGCAGCAGGAAACCGGGGACTTGGCCGGAGCCATCGCCTCCCTGGAGGCGGCCCTGTCCCTGGCCCTGGAGGCGGGGGACGAGCTCAGCCAGATGCTGTTGAACCAGTACCTGGGCCCCCTGCACCGGCAGCAGGGGGAGAACCAAAAGGCCCTGGCCGCCTACCGCCGCCTGGGGGCGCTGAGCCAGAAGAACAACGAACCCCAGCGCGAGGCCCTGGCCCTGGTGGGAGTGGGCACCCTCTTGGCCGGGGAAGGCCAGGCCGACGAGGCCGAGCGGGCCTTCAAGGGCGCCGAGGAGGTGTTCCGCCGCCTGGGTCAACCCAAGCAGGCCGAGGTGGTGGCCACCGAGCGCCGCCGCCTGGTGGGCCGCTGATTCACCTCAATCCTAAAAATCGCCGCCCAGCGGCCGCGAGAGAGTATGTTTATGAAAATGAGTGCTAAATCGGTTGCTTGCCTGGTGGCGTTCCTGTTGGCCCTGGCCCTGTCCCTCCCGGCGGCGGCCATGGACAAGGCCGAGGCCGACATCAAGGTGGAAGAGGCCCGCATCAGCCTGTTGCAGTTCACCAACTCACCGGACACCAGCACCCCCCGCTGGCTGCTGGCCCGCTGCAAGGGCGTGGCCCTGTTCCCGGGCATGATCAAGGCCGGCTTCATCGTGGGCGGCAACTACGGCACCGGGGTGATTATGAGCCGCCGCCCGGACGGCACCTGGTCCGGCCCGGCCTTTTTCATCATGGGCGGGGCCTCCATCGGCTTTCAGATCGGGGCCCAGTCGTCGGACCTGTTCATGGTGATCATGACCAAGGTGGGCCTGGACGCGGTGTTGCGCAACCAGGCCAAGTTCGGGGTGGACGCCTCGGCGGTGGTGGGGCCGGTGGGCCGCGACGCCCAGGCGGCCATCGCCGGGGGCAGCCTCAAGGCCGACCTGTACTCCTATTCGCGCAGCGCGGGGGCCTTCTTGGGGGCCTCGGTGAGCGGGGCGGGCATCGAGTTCGACAAGGCCTCCAGCGCGGCCTACTACGGGCGGCCGGTGACCGTGGCTGATATATTCGACGGCAAGGTGGAACTGCCCCCCGGCGCCAAGGCCCTGGTGGAAGCGCTTAACAAGTTCAAATAGGTTAGCAGGTTCCGCAGCCTTTACGGCGGTGGTCGTCGTACCAGCTTCTGACCAGGCCCTTGAGTTCCGCGCGGTCGGCTCCCAGCAGCTCACCGATCTGGGATTTGGTGAGGATGCCGGTGAAAAAGGCGAATTTGCATAGGTAGATGAGCGATTCCCGAGATGGCTCGTCGGCTATGTCCGAGAGCCAGCCCTCCACGCCCTGGGCCACGATGCTGGCTCGCAACTGCCGGTGACGGCTGGCTATATCCGGGTGGTCCTGGCTCAACATGGGATGCTCTCCTGGCGTAAACTAGTGAGTTGAAATAATAACCGGGCTGCCCCCCCTGGGCAAGCGAGGTGTTTTTTGGTTGACATGCCTGGTGGGCCTTCCTATAATCGCGCCATTGTGAATATAGGGACTTACGGTTCCGTCTTGGAAAAACGTAAAGTTAGCCAAGCTATTCTCGGCGGCAGTTTTCCGCGTCCCGGGTAGAGGGCCATTGGGTCCCCCAGGTAGCGGGTTTAGTATATATGGGGCTGGGCCGGCAAGTTGCGGTCGCCCCCGAACACAGAACCAAGGCAAGTCCAAACTCTCAGCAAAGAATCACGGAGGTTTTTTCTCATGGCTAAAATGCATGACACTCCGATGCTCGACGAGTTGACTAAGGGTCCTTGGCCAAGCTTCGTTACGGACATCAAGAAAGCGGCGGAAGCCGGTAATGAAGCATGTGCCGACCTCTTGGGGCAACTCGAGCTCTCCTACAAAGACAAGGAGGGCCACTGGAAGCACGGCGGTATCGTGGGCGTCCTGGGCTACGGCGGCGGCGTCATCGGCCGTTACTCCGACGTACCCGACCTGTTCCCCGGCGTTGAGCACTTCCACACTCTGCGTGTGAACCAGCCTGCGTCCAAGTTCTACAAGACCGAGCGCCTGCGCGAGGTCCTGGACATCTGGAACCAGCGTGGTTCGGGCATGCTCAACATGCACGGCTCCACCGGCGACATGGTGCTCTTGGGCGCCTTCACCGAGCAGCTGGAGCCCATCTTCGCCGAGCTGACCCAAAAGGGTTGGGACCTGGGCGGCTCCGGTTCCGCTCTGCGGACCCCGGCTTGCTGCGTGGGCAAGGCTCGCTGCGAGTTTGCTTGCATCGACACCCAGGACATCTGCTACTCCTTGACCCAGGAGTATCAGGACGAGATGCACCGTCCGGCTTGGCCTTACAAGTTCAAGTTCAAGATCGACGGTTGCCCCAACTGCTGCGTGGCCTCCTTGGCCCGCTCCGACTGTGCCATTATCGGTACCTGGCGCGATGACATCCGCATCGACCAGGAGGCCGTGGCCGCCTACGTGGGCGGCGAGATCGTGGCCCACGGCGGCGCCAACGGCCCCGATTCCAAGCTGGACATCAAGGCCGACGTCATCGATCTGTGCCCGACCGGCTGCATGTTCTACGAGGACGGCAAGCTGAGCATCAACAATGCAGAGTGCACCCGCTGCATGCACTGCATCAACGTGATGCCTCGCGCCCTGCGCCCCGGCCTGGACACCGGCGCCAGCATCCTGGTGGGCGCCAAGGCCCCCATCCTCGAAGGCGCCCAGATGGGTTCGCTGATCATCCCCTTCATCAAGATGGAAGAGCCCTACGACGAGTTCAAGGAATTCGTCGAGAAGATGTGGGACTGGTGGGATGAGAACGGTAAGAACCGCGAGCGCATCGGCGAGCTGATCCAGCGCATGGGCCTGTCCGCGTTCATCACCGCCGTTGACCTGAAGCCCATTCCGCAGATGGTCAAGGAGCCCCGCTCCAACCCCTACATCTTCTATAAAGAGGATGAGGTGGAAGGCGGCTTCGAGCGCGACATCTCCGATTACCGCAAGAAGCACGCCCGCTAAAGGCTCAAAGGAGGATTTGAAAAATGGCAGAATTTCAAGCCAACAAAATCACCGACATTGGGCCGCCTAAGTACGACGAGATGTGGCCCCAGGTGATTAAGGACAACTACGGCAAGTGGCTCTATCACGACATCCTCGAGCCCGGCGTATTGGTGCACGTGTCCGAGACCGGCGCCAAGGTCTGGTCCCTGCGTTGTGGCGCCACCCGGCTCATGACCACCATGTTCCTCGAGCAGATCTGCAAGCTGGCCGATGAGTATTGCGGCGGTTTCTTCCGCTTCACTACCCGCAACAACGTCGAGTTCATCGTCAGCGACGAGTCCAAGCTGGAGCCCCTGAAGAAGGCCCTGGCCGCCAACGGCGCGCTGCCCCTGGGCGGCACCGGCGCCGGCATCACCAACATCGTCCACACCCAGGGGTGGGTCCACTGCCACACCCCCGCCATCGACGCCTCCGGCGTGGTCAAGGCGACCATGGACGAGCTGTTCGAGTACTTCGGCTCCCACAAGCTGCCGGCCCAGGTGCGTATCTCCCTGGCCTGCTGCCTGAACATGTGCGGCGCCGTGCACTGCTCGGATATCTCCATCCTGGGCGTGCACCGCAAACCCCCGGTGATCGAGCACAGCCACCTGGACAAGATGTGCGAAATCCCCACCACCATCGCCGCTTGCCCCACCGCGGCCATCAAGCCCTCCAAGATTGATGACTACAAATCGGTGGTGGTGAACGCCGACCGCTGCATGTTCTGCGGCAACTGCTACACCATGTGCCCCGCCATGCCTTTGGCCGACGCCGATGGCGACGGCATCGCCCTGTGGGTGGGCGGCAAGGTGTCCAACGCCAAGAGCATGCCCATGTTCTCCAAGTTGGCCGTGCCCTTCATCCCCAACGAGCCTCCTCGTTGGCCCACCACGGTTCAGACCATCAAGAAGATCGTGGAGGTCTACGCGGGCGACGCCATGAAGTACGAGCGTGTTGGCGAGTGGGCTCAGCGTATCGGTTGGGAAAAGTTCTTCGAGAAGACCGGTATCGAGTTTAGCCACCACCACATCGACGACTACCGCTTCGCCGCCACCACCTGGCGGACCTCGACCCAGTTCAAGTGGTAGCCGCTTAGCGCTTCGGCGCTGAAGCTAGACAAGCAAAGCCGCCCGGGGACTAGTCCCCGGGCGGCTTTTTGCGGGCCAGCCGCGTTTGTTTAAAACGTGTAGCCCACCACGATGGACCAGCCGCTGATGTTGTCGCCCCGGATGAGCGAGGCGCCCACGCGCAGGGCCGACAGGGGCAGGCCGAAGCGCCTGATGTCCAGGCCGATGGTGCCTCCCAGCTCGCCGTAATAGGTCCAGCCCATGATCTCCTGGTCCTGGCCCAGGAAGTGCATCCCGCCTAGGAACACCTGCCACAGCATGGGGTTGCCGGCCAGTGAAATGCCCAGGGGGCCGCCCAGGGTGACCCGCCCGGCCAGGGAGTCGATGTCGTCGTTGAACTCCTGGGCCGGGTCGTCGGTCTCGATGCTCTCCACGTAGGAGTGGGTGTATTTGGCCAGCACATTCAGCTCCATGGGGCCGATCTTGCCGTCATAGCCGCCGCTCAAGATGCCCGAGAGCATCAGGGCGGTTATGGAGAAATTGGCGCTCAGTCCGTCGAACACCGGCGCGGCCACGTCTCGGCTGAAATCGTTCAGGTAGGTGATGCTGTTGCGCAGCCTGGCCAGGCCCGCGCTGATGCCGGGGGCCACGAAAAAGCCCTTGGCGAACTCGAATTTGCATCCGCCCTCCAGCATGCCGGAATAGCCTTTCCAGTTGGAGTCCCAGCGCATCTTCTCGCCAAAGGCCTGGGAGATGGCGTCCACCTTGGTCTTGGCGTCAAGATAGCCCAGGACCACCCCCACATAGGGCGACCAACTGCGGCCCTTCTCCTCGAAGCTGTAGTAGATGGGCAGTTTGGTGGTGGAGAAGTCCACATCCGATTCGCCGGGAAACTCCACGTTGTAAAAGGCCGAGGACAGGTCCGGAGAGACGGTGAGATTGATGATCCCGGCGATGGTGTTGGCGAAGCTGGATGAGGCCTGCATGTCGCGGCGGGCCTGCTCGCGCAGGGCCTCTATCTGGGCTGGGGTCACATTGTAGGCCATGGCTATGGACGCCGGGGCCGCCAGCCAAAAACAGGCCGCCAGTAGCCAGACAATTCCATTACGCAGAAGCATGGATATCCCCTTGTTTTACGGCCGGCGATTAATTTTTTTGCATTGTGGGCAGCACAGGCGCGAGTGCTAATAACCTAGAATGATCCGGTAGGTATAGGCAAGCATAATCGACGGGTTGATGGGGCGGGCAGACCATCGGCGCGCCGCAAAAGCGCGATGTGCTAACCTGAGTCAAGCCACAGCAAACCGCCGGCCCCTGGGCCGCATAACCATGGGATGGAGCGTCATGGAACTGAAAGAGTATTTCGACAACGCCAAGGGGCTGGGGGTGCTCTCCACCGCCGACGATAAGGGCCGGGTGGACGCAGCGGTGTATTCCAGACCCCATTTCATGGACCAGGACACCGTGGCCTTTATCATGCCCGACCGCCTGACCCACCAAAACCTCCAGACCAACCCCCACGCTGCCTACCTTTTCGCCGAGGAGGGATTCAACACCCGGGGGCGGCGGCTGTTCCTCACCAAGCTGCGCGAGGAGAAAGACAGCGAGCTCTTGGCCCAGTTTCGCCGGGGCCGCCACGGCCGCGAGGCCACCGAGCGCTACCTGGTGTTCTTCAAGATCGACAAGGTCCTGCCCCTGATCGGAGCGGGCGAGGAAAAAGAGTAGGGATAAAATCCAACTTTATCTTGTATTGCTCCAAAAAGTTTACTGAAGTGGCGGCGAGGACAAAAGAGCCCTCGATACCCGCCATACCGCTTGCTTTGTCTGTTCTTAATTTATAGCTGCGGGTTCTAGGGCGGCCAAAAATCCTAGTTTTAAAAGTTTTTGGAACTCAAATGTATTTTTTCGGTAGTCAAGATTGTCCTTAAACATGTAGTTGTATTGTATTATATTCTAGATGGTGTATTTTAGGTTGTCTAAGAGTTGCTAAATTACTTTGGTATCGAACTAAAGTAAAAGGAAGCAATTTATGTCTTTATTGGAAGATATTCATGAGGCGGCAGTCAACGGAGATAGCGACTTAAGTACATTGCTCCGAAAATGTAAAGTGCTAGCCTCCCGGCTTGGCAGTAAGCCGCTAGAAGATTGGTTAATCTGGGAATCAAACGGCTATCCTAACCATGTAAATGTGCCAGAGTATAGGATGTGGCCGCTTGCAATTAAGGGGCATTTTTCGGGGCCACTTGGGTCAGGCTTGAGAAATGTTACTGTGCCAATGCGTTTTATACCTAAGGAGGTTCGTCCTAGTTATCAGAGCTATAAGTGCCGACAAAGTATTTCGCTCGTGGAGAAAGCTTTACAAAAAACAGACGATAAGAGCTTAAGAGTGCCAACTGGAGATTTAGTCGTTGCCCTCGGGACCAATGTATATAATGGGATGAATTGTTTGCAGGTATGGGCTGAATTTAGTCCGTCGCATTTTGTTGAACTATTAAATTCTGTAAGGAATAGAATTTTAGATTTTGCGCTAGCTGTGTGGAAGGAGAACCCAAAGGCGGGAGATGTTGATGGAAAACCGACATCGATAATCGAGTCGTCAAAAGTAACTCAAATATTTAATTTTACCATCCATGGGGGGAATACAAGTTTGGTTGGTTTGGCGGCTGATTCTCCAATTACTATCAATATTATGGAGAGAAATTTCGATTATTTAAAACAGATTCTTCTAGAGAAAGGGGTCCGTGAAATTGATTTAGACGGACTTAAAAATGCTCTGGATCAAGAACCAACAGTGGATTCACCTGAAGGGTTTGGCCCAAAAGTTTCTTCATGGATCGCGAATATGGTAGGCAAGGCAGCGATGGGAACTTGGGAAATCGGTGTCGGTGCGGCGGGAGCTCTGCTGGCTCAAGCCATCTCAAAATATTATGGTTTTTAATAATTTTTTAAGACTTTATAAAATTCACAGGCCAACTTTTTTCTCTCTACTCTTTCTCCTGCCCCACCGTCTCCAGGCTCATCCCCTTGGTCTCGATGCCGAAACACCAGGTGACCGCCGCGCCGAGGACCCATCCCCCTATCCATGGTTGTGCCTGAATGGTGATTCAGGTTACATTGTAGGCCATCCTGTAGCCCCAATTGGCCCGACGCCCGCACGGCGGCCACCAGGGGGTGTGCCATGACCGCGCTGGAGCCTTCCCAGGTCAAGGAGCTTCTCAATAAAAACTGGATGACCCACGACGCCATGTGGTTCTTCCATTGCCAGCAGAAGTACGGCATGGAAGAGACCAACCGGCTTAACCAGGCGGCGGTGCGCTCCATGGCCCAGATTGAGGCCAAGCGCTTGGCCAAGGCCCTGGGCATCGCCTCCATCGGCTCGCTGGAGGATCTCAAGCGCTTCGTGGAGGGGGTCTTCGCGGTGGTCAAGGCCGACTTCATGGACTTCACCTACGAGTTTTTGCAGGACGGCTCATTGCGCATGAACATGGGCCAGTGCTTCGCCCACCAGGGCATGCAGCGTCTGGGGGTGTTGGAGCAGTACCGCTGCGGCATCTACCTGAGGGTGGACACCTGGCTCAAGACCCTGGGGGTGGCCTATGAGGCGGAGCCTGTCTTCGAGGGCTGCCTCAAGCATCAACAGGGCTCCTGCTATCGTCTCTACCGCTTCACCTGGTAAAGGACCCCGCAAAACTTGGTCGCGCCGCTTGCCTACGGCGCGCTTAAGGGTTATGTATGCATAGCTAAGTTTTGTACAAAACCAGATTTGGATTACCCCAGATGCCCCCGGTACCCCCCCGCATGGTGGTGGCCGCCCTCAGGGGCGGCAGCGGCAAAACCACCCTCACCCTTGGCCTGATTCAGGCCTTGGCCGACTTGGGCCTGGCCGTGGCTCCCTTCAAGAAGGGTCCTGACTACATCGACCCCTTTTGGCTCTCCGAGGCCGCCGGGGCGCCCTGCCGCAACCTGGACCCCTTCCTCATGGGCCCGGAGCAGGTGCGCCGCTCCTTCGCCTATTTTTCCAAGGACTTCCAGGCGGCGGTGATCGAGGGCAACCGGGGCCTGTTCGACGGCATGGACGCGGTGGGTTCCTACTCCACGGCCGAGCTGGCCAAGACCCTGGAAGCGCCGGTGATCCTGGCCCTGGACTGCACCATGGCCAGCCGCAGCGTGGCCGCCGTGGCCCTGGGCTGCCAAAAGTACGACCCCCAGCTGAACCTGGCCGGTTTCATCCTCAATCCGGTGGGCACCGCCCGCCAGGAGGGGGTGGTGCGCCGGGCGGTGGAGGACGCCACCGGCCTGCCGGTCCTGGGCGCGGTGCCCCGCCTGAAGCTGGACATGCCCCAACGGCACATGGGCCTGGTGCCCCCCCAGGAGCACGAGCGGGTGGCCGAGGCCCTGCACAACGCGGCCCGCAGCGTGGCCGCCCATGTGGACCTGGAGCGGGTGCGGGCCATCATGTCCCTGGCCCCGGCCTGGAACGAGAACCAGGCGCCCCAGGGACTCATGCCCCCCAGCCCGCCCACGGGCCCCCGCCCCCGCATCGGAGTGGTGCGCGACGCGGCCTTCGGATTCTACTATCCCGAAAACCTGGAGGCCCTGACCAACTTCGGGGCGGACCTGGTGTTTTGCTCGGCCCTGGCCGACCCGGAGCTGCCCCCGGTGGACGCCCTGTACCTGGGCGGGGGCTTTCCCGAGACCCACGCCCCGGCCCTGGCGGCCAACGCCTCCTTCCGGGCCTCGGTGGCCGCCGCCGCCGAGGGCGGCCTGCCCATCTACGCCGAGTGCGGGGGGCTCATGTACCTGGGCCGCCGCCTCATCGTGGAGGGCCGGGCCTGGGACATGGCCGGGGTGCTGCCGGTGGATTTCGCCATGAAGCGCCGCCCCCAGGGCCACGGCTACACCCAGTGCCGGGTGGAAAAGGCTAACCCTTTCTGGCCGGTGGGTTATGAGTTCAAGGCCCACGAGTTCCACTACTCCGAGCCCCACCCCCTGCCCGGGGCCGAGCTGGAGCTGGTCTACCGGGTGATCCGGGGCAAGGGGCTCATCGGCGACATGGGCGGGTTGGTGCGGAAAAAAGTGTTGGGAACCTACCACCACGTGCATGTTTTGGGCTCACCGGGGTGGGCTCCGGGCCTGGTGGAGGCGGCCAAAGTCTAGGAAAAACTTGACACCACGGCCAGTGCTGGCTATGGTGTCCTGTGTTGTGAAAAAAGCTCCAATCCTGGGAGGAATACCTGATGGCTACCGAGCAAGAAATCCGCGACCTCGTCATCCAGGTCATGGAAAAGAAACAAAAACGCATGATGATGAAGGACCTGCTCAAAGAGGTCCAGAAGCTGGACGAAAGCGTGGAAAAGCGCTCCCTGAAGAAGGCGACCACCACCATGATTCAGGACCAGAGCCTCCAGTACTGGTCCAGCGGCTCCACCACCTACTTCGCCCTGCCCGGCGGCAAGCACGCCGAGGGCGAGGACTAAAACTGCGCCAGCGCCGGCCCCTTAGCGGGGCCTTTTTTCCTCCGCCATAGACCGGGCCGGCAGGTTCGTTCCCTGGCGGAGGGTTGTTTTTTAGGGGTGTGTCCCCTGAAGGCTAAAGACCCATGAGCAAGATTGAAGACCCCAGCGGCATCCCGGAAGACGACTTTTTGCGGGAAGGCCTGGTGGACCGGCTGACCCAGTACCTGGAAGCCGAGCCCAAGGCCTGGCACGTGCGTTACAACCTGGGGGTGGCCCTGATGCAGCAGGGCGATGTGGACGAGGCCCTCATGCAGTTCCGCCAGGTCATGGCCGAGTCTCCCAAGCATCTGGAGAGCATGGTCAACGTGGCGGCCATCCACCTGGGCAAGGGCCAGCCGGAAGAGGCGCTTCGGGTGCTGAGCGCTGCCCTGAAGGTCTGGGACATCCCCATGGTGCGGGCCAATCTGGGTGTGGCCTATTTGCAGATGGACCGTCTGGAAGAGGCGGCCTATCACCTCAAGGAGGCCCTGAACGGCGCGCCCAACATGCCCGACGCCCTGACCAACCTGAGCACCATTTTCCTGCGCACCGGAGAGACTGAGAAGGCCGAGAAGGCCGCCCGCCAGGCCCTGGAGCTCAACGGCAACTTTGCCATGGCGCACAACAACCTGGCGGTGATCCTCAGCGAAAAGGGCGACAACGAGCAGGCGCGCTTCCACGCGGTGCGGGCCCGGGAGCTGGGTTATGAGGTGCATCCCCAGCTTGCCGAGCAGCTGGGTTTGTCCTAGGCAAGACGCCGGGGAAAAAGAGAAGAAATTATTCACTTGACCAAACGGCTTCCGACCGTTATTGACAAGAAGTGATTTTCACCCCCGGCGGCCTACGGGCGGCGGATCAGCCCCGCGCTAAGCGGACCACGGGCGGTTGGGTAAAGGCTAGGATACCGTTCCCCATGGGGGGCGGCAGCATCATAGTTTTTTGAGAGATTTCGGGGGCTCCCCGAACAACTTTGCCAATCAAGGAGGACATTATGTTCGAGGTGGTGGTTGACGCTGACAAGTGCATCGGCGACGAGGAATGCGTTGAGGTCTGCCCGGTAGACGTGTACGAGATGCAGGACGGCAAGGCCGTTCCGGTTAACGCCGAAGAGTGCCTGGGCTGCGAAAGCTGTATCGAGGTGTGCGAGCAGGACGCCATTACCGTGACCGAGGTCTAAGCGCCCTACGCTAGCTGAATGTTTCAACCGGGTCCCGGCCAGTAGGTCGGGACCCGGTTTTTTTATGCCCTGGCGTTCTCAGGCGACGGCATACTGCGTTGCCGGCTGCGCCCGGTCCTCGACGTAGGTATGCCTACGCCTGCGGCCGGTGCTCGCCGGGCGCCTTGTCTGCCGTCGCCTGAGAACGCCATACTTAATCCGGCCACTGGCATACTGCGTTGCTGTCTTCGCTCGGGCCTCGGCGTAGGTCTCCCTACGCCTGCGGCCTTCTCTTGCCAGACGCCTTGTCTGCCGGAGCCTGACTGTGCCGAGTTTCGACCGGCCACCGACGTAATGCGTTGCTGTCTTCGCCCGGTCCTCGACGTAGCTGAACTAAGCCTGTGGCCGGTGCTCGCCGGCCGCCTTGTATGCCGGCGGCTGACTGTGCCGAAACAATAAAAGAGGGCCGGTCCATGGGACCGGCCCTCTTTACCCTCTCTCTAAATCGCGGCTAGCGCACGGCGCCTATCCCTTGGGGTGGCACTCGGTACACTTGCGGGGGCCCTTCTTGGCCGCCTTGTGGCAGGGCTGGCAATTCTTGTGGAAGGCGTTTTTGGTGCTCAACAGCTTGCCATGATCCTTCTTGGGGTCGGTGTGGCAGGCCGAGCACTTCTGCACCTTGTCGCCATCCTTAAAGACGTTCTTGCCGTCTTTGTAGACATGGTGACACTCGGTGCAGGCCACCTTGTGGTCCACGGAGTGCTTCTTGTGGGTGAATTCCACCGGGCTCTTGGTGAACTTCTTGAAAGCGGCTTCCTTGATCTTGAAGGTGTCCTCCACCTTGCCGGACTTGGTGTCCTGGGCAATGGCCGCTGTGCCCACGAGCGCCGCCACGGCAAAGGCCAACGCCATCAATACGGCGATGCTGCACTTCTTCATGTCCCTGTATCCTCCCCGATTGCTACGAGCTTTGTAAAAAGCGAAAACCTTCACTAGTTGGGCATTATATAGGACAAGGAGCGGGGGGTTGTCAAGGGTTTTCCCCAGAAACCCGCACACCTAAGCCCTTGAAAAACCATACTGCCTCTACTCTGTTTAATCAAGGCGGGGCTCCTGGGCCTTGGCCGCGGCCCACAGATCCTCCCGCTTTTCGGGGCTCATATCCTCCAGGGCCACCCCCAGGCGGGCGGCCAAGGCCTCCATGGCCTGGAAACGCCGGGTGAAGCGCCGGTTGGCCTCCCGGAGGGCGGCCTCGGCCCCCAATCCCCGGTGGCGGGCCCACTGGGCCCAGGAGAAAAGCACGTCCCCCAGCTCGGCCTGCTCGGTCCCCGGCCCGGCGGCGGCCAACTCTGCGGTCTCCTCGCCGATTTTGGCCCAAACCCCGGCCGCGTCGTCCCAGTCGAAGCCCACCTTGGCCGCCCGGGAGCCCAGGCGCTGGGCCCGCAGAAGGGCGGGCGCGCTCTGGGGCACGCTGTCCAAAAGGCCCTGGGGGCTGTCCTCACGTTCCTGGCGCTTTATCCGGCTCCAGCGCTCTTTCACCTCGGCGGCGTCCTGGGCCTTTTGCTCGCCGAACACGTGGGGGTGGCGGCGCACCATCTTGGCCCGCACCTCCTCTATGACTTCGGTGAGGTCGAACCCCCCGGCCTCGGCGAAAAGCTGGGCCTGGAACACCACTTGGAAAAGCAGATCGCCCAACTCGCCGCGCACCTCTTCGAGGGTGCCGGATTCGATGGCCTCGGTGGCCTCGTAGGCCTCTTCCAATAGATAGGCCGCCGCGCTGACCGGGGTCTGCTCCCGGTCCCAGGGGCAGCCGTCCGGGGCGCGCAAACGCGCCGCCAGCTCGGCCAGGGCTTCCAGGGCTAACCCCGCTCCGCCAGGTCGTTGACTCATTGTGATTTTTTCTGCTTGGGGTCCGGCTTGACCAGCCCGGCCTTTTCCTGGAGGTTGCCCAGGAAATTGTCGGGGATCATGTCCTTGATGAAGTTGCCCGCGCGCACCACGTAGGGGGCCACCATGGATTGGCGCAGGGGGTCCATGGTGTTGAAGGGATTGACCAAGAGCAGCAGGTTGATGAGCAGGTAGCAGATCAGCAGGCCCTTGACCAGGCCCACCCCCGCGCCCAAAAGGCGGTCCAGGCCCGAGAGGGGGCCCGCCAGGATAAGCCGCTGCAACATGCCGCCTATATAAAGGAAAATGGCGAAGACCACCAGCAGGATGACCGCGAAGGCCACCGCGGGCCACCAAGCGGCCGGCACCCCGCTGAGGCGCTCCAGCATGCCCCCCAACTCTTGGTAGAACATCACGCTGGCCACTATGGCGGCCACCGCCCCCACCAGGCCGATGACCTCGCGCACGAAACCGCGCATCAGGGCCTTCACCAAAAAGAAGACCATGATGATCAAAAGCCCCAGGTCCAATAAGTTAGGCATCTGTTGCATAGTGCCATCACCTG
The DNA here is from genome assembly GCA_018896025.1 of Pseudomonadota bacterium. GTDB lineage: Bacteria > Desulfobacterota > Desulfarculia > Desulfarculales > Desulfarculaceae > Desulfoferula. Next base: position 115,215 of record JAHIND010000026.1, read on the forward strand.
TAGCACGGCGGCTGCTAAAAAGTCAAGAAGTTAGCTGTGGCTTGTAATTTGATAGGTTAGTGATAACAATAAGTTGTGCTGGTAGTTCTTTTGCGGGCCCCGCCGGGGGCTTGTTGCTAGGGCGGGTGGGGGCGTGGTAAAGATTGGTCAGGAGAAACCATGGCAGTTTATCGCCAAATCCTGGAGCTGGACGGCACGGCGGGCACCGACATCCACGAGGTCACCGGCCAGGTGGCGGCGGTGGCAACCGATAGCGGCCTGGACCAGGGCAGCGTCTTGGTGTTCACCCCCGGCTCCACCGCGGCGGTGACCACCATCGAGTACGAGCCCGGCGCGCTGAGCGACCTGCGGCGCCTGCTGGAAGAGCTGGCCCCGGCGGATGGCGAGTACGCCCACAACCAGCGCTGGGGCGACGGCAACGGCTACAGCCATCTGCGCTCAGCCCTTTTGGGGCCCTCGCTGACCGTGCCCCTGGAGGCGGGCAGCCTCATGCTGGGCGCCTGGCCGCAGATCGTGGTGTTGGATTTGGACAACCGGCCCCGCCGCCGCAAGGTGGTGGTGACCGTGCAGGGCGGGTAGGGGAATATGAGCCAAAGCCAAGAGCTTCGCCTGAGCTTTTCCGATCATGAGGCCCTGCGCACCCTGCTGGGGGCCCGCGACGCCCACCTGCGCCTGCTGGCCGGGGCGGCGAGGGTCAAGGCCAGGGCTAGGGGCGGGGAGATAACCCTAAGCGGCGAGCCAGAGGCCATGGAGCTGGCCGCCCTGGCCCTCAGGCAGCTCTACGACCTGATCCAGCAGGGCTACCCGGTCTACGAGATGGACGTGGAGTTCGCCTACCGCATCCTGAGCGCCGACCCTGGGGCCCAGCTCAAGGACATCTTTCTGGATCAGGTGTACCTGACCGGCAAGAACCGCATCATCAGCCCCAAGACCCTGAACCAGAAAAAGTATCTGGAGGCCATCCGGGCCCACGACATCGTCTTCGGCATTGGCCCGGCGGGCACCGGCAAGACCTACCTGGCCATGGCCATGGCCGTGGACGCCCTGCTCAAGGGCCAGGTGGACCGCATCGTGCTGGCGCGGCCGGCGGTGGAGGCCGGGGAGAAGCTGGGCTTCTTGCCCGGCGACCTGGCCGAGAAGGTCAACCCCTACCTCCGGCCCCTGTACGACGCCCTGCACGACATGATCGACTTCGACAAGGCCGGGCGGCTCATGTCCAAGGGGGTGATCGAGGTGGCCCCCCTGGCCTTCATGCGCGGGCGCACCCTGAACAGCGCCTTCGTGATCCTGGACGAGGCCCAGAACTCCACCAGCGAGCAGATGAAGATGTTCCTCACCCGCCTGGGCTTTGATTCCAAGGCGGTGATCACCGGCGACGTGACCCAGGTGGACCTGCCCGGCGGGGTGGTCTCGGGCCTGGTGCGGGCCAGCCAGATCTTGCAGGGCATCGAGGGCATCTCCTTCGTGGACTTCGACGAGAGCGACGTGGTGCGCCACTATCTGGTGCGCCGAATCATCAAGGCCTACGACCAGATGGGAAACGGTGGCGCATGAACGTGCTTCTGGACAATTCCTGGGAGGGCGGCGATCTGCCCGCCGGGCTGGTGGAGCGGGTGGAGCGGGTCTTGGCCCTGGCCGGGCAGCCGCCCGAGGCCGAGCTGTCGTTGGTTATCTGCGGCGACGAGGAGATCGCGGCCATCAACCGGCAGTGGCTGAATCGCGAGGGCCCCACCAACGTCATCTCCTTCGCCCAGAACGAGGGAGAGGTTCCGGGGCTCAACCCCGAGATTCTGGGCGACGTGGTGGTGAGCGCCGACACCGCCCGCCGCGAGGCCGCCGAACACGGCCTGGCTCCGGACGAGCACTTGATGCGCCTGATAATTCACGGCATATTGCATATATTGGGATACGAGCACGAGCAGGGCGGCGAGCCCGCCCGGCTGATGGAAGACAAGACCGAGGAGCTGCTCACGGCCAGCGCCTAGCCCGCGAGAAAAGGGCCTCGGTTTCATCTGGGTTTGTTTTGTGTCCGGCCCGGCACAGCCAGCCGCCAGCAGACTAGGCGTCTGGCGAGTGAGGGCCGTAGGCGTAGCCCAAGCTACGTCGAGGCCAGAGCGAAGCCAGCAACACCGTATGCCGGTGGCTGGCGAAGCCGGATAAAAGAAAGGAGGGCCGGTGTGGCCCGTTTGAGCGTAAACGTCGACCACGTGGCCACCCTGCGCCAGGCTCGGGGCATTGACGAGCCCGACCCGGTGTGGGCGGCGGTGCTGGCCGAAAAGGCCGGGGCCGACGGCATCATCGTGCACCTTCGGGAAGACCGCCGCCACATCCAAGACCGCGACCTGTGGGTGATGCGCCAGGTGGTCAAGGGCCAGCTCAACATGGAGATGGCCGCCACCGAGGAGATGATCGGCATCGCCGGTCAGGTGCGCCCGGATATCTGCACCCTGGTGCCCGAGAAGCGCCAGGAGCTGACCACCGAGGGCGGCCTGGACGTGGCGGGCCACATGGACAAGATGCGCGCCGCGGTGGGCTCCCTGCGCGAGGCGGGCATCGCGGTGAGCCTGTTCATCGACCCCACCAGCGAGCAGATCAAGGCGGCCCACCAGTGCGAGGCCCAGGTGGTGGAGCTGCACACCGGGGCCTATTGCAACGCCCCGGACGAGCCCACCCGCCAAAAGCTGCTGGGCGCTCTGGAAGACTCGGCCCGCCTGGCCGCCCGCCTGGGGCTCAAGGTGGCCGCCGGGCACGGCCTGAACCTGCGCAACATCCACCCCCTGCTGGCCTTCCCGGACATCGAAGAATACTCCATCGGCCACTCCATCATCGCCCGGGCGGTGTTCGTGGGCCTGGAGCAGGCGGTGGGCGAGATGCTGGCCCTGGCCCGCGGCGCGGCCACCCGCAGCTCCGCCGAGCCGCCCCAGCGGCGGCTGTAGGCCTTGGGCCGGGCCCGCAGGGCGGGAGAGCGCGCATGATCGTGGGAATAGGCCTGGACCTGGCGGAGGTGGCCCGCATCGAGCTGGCCTTGGAGCGTTTTGGCGAGCGCTTCCTGAACCGCTGCTTCACCCCTGGCGAACAGGCGACCTGCCTGTCCCGGCCCCGGCCCGCCTCAGCCCTGGCCATGCGCTTCGCGGCCAAGGAGGCCTTTTCCAAGGCCGCCGGGCTGGGCATGCGCGGCCTGGGCTGGCGGGAGATCGAGGTAATCCACGACCCCAGGGGCAAACCCTCCCTGGCCTTGCACGGCCGGGCCGAGGCCTGGATGCGGGCCAACGGGGTGTCGGCCTCCCATATCAGTCTCACCGACGAGGGCGGCTTCGCCGCGGCGGTGGTGGTTTTGGAGAAATCATGATTTTGGTGACAGCCGAGCAGATGCGCGCCTGCGACCAGCAGACCATCAACGAGATAGGCCTGCCGGGCATGGTGCTCATGGAAAACGCGGCCCAGGGCGCGGTGCGGGTCCTCTTGGATCAGGTGGGGTCCCTGGAAGGGGCGCATGTGGCGGTGTTGGCCGGGCGGGGCAACAACGGCGGCGACGGCCTGGCCATGGCCCGCATCCTGGCCAACCAGGGAGCCATGTGCGAGGTGTATCTGCTGGCCGAGAAATCCCAGCTAACCGGCGACGCGGCCATGAACCTCAAGGTGGCGCAGGCCTGCGGGGTGCGGGTGATCGAGGCCCCTGACGAGGACAGCCTGGAGGCCCTGAGCGGGGAGATAGCCCGCCACGAGCTGTTCATCGACGCCCTGCTGGGCACCGGCCTGAGCAAGGAGGTGAGCGGGCGCTACCGCATGGCCATCGAACTGCTTAATCAGTTGGAGGCCCCGGTGATGTCCGTGGACATCCCCAGCGGGCTGTGCGCCGACACCGGCGCTCCCCTGGGCGCGGCGGTGATGGCCGATTTCACCGCCACCTTTGGTTTAGTCAAACAGGGCCTGCTCTTGGACGGGGACCAATACTGCGGTGAACTGTTCCTGGTGGACATCTCCATACCTCCGGCGGTGGAAATGGACCTGGAGGTGGAGTGCCATTTGCTGGAGGCCGATCTGGTTGCCGCGCTTTTGAACCCCCGCCCGGCGGGCGGCCACAAAGGCACCTTCGGCCATCTGCTGGTGGTGGGCGGCAGCCCCGGCAAGAGCGGGGCTCCCTGCCTGGCGGCCATGGGCGGCCTCAGGGCCGGGGCCGGGCTGGTCACGGCCTGCCTGCCCGCGGGCCTGGGCCTGGCGGCCGAGATCAAACTCACCGCCGCCATGAGCCAGCCCCTGGCCGAGAGCGCCCACGGCGGCCTGGCCCTGGAGGCCCTGCCCACGGTGCTGGAACTGATGCAGACTCGCCAGGCCCTGGTGCTGGGGCCCGGCCTGGGCCGGGAAGATGCCTCCCTGGAGCTGGCCCGGCGGCTGTGGGCCGATTGCTCCGGATCTTTGGTGGTGGACGCCGACGGCCTCTTCGCCCTGTCCGATGGCTGGGGCGGCGTCAAGAGCGGCGCGGCCCAGACGGTGATAACCCCCCATCCCGGCGAGGCGGCCCGCCTGCTGGGCATATCCGCCGCCCAGGTGCAGGCCGACCGCCTGAAGGCGGCCCGCGATCTGGCAAACCAGGGCGGAGTGGTGGCGGTGCTCAAGGGAGCGCGCAGCATAATCGCCGAGCCGGGCGGGGCGGCCTGGATAAACCCCACCGGCGGGCCTCTGCTGGCCTCCGGGGGCAGCGGCGACGTCTTGGCCGGGGTCATCGGCGGGCTCATGGCCCAGGGACTGGGCAGCCTGGAAGCGGCCCTGGTGGGCTGCTTCGCCCACGGCCTGGCCGCCGATCTGGCCGCCGAACAATACGGCCAGAGGGGCCTGGCCGCCGAGGAGCTGGCCGACTGGCTGCCCCAGGCTTTCGCGGCCCTGGAGGGCGGCGAAGAGGAGCCCCTGGAGGAGGGGGCCCCTTGCTAGGTGGCCGAGCCCATGGTAAATCGGAATTAATAGCATGAGTCTGGAGCGCGCCCGCCTGACGCGGCATTTAAAGGGCGAAGAAGCCACCCTGGCTCTGGGGGCCGCCTTGGGGCGTCTGCTTGCTCCCGGCGCGGTGGTTCTGCTCACCGGCCGTCTGGGAGCGGGCAAAACGGTTTTGGCCCGGGGCCTGGCCTCGGGTTTGGGGGTGAGCGGGGACTACGCCATAGTCTCGCCCACCTTCACTTTACTGAACCAATATCCGGGCCGAATCGAGTTTTTCCACGCCGACCTCTACCGCCTGGGTGGCGGCGAGGCGGCGGAGTTGGAGCTTTTGGAAGAAGCCGCGGCCGGAGTGCTGGCCGTGGAGTGGGCCGAGCGGGCCCCGGAGTTGTGGCCCCCCCACGCGGTTCGCGTGGAGCTGGTGGACCAGGGCCGGGGAGCCCGGCTGGCGCAAATAAGCGGACCCAAGGAAATAATCAGCAACCTGGAGCAAGCCCTAGGGCGCGAGGAAATTTGAGATGGCCCTGATAGTGCAAAAATACGGCGGCACCTCGGTGGGCACCATTGAGCGCATCAAGAACGTGGTGGCCAAGGTGAAAGCCAGGGCCGAGGCGGGCAACCAGATGGTGGTGGTGCTCTCGGCCATGGCCGGAGTCACCGACAGCCTCATCAAGCTGGCCAAGGAGATGAGCCCGGACCCGGCGGTGCGCGAGCTGGACGTTCTTATGGCCACCGGCGAGCAACAGTCCGTGGCCCTGTTTTGCATGGCCGCCTCGGACATGGGCCTGCCCGCCGCCTCCCTGCTGGGCTTCCAGGCGGCCATCCTCACCGACCGCATGTTCGGCAAGGCCCGCATCACCGACGTGGAGACCGGGCGCCTCCAGGAGCTGCTGGGCGAGGGCAAGGTGGTGGTGGTGGCCGGTTTTCAGGGCCTGGACTGGGACAGCGGCGACGTGACCACCCTGGGCCGGGGCGGCTCCGACACCTCGGCCGTGGCCCTGGCCGCCGCGCTCAAGGCCGACGTCTGCGAGATCTACACCGACGTGGAGGGGGTGTACACCACCGACCCCAACGTGGTGCCCAGCGCCCGCAAGCTGAATATGATCTCCTATGAGGAGATGATGGAGATGGCCTCTTTGGGGGCCAAGGTCCTGGACATCCGCTCCGTGGAGTTCGCGGCCAAATTCGGCGTAAAAATTCACGTTCGTTCCACCTTTACCGACCGGGAGGGCACCATGGTGGTTCCCGAGGACCAGATCACCGAAAGGCTCATTATCTCTGGCGTGGCCTACAACAAGAACGAGGCCAAACTCACCGTCAAGGACGTTCCCGACCATCCGGGCATCGCCAGCCAGATTTTCACCCCCATCAGCCAGGCGGGCATCGTGGTGGACGTGATTATTCAGAACACCAGCGACGAGGGTAAGACTGACCTTACCTTCACCGTGCCCAAGACCGACTTTGAAAGGGCCAAGGGCATCCTGGCCAAGACCGCCGCGGAAATAAAGGCGGGCGCGGTCACCGGCAATCCCGACATCGCCAAAGTGAGCATCATCGGCATCGGCATGCGCAACCACGCCGGAGTGGCCACCAAGATGTTCGGCGTCCTGGCCGCCGAAGGCATCAACATCATCACCATCAACACCAGCGAAATTAAGATCTCCTGCGTCATCGAGGAAAAATACACTGAGTTGGCGGTGCGCGCCCTGCATGACGCTTTCGGCCTGGCCGAAGGGACGACGCCGGTATCCGAGGACCTGGTATAAGCTATGCCTAATGAAAAACCGGCCGTCGAGCTATACGACACCACCCTGCGCGACGGCACCCAAGCCGAAGGCTTTGTCCTGTCACCCGAAGACAAGCTCAAAGTGGCCCGCCATCTGGACCGCCTGGGCGTGGCCTACATCGAGGGCGGCTGGCCCGGCTCCAACCCCCGGGACCAGGAATTTTTCGCCCGCGCCGGCGAGTTGAAGCTGACCAACGCCAAATTGGTGGCCTTCGGTTCCACCCACCACGCCTCGCGCACCCCAGACAACGATCCCAACCTGGCCGCGCTCATCGCCGCGCCGGTGGAGATCTGCGCCCTGGTGGGCAAGACCTGGGGCCGCCACGTGACCGCCCAGCTAAAGATTCCCCTGGAGCGCAACCTGGAGATAGCCCGCGACAGCGTGGCCCACATGATCGCGGGCGGACGCCGGGTGTTCTTTGACGCCGAGCACTTCTTCGACGGCCTGGCCGAGGACCCCGACTACACCATGTCCGTGTTGAAGGCCGCCGTGGAAGGCGGGGCCGAGGCCCTGGTGCTCTGCGACACCAACGGCGGCTCCCTGCCCGCCTGGATCACCGAGGGGGTGACCAAGGTGAAGGCCGCCTTCCCCGAGGTGAGCATCGGCATCCACTGCCACAACGACGGGGACATGGCCACGGCCAACACCCTGGCCGCCGTGGCCGCCGGAGCCACCCAGGTGCAAGGCACCACCGGCGGCATGGGCGAGCGCTGCGGCAACGCCGACCTCACCGCCATCGCCCCGGCCCTGGAACTAAAGATGGGCTACGTCTGTCTGCCTCCGGACCACCTGCTGCGGCTCACCGAGACCGCCCGCTTCATCCGCGAGCAGGCCAACCAGCCCCCGGCGGCCTTCGCCCCCTACGTGGGCACCAGCGCCTTCAGCCACAAGGGCGGGCTGCACATCAGCGCGGTGGAAAAAGACCCCAGCCTCTACGAGCACGTCAACCCCGAGACCGTGGGCAACGTGCGCCGCTATCTGCTGTCAGACCTGGCCGGGCGGGCCGCCCTGCTCAAGAAGCTGGCCGACTGGGGCTATGAGCTGGCCCCGGACGACCCCCGCCTCAAGGAGCTTCTTAGCGAGCTGAAGGAGCGCGAAAACGAGGGCTACGTTTACGAGGCCGCCGAGGCCTCCCTGGAGCTGTTGGTGAACCGCCGCCTCAGCGGACGGCCCAGCCGTTTCTTCGATCTGCTGGGTTTCCGCGTGGCCGACTACAAGCAGGCCGAGCACACTCCGCCCCAGGCCGAGGCCACGGTGCGGGTGCGCGTGGAAGGCGTGGAAGAGCACACCGCCGCCCTGGGCGACGGCCCGGTGAACGCCCTGGACCGCGCCGTGCGCAAGGCCCTGGTGCGCTTCTACCCCGCGCTCAACACGGTGCGCCTGGAGGACTACAAGGTCCGGGTGTTGGCCGGAAGCGCGGGCACCGAGGCCCGGGTGCGGGTGCTGGTGGAGTCCGGCGACGGTGAAACCCGTTGGGGCACCGTGGGCGTGAGCTTCGACGTGCTGGAGGCTTCCTGGCAGGCTTTGGGAGACGGTATTCGTTATAAGCTCTTCAAAATGATGCAGGGCTAGCGGCTGCGCCACGCGGCCGGGGGCTGCGTTGCCGCCTTCGCTCGGTCCTCGGGGTAGGTTCTCCTACCCCTGCGTCCCTCGCTTGGCGGACGCCTTGCCCGCGACCACGTGGCTGTGCCGCTAATTCGTTGTCGTTGCGAGGAGCAAAGCGACGAAGCAATCTCTGTTCGCGGAAGATGGCCCCGCATAAGCCCCGACCCCCCGCTCCTTGCCTCCAGCCAATAGCCGTCATTGCGAGGCCGGGCAGTGGCAAGGGCGCGGCGGGATAAGGTGGTCCGGTCTGCCCGGCCGTGGCAATCTTCCGTTTCCCTCGTCATGCTTATGTTTGAGAGACAAGGCCCACCCGCCCTCCACGCACCGCGCCCCTCCCGCCTGGGGGAAATCGAAGATCGCCACGTCGCATCTTTTCCAAGATGCTCCTCGCGATGACGTCCAGGGTTGAACAAAAAAGAGACGCTGGGTTTCGCTTCGAACCCCGTCAAATCGGCCAGTGTGGCGATTTTGTGATAAATTAAGCGAAAATAAAAAACCGTCGCCTGGGGGCGGAGACAAGGAGGAGGGGCCATGAACGGCAGCGGCACCGGCATTACCATCATCAACCACATCCTGGAGCAGCAGTACGCCAGCCAGGGGGCCACGGGCGCCTTCACCCACCTGCTCAACGAGATCGTCATGGCCGCCAAGATCATCAACAGCGAGGTGACCAAGGCGGGTCTGGTGGACATCCTGGGCAGCACCGGACGGCGTAACGTGCAGGGCGAGACCGTCAAGAAACTCGACGAGTTCGCCCACAGCCTCATGGTGGAGCGCCTATACCGCAGCGGCCACGTGGCCATGCTGGCCAGCGAAGAGGACGCCGATCCCATCGAGCCGCCCCGCGACGCGGTCACCGGCGACTACATGGTGGTGTTCGACCCCCTGGACGGCAGCTCCAACATCGACGCCAACGTGTCCATCGGCACCATCTTCTCCATCCTCAAGCGGGTCAGCTCCGGCCCCGAGTGCACCATGGCCGACTTCCTGCAAAAGGGCGTGAAGCAGGTGGCCGCAGGTTACGTGCTCTACGGCTCCTCCACCATGCTGGTCTACTCCACCGGCAACGGGGTGTCGGGCTTCACCCTGGACCCCTCGGTGGGCGAGTTCCTTTTGAGCCACCCCAACATCCAGATACCCAAGCGGGGCAAGATCGTCTCGGCCAACATGGGCTACTGGGATTATTGGGACGACAACCTCAAGAACTACCTGCGCTATCTGCGCCGGACCACCGAGACCAAGCCGGTCTACTCCCTGCGCTATATCGGCTCCATGGTGGCCGACATCCACCGCACCCTGCTCTACGGCGGCATTTTCCTGTACCCCAACGACTCCAAGGACCCCAAGAAGCCCTGGGGCAAGCTGCGCCTGTTGTACGAGTGCAACCCCATGGGCTATCTGATCGAGCAGGCCGGGGGCCTGGCCGACACCGGCAAGGGCCGGGTGTTGGAGGTGGAGCCCACCGAGCTGCACCAGCGGGTGCCCTTCATCGCCGGCAGCCGCGAGGACGTCGAGGAAGCGATAGATTTCATCCGTGGCGACCGCAGCGAATAACTCAGATCCGGGCCGCCTGGTCCTGGGCATCGAAAGCTCCTGCGACGAGTCCGCCGCCGCCGTGGTCGAGGGCGGCCGCCGGGTGCTCTCTTCGGTGATCGCCAGCCAGATCAAGGACCACGCCCCCTTCGGCGGGGTGGTGCCCGAGTTGGCCAGCCGCCGCCATCTGGAGAACCTGGCCCCCACGGTCATGGCCGCCCTGAGCGAGGCGGGCGTCACCCTGGCTGACATCAGCGGGGTGGCGGTCACCCAGGGTCCGGGGCTCATCGTAGCGCTACTCATCGGCCTGAACCTGGCCAAGGCCCTGGCCTGGTCCCGGGGCCTGCCCATGGTGGGGGTCAGCCATTTGGAAGGCCACCTGGCCGCCCTGGGCCTGGCCGAGGAGCCGCCGCCCTTTCCCTTCATGGCCCTGTTGGTCAGCGGAGGGCACACCTCCATTTTCCTGGTGTCCGCGCCGGGCAAACAGGAGGAGCTGGGCTCCACCGTGGACGACGCGGCGGGCGAGGCCTTCGACAAGGTGGCCAAGCTCTACGGCCTGGGCTACCCCGGCGGGATCATCATCGATCGCATGGCCGCCCAAGGCGACCCCTCGGTGATCCAGCTTCCCCGCCCCCGCATGCACGACGGCACCCTGGACTTCAGCTTCTCGGGCCTCAAGAGCGCGGTGGTGCGCTTCCGCGAGGCCAATCAGGGCGTGGACTACCGCATGGAGGACCTCTGCGCCGGTTTCCAGGAGGCGGTGGTGGAGGTGCTGGTCAAGAAGACCCTGGCCGCCGCCCAGCAGCGGGGAGTGAACCACCTGGCCCTGGCCGGGGGGGTTGCCGCCAACCAGCGCCTGCGCGCGGCCATGGCCGAGGCCGCGGCCCAGGCGGGCCTGGGGGTCACCCTGCCGCCCCTGGCTCTGTGCACCGACAACGCGGCCATGATCGCCGCCGCCGGTTGCCACCACCTGCGGGCCGGGCGGCGCATGCCCCTGGAGGCCGACGCCATCAGCCGCCTGCCCAAGGGCGGGGCCCTGCCCGCCGAGCCGGTGGCCTGATGCATCCGGCCGCGCTGCTCAAGGCCCACGGCCTGCACGCCGGCAAGAAACGGGGCCAGAACTATCTGGTGCAACCGGCCACCGCCGGGGCCATCGCCGCCAGCGCCGGGGCCCAGGCCACGGACACGGTGGTGGAGATCGGGGCCGGGCTGGGGGCCCTGACCCTGCCCCTGGCCGAGGCCGCCGCCAAGATGGTGGCCGTGGAGGTGGACCGGGGCATCTTCGCCGCGCTCCAGGAGGTGCTGGCCGGCGCGGGGGTTGCCAACGTGGAGGCCCTCCTGGCCGACGCCCTCACCCTGGACTGGCCCGCCCTGGCCGCCGCTGCCGGAGGCCCTCTGGTGGTGGCGGGCAACCTGCCCTATGCCATCAGCAGCCCCTTGCTCTTCAATCTCCTGGACAATCTTCCCTGCTGGAAGCGGGCCACCCTCATGGTGCAAAAGGAGCTGGCCAACCGTTTGCTCAGCTCGCCGGGCAGCAAGGACTGGGGCCGCATGTCGGTGCTCATCCAGACCTGGTGCTCGGTTAGCCGGGGCATGGAGGTGGGGCCGAATCAGTTTTTCCCCCGCCCGGCGGTGGCCAGCCAGGTGGTGCACCTGGAGCCCCTGGCCCAGCCCGCCGTGGCCCTGGAGGGCCTCCAGGCCCGCGAGGACTACGCCAAGGTCATCAAGGCCGCCTTCAGCCAGCGGCGCAAGATGCTGGCCAACAGCCTGGCCGGAGGCCTGCGCCGGGAGCGCGATGCGATCATTCCGGCCCTGGAGATGGCCGGGGTGGAGCCCACCCGCCGGGCCGAGACCCTGAGCATCGCCGAGTTCGCCGCGGTCACCAAGGCTCTGGAGCCTCTCTAGATCGGCTTCGCCAGAACCCACATGGCGGCGTTGTCGGCGTCTGGCTGTGCCGGGGCCGGATACGAACCGTCCTCCGGTAAGACAGGCTAGTTTTCATACAAGCCTCATAAATTCTAATCCGTTGTTCGGTGCCGCCCAGCCTTCATGGAATATCGGGGTTAGGCCCTGTTTCTCTCGCCCGCTTGTGCCACAATATTTCTAGAGAGGGATTTCCGCCCCAGAGGCGGGGGAGGTGTCTTGTGCCGCAACGCCTGCAAATATTCATGGTCCTGGGTCTGGTCACCCTGCTGGCGGCCTGCATGGGCCCGGCGGTGGACCCCGGACCGGATCCGGCCAGGGTGGTGGTGAGCGTGGAGCGCACCCTGACCGGCAGGCAGGTGCGCGAGGCCATGTCCCAGGGGGGGCCCTTCCCCGGGTCTCGGGTGCGTCTGGATAATTTCCTGGGACCCTTTTGGGAGTTGAGCGTCCAGCAAAAGCAACCGGACGGCTCCTGGCGGCGCTTGCCCACGGCGCCGGACCAGCCGAGCCTGCCCGACGGCTACAAGTTTGACGTCCGGCGGGTGTTTCTGGCCCCGCCTGGAGCCCAGGAGCTGCGCCTGCGCCTGGCGGCCTACATCAACCGCAGCTGGGAAGAGCAGGTGGGCGACCCCTACGTGTACCGCCGCACCAAGGACGGCGAGGTGTACCGTGACTACCAGCCCAACTGGCGCAGCCAAAGCGCCACCATCTACATCAGCGACCTGCAACGCATCCGCAAGGTGGACCTTAAGCCGGGCCAGGAGTTGGTGCTGGAGCCGTTTAAATAGGCACCTGTCGGGCTTCGCTCCGCTCAACCCGACCTACACTTCCGCTGTATATTTTTTATTGATATCGTGCAGGTTAGGTTGAGCGCGCGGCCCGAAGCCCAACAACTCCTCTTTACCCGCCTCCCCACGGATGACGTTTCTCCGGCGAGTCTTTTCAATGACCTTGGCTTGACAGCCCCCCGTCCCTGTGCTACCCATTAACTGGTTTTCCCCGGCCGGCATAGGCCGCGCGGCCGCTTGAGAGCCCCCAGGCTACGGGCAGGTCATAAGCGCAAGGCAGAACCGGCCTCAACCGCAATTGCTTGGATCGCCCAGGGCGACCGGGACGAGAGCGTGACTCAACAACCGCAAGTCATACGTACGCCTAAGGATATGCATGCCCTGAGCGCCCAGGTGCGTTCAGCGGGCAAGCGCATCGCCTTGGTGCCCACCATGGGGGCCTTGCACGCCGGGCATCTCTCCCTGATCGACTACGCCCGCACCCAGGCCGACTTTTTGGTGGTGAGCATCTTCGTCAATCCCTTGCAGTTCGACCGCGACGCTGACCTGGACGCCTATCCCCGCACCTGGGAGGCCGACTCGGCCCTGTGCGCGGAGCATGGCGTGGACGCCATCTACGCCCCCACGGCAACGGCCATGTATCCTCAGGGCTTCGCCACCAAAGTGAGCGTGGCGGGCCTGGGCCAGGGCCTCTGCGGAGCCCACCGGCCGGGGCACTTCGACGGGGTGACCACCGTGGTGGCCAAGCTCTTCGGCGCGGTGATGCCCCAGGTGGCGGTGTTCGGGCAAAAGGACTATCAGCAGCTCAAGATCTTGCAGCGCATGACCGATGATCTTAACTTTGCCATAGAGGTGATCGGGCGGCCCACCCTGCGCGAGGCCGACGGCTTGGCCATGAGCAGCCGCAACGTGCACCTGAGCCCCGAGGAGCGCGGGCAGGCCCTGTGCCTGCGCCGGGCCCTGGACAAGGCCCGGGAGCTGGCCCAGGGGGGCGAGCGCGACGTGGAGACGATAAAAACCGCCGCCGCCCAGGTGGTGGGAGGGGCCTCTTTGGCCCGTTTGGAATATTTGGAGGTGGTGGACGCCGATAACCTGGCGCCCCTGACCCGCCTGGACGGCCTGGCCCGCATGGCCCTGGCCGTATGGTTGGGCACCACCCGTTTAATAGACAACGACGCCCTGAACTGAGGACGATCATGCAACGTCATATGTTTAAGTCCAAGCTGCACCGGGCCACGGTGACCGAAGCCGAACTGCACTACGAGGGCAGCTTGTCGGTGGACCAGGATCTCATGGACGCGGCCGAGATGATTCCCAACGAGATGATCCAGGTCTACAACATCAACAACGGCGAGCGCTTCGAGACCTACATCATTCCCGGCCCCCGGGGCAGCGGTGTGTTCTGCCTCAACGGCGCGGCGGCCCGCAAGGGCGAGGTGGGCGACAAGATCATCATCGTCACCACCTGCTGGCTGGACGAGGCCGAGCTGGCCAAGCACCAGCCCCTGGCCGTGCTCCTGGGCGAGGACAACAAGATCGTCAAGATCACCCGCGAGGAGCAACACGGGCTCCGCGTGGCCCAGTAGCCTCTTTGCCCATTCCGCCGCCGCTCCGCCTTCGGGGGGAGCGGCGGCTCGTTTTTGGGGCTGCTTGCCCTGGCGTGGCCGCCGGCTTTGGCCTAGAATTAAAAACTAGAAAATCTTCTGGGTTAGGCGCGGTCATGAAACGCATTCTCGCAGCCCTGTTCTTGGTCATTCTCCTGGCCTCCCCGGCCTGGGCCGGGCAGTGCGCCATTCCCCCCGGCGGCCAGTGCAGCCTGTCCATGGACCCCACGCCCTCCTCGGTGGAGGTGGTCAACCTGGACCAGGAGAAGGGGGGCACGGTGCTCGGTTTTTGGCTCTACTCGGTGCAGACCGATCCCCGCCGGGTGTCGGCCGGGCTGAACCCCGGCGAGGCGGCGGTTTTCGCGCCGCCCCAGGCCAAGGACGGCCAAGGCAACGCCTTCACCGCCCGCACTTTGGTTATTTTCAACATAGGTACGGCCAACTTAAGCGCCCGCACCGTGAAATGAAAAACGGCGATTTCGCCGCCCGAAAAGGGTGACGGCGTCCCTTTGTTGACAAGGCCCCACGTGGGTGGTTTAATTCATACCCCACTAAAATTACGAGGCAAAAAGGAGACTTTAGGGATGGGTTACGACTACCTGTTCTCCAGCGAATCGGTAACCGAGGGACACCCCGACAAGGTGGCGGACCAGATTTCCGACGCCATCCTTGACGCCATGCTCAAGGACGACCCTGAGTCACGGGTAGCCTGCGAAACCCTGGTTACCACCGGCATGGCCATGGTGGCCGGTGAGATAACCACCGATACCTATGTGGACATCCCCGATATCGTGCGCAACACCATCAAAGGGATCGGCTACACCAACTCCTCCATGGGCTTCGACTGGGAGACCTGCGCGGTGCTCACCAGCATCGACAAGCAGTCGGCCGACATCTCCCAGGGCGTCACCGCCGAGACCAGCCTCTTCGGAGAGCAGGGGGCCGGCGACCAGGGCATCATGTTCGGCTACGCCTGCGTAGAGACCCCGGAGCTGATGCCCGCGCCCATCCATTACGCCCACCAGTTGGCCCGGCGCCTGGCCAAGGTGCGCAAGAACGGCTCCCTGGGTTTCCTGCGCCCCGACGGCAAGACCCAGGTGACCATCCAGTACGAGGACAGCAAGCCCAAGCGGGTGGAAGCGGTGGTGGTGGCCTCCCAGCACAGCCCGGACGTGAAGTACTCCACCCTCAAGGACGCCATCATCGAGGAGGTGATTAAGAAGGTCATCCCCGCGGAGATGTTCGACGGCGACACCAAGATATTCATCAACACCACCGGCCGCTTCGTGGTGGGCGGCCCTCATGGCGACTGCGGGCTCACCGGCCGCAAGATCATCGTGGACACCTACGGCGGCCAGGGCAGCCACGGCGGCGGCTGCTTCAGCGGCAAGGACCCCTCCAAAGTGGACCGCTCGGGCAGCTACTACTCCCGCTACGTGGCCAAGAACCTGGTGGCCGCGGGCCTGGCCGACAAATGCGAGGTCCAGGTGGCCTACGCCATCGGTGTGGCCGAGCCGGTCTCCATCCTGGTGAACACCTTCGGCACCGGCAAGATTGCCGAGGAAAAAATCTCCGAGGGCCTGACCAAGCTGTTTGATTTTCGCCCCGCCCAGATGATCTACCAACTGGACCTCAAGCGTCCGGTCTACAAACGCACCGCCGCCTACGGCCACTTCGGCCGCGAGGAGGAAGGCTTCACTTGGGAGCTGACCGACCGGGTGGAAAAAATCCGCGAATACTTTGGCCTCAAGGGCCAGTGCTCTTGAGTGGAGTTGAATAATAATGAAGTGCGATATAGCTGACCACGCCCTGGCCGAAAAAGGCCGCCTGCGCATCGAGTGGGCCGGTCGCTCCATGCCGGTCTTGAATCTGATCCGCAAACGCTTTGAGGAAGAAAAGCCCCTGGAGGGCGTGACCCTGGGCGCCTGCCTGCACGTGACCACCGAGACCGCCAACCTGTGCGACGTGCTCAAGGCGGGCGGGGCCGAGGTGGTCATCTGCGCCTCCAACCCCCTGTCCACCCAGGACGACGTGGCCGCCTCTTTGGTGGAGAACAGCGGCATCAGCGTCTACGCCATCAAGGGCGAGGACACCGAGACCTATTACCAGCACCTGAACGCGGTGCTGGACGCGGCGCCCAACATCACCATGGACGACGGGGCCGACCTGGTCAGCCAGATCCACTCCCAGCGCAAGGACCTGATCAGCGGCATCATCGGCGGCACCGAGGAGACCACCACCGGGGTGATCCGCCTCCGGGCCATGGCCGCCGACGGGGTGCTGGCCTATCCCATCGTGGCGGTGAACGACGCCATGACCAAGCACCTGTTCGACAACCGCTACGGCACCGGCCAGAGCACCATGGACGGCATTATCCGGGCCACCAACCGCCTGGTGGCGGGCAGCTACTTCGTGGTCTGCGGCTACGGCTGGTGCGGCCGGGGCGTGGCCATGCGGGCCAACGGCCTGGGGGCCAAGGTCATCGTCACCGAGGTGGACCCGCTCAGGGCCCTGGAGGCGGTGATGGACGGCTACCAGGTGATGCCCCTGGAGCAGGCCGCAGCCATCGGCGACTTCTTCTGCACGGTCACCGGCGATATCCACGTGATCCGTCAGGAGCACTTCCTGGCCATGAAGGACGGGGCCATCGTGGCCAACAGCGGCCACTTCAACGTGGAGCTGGACCTGGAGGGCCTGGCCGAGGTGACCAAGGAGAGCCGCACCATCCGCGACTTCGTGATGGAGCACACCATGGATAACGGCAAGAACGTCTACGTCTTGGGCGAGGGCCGCTTGATCAACCTGGCCGCCGCCGAGGGGCACCCCTCCAGCGTCATGGACATGAGCTTCGCCAACCAGGCCCTGTGCGCCGCCTACATGAAGGACAACGCGGCGGACCTGGAGAAGCGAGTCTACGAGGTTCCCGAGTTCATCGACGCCGAGGTGGCCCAGCTCAAGCTGGCCGCCCTGGGCGTGAACATCGACGAGCTCACCGAGGAGCAGGAGAAATACCTCAACTCCTGGAACATGGGGACGTAAGCCAAAGAGGGTTTTGAAAAAGTAATAGTGAGGGCCGTCTGTTAGGGCGGCCCTTTCTTTATTGGGCAGGGGGTTAGGTGCGGGATTTCATTTCGTTGAGAATGATTTCGAGGTTTTTTTGAATAGCCAACGTGTTTGGGTGCTCCGGGCCCAGGGCTCGCAGGCAAATATCAATCGCCTGGCGATAAAGCTTTTCAGCTTCAGTATATTTTTCTGAAATTTGATACGCTTTGCCGAGATTATTCAATTGGATAGCGTAATCAACACTGTCTTCCCCAGATAAAAATTTGCTGATTTTCATTGCTCTACAATAAAGATTTATGGCTTCTCCAGCGCGGCCTCGCTTTGCTAATAACTGCGCTAGGTTATTTAAGCTAGCGGCGGTTATTGAGTTGTTTTCGCCAAATTTCTCAAGATGTATTTTTAAAGCTAATCTCCTCAATCTCTCGGCTTCAGACAATTTATTTTGTCCTTCTAGCGCGCCAGCTAGATTTCCGCATAACGTGGCATGCCTAAAGTGATTTTTTTCAATTGTTTTTTCGTCTATTTTTATGGCTTGCCTGTATACGCTTTCTGCCTCTATAAACTTGCCTTGTTTTTCTAAGGCCAAGCCTAAATTGCTTAACCCGGTAGCAATATAAGGATGGTGCTTGGGTAAAGATTTACGATGGATATCCAAAGCCATGCGCCTGAATTTTTCGGCCTCTTTATATTTTCCTTGCTTTTCAAGCGCTTCTCCTAAATTCCCGCAGTGGGTACCGTATTGTGGGGCTTCTTCGCCGATGCTATTTTTATCGATTTCCAACACTTGTCGAAATATTGCTTCTGCTGCTTGAGGCTGGTCATTGGCAACTAATATTGCGGCATAATTGTTTAGGTAAACTGCATACTCCGCAGTTTCTTTGCCTTCCTTCTCTTCAATAATAGCGAGTGCACCACGAATTAAACTTAGAGCCTCGCGATAATCACCTTGGTCCTTTTTTAATAAGGCGAGGTTAATAGTCATTTGGGCAGAAAGTAAGCAGTCGGGCACTTTTAAAGTATCGGCTCTATGTTTAACTTCTCCTACAAGGTTTTCTGCCTCTCTGAAATACCCGCTCTGCCACAGAAAAAAGGCCCAATCAGTTAGATCGCCATTAGTCGGCAAATTGTTGTTGTTAGGCCCGAAGCTTGAAATGTATGTGATGTGTGTAAGATGGGGAATAAACCGATAACCATCTTTGTAGATACCCTGTTTGCAGATGTTTCTAATCTGAGCGCTCAAAATAGCAACCAGCCGCTCCCCCGCCTTCTGATCCTCGTCCTCCAGTCGGGCCGCCTCTTGCACTAAACGGTGTATGGTGTAGCCGCCGTCTGGCTTGGGCTGCACCACCGAGAACTCGGCCAAGGCGGCCAGCATGGCCTGGGCCTCGGGGAGCAATTGGCGGGCTTCTTCGGAACTCTTAGTCATCGCCATGGCCAGCAGCTTGCTGTCCAACTCCTCGGGGTAGAAGTAGGCCAAGTGCAATAGTGCTTCCTTGGCGTGGGGGCGGGCGTAGTTGTGACTGGTGACCGCCAGGGCGGCAGCGATGGTCAGCTCCTGTCCTTTGGTGCCCACCGTGGATTTTTGCTCGACCGCCTGGTCCAGTGCTGTGGCCAAATCAACCAAGGGAACCTTGCGGGCGTTCTTGCCCAAAATCTCCAAGGCCACGGGCAAGAACCCGGCCCGCCGGCAAATCGCGTATGCCGCCTCTTGCTGGGCCTGGTTGAGTTCCTTGCCCTCCAACTCGGCATAGGCCAAGAAGATGCCCAGGGCCTCCTCCTCGGTTGGCAGGCCCATGGTCACGGGCTGGCCCACCGACACCTCGCTGAGCCGGGTGGTGACCAACAATTGGCTGGCGGGCAGGGCCTCGATCTCCTTGGGCACCACCTTGTCGTTGAGGTTGTCCAAGATGACCAGCTTGGGCTCCTGGGTGCGCAGGCGGGGCAGCACCGAAGCGATGATTTGCTGGTCCGTGGCTTCAGGGGGCAGCGGCCAGCCCAGGTTGTTGGCCACCTCGGCCAAGGCCTGGCCCAAGCCCAGGTCGGCCTGCACCCAGAACACCCCACCGGGATAGCGGCCTTGGTACTCATAGGCATAAGCCACGGCCATGGCCGTCTTGCCCAGCCCGCCCTGGCCGTGCAGGGCCACGCCTTGGCTAACGTCGAGCTGGTTGACCACCGCCGCGCCGGTGCGCAGGGCCGCCTCGATCTGCTTGAGCCAAGACTTATAGTGCCGCAGCAAGGGGTTGGGCCGGTGAGGGATGTAAACGGGAGGGGCGGCCTGCTTGGCCTCGGGGGGGGCGGCTTGGTTGGCGCGCCCACCATGCAGCAGGATATTCATTTGTTCTTTGAAATCAGCACAGACTGTGGGTACCCGGCCCGCTTCCTTGCGCTTGAGAACCGAGCACTGGTCTAGCAGTTCGTTGCTGAAATCAAAAAGCTGCTGGCATACCTGTGCGCGGTCGTACACTTCCGCCGCAACAACCGTGGCCCACTCCAGGAGCTTGCCGGCATCAACGCTTTTGGAGATAGCGAGACTGAACAGCATCTCGCGAAACTGCCGGTCCTTGTGGCAGGCAGTCATCACAACGTCGGGACACCTATCAAAGGCCCGGTTGAACACCTCGTCTATGTCTTTATCCAGCCTGTACCCGGCGTGCCATTTTTTGAACAAGGCAATGACGGTTTTGGCCGTCGCCTTCGCGACGAGTATTTCGGCGCCGGTCATGGCGTCCCCCCGGACGTGAGCGGATTCAGACGAACTCGCCCACCATAGCAAACCGCTGCGCCCCTGCCAAGCCCACCCCCGCCGCCCGCTTGACGGCCAACCGTCCCTCTGTTACAAGGACTTACGTCCCCAGCCGGCGTAGCTCAGGGGTAGAGCAGCTGATTCGTAATCAGCAGGCCGTTGGTTCAAATCCTACCGCCGGCTCCAATGATAACAAGCGGTTACGGCTTAAGGCTGTGGCCGCTTTTGTTTTGTGGAAGCCTTATGGAAGCGGTGGGCAGAGTAAAGACCACACCAGATGGGGAAGCATGCGAAAAAAGCCAGCCGGTGTGGCGGCGCATGAACCTAAGCAGAGGTCCATCCTGGTTATGGGAAGTGTGTTCTATGACGGTAAGGTCAAATTGGTTTCGAAAAGCAAGCGCAGGTTATAGGCTGGGATTGTGGCAATCAACTAATCTCTATTCTTTAATATTTCACGCAGTCTTTTTTGTCTATTTTCTAACAGTATTGAATCAGACTTCATTCTCACCAACAATGCCAAATAAGATACGGCAACAAATACAAGGTAACGCAGCATATATAATCCCATTTTAGCTGCGTAGGCCGCCTCTTCTTTATCTTGGAACGTAACTGAACTTTCAGATAGTTCGTCTTCTATACTATAGAACCCCCAATACCCATATAGGCATACAAAAAACAGCACTAATGAGGAACCTATAAAACTACGAAACCAATATTTTTTGTTTACTTGTTCGCCAAAAACCCAGCTTACCAAAATAATAATTCCGATGGGTAATATTATCCAAATATCTAACAACCCCATCGTCATGCCCTTGAATGTTATTTCTGGTGTTTTTGAAATAAAGTAAAAAGAAATCAATATTGGAAATAAAATTGAAATCGCCATTTGAAAAGATTTGTTTTTTTCTTCAGTCAGGTTCATAGCTATTATTGTTAGCCCGTGAAACATTAAGCGCCAAATAAATACACAGAGTGGTATCAGAAGAAAAGCGCTTATTATGATAAATATATTTAAGTCAAATAATTTATAAATAGAATAACAAACTAACATGATTGAGGCTACAATAGCAGAGCCAACGCCACCGAATCTAGTCAGGTATAATTGCTCCTTATAGTTTATTTCCATTGCAAAATATACTTCCTATTCAGGGTTGTTTTTGGCAACATTTGACTTGCCTTTAAATTTATCAGCAAGGGTAATAAGTATAATGCCAGGTGCAAGGGCTGCTATTGTTACGATAAAATTTAATACATTAAATGGACTCATGAGGTGCCATACTTCTTTAAGCCCTTCCCAAAGGCTAGGCGCGGCAACGATGATCCCAATATAACCCATTACAACAAAAGCAATTCCTATGATTAATAATGCCCAGCCTGCAAATAATAAAAACTTATACACGTTATCCCCCTTCATCGTGTGTCTGATACTGCGGCCTGCTTTTTTGTATTTTCAATGCTGTTGCAAGATAAAATCAGCGGTGAAAGTTGCAACGTTACCATCGCAACTCACCAGATGAGGTGATTCTCCACTGGAACTCTAGCAATAATAGCAATTAACTTGATTTTGAGCATAGTATCCTTAGCTTCTTTCCCCTGTCAATCGTGCGTTTTTGGCCAGCCGGGGTCCGGTGAGCCCCGAAAATTGGAAAGAGAGCCTTACATCCTTCCACCAATGGACCATTGAGCCAATGACGCCGCACCGGCGAACAAGCTCACACACCCCACCTCAGTGAGCGTTTGAGGCTCTAGGATCGCATGAAAGGTGCAGGGCAGGGGCTTAGGCAGGGGCTGGCAATTTTCGGCCATTCTAGCCTGGAAAAACGCGAGTTGGTGGCTGTCTGAAAATTGTTCCGAGCAAGTTCATGGTCAGATGCAGCCTAGGGGCACACCGTATCTTGATTCCGCCAAGGACCAGGACGCTCTTTCGTATCGCTCACCCTGGTCACGCAATCTTTGATAAGTCCGGCGGTGCATCCCCTTTGGCCGCCCAGGGAATGGCGCTGTGGTGTCCGTGCTTCCGCCAAGCCGCAGCCTAATTTTTTGCGCTTGGGTGAGAGCCCGGAACATGGGGCTCTCCCGTTGGCTTTCATAGCTCAACCCCCAGCACCGGCGGCATAGGAAACGTTTCTCCCCTGGAGGTAAATGCAGCTTTGCAGCCCTGCCAGCGCAGCGAGGGCAGGTGAACCACCATCGCACTCCGCCAAAATAGGGCCATGTAGTTTCCAGCCATACAGTCTCGTCAAAGTGGGGCTGACCCCAGTAGAAGCGGAGCCGCACGATATGTGGGCCGTCGACATGAACTTCATAGCCCATGGAGCCCACGGTTTCACGGGTCGCGCATTTGGCCCAAGTCAGTGTCCCCGAATGGGCACCGGCATTCACTATCCCGTCGCGGATCAGCTTGTTTACGTCAAGGGTCAGGCAGTCCTCCACTGTGAGGCCGCCGCCATACAAACGGCCTGAGCCGGAGCCGCCCATTATCCAGGCACCTCATTTTTATCGAAATCAATTGGTAATTTTCCCCTTTCGAGGACCGGAGGGGCCTTGTGGAACCAGGGAAGGTGAAAGGGCCAGTGAACAAGATGCATCGCCCGTCTGACGCGCTCGCTATGACTTATCAAGGCAGCCTGAAACACGTGGCCGCCCTGGTAGACTTCTAGAAGGAGTGTCCAAATGACCCCTTGAATTTTGCTTAAAATATGACCTACAAGTGTCCAAATGACCACTTGAGGCATGCCTTCGATATCCCTATAAGGGTTCTTTTTGACCCTTGTCAAGTAGTCAAATGACCCCTTGAGTTTTGTTTTATTCATCCTTTGGTGTCCATTTACGCCATTCATAAATAAGCTCGTATTCGGAACAATTTTTTTCCAGTCCCCCGTGTTTAGTTTTGCGAATGAAGCCTTTAGCCTGAAGTTCTGTCAATGCCTTGGAATAGCTTTTTCTAGTCATAAGCTTCTCTGCTTGCGAGTAGGGGAGCCGAAGACTTGTCCGCTTTTGTTCCTTACCGTTGAAGTCCGCCGCCAAGTGGAGCCAGGCCACCTTGGCAATATTAGACAGGCTAAGCCACGCCGAAGATTTAAGCATGTCCTTTGGAACCATGACAAAGGGAGCTGATCTTTTTTTGTTTTTGTCGCGGCCCATATTCTGACCGACCTAATTGAAGGTCCATTGGTGCTGGTGCGGCGAATTGCCCATCGGCCACCCTATGTTTTCCGATTTATTGGCCTGACTGGTTTGCGGCTGTGTCGACGGGCAGGGTTTTTCCCAAATCGGAATCGATGGAGTGAACAGATTTCTCCAACAAGGAGTTTCCCGTCACAATTGCGAACAGCGTCAGACGAACCCGCACATGCCAGGCAATGTTTTCTGATCGCTCTCAAGGGGCGATGCGCCCCGGAGGTTGGTCTTTTGCCTAAACGGTAGGGCCATAGCCGACATGCCGTTGAAGGGCAATCTCTGACCAGCAAACGGCTGCCAGACATGCAATACAGGCATTCTCGTCTAATGCTTTTGAGAGGTGAAAGCCATGCGGTCATGACCGCACCTCATTTGGCCTTGGCTGGGATATCGGAAGTGGAGCGTCGGCGGTTGGCCAATGCCCAGTCATCCAAGTCTTCCTGGCGGTACAAGCACCGCCTGCCAGCTTTGATGAATAGCGGCCCACCGCCACGACATCGGAAACCCTCCAGGGTCCGGCGTGAAAGCCCTAAGTAGGTCGCGGCTTGTTCGGTTGAGAAGTAACTTTGGGAAAGCATGAGTCCCTCCTTTCTGTGTAGCGCACTGCTACGTTGTTGGAGGGATTCTCGGCTTAACTAGAGGCTATGCCTAGGGACATATTAGGTCCCCATTTGGGGGCTAGTTTGCTCCTTTGGGGTTGTTGCTTTTTTCCAATACTTTAGGTCCCTTCGGATGGAGGTGTAAAGCGCCTCTTCGGATTGGTATTCAAGGTCAAAGCTATTGAAGGTGTCTTGCATGAGTTCAAAAAAAAGCCCTTGAGGTTCACCAGTATTAGAATTTCTTGACATTGCTAGGCTTATACCTTTTTGCTGGCAAATGTCAGCGATAATGAACACCAATGTTCTTTTGGCTTGATTGGGCTTGCTGGGATCACGCTCTGATGCAAGGCGCTTAAGGGCTCCACCGGTAATAATTTGCCAAATTCGCGCCTCTTCCATGCCTTTCTTAAATTCTATAATCTCGCGCTCTTCTCTGGGGAGTGGACTGTCGGGATTGTCAATTTTGTCTTTATCCCCGAGGTTAACTAGGCAGGCAACAGACCAACGGTCCAAACCTTCCAAGGCATCGGCAAATTTTTTTGCCCGCGCATGAATCTCCTTTAGGTTGTTTTTTATTACATGGAGGGGTGGGCGTCCCTCGCTCAGGTTTATCTCCCTAATAAACCAGGATCTTAATTTGTTGCTGACTGCTTTTTTTTCATCATCGGTCAATTTTATTTTGTGATGATCAAAGCAAGTGATTGCGCGTTTGATCCTTCTTTTGTACGCAGTTGCTTTGTATGCTTCTAGCCCTGCCTCGGGCTTCGGAAGTTTTTTCTTGGGCATAAATCCGTCCTCATTTTGCCGGGCAGGGTGTCAAGGTATATTGATCAATCGCGGGCGCTACTTTTGCTTGGCAGGTGAACAACTTTCACGTCAGGAGACTTTTTCATTGCTTCAGCAATATGTTCCCCGATAACAGCAGAAGCCGCCTTGAGTGGGTCATTGGCCAAATGGGCGTATCTAGCAGTCGTGGCGGCCTGGGTATGCCCAAGGAGTCCGCCGATAACAGGCAAGCCTAGGCCCAGCCCGGCGGCAATGGCCGCATGGGAATGCCGCAAGTCATGTAACCGGCAGTCAAATATCTTGGCCCTGTCACACAGGCGCTTCCATGGTTTGCTTAGATTTACCCAATGGGAACCGGATTGTTTTCCAACGATGACAAAGGGATTGAGGTCAATGCGGGGTAGGTTGGTCAACACCTCCAGGGCTGGTGGGTTCAACATAATATCTTTCTGCCCCGTCTTGCTGTCATGCAGGTGTAAGCAAGCCCTCTCAAGGTCCACAGACTCCCACCTTAGAGTGAGTATTTCATTCAGCCGGGCTCCTGTGAACAGCAGCAGGCGAATAGCGGCCACAACAAAGGGGCTCTCCTTATCATCAACTTCTGCTTCCGCCAGGGCTTTTCCCAGGCGGGCGAGTTCGTCACCAGAGAGATATCGCCTTCGCGGTTGCTCGCGGTACTTTTCAACGTGCCGAGTGGGGTTCGTGTTGTCAGGGCGAAAGCCCCATTTCTCTGCCAGGTTGAACAATTTGGAGAGCAGGGCCAGACAACGATTGGCTTGATACGGGGTGGAGCGCAGGGAATGGTGAAGCCTCGCAATATCAGCACGATCAACTTCCGTGACTTTGACACTGCCTAGGGCTGGCAATATGATGTTTTGCAGCATCGACCTGTCGTTCCTGAGGCTGCTTTCCTTTTTCTTGGGAGCATGGCGCTCTAGATACATGCCTGACAAGGTTCTCATGTTGGGCGCGTGGTGGAGTTGCGCCCTTTTTTTTGCCGGGTCTCCCCCCTGGGCTAACTCGCCTAAAAGCTCGCTCGCCTTTTTTCGTGCCTGATCTGGCGTCAGGACATTGCAGGCACCCAATGACATGCGGCGGGTTCGGCCTGATCGCTTGTATTGCAGCTGCCAACTCTTGTACCCGCTGGGCAGGACACGCACACCAAACCCCGGCAGGGAATCATCCCAAACAAAAAACTCCATTTTTGGGGTGTGCTGGAGGGCATCGATTGCCTTTTTAGTCAATTTACCCATAGGTTACGCTCCATGTCGTGGAAGCCATATGGAAGCCTTGTACATACAACTTGGAAGTATTTTAGCGTAGGCTTGCTGACTAATCAATGCCTAAGTATTGGTAATAGCGCTATTTAGAGTATTGTTGCGTGGAAGCCGCGAGAAAGGCAATAAGATTCGTAATCAGCAGGTCGTTGGTTCAATTCCTACCGCCGGCTCCAGTAATATCAAGCGGTTACGGCAATAAGCCGTGGCCGCTTTTTTGTGGGATAGGCTTGCAGACCCAGCCCTGCGCTTAACCTGGCGATTCCCCAATTCCCCCCTCCCTTCTCCAATCCCACCCTCGCAAAACACAGGCCGTGCCTGGTCGGCACGGCCTGTGCGGGTTGCGGTTTGGTTGCGGGCTTATTTCGGGGCGCGCACGGCCTTCAACTCGGCCTCGCTGCGGCAGATTTCAACCCCTTGAATGGCGATGAAGCTCTGAGGGATGGAAAAGCCGTATTTCGCGTTCTTGGCGGTCTCGCCCCACAGGCAGTCTTCCACCACCTGGTGGTCCGCGCCGCGCATGATCTTGTAGCCCTCGGGCGTGTCCCAGGCCAGGGGCTCTTTTTCCACCGCCGCTATGATCTTGTCCGGGTCCAGGGTGCCGGCCCGCTCCACTGCGGCCTTGATGAAGTAAACCCCGGCGTAGGTTTCGCCGGCCATGTAGTCCGGGTATTGCTTGAACTTCTTCTGGTAGGCCGCCACGAAGCGGCGGTTGAGGTCCGAGCGGGGAGAGGTGAAGAAGTAACGCGAGGATACATAGACGCCGTCGGGCATGTCATTACCCATGGGCACCAAGACCTCCAGGGCCCCGGCGCAGGGGAAGGCGAACTTGACCGTCTTGAAGATGCCGGTGGGCAGGGCCTGCTTGATGAAGGTGACCGCGTCGCCGCCCCACAGAGGCGACCAGACGGCGTCAGGCTTTATCTCCTGAATTTTCTTGATGTACTCGCTGTAATCCTTGGACAGGAACTTGGGGAACAACTCGCCCACGAATTCCACGTCCGGCCTGAGCGCCTTTAGTTTTTCCTTGAACATGCGCCAGGAGGCGTGGCCGTAGTTGTAGTCCGGGCCGATGACCATGTAGCGCTTGTAGGGCTTGGAGGCCATGAGATAGGCTCCCGAGCGGGCGTGCATCATGGCGTTGCTCAGGGTGCTGAAGATGTAGGGATGCAGCTTGGCCCCGGTGAGGGCGTCGGTGGCCGCCTGGGTGGCGATGAGTATCTTCTTGTTGTTTTTGGCGAACTCGGACAGGGCCATGGCCAGGCCGCTGGAGGTGGGCCCCATGAGGAAATCCACCTTGTCCTGTTTTACGAACCGCTCGGCCAGGGCCAGGGCCACGTCCTTTTTCAGCTTGGTGTCCTCGCAGATGGCCTCTACCTTGCGCCCCAGGATGCCGCCCGCCGCGTTGATCTCCTCCACCGCCAATTTGATGGCCTGGCAGCCGTGCACCCCGTAGCCGCCCACCTTGCCGCTGGAGAT
The DNA here is from genome assembly GCA_018896025.1 of Pseudomonadota bacterium. Classification (GTDB taxonomy): domain Bacteria; phylum Desulfobacterota; class Desulfarculia; order Desulfarculales; family Desulfarculaceae; genus Desulfoferula. The sequence continues at coordinate 142,514 of JAHIND010000026.1, forward strand.
GAACATGGCTCCGATCTTGATGGGCTGCCCCGCCGCCATGGCCGTAGCGGCCGTGCACAGCAAGACCAATCCCGCCAATAAGGTCCCTCTTATCAATCTCTTCCCCTTCATGATACCTCCCTTGACTGATCCGGATTACCTAAACCCCTGCTCGGCGTCAGGGCAGATCGACGCCACCAATCCATGCCTCCGCCGTCCCCCGGCGACGGCGGACCCCCATCTCGGGGAGCAGGGAATTTGCTCCCAGGGGGCAAATCGCGGTCCTCAAACTCCTGAATATTTCATCGGTATTTTTTAGTGAAGAAGGCAATGCAAGGAGCATGCCCGGGGTCGGGATGGGGCCCTTGTGGGCAACATACTGAAATGGCGCAACTTTTCTCGAGGCTCCAAAAGAGGCGGGGCGCCGGGCCTGGCAACTATCCGCGACGGTGGAAAGAACGTTGCCAGCCGGGCGTACCAGGGGAAGGTCAATCTCTGTTCCCGCCCCCCGTCTCCCCCGCCCCGCCAAGAAATAGCCATTTGACCTGGAGCGGTACTCTTTATAGAGTTGAGCGAAACCAGGGGCCCCTCAGCGGTTCGAGGCCCGAGCCACGCAAACCATAAAGGTGCGGCAACATGCAGTTCATTGACCTGAAAGCGCAACAACAACTGATTCGCCAAAAAATAGAAGACAACATCAATAAGGTGCTGGACCACGGCCGCTACATCATGGGCCCGGAGATAGCCGAGCTGGAAGAGAAGCTGGCCGCCTACGTGGGGAGCAAGCACGCCATGGGCTGCGCCTCGGGCACCGACGCCCTGATGCTGGCCCTGCTGGCCCTGGAGATCGGCCCGGGCGACGCGGTGTTCACCAGCCCCTTCACCTTTTTCGCCACCGGCGAGGTCATCGCCCTGTTGGGGGCCACCCCGGTGTTCGTGGACATCGACCCGGTCACCTTCAACCTGGACCCGGCCCTGTTGGCCACGGCCATCGCGGCGGTGCAAGAGCGGGGGGACCTGGAGCCCAAGGTGATCATGCCGGTGGACCTCTTCGGCCTCCCGGCGGACTACGACGCCATCAACCGCATCGCCGGCGAGCACAACCTCGCGGTGGTGGAAGACGCGGCCCAGGCCATGGGCGGCGAGTACCAGGGCAGGATGGCCTGCGCCCTGGGCAAGCTGGGCTGCACCTCCTTTTTCCCGGCCAAGCCCCTGGGCGGTTACGGCGACGGCGGCATGGTCTTCTGCGACGACGACGATCTGGACCGCATCCTGCGCTCGCTACGGGTGCACGGCCAGGGCGAGGACAAATACGACAACGTGCGCCTGGGCATCAACGGCCGCCTGGACACCATGCAGGCTGCGGTTCTCCTGGCCAAGCTGGAGCTTTTGCCCGGCGAGATGAAGGCCCGCCAAGAGGTGGCTGGGCGCTACGCCGAGCTGATCGCCGCCTCGGGCGCGGCCCTCACCGCTCCCAGCGTGCCCTCGGGCTACGCCTCGGCCTGGGCCCAGTACTCGGTGCTGGCCGAGAGCCAGGCGGCGCGGGGCGAGTTTTTGGAGCGCCTGAAGGCCGCGGACATCCCCAGCGCCATCTACTATCCCAAGCCCCTGCATTTGCAGACCGCCTTCGCCTACCTGGGCCACCAGGCGGGCGACTTCCCGCACAGCGAGTCGGCGGGCGAGCGCATCTTCAGCCTGCCCATGCATCCCTACCTGGCCGCCCTGGACCAGGAAAAGATCGTGGCCGCCCTGGCCGGTAAATAGATCCGCGCCTTCGGTCCGCCGCCGGGCCGGAGGCTCCCTAAAAATCTGGAGGGGGTATGGCCGGACTAACGGTGAAGTTCCTGGGGTCGGGCGACGCCTTTGGCCACGGCGGCCGCTTGCAGGCCTGCATCCTGCTACAGTGGGAGGGCCGCCGGGTGCTCTTGGACTGCGGGGCCTCGGCCCTGATCTCCCTGCAACGCTACGGCGTGGACCCCGGCACCATCGACGGCATCCTCATCTCTCACCTGCACGGCGACCATTTCGGCGGGCTGCCCTTTTTCATCCTGGACGCCCAGCTTTTCTCCAAGCGCACCAGGCCGCTGCTCCTGGCCGGGCCCAAGGGCCTGGCCTCGCGCCTGGTGGACTCCCTGGAGGTGAACTTCCCCCGCGCCAGCCGGATACAGCGCAAGTTCGCCACCCAGGTCACCGAGCTGACTCCCAGCGCGACCGTTGATTGGTGCGGCCTGTCGGTGCGCGTGGCCGAGGGGCTGCACGCCTCGGGGGCTCCCGCTCTGGCTCTTCGAGTCGAGGCGGCGGGCAAGAGCCTAGCCTACACCGGCGACACCCAGTGGGTGGACGACCTGACGCCGCTCCTAAGCGGGGCGGACCTCTTGATCGCCGAGGCCTACTTCTATGAGCGGCCCATCAAATATCATCTGAGCTGCACGGACGTGCTGAAGCGGCGCGGGGAACTGAACCCCGGCCGCTTGATATTCACCCACATGAGCCAGGACATGCTGGCCCATGTGGATGAACTTCCCGGCGAGACGGCGGACGACGGCATGGAACTGGAGCTTTAGACGCCTCAGCTCACGATGGCGTAGGTGTCGTCCATGTCCAGGGTGTAGCGGGTGAGCACCTCGCGCACCTGGGCCCCCACCTTCAGGGGGCTGTGACCCAGGCGCTCCAGGGTGGCCAGGGCGTGGTTGATTATTGCCAGCACCTCTTTGGACTGACTGGGGGCCACCCCGGCCAGCATGAGGCGCTCCGGCTCCAGGCCGGTCTCGGCCAGCAGGTTGCAGAGGTGCCCGGCGCGCATGCCCGCCCAGGTGCTGCCGGTGAGCGAGTAGCAGGCGTCCGGGTGGCAGGAAAGGATCAGCACCCCGTCGAAGCCGCGCTGCAAGCCCTCCAAGACCATGTCCGCGTCCACCTTGCCCGCGCAGGGCACCTGCACCAGCCTTAAGCCCGGCGGCAAAGCCGCGCCTTGCAAACGGGCGGCGTGCAGGGCCGGGGCGGCGGAGTTGGCGCAGGCCAGCACCAGGAGTTGGCGCTCCACGGCCCGGCCCATATCGCCCACCCTGCCCGCGGCGGCCGCGATCTCCCGGCTGTAGCGGGTGTCCTCCTGGCCCACGATCTGGATGGCCTCCATGGGGCACTCGGCGGCGCAGGTGCCGCAGCCGGTGCAGGCCAGGGGGTTGCTCATGGGCCTGCGGAACAGGCGGTCCATGGCCCCCTCGGGACAGACCCGCACGCAGGTGAGGCAGATGGTGCAGCGCTTGCGGTCCACGCTCACCCGGCCGCTCTCCACCTGCACCGATCCCTGGGCCAGCAGGCGGCGCACCCCGTAGAGGGCCTCCTGCACCTCGTCGGCCCAGCGCTCCAGGTCGCCCTGGCCCCGGGCCGGTCCCACCAGCCACACCCCGGCCCGGCGGCTCTGGGCGGGTAGGGCGTTGACCGCCTCGGGCTGCAAGTAGCCGTCGCGCCCCACGCTGAGGCCCAGGCGGTGGGCCAGTTCGTGGTAGGCCGGGTTGGGGACCGGGGTTTGATCCAGGGCCACCAGGTCGAAGCGGTCGGCCATGGTCGCGCCCAATATCTCCTCATCCCATTCCAGGTCCACGCCTTCGGAGGCCTCGCTGCCGCGCAGGCCACCGGTGGTGAACTTTACGAACACCACCCCTTCGCCACGCACCTGCTGGGTCAGGGCCTCCAGGTCGTCACCCGCCACCTTGGCGTTGTTGGTGAACAAGACCACCCGGTTCTCCGGTCCGGCGGCCAGCTTGCGGGCGCAGTTCATGGCCCCGATGAGGTCCAGGGGCGCGGCCTGACGGCCCAGGCCCACCCCCAGGGCCACGGTGTAGGGGCCTTGGCCCAGGCGCTTCTTGAGATGCTCCGGGGCCTGCAGCAGGGAGGCCAGCTCCTCCAGGGACACCACCCGCTCACCGGCGGCCAGGCCCTGGGGCGGCAGGTTCAGGGCCTTGGGCGGGGCCTGGGCCACGATGACCCCGCCTACGCTCAGGCTCTTGATCTCCCCGGCCCGGTCGGCGATGGTGGCGGTGAAGTTGCCCGCCCCGCCGCCCAGGCCCAGCAAACGGCCCTGGCGAATGAGGGTGATGCCCTCGGCCTCTTCCAGCTCCTTGGCCAGGGCGGCGGCTTCGTCCACCGCTTCGGTGCCCAGCAAGGGAGCCGGGGGGGCCAGGCGCTGGCTGGGAGTGAGCAGCACCGGGTGGTAACCGGCGCGCAGCAATCCCCGCGCCGACCACAGGGCGGGCAGGCCCTCGCCCACCACCAGCACGCTGGTGGCCACGGCCAACTCCTCCAGGGGAAGCTCCTGCTTGAACTGCTGGCCGCACAGGGCCTGGCTCAGGGCGGCCTGGGCTCCGGGAGCCACGGCGCAAACCCCGCTGGCCTCGCCCTCGGGCTTGGCGCACAGGTCCAGCACCGTGGCCATCTGCGGGTCCAGGCCCTCGGCGGCCAGGGCCCGGCTGAGCCCGCCGGGGTTGTGCAGCAGGGGACAGGCCCCCACCACCGCCGAGGTCAGCTCGTGCTCTTTTATCAGGCGGGCCACGGCGGCCGCGCCCTGGGCCTGACAGGTATGGGCCACGGTGAACACCCGGCCCTGGTCAAAGGCCTCGGCGGTCCAGCGCAGCTTTTTAAAATCCAGGGAATCGGCCTGGCTGCGGCCCCCCTGGCAAAGGAAGACGCCTACGCGGGCACTCATGGTTGCATCTCCGCTAGATAGGTGAGGGCGCCCTGGGCGGCGCGCCCGGCCGAGGCCACCGCCTCGGCAACGTCCATGGGCCGCTGGGCGGTGCCGGCCAAGAATACCCCTTGTTTGCCTGGGGCCAGGAAGCCGTGGCGGTTCAAATCCAAGCCCGCCATTTGGGCCAAGGCGGGGTTGTCCGGGTTGGGGGCCAGGCCCACGCTGAGCACCACCAGGTCAAAGGGCTCGCTCTGGGGGGCCGCGCCGGGGCTGGGCTGGTAGTCCAGCATCACCGAACCCTCGGGCGTTTGGTAGATGTCGTAGGGCATGGAGCGCACCAGGCGCAGCTCGCTGGCCGCGGCCTCCAAAAACTCGTCCACCGCGTGGCCGAAGCTTTGCAGGTCCATGTAGAACACCGCCACCTCGGCCTGCTGGCGCGCGGCCAGGGCGCGGCCCAGGCGCAGGGCGTAGCCGCAGCAGACCCGGGAGCAGTAGTTGTTGCCGTTGACGTCCCGGCTGCCCACGCACTGCACAAAGGCCACCTTGCCCGCGGGCTCACCGTCGCTGGGGCGGACGGCCTTGCCCTGGGTGCGCAGCATCTCCTCCAGCTCCATGGCGGTGATCACATCCGGGAACAGGCCATAGCCCAGGCGCGAGGTCGGGGTGGGGTCGTAGGGCGTGAAGCCGGTGGCCAGCACCACCGCCGCGAACTCCAGGGTCTGCTGGTCGCCCTGGCGGCCAAAGTCGATGGCCTCCTCGGGGCACACGTCGCGGCACACCGTGGACTGGCCGTCCTTGAAGTACAGGCAGGCCGTTTCGTCGATGGCCAGGCGCGGGGCCTCGGCGGCCAAGCGCGGGGTGCGGATGGCTCCCCCCTCCACCTCCGGGCAGGCCTCCAAACACAGGCCGCAGGCGGTGCAGCGTTCGGCGTCGATGTAGGCGGGGCGGGTGTTGATCACCGCCTGGTAGCCGCCGTCGAAGCGGGTGAGGTTGGTCACCTGCGAGGCGCGGTGCAGGGTGATGAGCGGATGGCTGGTCAGGGCGGCCAGGCGGGGCTCGGCCAGGCAGCCGTTGCACTTCAGGCAGCTGTCCAGGGCCTTGCAGGCCAGCTGGGCGGCCCGGCCCCCCAGGAAGTCGTCGCGCTCCACCAGGTGCACCGCCACGCCCTGCTCGGCCAGGTCCAGGGCGGTGGTGGCTCCGGCCACCCCGCCGCCGATTACCAGTACTTGTTTCTTAGGCAAAGCCACAGTGGGCTCCTTTTCCTAGCTGAGCTTGTCCACCAATTCAGCGATGCGCTGGGGAGCCTCCGGGCAGGCCAGATGCACTCCGGCCGCCTTGCCGCCGCTCTTTAGCTCCTTGGCCAGCTCCACCAGAGGCCCGGCCTCTTGTTCGGCCCCCAGTTCCAGACCGGCGATGATCTTGGTATCGGCCGCCATGGGCAGCTTGGTCAGGGCCTCGATCTCCGCCGCGCCGCTCACCGGCTGGGTCATGAAATACCCGGCTCCGGCCTTGAGCTTCTTGGAGAACTTGATACCCGCCAGGCCGGGAGGCTCGGTGGCCACCGGTAGGCTGGCTCCCAGGAAGAAGGCAACCGGTTCACTCAGCTCGCCGGAGAAGTCGCGGCCCTGGGCCAAGAGGGAGGCCAGGATGAGGGCCTGCACTGAGTCCAGGTCGTACACCGGCCGCGAACCGGGCTGGTCGCCCAGGGTCACGAAGTCGCCGCTCACCAGCAGTAGGTTTTGCACCCCCCCGGCGGCGGCGGCCAGCATCTCGCTGGTCAGGGCCAGGCGGTTGCGGTCGCGGCAGGTCAGGGTGAGGATCACCTCGGCCTGGGCGTGCTTGATAAGGTGATGGGCAGCCAAGACCGGGCTCATGCGGGCCACGGCGCCGCGGTTGTCGCTGACCACCACTGCGTCCACCTTGGCGGACAGGCTCTTTGCCAGGGCGTCCATCTCGCCCAGGGAGGTGCCCCTGGGCGGGTCCATTTCCACGGTGAGGACGAACTTGCCCCCGGCCAGGGCGTCGCTGAACTTACTCATGAGCGCTGTACCTCCGTTCGTAGGCCGGGTGCACCTGGCGGCCCGGCAGCAGGTCGCGATGGTCCCGGGCCTCGATCACCTCTTCCAGATTGATCAGGCGGCCGGTGCTCTCCAGGCGGCGGTAGATCACGCTCCAGGCGCAGTCGCGCTCACGGTCGGTCTCGCACTTGCCCTTGTCCGCTCCGCCGCAGGGGCCGTTGAGCATGCCCTTGGGGCAAAGGGAGATGGGACACACCCCGCCGGTGATGCTGAGCACGCAGTTGCGGCAAGAGCGGCAGCGCTCGGTCCACACCCCCACGTCCTCGTTGACCCCGATGAAGGTGGTGTTCACCCCGGCAAGAACCGGGGTGTCGGGGTAGGCCTCGGCCAAAAACTGGATGCCCGCCCCGCAGGCCATGGAGATCACCGCGTCGGCCTCGGCGATCTGGGGGCCCAGCTCTTCCAGGAACTCCCGGTCGCACTGGCGCTCCACGCAGCCCACGCTGAACACCTGTTCCCGGTCCCCCAGTTGGGCGGCCATGTCCAGCTGGGTGGCCAGGATGCCCGCTTCCTTTTCGCCGCCGGTGAGGCACACCGCCACGCAGGTGCCGCATCCGGCCACCAGCACCTTGCGGAAGCCGGAGGCGGCCACGGCTATCTCTTTAAAGGGTTTTCGCTCCGCTACGATCATGCTCTGAGCTCCTCAATATTGGTTTGCCGGGCCTGGAGCTTTTTGCGGCCCAGGGGATTGGGCCCCAGCTCATGGGCTCGGCGATTCATCAACTCAACCGCCTCGGCCCACTTGGGGGCGTCGCTGGCCCCGATGTGGAACATCTCCAGGCGGTCTCCCCCCAGCCCCAGGTCGTCCAGGAGGGTCTTGGCGTGGGCCACTCTCTCCTTGGCCCTGAGGTTGCCTTCCAGAAAGTGGCAGTCGCCTATCTCGCAACCGCTCACCATGACCACGTCGGCCCCGGCCTTGAAGGCCTCCAGCAGGTAGATCACGTCCACCTTGCCGGTGCACAAGAGCTTGATCACCCGCACGTTGGGGGGATACTGCAGGCGCATGGAACCGGCCATGTCCGCGGCGGTGTAGGTGCAGTAGGTGCAGATGAGAGCCAGTATCTTGGGTTCGTATTTTTCGCCCATGTCTTCTCCTCGCCCTAGCCCGCGTATCTCATGAAGGTCGGGCGTCCGGCTGCGCCAGCCACCGGCATACGGCGTTGCTGGCAGCGTTCGGGCCTTAACGTAGCTATGGCTACGCTTGCGGCCCTCACTTGCCAGACGCCTTGTCTGCCGGCGGCTGACTGTGCCGGGCCTTGGCAAAAGTAGGATGCAATATGGTTAACCGTCGTTATATCGATAGCATCGATTGTTGTTTCCATTGCCGCCCAACCTCCATGAAATACGTGGGCTAAAGAGCCCGCTCCTTGGCCATGATCTGGGCATCGGTGTGATGTTGCACCTGGATGAGCTTGCGGGGGCAGGCGCTGGCGCAGTTGCCGCAGCCTTGGCAAGCGGCGGGGTCGATGTAGACCACGCCTTCCTCATTCACCTGGGGCACCCCGTAGGGGCAGGTGCGCACGCAGGTCAGGCAGGCCACGCAGCGCTCGGCGTCCACCACGGCCACTTCGCCGCCCACCAGGAGCTGGGCTTGGCTCAGGACCACCGCCGCGCGGGCGGCCGCGGCCTTGGCCTGGCTTATCACCTCCTCGATGAACTTGGGCCCGTGGGCCGCCCCGGCCATGAAGAAGCCCGCCCCGGTGAAGTCCACCGGCCGAAGCTTGAGGTGGGCCTCCATGAAGAAGCCGTCGCTGTCCAGGGGCAGCTTCAGGCTGCTGGCGAACTTGTGGGCGTCGTCGTTGGGCCTAACCGCCGCGCTGAGCACCAGCTTGTCGGCGGTGAGGGCGATCCACTGGCCCAGGATCTGGTCATGGACCATCACCTCCAGGCCGTCCGGGCCCGGCGTCACCTGGGGCGGGTTGTCCGGGTCGAAGCGGATGAAGGTCACCCCCAGCTCCCGGGCTTCTTTGTAATAAAGCTCCTTGAGGCTGAAGGTGCGGATGTCCCGGAACAGGACGTACACCTCTGCGGTGGGCTTGGCCTTTTTGATGGCGATGGCGTTGGCCACCGCGGCGGTGCAGCAGATGCGGCTGCAATAGGAGTGCTCCGGCTCGCGGCTGCCCACGCATTGGATCATCACCACCCGGTCCACCCCGTCCAGGCAGTTGGGACCCTCGTGCAGCGCCTCGTGCAGGCTGAGCTGGGTGGTCACCCGCTCGTCCTGGCCGAAGTAGTATTCGCTGGGCTGGTACTCCTGGGCCCCGGTGGCCACCACCGTGGCTCCGTGCTGGACGGTGAAGGCCTTGTCCGGCCCCTGGATGGTGGCCGTGAACTGGCCCACCATCCCCTTGACCTGCTTGACCTGGCTATCGGTGTGCACCCGGATGAGCCCGTGGTGAGTCACCCGGTCCACCAGGTCGCCCAGCCAGGGCTGAACCTCCAGGCCTTCCACCGTGCTGTGGATGCGCCGGGCCAGGCCGCCCAGTTTGTCGCTGCGCTCCACCAGGTGGGTCAGGAACCCCTGCTCGGCCAGGCTCAGCGCGGCGGTGAGCCCGCCGGGCCCGCCGCCGATTACCAGGGCGGTCTGCTCCACGTCCATGGGGAACTGGTGCAGCGGCTCCAGGAGACCGGCCCGGGCCACGGACATGCGGATCAGGTCCTCGGCCTTGACCGTGGCGGCCGCATGGTCGCCCTGGTGCACCCAGGAGCATTGGTCGCGGATGTTGGCCATCTCAAAGAGGTAGGGGTTGAGCCCCGCCGTCTTGAGGGTGTCCTGGAACAGCTTCTCGTGGGTGCGGGGGCTGCAAGAGGCCACCACCACCCGGTTGAGGTTCTCATCCTTGATGACCTGGGCCATCTTTTCCTGGCTGTCGGTGGAGCAGGTGAACAGGAACTCCTCGGCGTGGGTGACGCCGGGCAGGCTCTTGGCGTATTCCACCGCGCCGGGCACGTCCACCACGCTGCCGATATTGATGCCGCAGTGGCAGATGAACACCCCCACCCTGGGCCCTTCCCCGGCGGAGTCGCGCTCGGGCGGGTATTCCAGGGTGGTGACCTCGCTGCCCCGGCTGGCCGAGAGCAGTTCGCCCGCCTGGGCCGCCGCTCCGCTGGCCTGCATCACCGTGTCCGGGATGTCGCGGGGGGCCTGGAACACGCCGCAGACGTAGACCCCTTTACGGCTGGTGGCCAGGGGGTTCAACTCCACCCGCTGGGCAAAGCCGAAGCGGTCGGTTTCCACCCCGGCGGCCAGGGACAGGGCCTTGGCGTCGGGGTTGGGGGTTAGCCCCACCGAGAGCACCAGCATGTCGAAGCGCTCTTCCACCAGCTGGTCGTTGGCGTCGTAGTAGCTGATGACCAGGTCGCCGGTGGCCGGGTCTTCCAGCACTCGGCTGGGGATGGAGCGCAGATAGCGCACCCCGTGCTCGTCCCGGGCCCGCTCGTAGTAGCGGTCGAAGCCTTTGCCCTGGGCCCGGATATCCATATAGAAGATGGTGGTGTTCAGCCCCGGCACGTGCTCGCCGGCGATGATGGCCTGCTTGGCCGCGTACATGCAGCACACGTAGGAGCAGTATTCGCGGCCCACGGAGGCGTCGCGGCTGCCCACGCACTGGATCCAGGCCACCCGCTTGGGCTCGGCACCGTCGCCGGGGCGCTTCACGTGCCCGCCGTAGGGGCCGCTGGCGCTCAGGATGCGCTCGAACTCCAGGGAGGTGATCACGTTGGGATAGCGGCCATAGCCGTACTCGCCCTTGAGGCGGGCGTCAAAGGGCTTGAAGCCCGGCGCCAGCAGCAGCGCCCCCACCTTCAGCTCCAGCTCCTCGGGCTGCATGTCGTGCTTGATGGCCCCGGCCTGGCATACTTCCAGGCACTGGTAGCACTCCGAGCAGATGCCGCAGGCCAGGCAGCGGGCCGCCTCGGACTGGGCCTGCTCCTCGGTGAAGGCCTGCACCACCTCGCTGAAGTCGTGCTTGCGCTGCTCGGGGTCGCGCTGGGCCGCGCGGCGGCGGGGCAGGCTGATGATGCCCTGGGTGTCGCCCTTGGCCAGGGTGCGGTCGGTCTCGCGCTCGGCGCGCAGGTCCTCGCCGTCTATGTAGCGCCGGATGCTTTCGGCCGCCCGCTTGCCCTGGGCGATGGCCTCGATGGCCGTGGCCGGGCCGGTGACCGAGTCGCCGCCGCAGAAGATCCAGGGCACGCTGGATTGCAGGCTGATCTCGTCCACCAGCACCCGGGCCCTGGGGTCCACGTCGATGTCGCTCTTGGGCTCCAGGAAATCCAGGTCCGGGGCCTGGCCGATGGCGCTCATGGCCCCGTCGATCTCCATGGTGTAGTTGGAGCCTTCCATGGGGATGGGGCGGCGGCGGCCCGAGGCGTCGGGCTCGCCCAGCTCCATCTTGATGACCTCCACCCCGCTCAGGCGTCCGTTCTTCTCCAGGAAGCGGGCCGGGGCGGCCAGGTACACGATGTTCACGCCCTCTTCCAGGGCCTCTTCGATCTCGTCCTCGTAGGCGGGCATCTCCTCGCGGGTGCGGCGGTAGAGCAGGGTCACTTCCTTGCTGCCCAGCCGGAGCGCGGTGCGGGCCGCGTCCACGGCCACGTTGCCGCCGCCGATGACCACCACCTTGTCGCCGGGGCTGACGGCCTGGCCCAGGGCGGCCTGGCGCAAGAACTCCACGCCGCTGGCCACGCCGGGAAGGCCCTCGCCCTCCACGCCCAGGCGAAGCCCCTTGTGCGCGCCCACGGCCATGAACAGGCACTCGTAGCCCTCGTCCTGGAGCTCGTTCAGGGTGAAGTCGCGGCCCAGGGCCTGGCCCAGCCTTATCTCCACTCCCAGGCGCTTGATGTAGTCCACCTCGTAATCAAGAACCTTGGGGGGCAGGCGGTAGTCGGGGATGCCCACCCGGAGCATGCCCCCGGCCACGTCCATGGCCTCGAAGATGGTGACCTGGAAACCTTCCAGGGCCAGGTAGTTGGCTGCGGTGAGACCGGCGGGGCCGGCTCCCACGATAGCCACCTTGACCCCGCGCGAGGGCTTCACCTCGGGCAGATCCATCTCGCCCTGTTCCACTTCCCAGTCGCTGACGAAGCGCTTGAGCTCGCGGATGGCGATGGGTTCGTCCACCTCGGCCCGCACGCAGGCCGCCTCACAGGGATGGGTGCACACCCGGCCGCACACCGCCGGCAGTGGGTTTTCCTTGCGGATCAGGCGAAGGGCCTCGGCATAGCGCCCCTGGGCGATGAGGGCCACGTAGCCCTGCACGCTGATGCCTGCCGGGCAGGCGTTCTTGCAGGGGCTCATTCCCCGCTTGTCCACGGCAAAGGCGCTGGGGATGGCCTGGGGGAAGTGGCGGTAGATGGCCTTGCGCTGGTTGAGCCCCAGGTTGAAGTCGGCCGGCACCTCCACCGGACACACCTTGATGCACTCGCCGCAGCCGGTGCAGGCGTCCTCGTCGATGAAGCGTGCCGCCTTGGACACCTTGACCGTGAAGTCGCCCGGCTCGCCGTCCACCTTTTCGATGGTGGCCCGGCTGATGATCTTGATGTTGGGGTTGGCCGACACCTCGATCAGCTTGGGCGAGATCATGCAGGTGGAGCAGTCGTTGGTGGGGAAGGTCTTGTCCAGCTGGGCCATGATGCCGCCGATGCTGATGTTCTTCTCCACCAGATAGACCAGGTAGCCCGCGTTGGCCAAATCAAGGGCTGACTGCATGCCGGCAATGCCCGCCCCGGCCACCATTACCGCGCCCGAGGGTTGCCCTTTTTTAAGGGGGATTATGTTGGCGCTCATAGCCGCTCCCATGTCTGGCGGGGAAGCTGGGCCTGTTCCAGCAGGCCCTTGGGGCTCACCAGATGCCGCTTCAGCCATTTGGGGGTTTCATCGATGCCCAGGGCCAGGCCCATCACCTCGGTGAAGTACAGCACCGGCAAGTACACGTCCTTGCCCATCTGTTTGGCGATCTCCTCCTGGTACATGTCCAGGTTGGCCTGGCACATCTGGCAGCCGGTGACGATGCAGTTGGCTCCCTGGGCCAGGGCCCTCTCGTAGAGCCGGGCCACCAGGGTGAAGACCAAGTCCGGCCGGGCCACCGAGTGGGAGGCCCCGCAGCAGTCGGTCTTGAAGGGCCAGTCGATCACCGTGACGCCCAGGGCGCTCAGCAGGCGGTCCAGGCCCTGGGGGTTCTCATAGTCGGTCTTGCCGGTGATGGCCGGGGGCCGTTGCCCCTGGCAGCCGTAGTAGCAAACCGCCTTGAGCCCGCTCAGGTCTTGGCCCACCGCCCGCTGCTTGACCAGGGCGGTCACCTGGGGCGAGGAGAGGTAGTCGTTGAGCTCCACCACCTGGACCCCGGCGTAGTCGCCGCCCATGGCCTTGATCTCGTCGATGATAAGCTCGTCGCCTTCCATCAGCTCGTGGCGGGCGCTGGCCAGGCGGTTGTAGCAAAGGGCGCAGGGCACCACCAGGGGCGAGGGGCCTTGGCCGGCCAGTGCCAAATTGCGCGCCCCCAGGTTCAGGGCCGCCTTGTGGTCCAGGCTGTGGGCCGCGCTGGCCCCGCAGCAGTTCCAGTCCGGCAGCTCCCGGAGCTTTATGTCCAGGGCCTCGCACACCCCCTCCACGCTCTCGGCGTAGTCCTTGGCCGTGGCCTCCAGGGAGCATCCGGGGTAGTAGCTCACCTCAGGCATGGCTGCCTCCCTTGGGCTCGTTGAACAGGGCCTTGAGCCAACGCCGGTCCTTGGTGCGGGCGGGTATCAGCTTCAGGCGGCCCTTCCTCAGCATGGTCAGGCCCATGCGGGCGTTCTTGATGGCTTCGGGCCCGAAGGCCCCGCCGGTTTTGAGCATGTAACCAGCCATGAGCTCGCCCTCGAACACCCGGCCCCGCTTGGCCACGCCCTTCAGGAACAGTTGATGGAACAGGCGCACCTTTTCCTCTGGCGCCGCCTGGCCCCGGCGCACCAGCTCTTGTTTGAGCCAGTCCATGAGCCGGGGCAGGTCCACCTGGTTGGGGCAGCGGGTCAGGCAGGTCTGGCAGGAGGCGCAGATCCACACCGTGGCCGAGCCCTCCAGCTTGTCCATCTGTCCCAGTTGCAGGTAGCGCACCACCTGGTAGGGGTGCAGGTCCATGGCAAAACTGAGTGGGCAGCCGTTGGAGCATTTTTTACAGCCGTAGCAAGCCCCGGCTGAGACCCCGCTGGCCGCCTCCACCTGGGCCAGCCAACGGCCGTCGGGCCGAATGGCTTGCTCCGGGCTGGGGGCCTGGGGCCGGTCTAAACTGGGGGACTCCCCGTTGGGAGCCCCGGCGATGGGCTGGGACATGGAAACCTCCAGACGGGGGCTAACCGATGATGCGTTTGATCTCGCCCAGGAGCTCTTCGGGCTCGGGGGGCTTTTCGATGTAGCCCTCGGGCTCGGGCACGCTCTGGTTCTTGAACTGGTCCAGCACCTTCTGGGAATGCAAGAAGGTCTTGCGGGCCAGGCCGCTGATGATCAACACCGGCACCGAGGCGAAGTTGGGGTCGGTCTTGATGTTGCGGTACATCTTGATGCCGCTCTCCTTGGGCATCATCACGTCCAGGGTGACCAGGTCGGGCTTCTTCTCCTGGAATTTCTGCCAGCCCTGTTCGCCGTTTTCCGCCACCACCGCCTTGTAGCCGTTGCTGTCCAGCAGGGTGGTGATAAAGGTGCGAACGTCCATCTCATCGTCCACCACCAAAACTCTCTTGGCCATGATGCTCCCTCCCGGGACTAAAGAGTGTAAGTGCGCTCGGGGTTACGGATGGCCATCACGTGGCAGGGACAGCGCTTGGCCACCTGCTCCACCGTGCTGCCGTAGTGGGTGTCCTCGCGAACCGAGGCGCCCTCCATGCCCATAACCACCAAGTCCACGTCGTGTTCGCGTACGTAGCGCAAAATCTCCACAAAGGGGGTGCCCGCCAGCACCACCCACTGAACGTCGATGCCCTCCACCTTGGCCGCGTAGCGGGCCTTCAGGTCTTCGGTGAGCTTGGCCAGCAGCTCCGGCGAGGCGTAGGTGACGTCGCCGGGCTCCGCGCCCTCGTCGGTTTCGGTGGGCATGTAGCGCAGGGTGGAGTGGGGGCAGTGCAGGATGTGCAGCCTGGCCCCGTGGCGTCGCGCCAGGTCCATCGCGTGGTGCAGGGCTATCTCCGCGTCTTCGGAGAAATCCGTGCAGTAGAGAATGTTCTTGTAAGCGATCATCGGATCACCTCCCTTATTTAAACCGGATCTAGTCCGCGTATTTCAGGTAGGCCGCGCGCCCGGCGGCGGGCAACACCAGGCTGAACAGGGCGCCCCGGGTGGGCGAAGTGTTGAACTCCACCCGGCCGTGGTGCTCCTTGGCGGTCTTTTGGGCCACCATGAGCCCCAGGCCGGTGCCCGACGCGCCCTTGGTGCTGTAGAAGCCCTTGAATATGTTCTCGGCCGCCTCGGCGTCCAGGCCCGGCCCGTTGTCGCGCACCATGAGGCACACTTCCCTGGGGTCGCCGCTGGCGCTAAGGACCACCTTGCCGTCGATCATCTCCGAGGCCGCGTCGATGCCGTTGCTCACCAGGTTGAGGAAGGCCTCCAGGACCATGCGGTGGTCGGCCATGGCCACCGGGCCGTCGCCCTGGGGACACTCCGTCTTCAGCTCCACGCCCTTGCCCTCGGCCTCCGAGGCCATGATGCGCCCCGCCTCGGCCAAAAGCTCCTTGAGGGGCAGGGGAGCCATGTCCGGCCTGCGGGGCTTGGCGATGGTCATCAAATCGCCCACCAAGTCCTGCACCCGGGCCAGGTTGCGCTCCAGCATCTGCATGCCCTCGTCGGTGAGCTGCTTGTGGGAGCCGCTCAGGCCCTGGCTGACCATGTAGATGCCGCCCTTGAGCCCGCCCAGCATGTTTTTTAAGGAGTGCACCAGGGCGCTCACCGTCTGGCCCACCGCGGCCAGGCGCTCGGCGGCCACCACCTTGGCCGTGGCCTCGGCCACCCGGCGCTCCAGGTGTTGGGTGTAACAGTGGAGCTGGGCCTTGAGGGTCAGGCGCTCGGCGGCCCGCTTGAGGGCCACCTCCAGGGCTTGGTCGCTCACCGGCTTGGTCACGAAGTCGCTGGCCATGAGCTGCAACGAGCGCACCGCCAGGTCCATGTCGCCGTGGCCGGTGATGACGATCACCTCGGTGTCCGGGCTCATGGACTTGATGCGCTTGAGCACCTCGATGCCGTCCAGGCCGGGCATCTTGATGTCGGTGAGCACGATGTCCGGCTTTTGCTCCTCGAAGATGCTCAGGCCCTCGGCGCCGTCGGCGGCGGTGCAGACCTTGTAGCCGTCGGCGGAAAGCGAGAGCGACATCATGCTGCGGATGCCCGGCTCGTCGTCGATCACCAGCAGGTTGGGATAGGGGGGTGGGGTGCAGGCGCTCATGCCTTGGCCTCCCTGCGCACCGGGAAGCTGAGCCGGAACACGGCCCCCTCGCCGGGCTGGTTTTCCACCTGAATGCTTCCGCCGAAGTCGCGCACGATGCCGTAGGAGATGGACAGGCCCAGGCCGGTGCCCTTGCCCACTTCCTTGGTGGTGAAGAAAGGCTCGAAGATGCGGTCCTGGCTGCCGGCGGCAATGCCCCCGCCGTTGTCGGCCACCGTGACCACCGCCCTTCCCTCTTGGGCCAAGCTGGCTATCTTGATGCTTCCTTCCATCTCGGGCAGCTTGCTCCGGCGCTCCTCGATGGCGTCACGCGCGTTCATTATCAGGTTGATGAACACCTGCTCCAGGCGGTTGACATCACCCAGGATGGGGGGCAGGTTGGGGTCCAGGTCGGTCTCCACCTGGATATTATGCACCCTGAGCTGCTGGCCAAGCAGCCCTAAAACGCCTTGGATGGGTTCGTTCAGGGAGATGCTCTCGGCGGTCACTTCGTGCTTGCGGCCGAACTCCCTCAGGTGGGAGATGATGCGCCGGGCCCGCTCCACCTGCTGGCTCATCTCCTTGGCCACCTGCAACAGCTCCTCCGGGGTGGGGGCCTGGCCCCGGGAGACCAGCTTGTTCAAAAAGCTGGAGCCGGTGGCGATGACCGACAGAGGCTGGTTCAGCTCATGGGCCACTCCGGCGCTCATCTCGCCCAGGGTGGCCATCTTGGCCGCCTGGATGAGCTGCTGCTCGGTCTGCAGGCGCTCGGTCATGTCGGAGGTGGTGGCGATCACGGCCTTCCTCCCCATGTGCTCGCCGTAGCTGGCCCTGAGGTTGACGAAAAAGACTTCGCCGCCGGCGCGCACCTGGCGCACCGTGGACAGGAAGGCTCCCTTGAGGGCGATGAAGTTGCGCACCTGGGAGCGGTCGGCCGCGGGGGTGAGGTCCAAAAAGGAGCGGCCCACCAGCTTGGGCAGGGGATAGCCGTATTCGCTGGCCGCACGATCGTTGGCATCGAGAATCTCCAGGCTGTCCGCATCGAAAACAAAGATGGGGTTGGGGTCGTTGTTGAAGAACAAGCGGTACTTTTCCTCCGAGCGCTTGAGCTCCTCCTCCAGGCGCAGGACGTCGGTGATGTCGGTGGCCATCTCCATCACCGCCACGATGTTGCCTCTCTTGTCGGTGATGGGTGAGGTGAGGTTCAGGAAGTAGCGGGGGCTGCCGTCGGCGCCCACCACTTTTTCCTCGGCGCTGTGGGCCCGGCCGTCGGCAAAGGTCTTGGCCACCGCGCAGTTGGGGCAGCGCGAGTCGCGGCCCTTGTAGGCCAGGTAGCAGTGTTGCCCCACGCTGGGGCCGAAGTCGCCCTCGAAGCGCTTGTTGTGGGCCAACAGCGTGAAGTCGGCGTCCTGCACGGTGATGTAGCAGGGCACCTCCTCGAACAGGCGCTGGTACTGGCGGCGCTCCAGCTGAAGGTCCTCGGTCTTTTCCTTTATGCCCCGGCGCATCAGGTCGAAGGCCTCGGCCACCGCCCCGATCTCGTCGTCGGTCTTGGGGGCTATGGGCTGGTCGTAGTCGCCGGTGGTGATGCGCCGGGTGGCCCCCAACAGGCTGGTCAGGGGGCGGTTGACGAACAGGAAGGTGAACACCGCCACCACCGCGCAGATCACCGCCGAGAGCACCGCCGCGTAGAACACCACCTGGCGGGTGGTGGCCCTCACCTCCCGGTCCACCTCGCCCAGGGACAGGGCCACGTCCAACACCCCCAGCACCTTCTGCTCGGGCGGGTGCGCGTGGCAGGGGTCGGTGGAGCAGGCGGGCTCGGTGTAGATGGGGTTGACCACCCCCAGCACCCGGTGGGTGTCCTTGCCGTGCAGGCTGAAGATGCGGCTGCGCTCGCCGATGGCCAGGCGCTCCAGGGGCCGGTCCTTGAAGTGGCAGCCGTAACAGGCCTCGCTCTCCATGTCCACCAGGCGGCCGATCTCCGCGGTGCGGCTGCTGAACATGATGCGGCCCTTTTTGTTGAGCACCCGGATAACCTCCACGCCCGGCTGGCGGCCCATGGCCTCGATGACGTGGTGCAGGCTCTGGCGCTGGTCCTTGAGCATGTCGTAGCGGGTGGCCCGCTTGACCGTGTCGCTGAACCAGTTGCCGGTCTGGCGCATTTTTTCTATGGAGCGGCTCTCCTGTTGCCGCACCGCCCAATAGGCCGAGGCGGTGGTCAGCACCACCAAACTAAGCCCCACCCAGACCGTCAGCTTGAAGGCCAAGCGGTTGGTGAGCTTGATTTGGTGCTGCGGCGAAGGGGTCATTTTTATCCCGATTAAATTAATGGTCGCCCTTTACTAAGGCACAACTCGTGCCAAACGGCCTAAAATATCTTTGCAATAAATATTAGCCATTTGCAACGCTAAGTAGGGATTGGGGGTTTTGAAAGTGTTGCAGCACGGTGCAACACTTGAAGCTAAATTTATTCGATTGCGCCGGTTGATGGCTTGAATGCAGGCTTATAGCGGTGTTGCGTCAAGTGCAACAGTAGTGTTGCGGTGATGCAACTATACGATTAAGCCTTGGCGATGCCCAGGCGCTTCATGCGCCGCCAAAGGGTGGTGCGGTTGATGCCCAACTCGGCCGCGGCCTGGGTCTGGTTCCAGTTGTTCCTATCAAGCACCTGGACTAACTCGTCTTTTTCCCTGCGAGGGCCTTCGTGCTCCAGGGAGGAGGCCACCTCCTCCTCCAGATCCCGGGGCAGGTGGTGGGACTTGATCACGTCGCCCCGGCACAACAAACAGGCGTGCTCCAGGATGTTTTCCAGCTCGCGCACGTTGCCCGGGTAGTCGTAGTTCAAAAGCACGTTCAGGGTTTCCGGGGAAAAGCGGCAGATGTAGGTGCCGTTTTCCACGTTCTTGTGCTGGATGAAGCGGCGGATCAAAAGCGGGATGTCTTCGCGCCGCTCCTTGAGCGAGGGCACGGTGATCTTGATCACGTTTAGGCGGTAGTAGAGGTCCTCGCGGAACAGCCCCCGCTCCACCTGGCGGTCCAGGGGCTTGTTGCTGGCGGCCAGGATGCGCACGTTGACCTTGGTCACCTGGCGGGCGCCCAGGGGGAAAAACTCCTGCTCCTCCAACACCCGGAGCAGCTTGGCCTGCAGGGACAGGGGCAGCTCGCTTATCTCGTCCAAAAACAGGCTGCCCCCGTCGGCCAGTTGGAAGCGGCCCGGCTTGTCGCGCTCGGCCCCGGTGAAAGCCCCTCTGGTGTAGCCGAACAGCTCGCTTTCCAAAAGGTTTTCGGGCAGGGCCGCGCAGTTCACCTTGATGAGCGGCTTGTGGGCCCGGGGGCTGTTGTAGTGGACGATCTGGGCCAGCAGATCCTTGCCCGTGCCGGTGTTGCCCTCGATGAGCACGGTCACCTTGCTGGGCGCGGCCACCTTGAGGGTGTCGAAAATGCGGCGCACCTGGGGGCTTTCGCCGATGAAGTCCTCCCAGCGGGACGCCTCCTGGTCCTGCTTGTCCAGGTGGCTGCCCAGGTGCAGGTTCTGCAGGGTCTCCACCCCGCCGCACACCTGGCCGTCCTCGTCGTACAGGGGCGAGGCACACACCCGGACCGGCATCACCGAGCGGCCCCGCTGGCGGATGAACACCGCCTCCAGGCCGGACTGCTCCTCGCCGGTCTCCATGGCCCTGAGCACCGGGCAGTACTCGTCGCACAGGGTGGACTTGAGCACCTCGCCGCACATGCGGCCCAGGGCCTTGTCCCGGCTCACCCCGGTTATCTGCTCGGCGGCGCGGTTGAAAAAGGTCACCCGGCCGTGGCGGTCCATGGCCAACACCCCCAGGGAGATGGATTCCATGATTAGATTCAGCTGGCTGGGGTGCATATCCCTCTCTTGGGCCGGGTCCTCCCGGACAGGTGAAACCGGGGTAATTTTAGTAAAGACAATATGTTTCCTTACCCAGCCCCCGGTTGGCTGTCAAGAAAATTGCTAATCCCTACTAAGGGGCTTGCCTCTAATCCCCGGCCCGGGCTAAAGTATTCGCATCGAAAAAAAGGCGTAGCACTCTTTACAGCAAGCAGGGAGCGCAGGTGACGCCAGATCGCACTTGTAAGCGTTGTTCAGTGGCCAGGGTCAACGCCCTGATGAAAGCATACCAAAAAGCCCAGGAAGGTGACGCGCCCACTCTGGGCCGGTTGAAAGAGTTGACCATCCTGGTCCAGGGACGGGGGCTGAACCAGGCGCGTGGGCTTCTCACCCCCGGCCACCGGGACAAGGACTTGCGCGCCATCTGTTGGAACGTGTCCTCCTTTCTGGAGGACAATGAGGTGGAGCGGATCCTGGGCCACAAAATATAACCCCGGCTTCGCCAGGCAGCGCCATGCTGCGTTGGCGGCATCGCTTAGACCTCGGCGTATATAAGAATACGCCTGCGGTCTGCGCTCGCCGCCGCCTTGCCTGCCACTCTCTGGCTGTGCCGGGTGGTTCCGTTGGATTACGAATCTCCGAGGTGATGACGTCTTCTGATGCCCCTTTCCCGTGACTAGCCGACCGGTGCGAAACCACCTGGTGGCGGAACGCCTTTCCCACCATTATTCTTGATAAAATCAGCCAGTGGTGTAGTCTGTCTTTTTGGAGACAGTGGGAGGAGGCATGTCCCCTCGGGAGCAAGAAGGCCAACTACTTAGCGGCGAAGCGGTGGTGGCGGTGGATGGGGCGCACCGGATAATGGGCGCCAACCGCGCCGCCCAGCAGCTCATGGCCGGCGAGTTGACGGTGGGGGAGGTTTTGCGCCTCACCGGCTTCCTGGAGGGCCCGGACCTGGCCCTGGCCCAAAGCGCCCTGGACGCGGCCCTGGGCCAAGGCGATCCTTCCCACCAGATCCAGGCCCAGGCCCGCGACGCCGCCGGGCAGGATTTCACCTGCGAATACTCCATCAACCCCCTTTTCGGGCCCGGCCGCCAGGTGGTGGGGGCCATGATCAATTTGCGCGACCTGGACTTCGCCCCCCTGAGCGGCGGCCGTCTGGAGCCGGGCGAATCCCTGCCCCGCATGCCCCGCCTTGGCTACCAGTCGCTGGTGGACAACCTGGCCGAGGGCATCTTCACCATCAACACCCGCTGGCGCATAACCTCCTTCAATCAAAGGGCCGAGCAGCTCACCGGCTACAACAGCTCCGAGGTGCTGGGCCGCTACTGCTGGGACATCTTTCGCTCCGATCTGTGCGGGGCGGGCTGTCCCCTGCGCACCACCCTGGAGACCGGGGTGACCCGCATGGACCAGGATGTGCGCATGCTGGGCAAGGGGGGCAAGCGCCTGGGCGTATTGGTCAACACCAGCGTGGTGCGCGACCGGGCGGGCACGGTGGTGGGCGCGGTGGAGAGCTTTAGGCCCCTGGCCGGGCTGGAGACCAACCTGCCGCCGGACTCCGGCTCCACCTTCAGCGACATCGTGGGGGCCAGCGAGCCCATGCAGCGGCTGTTCAACATGCTGCCCGACGTGGCGGTGAGCGGGGCCAACGTGCTCATCCAGGGCGAGAGCGGCACCGGCAAGGAGCTGTTCGCCCGGGCCCTGCACCACCACTCCCCCCGGCGCGACGGCCCCTTCGTGGCCGTCAACTGCTCGGCCCTGGCCGAGAGCCTCTTGGAAAGCGAGCTGTTCGGCCACGAAAAGGCGGCCTTCACCGGGGCGGTGCGCTCCAAGGTGGGGCGCTTCGAGCTGGCCAAGGGCGGCACCATATTCCTGGATGAAATCGGCGAGTTGAAGCCGGAGCTTCAGGTGAAGCTGCTACGGGTGCTGGAGCAGCGGGTGTTCGAGCGGGTGGGCGGCACCCGGCTGATCCCCATGGACGCGCGCATCATCGCCGCCACCAACCTGGACCTGGCCCAGGCCATGGCCCAGGGCCGCTTCAGGGAAGACCTGTTCTACCGCCTGCGCACCGTTCCCCTGACCCTGCCCCCCCTCAGGCGGCGCAAGGACGACATCTCCCTCCTGGTGGCCCACTTCATCAAGCAGCTCAACCAGCGCTACGCCAAGCAGGTGCGCTCGGTGGACCCCAAGGTGACCCGCATGTTCATGAGCTACGACTGGCCGGGCAACGTGCGCGAGTTGGAACGGGTCATGGAGCACGCCTACGTTTTCGTAAAAGGCCCCGTGATCCTGCCGGCTTACCTGCCGTCTCTGAACGAGTTCTGGCGGGAGCGGGGCGCGGCCTCGGGCGGGGAGGAGCCCCCGGCGGGCCGGGCGGCCGCCCCACAAGAGAGCGAGCGCCAGGCCATCTTGGATGCCCTGAGCCAGTGCGGCGGCCACCGCCGGGAAGCGGCGGAGCTGCTGGGCATCAGCCGCACCTCTTTGTGGCGGCGCATGAAGGCCTTGGACCTGGCTTAGGCGCTTGAAACGTTCCAAAATGTTTCAGATGTTTCAAAAATTGTTTCATACCATTTAAATTATAATTAAATCAGCATATTGCCCCGCAACGTTTCTCGACGGCGAAGATTGTTTCATATCCACTGAAACGTTTCTTGTTTCATTCGGCCTCGCCCCATTCCGGCCGTATTTCAAAAAACACAGTCAAATAAGCTCCTTGAGCGATCTGGCCCAAGTATTGCTTTTCACAAAGCCAGAGATAGCACCGCGGTACGCCCGCGTTAAAGCCAAGGAGGTTATTGTGGCGCAAACAGCTATTGACATTGATATCGACGAAATCATCGAACGCTACCCCGGCAAACCGGAATATCTGATCTTCCTGCTGCAGGACATTCAGGCCGCCTTCAACTACATCTCGTCCGAGGCCCTGACCCTGGTTTGCGACCACACCGGGGTGCCGGAGGCCCAGGCCTATGCGGTGGCGACCTTCTACAATTCCTTCAGCCTGGAGCCCAAGGGCGAAAACCTCATCCACGTCTGTCTGGGCACCGCCTGCCACCTCAAGGGTAGCGGGCTCATCGCCGAGAACCTGATGCGCAAGCTGGGCCTCGACGGCCCCGGCACCACCGAGGACCTCAAGTACACCGTGGAGACGGTCAACTGCCTGGGCGCCTGCGCCTTGGCCCCGGTGGCGTTGGTCAACGGCGATTATCAGCCCAAGGTGACCTCGCCCAAGCTGATGAAGACCGTGCAGAAGCTCGGGGACGAGTAAGGAGTGTAAGGCAATGCAAGTCACGGCAAAAGACACGGCGGATCTGAGGCTGGGCTCCCTGGAAGAGCTGGAGCAGCTGCGCGGCGAGCTTAGGGCGGCGGAAGACCCCGATCAGACCAGAATTATCGTGTGCCACGGCACCGGCTGCATCGCCAACGGCAGCGCCGGGGTGACCAAGGCCCTCAAGGCGGCCCTGGCCGCCGCGGGCGAGGACATCGAGGTGATGCCCGGCATCAAGACCACCGGCTGTCACGGCTTCTGCTCCCGCGGCCCCCTGGTGATCATCAAGCCCAAGAACATCTTCTATCAGCAGGTCAAGCCCGGCGACGCCGAGGAGATCGTACAAAAGACCATCAAGGCCGGGGAGACGGTGGAGCGCCTGCTGTACGAGCACCCCCAGACCGGCGAAAAGATCGAGACCACCGAGGACATCCCCTTCTACGCCGGCCAGCAGCGGGTGGTGCTGGCCAATATCGGCCAGATCGATCCCACCAAGATCGACGACGCCTTCAGGGTGGGGGCCTACGCGGGCGCGGCCAAGGCGCTGACCAACATGGAGCCCAAGGAGGTCATCGAGGCGGTGATCAACTCCGGCCTCCGGGGCCGGGGCGGCGCGGGCTTCCCCACCGGCATCAAGTGGAACCTGGCGGCCAAGCACGAGGGCGGGCAAAAGTACGTCTTGTGCAACGCCGACGAAGGCGACCCCGGAGCCTTCATGGACCGCTCGGTGATGGAGGGCGACCCCCACGCAGTGGTGGAAGGCATGATCATCGGCGGCTACGCCATCGGGGCCGACACCGGCTATGTGTACGTGCGCGCCGAGTATCCTCTGGCCATCAAGCATTTGGAGAAAGCCCTGGTCGACGCCCGGGCCTACGGCCTGTTGGGCGAGAACATCCTGGGCAGCGGCTTCAACTTCGACATCCGCATCAACCGCGGCGCGGGCGCCTTCGTCTGCGGCGAGGAAACCGCCCTCATGCGCTCGGTGGAGGGCAAGGTGGGCGAGCCGGTGCCCCGGCCTCCCTATCCCTCGGACAAGGGCCTGTTCGGCAAGCCCTCGGTTCTGAACAACGTGGAGACCTGGGCCAACGTCAGCCGCATCCTGGACAAGGGCGCGGACTGGTTCGCCGGGTTGGGCACCGAGAAGTCCAAGGGCACCAAGGTCTTCGCCCTGGTGGGCAAGGTGAACAACGTGGGCCTGGTGGAAGTGCCCATGGGCATCAAGCTGCGCGAGATCGTCATGGAGATCGGCGGCGGGGTTCCCGGCTCCGACCACTTCAAGGCGGTGCAGACCGGCGGCCCCTCCGGCGGCTGCCTTCCCTGGCAAGACGCCGACCTGCCGGTGGACTTCGACTCGCTCATCGCCGCGGGCTCCATGATGGGCTCCGGCGGCATGATCGTCATGGACGACCGCGACTGCATGGTGGACGTGGCCAAGTACTTCCTGGGCTTCCTTGAAGAAGAGTCCTGCGGCAAGTGCTTCCCCTGCCGCCTGGGCGTGCCCCGGCTGCGCGAGACCCTCAACCGTTTCTCCAAGGGCCAGGGCACGGTGGAGGACATCGACGACCTCTACAGCCTGGCCGAGGCCATCAAGGCGGGCTCCCTGTGCGCCCTGGGCGGCACCGCGCCCAACGCGGTGCTCAGCACCCTGCGCTACTTCCGCGACGAGTACGAGGCCCACATCCTGGAGCATCGCTGCCCGGCCGGCGTGTGCAAGGACCTGATCACCTACAGCATCGACCCCGAGGTCTGCACCGGCTGCCGCGCCTGCGCCCGCGCCTGCCCCCAGAACGCCGTCACCGGCGAGAAGAAGAAGCCGCACACCATCGACGAGAGCCTGTGCATCCGCTGCGGCATGTGCTTCGAGTCCTGCAAGTTCGGCGCGGTTCAGGTCCAATAGGCTTTAAGCCCATATTTTGGGAGTCTGCATAATGTTGAGTTTGACCATAGACGGAAAGAAAGTCGAAGCCGAAGCCGGTTGGTCGCTTCTGGACACGGCGCGCCAATACGGCATCGAAATACCCACCCTGTGCTACCACGAGGCCGTGGAGCCCTTCGGGGCCTGCCGCCTGTGCGTGGTGGAGCTCAGGCAGGGCAACAACTCCCGCCTGGTGGCCTCCTGCGTGTACCCGGCCGAACAAGGCCTGGAGGTGCACACCGCCAGCGAGAAGGTGAACAACGTACGCCGCTGGATCTTGGAGATGCTCCTGTCCGAGTGTCCCGCCAGCAGTGAGATCCGCGAGATGGCCGCCCAGTACGGGGTGAAGACCACCCGCTTCGAGATCAGCGATCCGGAGCAGGAGTGCATCCTCTGCGGGCTGTGCGTGCGCGCCTGCGCCCAGGTGGTGGGGGCCAACGCCATCAGCACCGTGGGGCGCGGCGCCCAAAAGGAAATCGGTTCCCCCTACTTGACCCCCGGAGATGACTGCGTGGCCTGCGGCACCTGTGTGACCGTGTGCCCCACTGGAGCCATGAGCGCCCGCTTCGAGCGGGTGCGCGGGGTTCCGGCCGTGGTCATGGCCCGCTCGGTCAAGGGATAGCAAAGGAGGAGAGACATGGCTAACCAATCCAAGATAGGCGTCTTCCTCTGCGAGTGCGGCCGCCGCATAGCTCCCCTGGTGGACCTGAACCAGCTCAAGGAGCAGCTTGAGGCCGACCCCCTGATCGATTACGTGGGCGTGGAGCCCTTCTCCTGCCTGGCCCCGGGCATGGCCGACATCAAGAAGGCCATCGCCGCAAACGGCCTGGACCGGGTGGTGATCGCCGGTTGCGAGGCCCGGGTGATGCTCAGCAAGTTCGAGCACGAGCTGGCAGCATCCGGCCTGGAGGCGGGGCAGGTCGACATCGTCAACCTGCGTGGCCACGTGGCCCAGGTAAGCGACCAGAGCCCTGAGGAAAAGGCGGCCAAGGGCTTTAAACTCATCAAGGCCGCCGCCGCGGGCCTGGAGGCCCTGGCCCCCTCGGCCCACGAAAAGGTGGAGTTCACCGGCCCGGCCATGATCCTGGGCGGGGGCATCGCCACCTACAGCGCGGCCCAGGAGCTTTCGCGCCGGGGCATCGAGTGCATCGCCGCGGTGGCCACCGACGAGTGGGAAGACGAAATCCGCATGCTGCACGAGCACTACCCCGGCGAGCGCCACTACTATGACCGCCTGGAAGCGATCATGAAGGAAGTGGACTCCAGCCCCCTGGTGCGCCGCATCACCGTGGGCGAGCTCACCTCCCTGGCCGGGCGCACCGGCGAATACCATGTCACCTTCAGCGACCCCCTGGGCGGCCCGCCCCGGGTGTACGAGGTGGGCGCGGTAATCGCGGCCCTGGACGGGCAGATGCTCAACCAGGGCAGCAACTTCGGCCACGACGGCCGCAGCGTGATCTGCCACACCGAAGCCGAGGAGATGCTCTGGACCCTGGGACCCCCCGAGGGCCAGATTGTGTTCTGGCTCAACGACTACGAGGCCGGTCACCCCGAGTACTGTTACCTCTCCAGCCGGGCGGCCTGGTCCATGGCCCGCTACATGCGGGAGCGTTCGCCGCTGACCAAGGTGACCATGCTCTACAACCACCAGATGGCGGTGCCCCTGTCCGCCGGTGAGCGGGCGGCCAGCCGCAAGCTGGGCATCACCTGGGTGCCCTACGACGGCGCGCTCCGCCCCACGGTGCAGTCGGGCTTCGTCACCTACTGCGATCCCGAGGACCATCTGGAGCACGAGATGCCCTGGGACAAGCTGATCCTCAGCCCCCGGCGCAGCGTGGGCCACGAGGCCACCAAGGTGGCCCATATCCTGGGCCTGGAGCACGAGGAAGGGGCCTTCCTGGAAGAGCACAAGCAGCGGGTGCGCCCCGAGCAGGTGGGCCGCGACGAGGCCTATCTGGCCGGCAGCGCCCGCTACCCCTGCGACCTGCACGAGGCCCTGCGCCAGGGCCGCCGGGCGGCCATCAAGACCGCCGAGATGGTGGCCAAGGCCCAGGCGGGCGAGTTGTTCGCCCCGCGCATGGTCTGTGTGGTGGACCAGAGCAAGTGCATCGGCTGCGGCTTGTGCAAGGAGATCTGCGACTGCGGCGGCATCGAGCCGGTGGAAGGCCCCGGCGGCAACATCCCCCGCCACGTGGACCCCATGGTCTGCACCGGCGGCGGCACCTGCGCGGCGGCCTGCCCCTACCACGCCCTGACCATCCAGAACAACACCACCTCTCAGCGCGAGGCCAGGGTGAGCACCCTGTCCAAGGCCCTGAGTCCCGACGAGGTGGTGGCCTTCGGCTGCGCCTGGGGCGGCCTGGCCGCGGCGGACAACGCCGGGGTCAAGGGCATGGCCTACGACCCGCGCCTGTACATGCTCAGGGTGAGCTGCATCGGCCAGCTGGACCCCTCGGTGCTGGCCCGCGCCTTCCTGGAAGGGGCCAACAGCCTGCTTCTTATTGGCTGTCCCCCCGAGGACTGCCACCACTCCTACGGCCTGGACCACACCTGGAGCCGGGTCAACCTGATGAAGAAGCTCCTGGCCCTGTGCGGCTTCGACCGGCGGCGCATCGCCCTGGCCCACGCCGACCTGAACCGGCCCGAGGAGTACATCCGCACGGTGGACAGCTTCATCGCCACCATGTCCGAGCTGGGTCCCATCGAGCGCACCCCGGAAAACCAGGAAAAGCTGGCCGGGCTCTACGCCACGGTGAACAGCCCCCGGGTCCGCTGGGTCCTGGGCGCCACTCTGCGGCGGCCTTGGGAAGAGGTCTACCCCGGCAACCAGCGCAACGCCCTGGCCTTTGACCGCGACATGATGGGCGTGGTCAGCGAGGAGTTCATCAAGGCGCGGGTGGCCAACCTGCTCAAGGAGCAGGCGCGGCCCTTCCAGCTTCGCGAGCTGGCCGCCGCCCTGCACGAGGACGAGAAGCCCCTCATGGACAGCCTGCGCGAGATGGTGGGCGAAGGGGTCATCGGCCGCATGCACAAGGACGGCGTAGCCCACTACGTCATGCGCTAGAACCCATAGCAAGCAACCAAGGGCGGCGGTCCAATCGGGCCGCCGCCCTTTTTTTGCCCCGGCGGCCGGGCGGGATATAATAGGCCCATCGATCATCCGAGTTGGAGACATGCCATGAAACCCAAGGTGCTACTGACCCGCCGACTGCCCCAAGCGGTCATGGATCTGCTCAACGACAACTTCGAGCTCAGCGTGAACCCCCATGAGCGGGCCATGACTCGGGAGGAGTTCCTGGCCGCCGCCCGGGGCATGGAGGGCATCCTGCCGCTTCTTACCGAGCGCATCGACGGCGAGGCCCTGGACGCGGCCGGTCCCCAACTCAGGATCGTGGCCAACCACGCGGTGGGCTACAACAACATCGACGTGCCCGCGGCCACCGCCCGGGGCGTGGCCGTGACCAACACCCCCGACGTGCTCACCGACACCACCGCCGATCTGGCCCTGGCCCTGATGTTGGCCGTGGCCCGGCGGGTGCCCGAGGGCGACCGCCTCTGCCGCACCGGCAGGTTCCCGGAGTGGAGCCCCCAGTTCCTGCTGGGGGCGGATGTGCATCACAAGACCCTGGGGCTCATCGGCCTGGGCCGGGTGGGCCGGGCCGTGGCCAAGCGGGCGGCGGCGTTCGGCATGAAGCTGATCTACGCCCCCCACGGCCAGTGCCCGGCGGGCGGGGTGGACCCGGTGTGCGGGGCGAAGTGCCTGAACATGGATGAGGTGCTGGCCCAGGCCGACTTCCTGAGCCTGCACGTGCCGCTCACCGAGGAGACCCACCACCTGCTGGGCGCGGCCGAGCTGGCCAAGATGAAGCCCAGTGCCTTTCTAATCAACACCGCGAGGGGCCTGGTGGTGGACGAGGAGTCCCTGGTGCAGGCGCTAACCTCCGGCCGCCTGGCCGGGGCTGGGCTGGATGTCTTTGAAAACGAGCCCCGGATTCATCCGGGCCTGGTGGGTTTGGACAACGTGGTGCTGCTGCCCCACGTGGGCAGCGCCACGGCGGAGACCCGCATAGCCATGGGCATCAAGGCGACCGAGAACCTCGCCGCCCTGCTGCTGCGCGGCGAGGCCCCGCCGGATTGCCTCAACCCTGAGGTCTTGGCTTGAGGGCTACTTTTTCTTGAAGGCTTCTTCGCGCTGCTTCTGCTGGGCCATTATCTGGCGGTAGGCGATGTAGTACTTGTAGATGTTGGACACGTACTGCACCGTTTCGCGCCCGATGACCCGAGCCGCGGCCTCCTCCACGTTGTGGAACCACACGTTGGGGTCCAGCCCCATCTTGACCGCCCGCTTGCGCAGACCGATGACCCTGCCGGGCCCGGCGTTGTAGGAGGCGAAGGCGAACAGCACCTTGTTGATCTGGCTCACCTTGGCGTCATCCTTGAAATACTGGTCGTAGATCCAGCGCAGGTACTTGGTGCCCGCGTGGACGTTGGGTTCCAGCCTCTTGTAGTTGGGTATGGAAACCGGCGGACCGGAAGCGGTGCTGGGCATCACCTGCATCACCCCCACCGCGCCCACGTGGCTCACCTTGCTGTTGTCCAGGCCCGACTCCTGAAAGGCCAGGGCGGTGAGCATCAGCCAGTCGAAGCCGTATTGTTTGGCGTATTTTTGGAAAAACTTGACCGTATTATCGAAGCGTTTGATGTTTTCCGGCGACAGGGCGTTCTTGGCCCACTGGGTGTTTTCAAAGTAGCGCTTGATGAGAATGTTGCCCATCAAGGTGCCCTGCTTGTTCTTTTTCACGAAGGCGTTGAGGGACTTCATGAGCTTGGGGCTGTTCTTGCGCACCGCCCAGGCGATCTTGCCGTCCTTGGCCAGGACCAGCTTGTCGTGCACCTTGATCTTCTTGAATATCTTGGACCAGAAGTCGGCCAGGTGGCTGTCGGCCACGGTGATGGGCACCAGGCCCGCGTTGACCATCTCCAGGATGTCCTCGGTTTCCAGGTTCTCGTCGGCCAGCTCGATCTTGACCGGCTTGAGGCCCTTTTCCTTTAACTTCCGGTTGAGCTTGCCCAGGCTCTCGTAGTAGCTGCTGGAGCGCCGCACGTACACCGTCTTGCCGGAGAGGTCCTCCAGCTTGGCCATGGTGGGGGCGTTCGGGTCGGTGACCACCAGTTCCTGAACCCCGGTGGCGAAGGGGGTGCAGAAATCCACCTCCTTGAGCCGCTGCTTGGTGACGGTCAGGTTGGCGGCGGCGATGTCGCCCTTGCCCTGCACCAAGTAGGAGAACAACTTGTCCCGGGCCACGGGGATGAGGAGGATGTGCACCTTGAGGTGCTTTTTCTTCTTGCCCTGCTTGGCCAGTTCCTTGTTGATGGCCTTTTCGTAGAGCTGCATGGCCTCGTAGGTGATGCCGCGCTCCCGGGCCCCGTCCAGGAAGTAGTTGGTCTTGTTGTAGGTGACCAGCACTCGGATGGCCCGGCGCTCGATCATGCCCGGCAGGTCGCCGGTCCAGGGCTTTTTGATCTTTTGGATGAACTTGTCGGGCGGGGCGTTGTCCACCGCGGCCAGGGCCGTGCCGGTCAGGATAAGCAGGCACAAGGCGGCAAACAGCGCCCCCGTCCCGCGCGCAAGGGTTTTTTGCCAAGTGCTTCTCACGTTGCGCTCTCCAACCAGAGTGAACAGAATCTGCTCTAGATAATGCAGCTTCCAGGGGCCCATGCCAAGGGGATTTTAGTTTTGTCTCCAAAGGGTTGCCCCCGCCGGCTCGAAGCCGGGGCGGCGCGGCCCGGTTCACACGCCGAAACAAAAGTTCCCTTGTCTGCCTGCACTGATATGGGTTACAACTAGTAACGACTACAACATAGTTGTTATATGCCCAGGCGAGGAAGCCGGGCGATTTTTATGGAGAATCATCGCCAGACATCCGGAGATTTTGCATGAATGCCCTGAGAAGCTTCGCCAACGGCATCGACAAGATCAACGAGTATGTGGGCCGCTTCGTCTCCTGGATCACTGCCCTGCTGGTGTTGGTGGTCTTCGTCGACGTGGTCATGCGCTACGTGTTCAATATCAGCTTTGTTTTCACCCAGGAGTTGGAGTGGCACCTGTTCGCCTTCATCTTCCTGATCGGTGCGGGCTACACCCTGTTGCACGACGGCCACGTGCGGGTGGACATCATTTACCAGAAACTGGGCAGCAAGGCCCAGGCCTGGGTCAATTTCATCGGTTGCCTCTTGTTTCTCTTTCCCGGCTGCTATCTCATCATCACCACCTCCATGGGTTTCGTGGAGAACTCCTTCACCATCTTCGAGGGCTCGCCGGACCCCGGGGGCATCCCTCTGCGCTTCATTCTCAAGAGCATGATCCCCCTGGGCTTCGCGCTGGTGTGGCTGCAAGGAATAAGCCTGTTTATAAACAGCTTTTTGGTGATTATAGGCCGTGAAGAGCAGAAACGGGAGACCGCCTGATGTTTGAGAACTATCTGGCGGGGTGGATGTTCCTGGCTCTGACCATCTGGTTGATGGCGGGCTTCCCGGTCACCTTCACCCTCATGGGCACCGCTCTGTGCTTCGGGCTCATCGGTTCGGGCTTCGACTTTTTCAACCTTCTGCCCATGCGCATTTGGGGGGTGATGCAAAACGTGGTCTTGATCGCGGTGCCCCTGTTCATCTTCATGGGGGTCACCCTGGAGCGCTCAGGCCTTGCCGAAGAGCTTTTGGACACCATGGGCCGGCTGTTCGGTCGCATGCGCGGCGGCCTGGCCATATCCGTGGTGGTGGTGGGCGCCCTGCTGGGGGCCTCCACCGGCATCGTGGGGGCCACGGTGGTGACCATGGGCCTGTTGGCCGTGCCCACCATGCTCCGGCGCAACTATCAGAAAGAGCTGGCCTGCGGCACGGTGGCCGCCGCGGGCACCCTGGGACAGATCATCCCGCCGTCCATCGTGCTGGTGCTTTTGGGCACCATCGTGCAGGTGCCGGTGGGCGACCTTTTTATGGCCGCCATCTTTCCCGGCCTGATCCTGGTGGGCCTGTACGTCATCTACATCATCGTCATCACCATGATCAGAAAGGACATCGCCCCGCCCATCCCCCGGGACGAGGAGTTGGACGCCCTGAGTCGCACTCAGTTCTATCTGCGGGTGGCCAAGGCCCTGTTCCCGCCCCTGTTCCTCATCGTGGCCGTGCTGGGCTCCATCTTCGCCGGGGTGGCTTCGCCCACCGAGGCGGCGGCGGTGGGCAGCGTGGGCGCGGTGCTTTTGGCCATCTGGAACAAGAGATTCAATATCACCATGCTCCGGGAGGTGATGCAAGCCACCACCAAGCTGACCTGCATGGTGTTCATCATCCTGGTGGGCGCGGCGGCCTTCGGCCTGACCTTCCGGGAGCTCAACGGCGACGACCTGGTGCGCAATTTCCTGACCCACGTGGCTCACCTTTACAGTCACCAGATGGTGCTGGTCATCGTCATGGCGGTGATCTTCCTGGTGGGCTTCGTGCTGGACTTCATCGAGATCACCTTCATCCACGTGCCGGTGCTGGTGCCCATCCTCATCGAGGAGTTCCACTTCGACCCCCTGTGGATCTGCGTGCTGTTGGCGGTCAACCTGCAGACTTCCTTCATGACTCCGCCCTTCGGTTTCTCCCTGTTCTATCTGAAAGGGGTGACGCCGCCGGAAGTGAAAACCGGCCACATATACCGGGGCATCATCCCCTTCGTGGCCTTGCAGCTTGTGGGCCTGTTCATCGTGGCCTATTGGCAGGAGTTGTCCACCTGGCTGCCCAGGGTCGTCTACAGCAACTAGACCGATGGGCAATCCGGGGTTGTGCCCGACAGGCTTTTTGTATTACACATTATGAATACTGTTTTATGGGGTGAGGCCCTGGGGCATAGGCCGATTCCCAATTAGGCGGATGAGCCGCGCTTCCGCGCGGCCTAGTGTCTATTAAAACTCGCAGGAGGAGAGCGAATGAAAAGACGCGACTTCTTGAAAAAGGCCGGCGCGGGCGCCGCGGCTGCTGCCGCGGCCACCGCGATTTCGGCCCCGGCGGTGTTGGCCAAGAAAAAGATCAAGTGGAAAATGGTCACCACTTGGCCGCCCAAGCTGCCTTATCTGCAAACCGGTGCGGAGCGTTTGGCCAAACGGGTCAAGGAGATGTCCGGCGGCCAGTTCGACATCAAGGTCTACGCGGCCGGCGAGTTGGTGCCCGCCTTCGGCTCCTTCGAGGCGGTGAGCAACGGCACGGTGCAGGCCGGCAGCGGCGCGGCCTATTACTGGGCCGGCAAGTCCCAGGCGGCCCAGTGGTTCGCGGCGGTGCCCTTCGGGCTCAACGCGGTGGGCATGGCGGCCTGGTTCTGGGGCGGCGACGGCCTGAAGCTGTGGGAAGAAACCTACGCTCCCTTCAACCTGGTGCCCCGCCCGGCGGGCAACACCGGCGTGCAGATGGGCGGCTGGTTCAATAAGAAGATCAACTCCATCGACGACTTCAAGGGCCTGAAGATGCGCATTCCCGGCCTGGGCGGCAAGGTGCTGGCCAAGGCCGGCGGCACCGTGGTGTTGACCCCGGGCGGCGAGATCTTCACCAACCTGGAGCGCGGCGTCATCGACGCGACCGAGTGGGTGGGTCCCCTGCACGACTACATCATGGGCTTCTACAAAGTGGCCAAGTACTACTACTATCCCGGCTGGCATGAGCCGGGAACCGTCTTGGAGAACTTCTTCAACAAGAAGGCATATGAGGCGCTGCCCAAGGAATATCAGGTCATGCTGGATATGGCCTGCGCCGAAACCTACAACTGGATGCTGGCCGGCTTCAACGCCGACAACGGCGCGGCCCTGGAAAAGCTTATCACCAAGCACCACGTAAACCTGGTGCGCTTCCCCGAAGACGTTATGGCCCAGCTCAGGAAGCTGGCCTACGAGACCCTGGACGAGATCGCGGCCAAGGACAAGCAGGCGGGCAAGGTGCACGCCGCCTTCAAGAAGTTCCAAAAACAGGTGGGCGTCTGGGGCGAAGTCTCCGAGAAGGCCTACTACGACGTCATCGCCGAGAAGTTCAGCCTCAAGGGCTAGAACCGCGCGCATCCTCGAAAGCAGCCGGGGGCCCCGCTGGGGGCCTCCGGTTTTTTATGCATGATTGCTGGGCTTCCCAACAAATCGACACGAAAAGCCGTGATTTTTTCGGCGGGATGTGCATAATAACAACTCGAAGATACCTGGGGGATATCAGCGCTTCCACCAGGTAGACCCCTGCCCATACTACTGCCCGTATTCCGTTTCACGCTGGATTGTTTTAAAGCGAACGCTCCGCTTCGATTTGTGATGGGAGAGAAAATGCGCTTTCTTCAGGCCTTCTTGGCCATGGCGCTGCTTTGCGCCTTGGTCCTTGCCGTCCAACCAGCCGCCGCCGAGATAATACAAGCCTCGCCTCAGATGGTGCGCAAGGGGCAGTTCGCCGTGTCCTTCAACGCCACCTGGATGGCCCAGCAGGAGTTCAAGCGCCAGGACTCCTACAACTACCGCAACAGCATGGGCGAGCACCTCACCCTCCACGATCCCTCCTGGGACTTCAAGATCAAGAACGACCAGTTCTACATGATGAAGTTCGCCTACGGGATAATGGACCGCTTCAACGTCTACGCCAAGCTGGGCGTGGTCACCGGCGGCAAGCTGGAGAGCAACCGCCTGTACCAGGGCGGCGGCTCGGGCGCGGACACCGAGAAGCTCAAAACCAACTTCGTGTGGGCCCTGGGCCTGGAGGGCAAGGTAATCGAGTACGGGGACAACGACGGCGGGTTGATCCTGGGCATTGAGTACCTGCGCTACGACGACCGCAAGCTCTCCTACGACTCCGGCTCCTCGTCTGCCTGGATGGCTTCGGACGAGGGGTCGGTGGACTACTGGCAGGTGGACGTTTCGGCCATATTCTATGTGACCTTCCCTTGGTTCACGCCCTATATCGGCATAGCCTACACCTACAGCGAAACCAGCTACGACCTCAAGTGGGCCTATAAGGACAACACCTGGGAAGGGTCCGACTTCACCCTCAAGGACAAGGACCCCTACATGCCCATGGCCGGGGCCTTCATTCCCATCAGCCCCCACTTCACCCTGGATTTGCAGGCCACCTTCGTGGCCCGCACCGCCGGGACCTTGTCCCTGACCTATTACTTCTAGGCGGGGATCCTGCCTCCCACGCCTCGCCGTCCGGCCTGAAGCTCCCGCTCAGGCCGGGTTCATTTTGGGGGTGCGGGAGATCAACAGCAGGATGGCCACCAGCACCAGGGCGGTGAATCCGGCGATGCCCAGGTACACCGAGCTGAGGCCCCAGGATGTCTGCACCAGCCCGGCCAGTTCCACGGCCAGGGCCCCGATGCCGAAGGTGAGCACGAACTTGACCCCATAGGCGGTGTGCTGGAAGGCGGGCGGGCTCAGGCGGCTGACCAGGGTGTTTTCCATGGGCTGCATGCCGATGAGGAAAAAGGCGTAGACCAGGGCCAAGAGAGCCAGGGGCAAATTGGAGGCCCAGACCATAAAAAGCACCGCGGGCCAGCTTATGGCGTGGAAGCTGAAGTAACCCCAGCGGGGGTCCACCCGCTCGCCCAGCCAGCCCCCGGCCAACTGGCCGAAGGCCCCGATGGTGAAGATGCCGCTGGTGATGATGGTGGCCATGAGGTTGCCCGAGATGCCCGCCCCGCCCACCGCCTGGAACCAGGTCAAGAGCTCGGGCCCGCGAAACTCTAGATAGGCGGGCAGGGTCACGGTCATGCCCCGGTAGGTGAACCCGGCCAGCATCATGGCGCACAGCAGGATCAAAAACGGCCCCGCCAGGCCCTGGGTGCTGCGGGCCTCTTGGCCCTGGGCCCGCTGGGGCTCGTCCACCCTAAGCAGCACCATGGATACGAAGCCCATGAGGTTCAGCACTCCCAGCACCACGAAGGCGGCCCGAGGCCCCCACAGCCACACCGCCACCCCGGTGAACAGGGGCGCCGCGCCCAGGCCCAGGTTGCCGAAGATGCCGTTGTAGGCCATGCCCCGGGCGATGCGGGTGATGCCCCGGGCCACCAGGCCCAGCCCGGCGGGATGGTAGCAGCCCGAGAACAGGCCCACCCCGGCCAGGGCCAAGGTGAGCAGGAAGGGATCGGTGATGACCAGGGCGGCCACCAGGCCGCTGATCCCGGCACCCAAAAAGAACAGTACCAAGAGCGGCTTGGCCCCGAAGCGGTCGCAGGCCAGGCCCCAGGGAAGGGCGGTGACCCCCATGAGCAGGTATTGGTAGAGGCTTATGGGCAGCACTGCACCCAGGGGCAGGCCCAGCATGGCCGCCAAGGGCATGGCCACCGAGGGGAAGACCAGCATGTTGTAGTGGGAAAGGAAGTGGCCGAAACAGGTCACCGCCAACAGCCGCCGCTCTTCAGGGTTCACCGGCTCCTCCCCCAAAAAGGTTCAAGGGCACAAGGGGCAAAAGCCACCTTACCTTTTGGCGGGTGGCGAGGCAAGGGGATGGCTGGGAAGTAGGGGCGGTGGTTGCCGGTCTGCGCCGCTGGTAGGAGGAATAGCAGGTTAAAAAATGGAAATCTTTGTCGTTGCGAGGAGTAAAGCGACGAAGCAATCTCGGTTCGCAGGAGTTGCTACCGCGAAAGCACCAATGTCCGATCAGGGCACACCCGCCCGCCCTCTACCTCAAGCCAATAGCGGTCATGGCGAGGAGCGGCGGAGGCAAGGGCTGGGCAGGTGAGGGGGGCAGTCCCGCCGCGACGTGGCCATCTTCCGTTTCCCTTGTCGTGCCTTTGCTCACCAGACACGACCGCGCCACCTTCCATGCCCCAACCCCTCCCGCCCGGGGGAAGGGGAAGATCACCACGTCGCATCTCTTCCGAGATACTCCTCGTGATGACGGCTATTGCTGTAGGTAAAGGGATGCGGTGCGGGTGCCCGCAAAGCATTCGGGCGCCGGTGTAGAGACGCGAATGCCTGCTGTCGGGCAGAGATTGCTTCGTCGCGGCAGGGCCGCTCCTCGCAACGACATGAGATGTTTGTTTTTCAGGATTATCGGCCACAGGCCAAACTCTAGGGCAGGGCGCGAGGCAAGAGGAACTTCACCGTAGCTTGGCCTACACCGAGGCCCAAGCGCAGCCGATAACGCCGCCCCGGCCGCCAGGCTACGCCGCCTAATAGGCGTAAGGCTCCTCGGGCCGTATCTCGAACATATAGGGCACGGCCAGGGGTTGTATGGGCATCACCTTGTCGGCCTTGAACAGATAGCGCTGGTTGATGGCGCTCACCCGGTTGGTGCGCTTGTCCAGCTGGGCCTCGCTTTTCTCCGGCGCATTGGGGCGTAGTTCCAGGGCGCCGTACACCGCCACCCAGGAGCCCATGGGCGGGAAGG
Organism: Pseudomonadota bacterium; assembly: GCA_018896025.1. Lineage (GTDB taxonomy): Bacteria > Desulfobacterota > Desulfarculia > Desulfarculales > Desulfarculaceae > Desulfoferula. Next base: position 180,076 of record JAHIND010000026.1, read on the forward strand.
CGCCGTCCACCGGGGTGGCCAAAAAGCCAACCCACACCGCGTCGGCCAGGCAGCAGTACACGCTGAGGCGCACCAGGGCGAACCGGCCCTTGCCCTTGAGGTTGGGGGTCTCCACCACCTGGGCCCGCAGCACGTAGCGCTGCTTCAGCTTGGCCTGGTCGCCCTTTTCGGCCAGCACGAACAACTCGGCCAGGTTGATCTTGATGTACTCGTGGCCGTCACGGGTGACCCGCGAGGCGATGCGCTCCTTTTGGGAGTGGGTGAAGGGCCCGGCATCGGTCCCCACGCCGGGCTGGGAAAAGGCTCCCTGGTCCCAGGCCAGGCACACCATGAGCAGGGCGGCCAAGACCAGGGTCTTGAGCGGCCCGGAGCGGCGTCCGGCGGCCAGGGCGGCCACCAGGCCGCACAGCGCCAGCAGTCCCCCGGCGCTGCCGGTGAGCCAGCGGAACTTGGGGTTCAGGAGCATCCAGTAGTCCTGGCTGAAGGACAGGGTGAGCATGAACAGGCCCAGCCCGGCCAGGATCAGGGCCTCCAGGGAGGCGAACAGGCGGTTGGGTCTTACTACCACCACAGCCACCCCCAGACGATGGAGAGCACGAACACCAGCACCGTGGGCAGCACGGCCAGCACCAGCACCACCCGCTTGCGGAAGGCCCCCCCGAACATGGCCAACAGCTTGAGGTCCAGCATGGGCCCCAGGGCGATGAAGGATAGCTGGGCCGCGGGCGGGAAGCCCAGGAAGGAGGCGGCCACAAAGGCGTCGGCCTCGGAGCACACCGAGAGCAGGACGGCCAGGGCCATGAGGGCCACCACCGACAAAAGCAGGTTGTCCTGAACCGCGGTGAGCACCGACACCGGCAAGAAGGCCTTGCTGGCCGCCGCGGCCAGGGCCCCGGCCAGCAGATACAGGGACATGTGCATGAACTCTTCGGCGGTGCGCACCAGTACCTGCTTGATGCCCTTTTGCCCGGTGGTGTGGTCGTGGCCGCAGCCGCATTCGCAGCCCGCCGGATGTGGCTCGGCGGGGAGCATGACGCCCAGGGGCTGAATCTGGGCCTGGCCAGGCAGCGGCGCGGTGGGGCGCACGATGTCGGCTATGGAGCGGCGGCTGAAGTAGAAGCCCACTGCCCCGGCGGTTATGGCCACCAGCACCACCCGGCCCAGGAGCATGGAGAGCTGGCCCTGGAAGGCCACATAGGTGGAGATGAGCACCACCGGGTTTATCACCGGGGCGGCCAGCATGTAGGTGAGTGCCGTGGTGGGCGGCACCCCCTTGTCCAGCAACCGGCGCACCACCGGCACCACCCCGCACTCGCAGGTTGGCAGGATCATGCCCGCGCCCAGGCCCAGGAACACCGCGCCCACCCGGCCCTGGGGCAGGTGGCGGGCCAGGAACTCCCGGCTCAGGTAGCACTCCACCACCGCCCCCACCAAGGAGCCCAGGAGCAGGAAGGGCGCGGCCTCCCAGAACAGGGCCAGGACCAGGGAGAAGAAAAGGTCGAGCTGAGCCGGTTCGTGCATATTGGTCCCGAGGTTGGGGGCGGACGGGAGTTAGCGCAGGCCCTGGGCGATCTTGGCGGCCAGGACCCGCAGGTTGCTCATGTAATCATAAGCCAAGGGGTCCAGGCTTACCACCACGCCCCCGATGGCCTGGGCCACCGTGGCCGCGCTGGCCGGGTTGAACTGGGGCTGCACGAAGATCACCTTGATGTGGTCCTTCTTGGCCTCGTCGATCAGCTCGGCCAGGCGGCGGGGGCCGGGCTCCTTGCCCTCCAGCTCCACCGCTTCCTGCTTCAGGCCGTAGGCCTCCAGAAGATAGCCGTAGGCCGGGTGGTAGACCAGCACGGTGCGCCCCTTGAGGGGGGCCAGGGTGCGGGCCAGCTCGTCGTTCAGTTCGCCCAGCTCGGCCAGCACCTTCTTGAGGTTGGCCTGGTAGGCAGCGGCATGGGCCGGGTCGATGGCGCCCAGGGCCTGGGCGGTGTTGACGGCCATCACCTGGGCCTGGAGCGGCCCCAGCCACACGTGGGGATCTGGCGCCCCGGCCCCGTGGCCGGGCAGCTCCTTGCCGCCGTGGTGGTGGGAGCCCTCCAAACGGCGCAGCTTTATACCCGCCTGCATGGGCGCGATGGTGAGCCCCGGCAGCTTGGCCTTGAGCCGGGGCAAAAACACCCGCTCAAAGGGCACGCCCACTGCCAGGTAAAGCTTGGCGTTGCTGAGGTCGGCCAACTGGCGGGGTCCGGGCTCGTAGGTGGCCGGGCTGGCTCCGGGGGGCAACAGGATCAGGGGCTTCACGTACTCGCCGCCCACCTGCTTCAACAGCCAGGCCTGGGGCGGGATGGACACCCCCACGGTAATGGGTTGGTCGGCGGCCGCGGCCGGAGAGGCCAGGGCGGCCAGGAGGGCCAGGAGCATCAACCATACGCGCATCATCGTCCCCCGAGGTGAGGTTTAGGTATTACATCATAATACCAGAAATGCATGCGCGCGGCTTCGCCAGGAAACGCCATGCTGCGTTGTCGGCGGCGCTCAAGCCTCGACGTAGATAAACTACGCCTCCGGCTTTCGCTTGCCGAGCGCCTTGCCTGGCGCTCCCTGGCTGTGCCGCTAATTCCTTTGTTGTTGCGAGGAGCGTAGCGACGAAGCAATCTCTGTTCTCAGATGATGCCCCCGCAACGGTGGGGAGGGCGGGGATAAACCCCGCCCCTACACCAATCATGGGGGACAATAGCGTAGGTTGGGTAGAGCGAAGCGAAACCCAACAAATCATATTCAAGGAAGATTTTTACCCCCGGCGTCAACGTCCGGACAGGCCACACCCGATCCGCCCCCATTATCCAGCCAATAGCCGTCATGGCGAGGAGCGGCGGAGGCAAGGGTTGGGAAAAACAGGACGGTGCTCCCGCCGCGACATGGCCATCTTCCATTTCCCTTGTCATGCCTCTGCTAACCAAACAAAGCCCAACCGCCCTCCAGGCCACGCACCCGTCCCGCTCGGGGGAAAGCGAAGATCACCACGTCGCATCTTTTCCAAGATGCTCCTCGTGATGACGGCTATGGCTGGATTGGGGAAGAGGGAAAAAGGCATTTGTTAGGCTTCGCTTCGCTCAACCTAACCTACACTATCTGTATATAATTATTATGTATAACGTGTAGGTTGTGGTCGAGGGCGCAGCCCGAGGCCCAACAATTCCGCTTAAACAATATCGGTTCTGAGATTTATGCCGTAATCCTTGATGCGCTTCCACACCGTGACCCGGCTCACCCCCAACACCCGAGCGGCCTGGGACTGGTTGCCCCCGCACTGCCTGAGCACCTCCACCAGGTGCTGGCGGTCCAGGGAGGGCCTACCCCGGCGGTGGGCCGGGGCGGTCTGGCCCCCGGCGATCTTGGGGGGCAGGTGCTCGGCGGCGATGAGCCCGCCGGGGCAGAGCACGAAGGCGTACTCGATGGCGTTGATAAGCTCGCGCACGTTGCCCGGCCAGGAGTAGGCCAGCAGGCGCTCCATGGCGCCGGGGGTCACCCCGCTGATGGGCTTGCCGCTCTTTAGTGCGATGCGCTGGATGCCGTGGTGGGCGATGAGGGGCACGTCCTCCAAACGCCGCCGCAGGGGCGGCACGTTCAGGGGCACCACGTTGATGCGGTAGAAAAGGTCCTCGCGGAACTCGCCCCTGGCGATGAGGCTGTCCAGGTCCTGGTTGGTGGCGGTGATGATGCGCACGTCCACCTCGATGGGCTGGTGGTCGCCCACCCGCTCGATCTCCCGGTTTTCCAGAACGCGCAAAAGCTTGACCTGGGTGGCCAGGGGCACGTCGCCGATCTCGTCCAGGAAGATGTCTCCCCCGTGGGCCGCCTCGAAGCGCCCCACCCTGGTCCGCTCGGCCCCGGTGAAGGCCCCGCGCACGTGGCCGAACAGCTCGCTCTCCAAAAGGCTCTGGTTCAGGGCGGCACAGTTCACCTTGATGAAGGGCTCGTCGCGGCGGGGGCCCAACTGGTGGATGGCCCGGGCCACCAGCTCCTTGCCGGTGCCGCTTTCCCCGTGAATAAGTACCGGGGCCTCGCTGGAGGCCACGTTCTCCACCAGGTCGAACAGGCGCTGCATGGCCTCGCTGCGCCCCAGGATGCCGTAGCGGCCGTCCTCCTGGCCCCTGAGGGTGCGGCGTAGGTCGGTGATCTCCTGCTCCTTCTTGGCCAGCTCGCTGATGTCGATGAGCGTCTCCACCGCGCCCAGGGCCTGGCCGTGCTCGTCCTTGAGCACCGAGGCCCGCTTGATCACGTCAACCTGGAGGCCGTCCTTGTTGGTGATGGTGCAGCGCTTGGCCCTTACCGAGCCGTCCACGAACAGTTGGCACCACTTGGCCCCCGCCCCCTGGCCCACGATGCTGCACCCGGTGCAGTTGAGCACCTTGCAGCTCTGGCCCACCAGTTCGGTCTGGGCATAGCCGGTGAGGTCTTCGGCGGCCGGATTCATGGCCACGATGGAGCCGAAGTCGTCCACCACCAGCAGGCCGTCCTGCATGGTGTCCATCACCGTCTTCCAATAGGGGGTCAAATCCATAGTGCGCCGCCTGGTGTTAATTAATAAATGTTAAGGTTACAGTTAACCGTTAACATGGTTTTTCAGGCCGAGTGTCGGCGATAGTCTCAAATAAACAATTAGTTGCAGGCACAGGCCCGGTCCGGGGGCCGGCCGGTTATCCTAGCCCGCTCCTGATAAAAGCAAAACACCTGCCAATTGCCAACCACCGGCCGCGCTTCCGCTGTGGCCCAGGCCCATGGCGCGGCGGGGTCAGAGGGTATATCCCCGGCATTTCAATGACAAAATCGCCCTTGTCCCCGGCCGGGCGGCTGGAATCTAAAGCTACTCCAGCGGTATAGTAGGCGTTCAGTATAGCCCGTCCCTCTTAACGACTGTTAAAAAACTTAACACAAAGTTCCCTTGTCTGGGGTGGATTGGGGGCGATGCATTGGGATAATCAACCGAAAATCAGGCAAATAAGAGATATACGCGATACTGGCATGGGTGTTGCTCTGTCCATATATGCCGCTTTGCCTCCCGAAAGTGAGCAGGCGTTAAGCCGCAGTTTACAGGCCGGGACGGAGTTGGCAGCCGCTCCGGCATGTCCCCAATATCAATCACGGAGGTATTCACATGATTGCAAAAGCCTTAAGGCGCGCATCCTGGTTGGCCGTATTGCTGGCCACCGGGGTGACGGCCTCCTTTGCCCTGGCCGGACCGGCCCGGGCCGAGGTGATGGCCGACAAAAAGTGCCTGAAGTGCCACACCGAGATCAAGGACATGAAAAACGTGGTGGCCGGCGACTTCCAAAGCCGCTCGGGCAAGGCCAAGTCCATCTCGGTTGAGGTCGCTCCGGGCAAGAACATCATCCTCAAGTTCACCCCCCAGACCACGGTGACCAACGTCCCCAACATCAAGGCCCTCAAAAAGCCCATTCCCGTGCAGGTCACCTACAAGAAAGAGGGCTCGGACTTTGTGGCCACCGCCATCGTGGCCAAGCCGGTGATCAAGGTGCCCGAGAGCCAGCTTATCGATGCCAAGGCCCTGGCCGCTTTGGTGGCCCAGGGACCGGCCAAGGGCAAGTACACCCTGGTGGACTCGCGCCCGCCCATCCGCTTCAACGAGGGCAACATCCCCACTTCCATCAACATGCCCTTCCCCAAGATGCCCGACATGATGGGCAAGCTTCCCAAGGACAAGAGCCAACTGGTGATCTTCTACTGCCAGGGCTTCAGGTGAGTGCTCTCGCCCATGGCCGCCAGGTTGGCGGAAAAGAACGGTTACACCAACGTCAAGGTCTTCCACGCCGGCATCCCCGCTTGGACGAAAGCCGGTAACCCGATCCTTACCACCTCTGATTTCGTGAGTAAGCGCCTGGGTTACATCGTGGTCATCGACACCCGTGGGGTCGAGGCCGCCAAGAAGGGCCACGTGCAGGGCGCGGTGGCCATCGCCAAGGACAAGGTCATCTCCCAGCGCGAGCAGTTCCCCCTGGACCGCAAGGCCTACATAGTGCTGTATTCCGACGGCACCGATTTGGACGGCCTCAAGGACATCGCCAAGCAGATCGGCTCCTGGGGCTACCACAACGTGGCCGTGCTCAAGGACGGCTACAACGGCTGGGTCAAGGACAAGGGCCCCATCCAGCGGGATATGGTGAGCACCAAGATCTTCTACTTGCCCCGTCCCCACCCGGGAGAGATCACCGGCGACGAGTTCATGAACATCGTGCGCAACCAGCCTAAGGGCGTGATGATCCTGGACGTGCGCACCCGGGCCGAGGCCGCCGGAGGCATGGTCCCCGGGGCCAAGAATATCCCGGTGGACGAGCTCAGCGCCCGCCTGGGCGAGCTGCCCAAGGACAAGGAGATCATCACCCACTGCCGCACCGGCTTGCGCGCGGAGATGGGCTACAACATCCTGCGCAACGGCGGCTACAACTCTCGCTTTTTGAACGACAAGGTGGAGATCCTACAAAGCAAGGTGTTCTGCTGCTATAAGTAGCTCTGCACAATCCCCTCGCGGCGGCGGTCTCACAGTGAGGCCGCCGTTTTTTTGCGCGGCTTCGCCAGCTGCCCGTGGGCTGTGTTGCCGGCATCGCTCAAGGCTCGCTGTAGGCCTGGCTACAGCTGCGCCTTTCGCTCGCCGGACGCCTAACCCACGAACACCTGGCGAACCCGCTAAGAGTCCCCTTGTCGTTGCGAGGAGCGTAGCGACGAAGCAATCTCTGTTATTCTCAATCCAGTAATAGCTGTCATCACGAGGAGCATCTCTGGGGAGATGCGACGTGGTGATCTTCGCCTTCCCCCAGGCGGAGTGGGCGTGGGACATGGAGGGCCGCTGGGTCGCGTCTAAATGAATTGTTGGGTTTCGGGCTGCGCCCTCTACCCAACCTACACGGTTTGTTTTTTCGCCTCAGGGATAGCGTAGGTTGGGTAGAGCGAAGCGAAACCCAACAATCCCTTATCTTCTCCAGCCCACCAGTCAGGGTCCTGGCCGAGGCCCTTGTAGCCTAAACCCGCACGATGTATCTTGATCCAATCACCCCGGCGGGAGAGAAACAAAGCATGATCCGCGTATCGCAGCCGGTCACCGGACCCGAGGAGCTGGACGCCCTGGAGCGGGGCCTCAAAATGGCCTACTTCGGCCACTCGGCCAACGTGGTGGAGCTGGAAAAGGCCCTGGCCGATTTCCTGGGCGCGGGTTCGCGCCCGGTGGTGTGCCTCAACTCCGGCACCGCCGCCCTGCACCTGGCCCTGGCCTGCCTGGACCTTCAGCCCGGCGACGAGGTGCTGCTCCCCTCGCTCACCTTTGTGGCCAGCTTCCAGGCCGTCACCGCCGTGGGAGCCAAGCCGGTGCCTTGCGAGGTGCGCGAGGCCGACCTGCTCCTGGACCTGGACGACGCGGACCGGCGCATCACTCCCCGCACCAAGGCGGTGATGCCGGTGCACTACGCGGGCAACCCCGGCGACCTGACCGCGCTGCACGCCTGGGCCAAGGCTCGGGGCCTACGGGTGGTGGAAGACGCGGCCCACGCCTTTGGCAGCTCCTTCGGCGGAAAGAAGGTGGGGGCCCAGGGTGACCTGGTGTGCTTCAGCTTCGACTCGCTCAAGAACATCACCTGCGGCGAGGGCGGAGCCTTGGTCTGCCCGGATGCGGACAGCGCCCGCCGGGCCGGGCTCATGCGCGGCCTGGGCATGGAGCGGCCCCAGGCCACCCAGGGCGGCCCGCCCAGCCGCTCGGCCTACGACGTGGTCACGCAGGGCTGGCGCTTTCACATGAGCAACCTCAATGCCCTGGTGGGCCTGGAGCAGCTCAAGAAGGCCCCGGCCTTTTTCGCCCGCCGCCAGGAGATCGCCAAGCGCTACGACCAAGCCTTTGCCGGTGTCCCCGGCCTGGCCCTGCTACCCATGGACTACGGCCGGGTGGTGCCTTTCCTCTACACCATGCGGGTGCTGGAGGGCCGCCGGGCCGGGCTCATCGAGCACCTGAAGGCCCAGGACATCGAGACCGCGGTGAACTACCCGGCCAACCATCAGCACAGCCGTTACCAAGGCCTGGCCTCCGCCTCCCTGCCGGTCACGGAAAAGGTGTGCGGCCAGATACTCTCCCTGCCCATGCACTGCGCCCTCACCGACGAGCAGGTGGAGTTCATCATCGCCCAGGTGAAAAGCTTTATGGTCTGAGCCCGCCCCGGCGGAGCGCCTATTTTTCCAGAATGCGGTAGCTTTTGATAAAGCCCTTTTGACGGAAGGTGCGGGCGTCCTGCACGGCGTCGTCCCGCTTCTGGTAGGGCCCCAGCATCACCCGCACCCAGTCGCCCTTGTGCGACACCTGCTTCCATTCCATCCACACCGCCTGGCCCCTGCGCCGCCAGCGGTGCATCTCGTTGGCGGCCAACTGGTCGGTGCGGAAAGACCCCACCAGGATGTAATAGCCGGGCACGATGGGCGCGGGCGCGGGCAGCTTGGCCTGGGGGTTCGCCGCTTGGGGCGGGGCCTCCTGGGCGGCCGGAGCCGGAGCCGGGGCGGGAGAGGGAGTCGCTTGCTTGGCCTGGGGCGGCATGGGCATGGGCGTGGCCCCGGCACCCATGGGGTCGCCGCTCTGAGGCGGGGCGGTTTTGGCCGGAGCCGTCGCCTTGGCCTGCTTGGCCGTGGGCGGCGCTTGCATGCTTTTGCTCAGGCGGGACACCACCTCGGGCGGCAGCTTGAGCAGGGCGTCGGTGAGGTCCTGCTGGTTGCCCTGGCTTTGGGCTCCCAGGCTGGCTGCGCGGTGCAGGCTGATCACCGCCTCGGCGTACTCACCCCGCGCCTTTTGGATGCGCCCCAGGGTATCCCAAAAGCGGGGCTGCTGTGGTTCCAGGCGCACCGCCTGAGTGGCCAGCTCCTGGGCTCGGCTCAGCTCCTGGTCCTGCTCCAGCAGGGCCCAGGCCAGATTGTGCATCAACAGGGGGCTGCCCGGCGCCAGGCCGAGGGCCCGCTCGTACACGGTGAGCGCCTCGGCCCGGCGGCCCACACGGGCCAGCAGGGTGGCCTGGTCGTTGAGTATGGCCGGGTTGTCCGGGGCGTAGAGCAGGGCCTGGTTCAGGGCCTCCAGGGCCTGGTCGTTCTTGCCCTGGGCGGCCAGGGCCTCGGAAAGGGCCTGCCACACGGCGGTGGCGTCGGGGTGCAGCTCCAAGTGGCGGCGCAGGCTGGCCTCGGCCTGGACGTAATCGCCCTGCTTGAACAGCTCGGCCCCCTGCCGCCAATATTGGTCGGTGGTGCGCATCACCAGGGCGGTGCCGTCCTGGTAGTCGAACAAAAAGCTGGTCTGGCCGATCTCCAGCTCTTGCAGGTGCTGGGCCAGGATGGGGTCCAGTTGGTTGGGGGGCATGCAGGTGGCGTTAAGCCGGGCCGCGCCCTCGGGCAGGGGCTTCATGATCTCGCGGGCGGCCAGGGAGAACTTTTGGCCCTTTTGCACCTGGGCCAGCAACTCTTGGGCGGTTTCAGGGGCGTGGCTCCAGAAAAGGTACAGGCAGATGTTTTTTTCCGGGAGTGCCGTTTCCGGCGCGGCGGCCGTTTCCGGCGCGGTAGCGATTTCTTGCGTGGCGGCGGCCTCCGGCGTGGCGGGCGGCTCCGCCTCCGGGGCCTTCTTGCCTCCGCAGGCGGCCAGGGTCAGGGCCAGGACCAGGATCACCAATGCTGCGCCGAATTTGCCCCGCATAAGACTCCTCGTTGGCCGTGGCAGACAATCACCCCTGCATTATGCCATAAATAGAAGCATACGCATTCCTAGGGAGGTGCCGCCGTGCCCCGCCGCCTACTGCTGATCTTGGCCGCGCTGACGGCCCTGGCCCTGCTGGGGGCCTGCGCCCCGGCCAGCGCTCCGCCGTCCCCGCCCGGCCCGGAGCTGGCCCTGGGCTCCCCGGCCTGGGACACCCAAGCCACCCGCCAGAGCCTGGCCCTGGGCGGCCTGACCCTGGAGCGCCCCTTCCCCGGCGAGGGTGTTTGCGCGGTGTTCACCGGCAAGGCCCCGGCCGCCTTGGTCAGCCGTCCGCTCCGCCTGGAGCCGGGGGCGCTGTATCGCCTGCGCCTGTCCCTGCGCCGCCAGGATTTCGTAAACGACCACTATTTGTGGCTCAACCTCTGGGGCGTGGAACACCGCCTGGACGCCCACTGCGTGGTGGGCGGCTGGCAGGAGCTGGTGATTGAGGGCCGGGCCCCGGCGGACGGTCGAGAGGTGGTGGCCATCCGCAACCACAGCTCCAGCCGCCTGATGCTGCGCGGGGTCGGTTTGCAAAAGGTGCCGGGGCCGAGCGCCCTCACCCCCGCCCAGCCCTGGCCCGAGCAGCCGTTCCCCTGGGGGGTGTACCTGTCCCCCGAGGCCATGGAGCCGGCGGCGGCCCTGGGCTTCAATACGGTGATCCTCGGGGCCAAGCCTCAAAACCTGGAGGCCGTGCTGGCCAAGGCCCAGGGGCTGGGGCTCCGGGTGATTCTGTACGCCTCGACCCAGCCCGGCAACCTGGGGGCGCTTATCAAGGCCCTGGGCCGCCTGCCGGTGGAGCTGCGCCCTCTGGCTCTGTACCTGGAAGACGAGCCGGAGATACGCTCCTATTCCCTGGACCGCCTCCTGGCCGCCCGCAAGGCGCTTCTCTCCCAGCTCCCCTGGGTGCGCCTGGTCACGGCCATGGTGCGCCCCGAAGCGGTGACCCGCTACGCCGGGGCGTATGACGCGGTGTTCATGGATCAGTACCCCGTGCCCTCCCAGCCCTTCAACTGGCTGGCCGACAGCATCCTGCGGGCCAGGGGCCAGGTGCGCCCCGGCGGCCAGGTCTGGGCGGTGTTGCAGGGCTTCGGCGGGGGTAAAGAGGCGGCCCAGGGCTGGCCCCGTTTGCCCACCCCCCAGGAGGCTCAGGCCCTGGGCGCTTCGGCCCTGGCCTCCGGGGCCCAGGGCTTGCTGGTTTTTCATTGGCGCTTCTTCAGCAAGGACCCGGCGCTCAGGCAGGCCTTCGGGCTGTTCTCCCGGCGCCTGAGCGCCTTGCGGGCCTGGCTCCCCCTGACCCCCGGCCTGCCCCCAGGCGTGGGCCTCACCCACCTGGGCCGGGTAAAGGCCGATCCCGGCGGCGGCCCGGCGGTGCGCACCGGCTGGTCCGATGGTCCGGGGGGCCGTCTGATCCTGGCGGTGAACACCACGGCCTATCGCACCGAGGTGGCTCTCAGCGGGCTGAGCGGCGCGGTGCGTAGCTTGTGGTCCGGGGGAAGCCTGCCCACGGTAGGCGGCCAGATGCGCTTTTTCCTGGGGCCGCTGGAGACGCGGGCCTGGCTGTTGCCCGCGCCCTGAGGGCGCGCAGGGCCTAATCGCCGGAGCGGGGCGCGTCCCAGCGGGCCAGGCCCACGGTGATGCCGCACAGGGCGAACCAGGTGAGGGCGTTGGCGGGTATGCGCAGGTTGAAGTCGGTTAGGCCGTGGATGAGCAAGGCCGCCACCCCGCCCAGGCTGCCGGTGAGCAAGAGAGCCCGCTCGATGAGGGCCGGGTCGCCCCTGGCGCGCCGGGACAGGGCCAGCAGGATGATCCGCCCCCCCCGCGTCAGCACCCATGCCGCGAAGCCCAGGAACAGGAGCAGGCCCGGCCAGCCCATCTCGGCCAGGTACTCCAGGTAGTCGTTGTGGGCGTGGTTGAACAGGCCCTGGCGTTGCAGGGTTTTGTAGGCGGGATAGGCCACGGAGAAGGTGCCCAGGCCCGAGCCGGTCAGGGGAAGCTGGTTGCCCATGCGCGCCACGTCGCTGTACAGCTTCCAGCGCAGGTTGTCGGTGGGGTTCTGAAGAAACAGGGCCTGGAAGCGGGGCAGGGTGCGCGACCAGTCGGTGACCTGGCTGGATATGCCCAACAGGAGAACCAGGCACAGCACCAGGCCCACCGTGTAGCGATTAATCCTCCAGGCCCGGCCTATGGCCAGAAGCAGCAACACCTGCAGGGCCATGACCAAGAGCAGGGTGATGATTCCCCCCCGGGAGCGCGACAAAAAGACCGCGGCCATCATGACCACCAGGGCGATCCCCACCACCAGCATCCGCCCGTGGTTGGCGCGGCGCCCGCCCCGGAAGAGGTCCCTGGCCAAAAGGCTCAGGCCCAGGGGCACCACCATGGCCATGTAGCCCGCGAAGTGGTTGTAGTTCACGTAAGAGCCCAGGAACTGAGAGGAATGACGGGGCTTGAAAAAGCCGTAGATGGCCTTGGCGTCCAGGCCGAGCTGAATGATGGCCACGGCCGCCAGCAAAAAGCCGACCCCCAGCAATAGGCCGAAGGAAAAAGGCGTCCCGCCCGGCCGGGCGCCTTGCCGCCGCCGGGTGGCCAAGGCGGCCAGGACCGTGGCGACCAAGTATGTGAGCAGGAGCAGCCCCTGGTTGGCGGTGGCAAAGGGGTAGAGGCTCAGGGGCAGCAGGGCGGGCGCGGCCTGGGCGGTGGGCAGGGACTCCGGTTGCCACATGGCGTAGCTGCCGGGAGCCAGAAGCTTCACCAGCGCCGGAGGCAGGGGCAGCAGTTGCAGCCCGGCCAGGAACACCAGGCCCGCCAGGCAGGCCAGTCCCCATCCCCAGAGGCCCTGCCGCGCGCCCTTTGCCCAAGCGCCGCGCCAAAGGAGCAGCAGCAGGGCGGACAGCACCGCCATCTCCAGCAGGCCGTAGGCCCAGGGGTACACCGAGCCGAACATGAAGGGCGCCACCGTCAGCGCGGCGAAAAAGACGGCTTCCCATGCCGGGGTTTTGGTGGGGTCGTAAGGCACGATGCGCTCGGGGTTTGCTCCTTGCTTGGCATGGACTCTGGAGCCGGGTCAGGGACGGCCCAACAGGCCCGCGATGGTGGCTCCGGGATTTTCCAGCATTTTTTGGGCTAGGTAGAGTTTGTTCAGCACCCAGGGAAGCCTACGGTAGTAACCCCGCACTGAGTAATCTACTTTGATACCCACACGGTTGAAAAGCTCCTCGATCCCCGCCTGCCACTTTCCCTTGACTATGCCCGTGTCGGCCTCTTGGGTCCAAAAATAGGGTATGACCTCGTCGTGGTCCTGGCGGAGGGCGCTTTCGTTGACCCGATAGAAGGAGTCTTTGATGCGGTAACTCCGCCTGGTACCGAATTTCTCGAACATCCAGGCATTTTCGACGGGCTTCAGATAGCGCAGCAAAGCCTCTTTTTTCCAAAGGGACGGTGATGTAGTCACTCGGTAAGGGGAGAAATCGTCGATCCTGCTCAACAGGGGATTTTCAGTAGGGCGGTATGTCCTCTTCCGGTCGTGGTTGGTCAGGGTGATACAGGAATGGTCGTGCTTGTTCATCAGGTCGGCGCACCGCTCGATGGTGGGTTGGTCTACCGGGCCGCTGATGAAAAAGTCGTCCAGCATGAAAAGCACCAAGTCGGTGGCTACGCAATGCTCCAGGGCCAAAATGACGACTTCGGACCAAGTCAAACGGCCGCTGCGGTGCTGGTTCACTCTGCAGGAGGCGATGTCCAGCCCGGCGAAGGAATAGTCCTCCCGCTCGGTGGTCAAGGCGATGGGGTAATCACAATGGGGCCAGTATGCTTGCAGGAGCCTAAAAAAGGGGTCCCAACAGTCTGTGAAGCCGTCCCACGTAACCACTAGCAGGGTTATCTGCGGTTTGCCGGCATGGGTCACAAGAGGGCTCCTTGGTAAGGATAATTAGAGGTCCGAAAATAAAACGGCGGAGCGGGCCTGGCCCAAAGCCGCATTTATTAGGAGAGGAGGAGACTAGTTTTAAAACGATCGCCCGCGGGACGCCCGCTTTTGCTGGTGCGAGGGCCCAACTCCGTGGCCCAATTCTAGCCTCGGGTGTTTGGCCTAAGCAAGAAGCATTTAGGCTTGTCCTTGCCTCCGAGGCCTGGGCGACCCGGGGGAGGGAGGAGTGATGCCGCCGCGCCTGCCGGGACTAGGCAGCTCTGGTCGATGCGTCGGTCTCCGGAGGATGCCTTGGCGAACCTTGTTCGCCGATGACCGGCTCTTTTTCGGGCTAATTCAACCTGGACAAAAATTAGTGCAGCACCTAGAATCAATTTAGCCTTGATTTTGGGCTCAAAACAGATACTAAGTACCTAGAAATGTTTTTTAATAACCCTTGCCGCCTACGGGCGGATTTTTTAGAAAAGACCGTGGGAGGCACTCATGCCCGAAGCCAAACGCGCGCTGATTACCGGTGTGACCGGCCAGGACGGTTCTTACCTGGCCGAGCTGCTACTAAAAAAAGGCTATCAGGTATGGGGGATCATCCGCCGTTCCAGTTCCTTCAACACCAGCCGCATCGACCACATCTTTCAGCCTCCCTGGGAGCATGACGCCCAATTCAAGCTGGTCTACGGCGACCTCACCGACTCTTCCTCGGTGAACCAGATTTTGCAGACCGTGCAGCCCCACGAGATCTACAACCTGGCCGCCCAGAGCCACGTAAAGGTGAGCTTCGAGATTCCCGAATATACCGCCGACACCACCGCCCTGGGGGCCCTGCGCATCCTGGAAGGCATGCGCCAACTGGGGGTGAAGGCCCGCTATTACCAGGCCAGCTCCAGCGAGATGTTCGGCCAGACCGACGCCGACGCCCAAAAGGAGACCACCCCCTTCCATCCCCGCAGCCCATACGCCTGCTCCAAGGTGTTCGCCTACTGGATCACCATCAACTACCGCGAAAGCTACGGCCTTTTCGCGGTCAACGGCATCCTGTTCAACCACGAGTCCCCCCGGCGCGGCGAGACCTTCGTCACCCGCAAGATCTCCCACGCCGTGGCCCGCATCAAGAAGGGCCTGCAGGACAAGCTGTACCTGGGCAACCTGGACGCCAAGCGCGACTGGGGCTACGCCGGGGATTACGTGGAAGCCATGTGGATGATGCTCCAGCAGGAAGATCCCGAGGACTACGTCATCGGCACCGGCGAGACCCACAGCGTGCGCGAGTTCGTGGAAGAGGCCTTCAGTTCGGTAGGCCTGGACTGGCGCGAGTACGTGGAGATCGATCCCCGCTACTTCCGCCCGGCCGACGTGGAGTACCTGCGCTGCGACCCCACCAAGGCCAAGGAAAAGATGGGCTGGGAGCCCAAGGTGAAGTTCCACGAGTTGGTCAAGATGATGGTGGAAGCGGACATGGCCGCCCTCAAGGCGGAGTAGGCGATGTCCTTCTTTGCCGATAAAAAAGTGATGGTCACCGGCGGGGCCGGTTTTCTGGGCCGTCACTTGGTGAAAAAGCTCAAGGAGCGCGGCTGCCGGGACATCTTCGTGCCCCGTAGCGCCAACTACGACCTGGTGAGCATGGAGGGCGTGGAGCGGGCCTATGAGGACGCCGACCCCCAGATAGTGATCCACCTGGCCGCGGTCTGCGGCGGCATCCAGGACAACAGCAAGCGCCCGGGAACCCATTTTTACAGCAACCTGATGATGGGGGTGCAGGCCATGGAAGTGGCGCGCCGCCGGGGCATAGAGAAGTTCGTGGCCCTGGGCACGGTGTGCGCCTATCCCAAGTTCGCGCCCATCCCCTTTGACGAAGATAACCTTTGGGACGGCTATCCCGAGGAGAC
The DNA here is from genome assembly GCA_018896025.1 of Pseudomonadota bacterium. Lineage (GTDB taxonomy): Bacteria > Desulfobacterota > Desulfarculia > Desulfarculales > Desulfarculaceae > Desulfoferula. The sequence continues at coordinate 195,644 of JAHIND010000026.1, forward strand.
CAACGCGGCCTACGGCCTGGCCAAGAAAATGTACCTGGTGCAGAGCCAGGCCTACCGCCAGCAGTATGGCTTCAACTCCATTTTCCTGCTGCCCGCCAACCTCTACGGGCCGGGGGACGACTTCAACCCCGAGACCAGCCACGTGATTCCCGCCCTGATCAAGAAGTGCTTCGACGCCATGGACCAGGGGGCCGAATTCATAGAGGTGTGGGGCACGGGCAAGGCCACCCGGGAATTTTTGTACGTGGAGGACGCGGCCGAAGGCATCCTCCTGGCCACCGAGCTTTACAACCGCTCCGATCCCATCAACCTGGGATGCGACTCGGAGACCTCCATCAAAAACCTGGTGGAGCTGATCGTGGAACTGACCGGCTTCAAGGGCGAGATTCGCTGGGACCCCAGCAAGCCCGACGGCCAGCCTCGCCGCAGGGTGAGCGCCAAACGGGCCAAGGCCGAGTTCGGTTTCCAGTGCACCACCCAGTTGGAAGACGGGCTCCGGAAAACCATTGAGCTTTACCGCCAGACGCGACAGAGTTGAATTTCCGCCGCCCGAGGGCGCGGCGTAGCGGTTCTGGCCCCATTATTTTTTGCATCTGGTTTCGACCGCTCCCTGCAACGAGCAAACACATTGGTGAATAAGGCTAGGGGGTTTTAAAACGTGATTCCTCTTAATAAAGAGACGTTTTTCAAAGAAAAAGAAGCCATAGAGGGCCTGTGCGATTTTTTGCGCGGGTCCAGTAAATTCAGCATGGGCTCCCAATGCCGGGAGTTTGAAACCAGCTTCGCCGCATATCAAGGCCGCAAATACGGGGTTTGCTTCAACAGCGGGGCCAGCGCCAACCTCTGCCTGCTGCAATCCCTGCTGAACCTGGGGCGGCTGCGCCGGGGCGAAGCTGTGGGTTTTTCCGGCCTCACCTGGTCCACCAACGTCATGCCCCTGATGCAATTCGGCTTAACCCCGGTGCCGGTGGATTGCTCGCCGGAGTTCATCAACGTCACCTCCCGCGAACTTGAGGAGCGCCTGAAAGACCAGCCGCTCCAGTGCCTGTTCATCACCAACGCCCTGGGCTTCACCGGCGACCTGGACAAAATCAGGGACCTGTGCGACCAGCGGGGCATCATCCTGTTGGAGGACAACTGCGAGTCCCTGGGCACCGAGCTGCCCGCGGGCAAGGCGGGCAACTTCGGCCTGGCCGCCACCTTCTCCTTTTACGTGGCCCACCACCTGTCCACCATCGAAGGCGGCATGATCTGCACCGACGACGACGAGCTGCACGAGATGCTGGTGATCTCCCGGGCCAACGGCTGGGACCGCAACCTGGACCCGGCAGCCCAAAAGCGCTGGCGGGACAAGTACGGAGTGGCCTCGGAGTTCGAGTCCAAATACACCTTTTACGACCTGGCCTACAACCTGCGGCCCACCGAGATCACCGGCTTCCTGGGCCTTCACCAGCTGAAGCACATCCAGGAAAACGTGAACCTGCGCGAGAAAAACTACCTGGCCATCGAGCGGGCCTTTTCGGCCAACGACGAGCTCAAGGCGCTTAAACACGGTCACATCCTGAAGCTGTCCAGCTTCGCCGTGCCGATCGTCTGCGCCTCCCCCGAACTCCGCGCCAAGTACCTGGCCCGGTTCCAGGAGGCTGAGGTGGAAGTGCGTCCCATGATCGCGGGCAATATATGCAAGCAGCCCTTTTACCGCAAGTACGCGGACCAAAAATACGACCTGCCGGGCACCGACTTCATCGGCCAGGCCGGTTTCTACTGCGGCAATTATCCGGAACTAAGCGAGGATGAAATCAAGGTCATCGTGGGCTGCCTTAGCTAGTGATGCCGTAACCTTCTTAATGGTTCCCGTGCGGTTGGCGGTTGGCAGCGGCTGGTTGGACGCAAGGTCCAATTTTTTCCGCCAAGAAGGAGCGGCCCGGTGTTTTTGGACCATGTTTTGTGCCTTCTTTATTCCTAAGCGAAAGCTGAAATTCATATGCAGGCAACCGCGAAAACCATGAACGTTATGTTCACCAGCGTGGGCCGCAGAGTGGAGTTGGTCCACGCCTTTAGGGATGCCTATACTGCCCTGGGCCTCACGGGCAATATCATTGGTACCGACATCGACCGCTTGGCGCCTGCCTACAACATAGTAGACCGACCCTACCTGGTGCCTCGCACCGACTCGCCTGAATTCGTGGGGGAAATACTCGACATCTGCCAAAAGGAAAAGGTTGATCTGGTTTTTCCGCTGACCGATTACGACATTCCGGTGTTGGCCGCCAAGAAGGAAGCGATAAAGGCGGCCGGCGCCGCCGCGGTGGTGATAGAACCGGAGCCCGCGGCCATCACCGGCGACAAGATGCGGACCAACCGGTTTTTCGCCGAGATGGGCCTGGACGTGGGACGATGCTGGGAGCCGGACCAAGTCCTGGCAGAGGAGGTGGGTTATCCCCTGTTCCTCAAGCCTCGGCAGGGCAGCGCTTCGCAACACACCCACAAAATAGCCGACGCCGAGGAGTTGGCCTTTTACCTACCCCGGGTGCCCAATCCCATGCTGCAGGAGTACCTGTCTGGCATTGAAGTGACCAACGATGTGATATGCAGCCTGCAAGGCGAGGCCCTGGCGGTGGTATCCCGTCGGCGGATTGAGGTGCGTTGGGGCGAGGTGCAAAAAGGGGTGACCGTCCACGACCCCGCTATACAGGAGGGTTGTCTGGCCGTGGCCAGAGGGCTCAACGCGGTTGGACCCATAACCGTGCAGTGCATCGTGGTGGATGGGCGTCCTTACTTCACCGAGGTAAACGCGCGCTATGGCGGCGGGTGCCCTCTGGGTGTGGCTGCCGGGGCCAATTCTCCCTTGTGGCTCCTGGCCGAGGCGGCGGGCATCGCGGTGGACATCCCCCCTCTCGGCGACTACCGCGTGGGCCTGCACCTATCACGCTACGATACCTCGATGTTCATTGAATGAGCAGAAACGCTTTGCACTGGCACGCCGTACTCTTCGACCTGGATGACACCCTATACCTGGAGCGGGACTTCGTGCTCGGTGGGTTCCGCGCGGTGGCCGCTTGGCTGGCCGGCGAATGCGGCCAAGACCCGGAAGAACTTAATAGCCTATTGGCGGGATGGTTCGAACAGGGGGTCAGGGGCAATACCTTTAATATGCTCCTGCAACGGCTATCCCTGCGCCGGGAGGGTCTTCTGGAACAACTCGTGGGCCTTTACCGGGAGCATGAGCCCCGGATCAGCCCCAGTCCGGAGGTGCCGGTGCTGCTGGCCGGACTGGAGAAAAAGTGCGCCCTGGGCTTGGTCAGCGACGGATATTCCCGCACCCAGCGCCGCAAGCTGAAGGCCTTGGGCCTGGCAGATCGTTTCCGGGCCATGGTCATTTCGGATGAATTGCCAGACAAGGCCCGCAAGCCCAGCCCTCGGCCCTTTTGGGCGGCCCTGGAAGGTCTGGGGGTTGCACCCGAAAACGCGGTGTACGTGGCCGATAACCCCGAAAAGGACTTTGTGGGGGCCCGGAGAGCGGGCCTGGCCTCGGTGCGGGTGCGCCGTCCCCAGGGTATCTATAGCCACCTGGAGCCCGTGGACCGGGTACATGAGCCGGACCTGGAAGTAGCCGACTTGGTTGAGTTGGAACGCGTGTTGGCCGCTCTGGCCGCCTCCCGTTCAACTTGAGCCGCAAGGCCGTATTGCGTGCTATTCAGGCATCGAAAGCAGTTATACTCGGGCCATCCAAAGGTAATGGCGTCATGAAGATAATTTCGGTGATTGGAGCCAGACCCCAGTTCATCAAGGCCGCGGTGGTTTCCCGGGCCCTTGGCTCCATCCATGGCCTGGAAGAGATTCTTTTGCATACCGGCCAACATTTCGATGCTGAGATGAGCCAGATTTTTTTTGACGAGATGGAAATTCCCCAGCCCAGGTTCAACCTGGGCATCGGCGGCGGCACCCACGGTCAGAACACAGGCCGTATGATCGAGGCCATCGAGGGGGTGTTGCTGCAAGAGAAGCCCGACTGGGTAATGGTCTACGGCGACACTGATTCAACCCTGGCCGGCGCCTTGGCGGCGGCAAAGCTGCAAATACCCTTGGCCCACGTGGAGGCCGGACTGCGTTCCTATAACCGGAGCATGCCCGAGGAAATAAACCGGGTGCTCACCGATCACGCGGCCCAGGTCCTGTTCGTGCCCAATAGTCAGGCGGTGGAAAACCTGGCCCTGGAGGGGATCGCCGGAGAAAAGGTGCGCCAAGTGGGTGACGTGATGTACGACGCGGCCTTGTTTTACGGGCAAAAGGCCGAGAGTCGAAGCGGCGTTTTGCGCCGCCTGGGGCTTACGCTGGGAAAGTACGTCTTGGCTACGATACATCGTCCGGAGAACACGGACGATGTTGGTAGGATGTCAGGCATTATGCGCGCCTTTCAAGAGTTGGCGGCCGAGATGCCGGTGGTTTTTCCGGTGCACCCCCGCACCCGCCAAAAGCTGGGCGAGGCCGGTCCCTTGGCGACGGGCTCAACCTCCGCGCGGCCCGGGGCTCCCTGCCTGATCCCGCCTGTGGGCTACCTGGACATGGTGATGCTGGAGAAAAACGCGGCGGTCATCGCCACCGATTCAGGCGGGGTGCAGCGGGAAGCCTTTTTCCACCGGGTGCCCTGCGTGATCTTGAGGAAGGAGACCGAGTGGGTGGAGCTGGTGGAGTTGGGTTGGAGCACGCTGGCCCAGGCCCTGGACCCAACCGATACCGTAACCAAGATCAGATATGCCCTAAGCGCTCCGCCGGGCCAAAACGTATTTCCATATGGCAAGGGCGACAGCGCCCAAAAGATCGCCCGCTTTTATGGGGACCAAGTCTGATCTTTTAGGGCGTAGCCTGACCACCCTGTGTCAATAAATTTGCCTCCAATGGGTGGACCAAACCAGCAAAATATAATTATAAAAGGTGGTTGCAACCGATGAATCCGGTGGGCGCAAGCCGGTGCCCCCCTCCTTGCATACCGACCGTCCCAGTTTCTACTCCTTGACGTCATGGGGTTTTAACTTGACATAGAATGCGCCCGGATTGAGAATGTTCAAACGATGAACAAATCTCTTGAAGATGAAGTCCGCTATCGTCTGCTCAAGATGATGCATCAGGACGGGCAACTGAGCCAGCGCCAGATGGCCGATGCCATGGGCGTGAGTCTCGGCAAAATTAATTATTGTATTAAAGAACTTATAGGACGCGGCCTGGTCAAGATCGACCGGATCAAGAACTCCAAGAACAAGCTGGGCTATATATACGTGCTCACGCCGCAGGGTCTGGAGGCCAAGGCCAGGGTCACGGTGAGGTTTTTGCTGGCCAAGCGCCGCGAGTACGAGGCCATCAAAAAAGTCATGAACGAGTTGTATGAGGAAGTTGAGCGGGAAAATTTGGACTGGGGCCTGGCCGAAAACGTTGTCGAGGCAGGCGAACTGGATTCTTGATGATCTTTAGAAGTATTTATATAAATCAGTAATTATTTAAATAAGTTGTCCAAAAAAATCAATGTAGCTGACAGGGCGGAGCTATGCATGGAGTCCCATTTTCAAGATGGAATTGTCCAGGCCTGCAATCTCAATGGACACCTCGTTCATGGGTTGTTCTGCCTGATGGGCTTCGGTGTTAACTAAAATGGCTGTTGTATAAAATGGGCATAGAGGTGAGACGCTATCGAGAGGGGGATTGGCCTGAGCTTAGGTCCCTTCTCCAGGTTTATTGGGGTGAGCGCCACTCCATGACCAAAAAGAAACTTTTCGATTGGCAGAAAAAAGGCTTTTCCGAGGCAAGACAAACCATCGGCACTTTGGTGGCCACCAGTGGGGGAAAGCTGATCGGGTTCCGGGGGTTGATCCCAGGCCAGTATCAAGTGCACCTGGGCGGGGAGGAAATGACTCTGTTAGCCGGAGGTTCCTCCTTTATGTGGACCGTGCGCGAAGAGTTTCGTGGTCAGAAAGTGGGGCTTGCCATGGAGCTCAAGGCCCAGGAAATGATGCCGGTCATGTGCGGGGTACGGGCTAAGGCCGCCACTTCTTTGCGCATCTACAAAAAAAGCGGCTTTACGGTACTGGACGCTTTTGTCCGCTATGTACTGCCTCTGCAAAAAGATGGCTATGCCCGGCTGCTAACCCAGCACGCCGGGGAGCGGGAGTTGGAGGCCTGGTGCGGGGAGATGGACTTCGGCCATGATCCGATAGGGCCGCAAGCGCCGGACTTGGAGCAAATGGCCAATTCGTGGCGCGAGGTGACCCTACCTCTGGGCCTCTTTTCGCTAAACCGAAGCCAGGAATTCTACAAATGGCGGTATCTGGACAGCACGGGCTTTAACTACCTCTTTTTCGGTGACGGCCGCCAAGGCGGGTATATCGTGGCCCGCCTGGAAACCATCTACGCCCCGGGACGTCCCGATTTGCATAAAGGCAAGGTGCTGCGCCTGATCGAGATTGTGCCCAGATCGCCGGAGACCTGGCAGGAGGGCAGCAATCAGCAGGATTTGGCCCTGCTGCAAGGGGTCTGTGCCTGGGCCCGGCAACAGGGTTGCCTGGCAGCGGATTTTTACCACAGCACCAGTCGCTTTAACGCCCTGATGACCGGAGCGGGCTTCAAGGTGCAAGACCCCTTTGATGTCCAACCATTGACAAGCCTTTGCCTTCTTTTTCAACCGCTTACATATATCATAACTTCGGCCAACACCTTTTTCAGGATCAATCCAGGCGGCCAAGGCCTTTTGAGTCTGAATTTTGAAAACACCTGCATTTTCAAATCAGAGTGCGATCTAGACCGGCCGGTTTTATTTGATTATGAAGATTGGTCCTAGAGTTTAGTCTTTGGCACAAAGATCGGCTTGTGCAGGAAGCTATAGATCTCACGGGTTACGGGAAGGCGCTGTATGGTGGAGGAAAAATTCAAATTTTCCAAGTACATTCGGGAGAAATGTCCCGTATGCTTGTCTGCAAATACCAGAATGATAGGCAAAAAAGAGAGCAGTGCCACGGGTATTGTTTTTAGCATTGCCAGGTGTGATGCTTGTGAAAGTGCGTTTGTTGTTGATCCGATTCACCCCGCCCACCTTGACCAAATTTATTCCAGCGATTATTTCAGTGGTAAAGGTTTAGATAGTAAAGCTAATTACCTTGATAATATCCACAGTGGGCAGAAGTATTTTTTCGAGAAATATGATTGGCAAATTGGTTCTGAAATTTTCAACCAAAATATAGGTGCACATCCAAATTGGTTAGATATTGGTTGCGCACTAGGCAACACGTTAGACTGGGCAAAAAATAGATTTGACGCGAATACTTACGGCATAGAATTGTCCAGTTATGCCGCCAAATTTGCCTCCGATCGTGGCCATATAATTATTGGAAAAAACATTGAAGAAGAAACCGTTGAAAATTATTATAACTTTTTTAATATAGTAACATGCTATGAAGTGATGGAGCATTTGTATGATCCGGTGATTTTTACCCGGCGGGTGGCCAATTTGTTAAAGGAGGGGGGGCTGTTCCATTACAGTACCAGCGCTCCACCTAATGACGCGGATATGCTTGATTGGCACTACCTACGCCCAGAAGTGCATATCACTTTTTATTCCAGTAAAGGCATTAAAATATTGTTTAATAACTGCGGGATGGATCCTAAAATACGTATCAGAAAATATAAAGTTTCAACGCTCGAAGGTTTTAAATATTATGATCCATATAAAACTATTTCTGCACGCGCGGTAAAAATAAAAAAACTTATGATGCGGATACCTTTTGTCGATTATGGGCTGTCTTGTGTCAGGCCTAGACTGCCAATTGGATTCAAGAAAAAGTAACATTTTGGGAAACCAAGTGATATGTTAATTAGATTGAAAAAAGTGCATCTATGTCTCTCCTAAAAGGATTAATATCTAACTCGATTGTTTATTCTTTACCACCGATTATATCATCGGTAGGCAACCTAATTTTACTTCCAATCTGGACGGCTTATTTATCCCCTACTGACTACGGCATCCTCACCATGCTGGCAGTAGCCGGCAATATAATGACTTTGCTCGTTTGGCTGAATATTAATTCAGGTGTTTTACGTTTTTATCACCAATACCAGGGCGAGGAGCGGCCAAAATATCTTGGTACAATGGCTATTGGCGTTCTTGTGTGGAGCCTGCTTGTATCGTCTGTTTTTATTGTGTTTATTCACTTTTTGTCGGGACTATTTTTTTCAGAAGAATCAAACAAGTATTTGCCTTTTATGGTTGCGGAAGTATGCATCGTTTTCACTAGTGCTTCTTCAATAATTATTGGAGCCATCTACATAAACCAGCAGAAGTCAAAGAAATGGAGCTTGTTACAATTAATATCGTGGGTATTAACGGTCATGTTTTCTATATATTTCGTGGTTTATGGGGGAGAAGGAGCGTGGGGAAAAGTTAAAGGCCAATTGATTGTCGCGATATGTTTGTTTTTTGTTTATTGGGTATTGTCTTTGAAATACCTTGCCTGGTGTTTCTCGTGGCGAATATTTAAAGAAACACTCCTGTTCGGGATGCCGTTGCTTTTTAAAGGTGCTTCTCAGTTTGCCTTTCAGTACTCCGGCCGTTGGATATTGGAGCGCACCTCTTCGCTGGACCAAGTGGGCCTTTACGGCTTTTCCGACTCGGTGGCCCAGTTGATGCGGGTTCCCTTCCGAGCCTTTTCCACCGCCTGGATGCCCGTGTTCTACAAGGAAGCCACCGCCGACCCCGAGGCGGCCAAGAGCCTGACCAGGGAGATGTCCTTTTACTGGGCCATTTTCATGCTTTCAGTCACCCTTATTTTTTGCCTTAACATCAAATCCTTAATCATTCTCTTGGTGAACGTGCGCTACCAGGTGGACGTGGTCTACCAAAGCATCGCGATTCTGGCCCTCGGCTATTTTCTGGCCAGCCTTCAAGTTTTTTTTATCTACAGCCTGGGTTTCATGAAAAAAACCATGTCCATCTTCATGGCATCGCTGCTGGCCGCTGTACTCAATCTGGGGCTGAACCTGACCCTGATTCCCACCTACGGCATCCTGGCCGCGGCCTGGGCCACTGTGGCGGCGTACTCAGTGAGCTTGGTGTACATGGGGGTGCGCTCCCAGAAGCTGTTCAGGGTCTCCTTCAAGTGGGCACTCTTTGCACGGGGATTGCTGCTTGCCTTGGCCGCCTACGGGACAAGCGCTTTGTTGCCCCTGGAAAATCCCTGGTTTTCACTGGCGGCCAACACCGGATTATTCACCTTGTACCTAGTCGGCTTATTGGCCTTTGGAGTGGTGCAGCCCGCTATGCTCAAAGAGGCCTGGACCAGGATCGCAAACGCCCGAGATTAGGCCGACGGACTGGCCGACCGGGCGGAGCAATTGGGAAAACATCTTAATAGAAGAGGCAAATACGTAGCGTGAAACGTAAGATATGCGTGCTGGTGACCGCACGACCCAGCTATTCCCGCATAAAGACCGCCCTCAAGGCCATACAGGAGCACCCCGACCTGGAGTTGCAACTGGTGGTGGCCGGTTCGGCCTTGTTGGACCGCTACGGCCAGGTGGTCAAGCTCATCGAGAAGGACGGCTTCGAGATCGCCCGCAAGGTCTACATCATCATGGAGGGCGAGAACCTGGTCACCTCGGCCAAGTCCACCGGCATCGCGGTGGTGGAGTTGACCACGGTGTTTGACCATCTCAAGCCCGACGCGGTGGTTTCGGTGGCCGACCGCTTCGAGACCCTGGCCACGGCGGTGTCCGCCGCCTACATGAACATACCCCTGGCTCACGTGCAGGGCGGCGAGGTGACCGGCTCCATAGACGAGAAGGTGCGCCACGCGGTGACCAAGCTGGCCGACCTGCACTTCGTGGCCAACCAGATGGCCGCCGAACGGGTGATCCGCATGGGCGAAGAGCCCGCTACGGTATTCGTCACCGGATGCCCTTCGGTGGACCTGGCCGCCCGCGTGGCCCGGGACAGGGCTCTGGATTTTGATCCCACAGAAAAATACGGCGGAGTCGGGGCTGAGGTGGACATATCCAAGGGCTACCTGGTGGTCATGCAACACCCGGTAACCACCGAGCACAACCTGGCCAGGGAGCATATCAACCAGACCTTGGCGGCGGTCAAGGCCAGCGGTTTGCAGGCCCTGTGGTTCTGGCCAAACGTGGACGCCGGTTCCGACGGCACCTCCAAAGGGTTACGCTCTTTCCGGGAAAATAACGGCGGCATCCCCATCCGGTTTTTCAAGAACATGTATTCAGAGGATTTCCTGCGGCTGCTGTGCAACTGCCGCTGTCTGGTGGGCAACTCCAGCGTGGGCATCCGCGAGTGCTCCTATCTGGGAGTGCCGGCGGTGAACATCGGCTCACGCCAGGTGGGCCGCCAGCGCGGGGCCAACGTCACCGACGTGCCCTACGACAAAGACGCCATTCTGGCGGCCATCCACGAAAATCACGCCAACGGCCACTGCCCCTGCGAAACCATCTACGGCGACGGTAACGCTGGAAAAAGCATCGCTGATTTGCTGGCCAAGGTGGAGCTGACCATAACCAAAAGACTGACGTACTGAATTATGCGCTGGGCGCCCGTGACTATGGTTTGTTTGCAGCAGCGCGGCCGAAAAGCTGTGAAAAAGGCCACGGTTAAAAAGGACTGATAATGGGTGATGATGCCTACAAACGCGGCAGCGTTAAGGAGTTCAACCTCAACTGGAAGGACCGGGAGGAGCGCCTTTACAACCATTGGGCGGCTGCAGCGCCGAAAAACCAGATTCAGTTTGCTTTCAAAAACCACTGGGAAGTGTTCCAGGAGATTTTGGGCCTTTTGACCGGCGGGCACTTTTTGGAGGTGGGTTGCGGGCGGGGCACGCTATCCAGTTTCTTCGCGGATGCCGGTTTCTCCACTACCATGCTAGACACCAGCATGGAGGTGCTGAAGGTGGCCCAGAACATCTTCCACCACAACGGGCACCGAGCGGACTACGTGCAGGGCGACGCCAACAACCTGCCTTTCAAGGATGAGCGCTTCGATGTTATTGGCAGCATCGGACTGTTGGAGCATTTCGAAGACGTGGGGCCCCTTTTGGCTGAGCAGTGGCGAATCCTCAAGCCCGGAGGCTGGTTGCTCAACTACATCGTTCCGGAACGGCCCGACAACTGCCAGCGCTGGTTCAATTGGGTTAATGCCTTATTAAAATTATTTGCCGCGGCATGGAGCAAAAAATCCGGCGCGGTTGTCGCAAAAGAGCCGATCTACAGAAACGATTTCGACTCATCGGTATATGTCAAGGCGTTGGAGCCGATGAGCATCAAGCAGATATTCGTCAGCGGCATGTATCCGGTGCCCATGGTCAGCCATTCTCCGGAATTTCCGTTCACCCTGTTGCCATCCACCCTGGAAAGAATCCTCGTGTCTATTTTTGGAGCGGTCGTGCGTATACGTGGCACCTTTACCGGAAGAAACGGTTGGTTGTGTGATGAGGGTTGGGGGCAAGCCTTTTTGGTCGCCGTACAAAAATAATCGATGAGTTGTAAACGGTATTCCCCTTATTTAAGCGTTGTAAAAAAGGAATTGGTGCTGATGATTGATTGCGCTTGGGTCCGGCCAACCAAACCTGGTAATCGCGGATAGTTGTCATGTTAGCGGTTATGTATCATTACGTGCGGCCCAGGGAAAAGCACCTCAAGTATTCTCATTTCCTGGAGATGGATGAGTTTCGTTCGCAACTGGACACCCTCCAGGCCGAGCAGGGGGCCGTGAGCCAGGAGGATTTCCTGCGGATCGTCGATGGGCGGATGGAAATCCCGGAAAAGGGTTTCTTGCTCACCTTCGACGACGGACTCAAAGATCATTACCGCTACGTACTCCCCGAGCTTGTCCATAGGGGCCTCTGGGGAATGTTCTTCGTGCCCAGCGGGCAATACCGCAGCCAAAGAATGTTGAATGTGCACGGCCTGCATTATTTGCTGGGCAACTTCGGCGGTGAACAGGTGCACCGGCATCTTGAGGGCATCCTTACGGCGCAAGACATCGTCCAGGAATACCTGGAGCGCTACAAGGAGAATATGTACGTGCTAAAAGGTCAGGACGACGACGAAATCAAGGTTAAGAGACTTATAAATTATTTCGTGCGCAAGGACCGTCAGGACGAAATCATGGACCGTCTTGCCGATTCGCTGGGCCAGTCCTTGGGCATGGTTCAGGAATATTATTTAACCGCCGAGGAAATCGCCGAGATGGACCGCTGCGGAATGTTGATGGGCGGCCACGGCAAGACCCACGCCATTTTGAGCCAGCTTAGCCCGGAGCAGCAGGAACAGGAGATCGTGGACTCCTATGAATTCCTAAGCGATATCGTGGGCCAGGGGCGGCCGCGCACCTTTTGTTATCCCCACGGCCAGCCTTACACCTTTACCGAAGAGACCAAAGGCATACTCAGAAAGCACGGCTGCCGCCTGTCCTTCGCGGTGGGCAATCGGCCGGTGGAGCAAGACGACATAGCAAGCGGATCACTTGCCTTGCCTCGCTACAACTGCGCCCAATTGGAACTTATACATCAGTAGGTATTTCGGCTGACGCACAGAAACATGCGAAAAAGAATACTGATATCCGTCATGATCCAGCGCGATGTAAAGTACCTGCTGGATACCAAACTTTACGAGATGCTCAAAGAAAAATTCGAGGTGATTCTGCTGGTTGGCATCCCCTACGACCGTGACTTTGAAAAGTCATACGGCGGGGACCACGTAAGCATAGTCAATATTAATGTTGATAACGCTAAGCCGGTCCCCGGCGCCGTCCAAAAGGTTTTCATGAAATACCTTTTGTTTCATTTGGATTTTATGCTGGGCGATCAAGAAATCGGCAGGTTCAATCAGTCTATAAAGAAGAAAATTTATCCCAGGCAGTACAAAATATGTAAGACAATTTATAAATTTTCACCGCTTTTCATGGCCGGTCCGGTGTTCAGCCGTTTGGCCGGACGCTTGTTCAAGCATAAAAAAATCGAAGAAATTGTGGGCCGACACCGGCCCGACCTGGTCATATCCACCACTCCGGCCAAACTATTCATCGAGTACTGCCTGCATCGCGCCGCCAAAAAGGAAGGCATTCCCCTGGTGTTTTATCCATCCTCCTGGGACGACTTCACCCGGTCGGGGATATTCCCCTTTGCGCCGGACAAGGTTTTGTCCTGGGGCCCGGAGATGAGCCGCCACGCGGTTGAGTTCCTGGGCTTGCCGAAATCTGGCATCGTGGACGTTGGCCAGGTGAGGATGGAGGCCTCCAGGGAAATCAAGGCGTCCCAAAGCGCCCTGCGCAGGCACTTTGATATTCCCGAGGACCATAAGGTCATCCTGGTTGCCACCAACCGGCCCCACATGGGGCTCGCCCTGCCGAGGATCATCGCCGAGCTGTTGGAGGATATGGAGGCGGGCAGGTTGGGCAAGGCGGTTTTGCTCCTTAGGCCCAACAACACCAGGCCTGAGAATCAACGGGTCTATATCGAGAGGTTCAAAGATCATCCCCTGGTGCGAATCAACCTGCCGGAGTCAGATGGAGATGAATCTTGGCGCGGCCAAGCCTCCCTGCAATGGCGTGAGATCATCTCCAGTGTGGACGTTGTGGTGACGGTATGCTCCATGATGATCCTGGAGGCCTTCCACTATGACGTTCCGGTGGTCAATCCCAACTATAATTACGGCATGTTGAACCAGTACGGCCTTGATTACGTATTCAATTACGACCGCGAGGTTTTCCAGAGCATTAGCCGAATGGGCGGCACCACCATGGCCGATGACCGGGAAGGTCTGGTAAAGGCGCTCAAGGCCTACCTGGAAGACCCCGCTTTGCATCAGGACCGGCGCGAGCGGGTGATGGAGCAATGGGACGCGCGGCCTGCGCCGCCGGACACCCGTAGCGCCACGGCTCTGCGGGCGTTGGAGGGGTCGTTGGCTTAATGCGGCGTCAAAACCATCGGCACCGGAAAGGCGCGGCCCCAGCCGCACGAGGAGTTTAGCATGGCTGATTGGAACCAGGTGGAAAGGCATTTCGACCAGGCCGATGCGGCTATGTTGCGGGGCGAAAACCACCTATCTGCCGACTTGCGCTACGCCGCCTACATCCTGCAGGTTTGCTCACCTAAATCCGGGGCGGAGATCCTCGATGTCGGCTGCGGCGATGGAGTGGTCTGCCGAGCGATCAAGCAGCTACGGCCCGACCTGAGCATTTCCGGGGTGGATATCTCCTCTGTGCTCATCGAAAAGGCCCAGGCAGCCGGAGAGGGCATCGCCTACCAGGTCGCTAACGTGGTGGAACAGGAATTTTTCCTTTCCGCCCGCTTTGACCTAATTTTCTCCTTTTCATTTGCGCGATACCTGGACGCGGACGAGTTGACCAAACTTAACCGGACGCTTCTATCCAAGCTGCACCTGGGCGGCAAGGTTTGCCACTTGTCCATACCCGACAGGCGTAAATGGCTTTTGTACTGCGTTTGCAATCAACTGAACCAGGGCCGTAGCCAAGCCAGGGCCTGGGCCATGGGAGTGGCGATCACCTTGGCTAAGTTGCGCGATCCCAAGATGAGCGACGGCATCAGCCGCTGGCATCGCGCCGCCCGGCTCCTGGCTGCCCTGCCGCCTGATGTGCGAGCTCGGATCAATAGGCCGAGCGACAGTTGGTACCGCTTCGATTTGATCGCCGAGAGCTCCGAATCCACCCATGAGTAAAAGCTCCGCAAACCATGTTCGCTTCCTCACTCCCGAGGAGATGCCTCTTTGGGACGAGTTGGTCAAGGCCTCTGTCCAGGGGTCGGTGTTTTGTTATTCCTGGTGGCTGCAAGCGACCTGTGGCGAACCCAAGGTGTTGGGGCTCTTCAAGGGCGACCGGCTGGAGGCGGGCATTCCGGTGTTCATCAAGAAACGCTGGTTCATCACCGCCTGCCTGATGCCCAAGCTCACCCAAACCTGGGGCGTGATTATGGCTCCCATGCCGGGCAAGAAGGTCACTCGGGCTTCGCGCCAGACTGCCATATGCCAGGCCTTTGCCCGGAAACTCAGGCGCTACCCCATTTTTCAACAAACCTTCAGCCCGCGTTTTCAAACGTGGCTACCGTTTTACTGGCAAGGCTACAAAGAAAAAGGCGGGGTCACCTACGTCCTGGACGACCTCACCGATCCCGAGCGTATTTTGGCCGACATGCACCAAAACACGCGCAATCTCATCAAAAAAGCCCAAAACCAAAACATCCAGGTGGCGCCGTGCGGGATCGACGACCTTTTGGAGATGTCACGCAAATCCTTTGAGCGGCAGGGCGATCAACTGCATTATCCCGAAAAAATCTTGCGGGCCATTCACGAGCAAGCCTGTGCGCGGGAGGCGGGCGCGTGTTTTGCCGCCCGGGATCAGGATGGCCGGATGCATGGAGCGGCCTTCTTGGTGTGGGATCATCACCGCGCCTACTACCTGGTGGGCGGGGGCGACCCCGGCCTGCGCTCCAGCGGGGCATCTTCGCTGCTTTTGTGGCACATGATTCTTTTTGCGGCCCAGCGCTCACAGGTCTTTGACTTCGAGGGCTCCATGGTGCCGGGCATAGAACATTCGTTTCGCTCTTTCGGGGCCAGGCAGGAGCACCTTCACCTAATCTATCGCCTCCCCTTGCTGGCCGAGTTCGCCTATTTGGCCAAGGAACGGCTTATCAGGAGAAAAAGAGAGGAAGGCTAGGAGCCGCCCCGCACGCGGCTATCCTCAGTTTTGCCAACCGTGGAAATTTCATGCGCTATTTGATTACATCCAACGTGGGCCTGGGCAACATGATCCTCAAGACGCCCATGTTCAAGGCCATCCAGGCCCTGGACCCGGGCGCGGAGATCGACGTCATGGCCAACAACCGCGCCGGGGCGGTGGACGTGATCCGGGGCCTGCCGGAGTTAAGGAACGCCTACGAGTTCCAGACCGCCGAGTCGCCCCGGAGGCGCAAGGAATTTGCCCGGCTTATCCGCGATAACAAATACGACGTGGCTCTGATCCCCATGGACGGAGGACCGGGCTGGTTGCGCCTGATTCTCTGGCGGTCCCGTATCCCCAAGAAGGTGCAGCTTTGCGCGGTGCCGGGCAACCGCCTGTGGGAGAGGGCTCAACTGGTCCTACTGCATCGCCGCATTGAATTCGTTCCTTGGCTGGTGGGACGCCACGAAATAGACATGAACCTGGACCTGGTGCAGGCCTTGATTAAAAAACCCCTGCATCGGAACTACCAGACCTCGGTGTGCTATCAGCCGGACAAGGAAGTCGTTGCCCGCTTCGGCTTGCCTTCACGCTATGTGTGCTTGCAAGTGGGAGCGGCCGAAGGCCTGCACACGCCCAAACGCTGGCCGGTGGAAAATTTCTCGCGCCTGATACGGGCCTTGGGCGAACGCTATCCGGATATCGGCTTGGTTACCGTGGGCACCCCAAGGGAATACGAGATGTTCGTGGCCCCGCTGATGGAGGACCATCCCCAGTTGATCAACACCGCGGGCCGCACCGACATCGGCCAGCTATGCAACGTCCTCCAGGGGGCCGAGGCCGTGGTCACCCACGACAGCGGGATCATGCACATCGCCAACGCCCTGGACTCGCGCCTCATCGCCTTGTACGGACCCACCGACTTCACCCGCACCCGTCCCTTGGGTGAAAACGCGGTGGTGCTTCGCCAGGATTTACCCTGCGCTCCCTGTATGTTCGGAAGCGGCGGGCCCAGCGAGTCGGAGATTTATGAAAGCTGTCCCCAACTGGAATGCATGGCCGAAATTTCGGTGAACGATGTGCTGGATGCTTTACAAAAGGCCTTGAAAAACTGAGGGCAGCCGAGCCCATCCGGGAGCGGTTCTAGGCAATGCTCCATCTGTATTCCGACTCCCCCCGCGAACTCTATGCCTTGGAGGAGCTGCACAACTCCATTGGCTTGGTCTGCCAAGATGTAGTTAGTTTCGTAGCGGGCGGCTCTCTAGCCGAAAGCGCCGCACCCGAGGCCAAGGCCACGGTGCTCTTCGTGGCTGAGGGCGGTGGAAGTGGCATCCTTTCCAAACTGGATTATGGCGTGGACGACGGCCGGTTGGTGGTGCGCGGCGACCTGCTGGGGTTCATCTTTCGCACCCTGACTCGGGAGATGGAAAAAGACCTGCCCCGCGATAACCTGGGGCGGGTCCGCCTGCCCGACGACCCGGCCTACAAAGAGGGCCTGCATCAGACAGCCTACCTGGACCGTCTGGCGGGGGAATTCGTCAAGGTCCTGGGGGAGTACCTGGACGAGCGGCAGGTGTCTTGGCATCTCCAGCGCATAGCCGACCGGCCCATGGTGTGCATGACTCATGATGTGGACGGCATGCATGGGCAATCCTGGGCCAGATACGCCGCATGGATAGGGAGCACCTTGGTGCGCTCGGGAGTGGGCGGCCTTAAAAGAACCGCCAAGCGCATCGCTTTGTATCGCGGCGCTGAAAGCGATCCGCTGTTTCCGGCCGAGATGTTTCATGAGGCAAGGGCGGATCAATACAATCACACTTTTTTTGTGATGAGCCTGCCTCGTGCCCTGGGGCATGAAGGCCTGCGCTATAGCCTTAACCGGCGCAAGACGGTGGCGGTGTTTGAAAAACTAATGGAGGCCGGGCACGAGATAGCCCTGCACCCCTCCCGAAAATCTCAAGACTCACCACAGTTGTTGCAGACGGAAAAGACGCGGATGTTGCGGAGTTTGGGCATGGAGGGCCAGGGGTTGGGGATGCGATGCCATTATCTAAAGGCTTCTTTTCCCGAGACATGGCGGGTCGAGCAACGGCTTGCTTTTAAATACGACTCCACCCTGGGCTGGACCGAGGGGCCCGGCTTCAGGGCGGGAACCGCGCGGCCCTACCAGCCCTTTGACCACGAAAACGGCGAGAGGCTGGCGCTCTGGGAACTGCCCCTGGTGGCCATGGATGGGGCGCTCGGCGGAACCGCCCGGGAGATAGCGGACCGTGCGGTGAAGATATCCGAGGAATGCTTTGCCAACGGTGGGCCGGCGACGATTTTGTGGCACACCAATCGCCTGATGCCCTATGATTTCCCGGAGCACGCAAACGCTTATGAACTTCTGTCGGCATATTTTGCGGACAAGGGTTGCCTTGGGTTGACCGCCGGTGAGGTGGTTGATCGTTTCGCAAGGCATTATAATGAGTTGAGTAAACAGCGCGAGGCTAAAGCCAACGACATGACATCGCGTTGTTATAGGGGGTAAGGATTGCATAGCGGCCCCAAGATAATCGGCAAATTATCCGTGCTGACCATGGGCATGGTCCTTTGCAGCCTGCCGATCATTTTTTTGCTGGTCATGCCCAATTTTGTGCCGGAACATCGAATAGTCCAGACCCAGTTTTTCGGAGTCGTTGGCATTGTCGCCCTGCTGGTGGTCACGTTATCTTTTGCCTGGGGGCCCCGCTATTATTTTTTCGTAATGTCCTTGGCCATATCGGTTTTACCTTACTTCTCCTCATACCTGGCACCGTTTGGTGGACAAATGTTGTCGGCGGCGCCCGAAATGTCCTTGGCATTGTTATGCCTCTTATTGATCATGATGTGGATGGCCAACAATAGAATAAAAGTAACTTCAATCAACGTATTTATTGTGCTTTGGATATTATTAAATAGCCTTTCCTTACTGTTTAGTAGTGACCCGATGAAAAGCCTGCCCCTGTTTGGTGTTGGAGTGGTGTTTAGCGGGTTATATTTATTTATATTACACAACATAATATTAAATAGAAGAGATGGGCTTAGGCTGGTCTTAATATCGTTTATCGTTTCCAACCTCCTTTTTATATTATTCGGTTTTATTGTGACCTGGGCCTACACCGGATGGTCATCAATCATTGACATCGAAGCATCCAGACTGGGAGCTAATGTTAATACCGGACATTATGGTTCTAATGCCTACGGTGGTATTATTTTGTTGTCTCTTCCGATTTTCTTTTGGGCGTTGGTGGTAAAGCCAAAGTATCTGGGCCAAGCAAGGTTTCTACTATGGCCGGTTTTCATTATTGGCTTGGCGCTGGTAGTTTTGTCAGCTTCGCGGGGAAATATAATATCTTTAGGGTTTTTATTAATATTCTTTGCAACATATATGTTCAGAACATTTTATAAGGGCAGAAGTTTGCTGGGGATGTCCGCCTTGCTGGCTTTGCAGCTTTGGGTGATCAGTTCTGCGGATTTTATTCAAAGTATTATCGTGCGATTCGTGGACGATAGACAGCTTTCAATAACTAGTATGTTGCAAAGGACAATGGAAAACATACGTGTAGTCCTGGCGGAGACTTCTTGGGAAATATTTAAGGATAACTGGCTGTTTGGTGTGGGGCAAGGTAATTTGTTGGATGAAATAGCCTCTCGCACCGGCATTCATTTCGACGCACACAATTTGGCTCTCAACGTGTTGACCGAGCAAGGGGTTCTCGTGTTCTTGCTGGTGGTTGTATATTTATTTTATATTACCTACTTGCTGTGGAAAACTTTTAAAGGAAAAGGCTTGGGTGATCGATGGTTGGCGCTTTGTTGCTTCGCGGCTTTAATGGCCTTTTTACTTAGGTCTTGCCTCACCGGCGGGACTTTGGCTGGAACGCAATTCATTGGTGCTCAACGGGTGTGTTGGATGCTAACCATAGGGGCTATAATATATAACTTGGCCAAATCCCCAGAGGAGTTGACAGATCAAGAAGCACCTCAACCGGCTGATGACGATAGACAGCCGGAGGCTATTGCACACCACGGCGCGTAGCTGACAAAGACTATTCCGGTGATAATTTTATCTATGGCGGAGGCATCGCTTGGCTATGGCCGAGCGTTTATTAAAGTGAGTGGACAGCCCTGATGATCGTGATTATAGACTACGGCCTGGGAAATCTAAGATCCATACTGAACATGCTTGAAAAGCTCGGAGTTAGCGCAGCTATTTCCAACAACATAGAAGAGATTGAACAAGCCAACAGAATAATTCTGCCGGGTGTCGGTGCCTTTGACACCGCCATGAATAATATAAACAAACTCGGGCTTCTGGAAATCCTCAACCAAAAAGTGGTGAAGCAAAAAACACCCATTCTGGGCATTTGCCTTGGCATGCAACTTTTGGCGAAATCCAGCCAAGAAGGGAAAATGCCAGGTTTGGGCTGGGTGGACGCTGAGGTGGTTCGGTTCAGTTTTCCCGGGGAAAAAGATCTAAAACTAAAGATACCCCACATGGGCTGGAACGAGGTGGAGCCCACCGGGGAAAGCCACTTTTTCCCCGAAGCAGGGGCTGAGTACCGATATTATTTCGTACATTCTTATTATATGATCTGTAAAAACCACCAGGATTCCATCGGCATCACCCACCATGGCCTTGACTTTACTTCAGTGGTCATGAGGGAGAATATCTTAGGCTTTCAGTTTCACCCGGAAAAAAGCCACAAGTTCGGCATTGAACTGCTTAAACGGTTCACTACTTGGGATCCGGGAGCGAACCGCTGAAATCAAACCCGCTCACGTAACGTTGATCGTTTATTCAGACACTCGTTCCGCTCCGATTGCGTGAAGTGCGGATCGGGGTCAAGCCGCTACAACGCCTTCTGGTGAAGTGAGGGAGCCCGAGATAGGTGCTCAGAACCAGGATCATACCTTGCCTGTTGCTCAAAAATGGCGGTTTTGTAAAAACCGTTAAGTTCAAGAACCCCGTCTATCTAGGCGATCCGGTGAATATCGTCCGGATATTCAACGACAAGGAAGTGGACGAACTGGCCATCTTGGACATCAGTGCCTCGGTGGAAAAGAGGGCCCCCGCCTTTGACCTCTTGGCGGACATAGCCGGGGAATGCTTCATGCCGCTGAGTTACGGTGGCGGCCTCAAGCGCATCGATGATTTGCTCACCTTAAGCAAAGCCGGTTACGAGAAGCTGGTCATCAACACCATGGCGGTGGAAGATCCAGGTTTTGTGCGCAAGGCCGCCGACCAATTGGGCAGCCAGAGCGTGGTAGTCTCCCTGGACGTGAAAAAAAGCCTTTTGGGCAAGTACGAAGTGCTGGTCATGGGGGGACGGCGCAACACTAAAAAAGACCCGGTGGCCCTGGCCGTGGAAATGAGCCGGCAAGGGGCTGGGGAGATACTGCTCAACTCCATAGACCGCGATGGCACCCAAAAGGGATATGACCTTGATTTAATTAAGCGGGTCAGCTCACAAGTGGATGTTCCGGTGATCGCCTGCGGAGGGGCGGGCAGCGTAGAGGACATGGCCGGGGCGGTCAATCAGGGCGGTGCCTCTGGAGTTGGAGTGGGCAGCTTTTTCGTGTTCCACGGCCGTCACCGGGCGGTGCTGATCAACGTGCCGCCACCCAAGTTGATGTTCGAGGCCATCGACGGCCCAAAGACCTAGGCCCTTCGGGCGTAACAGCTCAACCCAACAAAACTTTCGGTCGTAAATATAATTACGGCATTGTAGGTGCGAATTGGAGACAAGGATGCGGTTTGGTCAAGGGCGGGAATATCAGATTTGTTCGCGCTGCATAATGGACACCACTGAGCCTGAGATCGTGTTCGACGAAAACGGTGTGTGCAACCACTGCACCAATCACCTGGAGCGCATCAAGAACGAACTGCATTCCGGCGAGAAGGGCCGCCGTGAGCTGGAGCGTATTGCGGGGGTGATAAAAGAGGAAGGCAAAAACAAAAAGTACGATTGCATCATCGGGGTCAGCGGCGGGGTGGATAGCACCATGGTGGCCTATCACGTAAAAGAGTTGGGTCTGCGCCCTCTGGCCGTGCACCTTGACAATAGCTGGGATTCCGAGTTGGCGGTCAGTAATATCGAGAAGACCCTCAACGTCCTGGGCATTGACCTATACACCAAGGTGCTGGACTGGGGGGAGTTCAAGAACCTGCAGATGTCGTTTTTGCTGGCCTCGGTGCCCAACGCGGAGATACCCACCGACCACGCCATTATCTCGCTTTTGTATCATACCGCCGCCCAAGAGGGCGTCAGATACATCATCCACGGCGGCAATGTGGCCAGTGAGGGCATAATGCCCAGCAGTTGGATGCACTACAACCAGGATCTGCGCTTGCTCAAGGGAATACACCGCCGCTATGGCAGCGTTCGTTTGAAGAACTTCCCCAAAATGAGCCTGCTGCGCTGGGGATATCACCTGGTGATCAAGGGGGTTAAATATTTCCCCATCCTCAATTACGTGGACTATGACAAGGAGCAGGCGCGTAACATACTGACCGAAAAATTGTCCTGGAGGCCTTACGGCGCCAAGCATTATGAATCCATTTACACTCGTTTTTTCCAATCATATTTTTTGCCGGAAAAATTTAACATTGATAAGCGCAAGGCCCACTTCTCCTCCCTGATCTGCTCGGGCCAGATGACCCGGGAGCAGGCCCTGGCCGAGATGGCCAAGGAGGCCTACCCCGAGGACATGATGAAGCGGGACAAGGCATACGTAATCAAAAAGTTCGCAATAACCGAGGATAAATTTGATGAAATAATGAAGTTGCCCATCAAGCAGCACACCGACTACCCCAGCAACATCTTTTTCTACAATAAGTTGGCAGGGTTCAAAGACATGGTGCGCAAGCGAGCGAAGACCATATAATTCATAAAGATTTCGTTGCGAGAGTGAACAACCATTACGGATCGAAGATGACCAGCATCAATAATCTTCACATTTATCCTGCAGAATTCATTCATGAAAACAGGATATTGAAGGAAACAAAAACCATAGCTTACTCTGGTTTGGTGCGGCAAATATATGTCGGCGCTATGGATAATCCGAAGCTTCCAGAGCATGAAATCATAGATGATCTGAGGCAAGTTTGGCGGGTGCCGTTAAAATCCCGCAAAATACCCCAGCAATTTTTAGCCAGGATATCCTGTATTTCCGAATGGGGAATCAAATTATT
This sequence comes from Pseudomonadota bacterium, assembly GCA_018896025.1. Lineage (GTDB taxonomy): Bacteria > Desulfobacterota > Desulfarculia > Desulfarculales > Desulfarculaceae > Desulfoferula. The sequence continues at coordinate 218,581 of JAHIND010000026.1, forward strand.
AATCGAGTACGGTAGGTTGCCCATCCACATCGTACAATGCCACAGTCTCTCTTGTCTGCCGGTTGCAGTATTGTTCAAACGGCTTTATGGCTCCAGGCTTGTATATGATTGCCACGAGTTGGAGACCGAAACAGTGGCGTCCAAGGGAGCCAGGAGGTTCGTTTCCAAGGCCCTGGAGCGGGCCCTGATCACCCAGGCTGACCGGGTGTTGGTGGTAGGGGAATTCATCCGCCGATGGTACGAGGAGCACTACGGCCGCGGCGACGTGGTGGTGGTAAGGAACGTGCCTTACCGTTCCCAAAACACCCTGGATCGGGGCAACAAATTCAAGCATGCCCTGGGCCTGTCTCCCCGGGACATGCTTTTCATTTACCAAGGGGTGTTCACCTTGGAACGCAAAACCGATTTACTACTGCGAACCTTTGCCGAATGCTCTGCCGACAAGCATGTGGTTTTCATGGGCAAGGGCCGGCTTCAGGACATGGTGATGCACTACGCCGATCGCTATAGCAACATCCATTACCAACCAGCCGTGTTGCCAGAGGAGATTATCGCTTACACCTCCAGCGCTGACGTGGGGCTGTCCATCCTCACCGACGACTGCCTCAACCACTACTATTGCCTGCCCAACAAGTTCTTCGAGTATCTCACCGCCGGGCTGCCGGTGCTGGCCAGCGATTTTCCCGAAATGGGCGCTTTCATCGATGAGCACGGCTGTGGATGGCGGGCCCCAGGCGAAGAGCGGGAGTTGGCGGCCTTTATCGCCGGGCTCACCTGGGAAGAGGTGAATGAAAAACGGCGCAACGCCCTGGCCACTCAAGGAAGCTTCGGCTGGGAAGATGAAGCTGAGAAGTTGCTGGCGGTTTACCGGGGCTTGCAGCGGGAGATTGGGAACCACTAATGCGCTTTTGGGTCATCTACACAGGAGAGCCCGCACCCACCGACGATGGCAATCTGCGCTTGATGCGTACCGGCACCCTGACCCAGTTTCTGGCGGAGCGGGGCCACGATGTGACTTGGTGGAACGGCAAGTTCGACCACCGCATGAAAACCATGCGCACCGCGCCGGAGCTTTGCCGCATCGATAACGGGGGCAGTCCCTACACCCAGCGCCTCATTCCTTCACCTGGCTATAAAAAGAACCTCAGCTTTAGGCGCATCTGGGCCCAGAAGGTAGCGGCTAAGAAATTCGCTTCCCTTGCCGCCAAGTGCCAGATGCCGGACTTGATTCTCTGTGGGTACCCTACCGTGGAACTGAGCCTGGCTTCGGTGGCCCTGGGCAAGCGATGGGGGATCCCGGTGGTCTTGGAGGTGCGTGACCTGTGGCCCGACACCTTTTTGGATTTCGTGCCTAGGCCGCTAAGGTGGGCAGCCCGCTTGAGCCTGACCGGCATGTTCCGGGACAGCCGCCGGTCCTTTGCCGGAGCCGCCGGCATCACCGGCAATACCAGCGAAATGGTCAAGTGGGGCCTGGAGCGCTCCGGGCGTGACTGGGGCTCCTGGGACCAGGATTTCCCCCTGGGCTCCGCGGCCAAGCCGCCCACCCAGGAGCAGCAAGCCCAGGCGCGTGAATTCTGGGCCCGAAAGGGAGTCGCACCCCAGGAGAAGGTGCTCTACGGCTGTTTTTTCGGGGTGTTCTCTAAACGCCGTGAGGTGGACGTGCTTATCCAGGCGGCGCGCATCCTGGAACAAAAGGGGGTGCCGTTCAAGTTCGTGCTGTGCGGGCGGGGGGTCAACTACGATAAGTGCCTGCAACTCAGCAGCGGCTGCTCCAACGTGATCATGGTGGACTGGATTTCCTGGCCCAAGATCTACACCCTGATGGAAATGTCCTCCGTCGGCTTCGCGCCCTACGAATCCTCCCCGGATTTCATGGCCAGCATACCCAACAAACCCTATGACTACATGTCGGCGGGCCTGGTAATCGTTTCCAGTCTGCAGGGCAAGCTCAAGGAATTGTTGGACCAAGAAGGCTGCGGGGTGACCTATCCCAATAAAGACGTGGATGCCCTGGTGAAAATACTGGGGGATTTGTATCAAAACCCCGAGCAGGTGAAGATCATGTCGCAAAAATCATTGCGGCTTTTCAATGATAAGTTCTCAGCTGATACTGTCTTTGGCGGCATGTGTGATTACCTGGAGAAAATCGTCGCCGAACACTCCCGCAAGTAAGTTCACGGCTTGCGGCAGCAACCTTTGCGGAAGGGACCCAGGGGATGTCCGAAAAGCTAAAATTCGGTTTCGTAGGCTGCGGCGCCATAGCCAACAAACATGCCGAGGCCTTGAGCATGGTGCCCGATGCCGAGCTGGCGGCGGTGTATGACCAGAACACGTCCGTGGCCAAGGCTTTCAGTCAAAAAAAGGGCGTGCCGTACTACGACGATGTGAGGAAGATGATCGCCGCCGAGGGCATACAGGTGCTCTCTTTGCTCACCCCCTCCGGAGTGCACGGCAGCCTGCTTTTGGAGTTGGCCGACGCCGGAGTGCATTTCGTGGTGGAAAAGCCCATGGCCCTGCGCCTGGAGGAAGCCGACGAGATGATCCGGGCCTGCTCCCTCCATGGAGTGCAGCTTTTCGTGGTGCAACAGAACCGTTTCAACCCGCCCATCCAGGCCCTGCGCCGGGCCTTGGACCAAGGCCGCTTCGGCAAGCTGGTGATGGGCACGGTGCGGGTGCGCTGGAGCCGCAATCAGGAGTACTACGACTCCAAGAAATGGCGCGGCACCTGGGCCATGGACGGGGGGGTCATCACCAACCAGGCCAGCCACCACATCGACATGCTGGAGTGGTGCATGGGTAGTGTGGAATCGGTGATGGCCATGACCAGCACCCGCCTGGTCGACATAGAGACCGAGGACACCGGCCTGGCCATCTTGCGTTTCACCAACGGCGCCTTGGGAGTCATCGAAGCCACCACCGCCACCCGCCCCAAGGATCTGGAGGGCTCCATCAGCATCCTGGGAGAGCACGGCGCGGTGGAGGTGGGAGGTTTTTACATGAACGAACTCAAGACCTGGCAGTTCGAAGACGAAACCGAGGAAGACGCCGAGGTTTTTGAAAAGCATGGCAGCACCCCCAAGGTCTTTGCCTGGAACCACGCCGAGTACTTGAAGGATGTGGTTCGGGCCATAAGATTAGGTGGCCGGGGCCTGGTGGAGGGCATGGACGGCCGCCGCTCTCTGGAGTTGATTATGGCCATCTACGAATCGGCCGAGACCGGCTCGGAGGTCAAACTGCGGTTCAGGCCCAAAGTGGCCAGGCTGGGCCTGCCCAACCACAAATAAACGGTAAAAAGGTAATATGATCATGAATATTCCGTTGGTGGACCTGAAGGCTCAATACGCCGGCATCAAGGGTGAGATAGACGAGGCCATAGCCTCGGTGATCGCTGACACCGCCTTTGTGGGCGGGCCTTACGTGGCCAAGTTCGAGGAACAATTCGCCTCCTTCATCGGAGCGCCCCATTGCGTGGGCGTGGGCAACGGCACCGACGCCCTGGCCATCGCCTTGCAGGGCCTGGGCATCGGACCCGGCGACGAGGTGATCGTGCCGGCCATGACCTTCATTGCCACCTCCGAGGCGGTTACCCTGGCCGGGGGCAAGGTGGTGTTCGCCGATGTGGACCCCGTCACCCGCTGCCTGGACCCGGAACAGGTGCGCCGGGCGCTGTCACCCCGCACCAAGGCGGTCATCGGGGTGCACCTCTACGGCCACCCGGCGGATATGCCCGCCCTCAAGCGCGTTACCCAAGAAAACGGCCTATTGCTCATCGAGGACGCGGCCCAGGCCCACGGCGCCTTTATCGAGGGGCGCAAAGTGGGCACCTGGGGCGATGCGGCCTGCTTCTCCTTTTACCCCGGTAAAAATCTGGGGGCTTACGGCGATGGCGGGGCCATCCTCACCGGCGACGCTGGGCGGGCCGACAAGATGCGTATGCTGGCCAACCACGGGCGCAAGAAAAAGTACGGCCATGTTTTCGAGGGCTGCAACTCTCGCCTGGACGGCATGCAGGCCGCCATACTTTCGGCCAAGCTCGCTCACTTGGCGGACTGGACCAAACAGCGCCGCCGCTTGGCCGCCAGGTATTCGGAGCTTTTGGCGGGATCATCCCTGAGTTTGCCCCAGGATCATGAGGGTCACGTGTACCACCTGTACGTAGTGACTACACCCCAAAGGGAAGAGCTTCTGGAGCATCTCAAGCAAAACGGTGTGGGGGCGGGCATCCATTACCCGGACGCCCTGCCCCGGCTAAAGGCCTATGAGCGCCTGGGGCACGGGCCGGGCGCCTTCCCGGTGGCCGAGGGCTTGGCCGCCAACGCCCTGTCCCTGCCTCTGTGGCCCGAGATGAGCCCGGAGCAGCAGGACTACGTGGTGGCTCAAATTCACGCTTTTTGGGGGACCAAGTAAAAAACGGCCGCCGCAGGTGCGGCCTATTGGAACCGAAACAATTAAACTGCAAGGATTAACATGTCCGATGAATCAACTGCCCAAAGCATCGGCGAACAGGTGAGCAATACCTTCAAGGTGGCGGTTGTGGGCACCGGCTACTGGGGCAAGAACCTGGTGCGCAACTTCAGCCAACTGGGGGCCCTGTCCCTGTCCTGTGATCTGGACCACGCGCGGGCCCAGGCCATGGCCGAGCAATACCCCGGTATGGAAACCACGGCGGATTTCCTCCAGGTCCTGGATCGGCCGGACGTGGCCGGCGTGGTTATTTCCACTCCGGCGGAGACCCACTACGAACTGGCTCGCCGGGCCCTATTGGCCGGCAAGCACGTGATGGTGGAAAAACCCCTGGCCCTGGATTTGGCTCATGGCCAGGAGTTGATCGAGTTGGCCCAGGAACGCGGCCTGGTGCTCATGGTAGGGCACCTGCTGCAATACCACCCGGTGTTCCTAAAGCTAAAGGCCCTGGCGGCGGCGGGCGAATTGGGCCGCATCAACTACATTTATTCCCACCGCCTGAACCTGGGCAAAATTCGGCGCGAAGAAAACATTCTGTGGTCCTTCGCGCCCCACGACATCTCCATGATTCTGACCCTGGCCAACGAGGTGCCCTGCGGGGTGACCGCCACCGGCGGCTATTACCTGCATCCCCAGATCGCCGACGTCACCACCAGCCATCTGGAGTTCCCCTCGGGCATGAAGGCGCACATCTTCGTCTCCTGGCTGCATCCCTACAAGGAGCAGAAGCTGGTGGTGGTGGGCGAGCGCAAGATGGCGGTGTTCGACGACACCCAGCCCTGGGGGGACAAGCTGCTGCTTTACCCCCACCGCATCAACTGGGAGAACAACCAGCCGGTGCCCAGCAAGGGCGAGGCGGAGCGGGTGACTGTGGAGGAGCAGGAGCCCCTGCGCAACGAATGCCTGCACTTCCTGGAAAGCATGGCCACTGGGCAAACCCCACGCACCGACGGGCGCGAGGGTCTCAGAGTGCTCAGCGTGCTCAAGGCCAGCCAGGAGTCCCTGGACCAGAACATGGACCGCTCCCGCGCGGTGGCTCCCCAGGATCAAGCCCCCTCGGAAAAGCCCAAGTGGTTCGCCCACCCCACCGCGGTCGTCGACGAGAACTGCACCATCGGCGAAGGCACCCGGATCTGGCACTTCACCCACGTGCTCAAGAACTCCACCATCGGCGGGGGCTGCAACATCGGCCAGAACGTGATGATCGGCCCGGAGGTGAGCATCGGCGCGGGGGTCAAGATACAAAACAACGTTTCGGTCTATCCCGGCGTCACCCTGGAGGATTACGTCTTCTGCGGCCCTTCCATGGTCTTCACCAACGTGTACAATCCCCGTTCGGCCATACCGCGCATGGACCAGTTGCGCCAAACCCTGGTAAGGACCGGGGCCACCATGGGGGCCAACTGCACCATCGTCTGCGGCCACACCATCGGGCGCTACGCCTTCGTGGGCGCGGGCGCGGTAGTCACCAAGGACGTACCGGACTACGCTTTGGTGGTGGGCAACCCGGCCCGGCGCATCGGTTGGATGTGTCAGTGCGGGGTGCGCCTGGGGGACGATCTGGTGTGCCGGGATTGCGGAGCAAGTTATGAACTGGACGGCGAGACCTTACACGTCACTGAGGCTTGAAGCAGCTCTACGCTGGGCGGTCGCGGCCTGCCTGGTGGCGGCCCTGTTGTTTGCCTTGAGCTGCCAGACGTTGGCTCCCGCATCGGCGGGAGCCAAGCCGGCTATCAAGCGCCCGGTGGTGCTGGTCTACAGCCTGCCCTTCCCAAAGGACGTAAAGGAGACGCCGGCCAACCTACACCTGACCCTCAAGGCGGCCAACGTCATCGACATAGGCCCCAACAAAGCCAATTTTCCTCGCGGATACTATCCCGATCCCAAGCTGCTTCAGATTTGGCGCGAGCAGGGCAAGGTAATCCTGCGCCAAGGGTATTTTGAACAATGGGCCAAAGCTGGGGCCAAACCGGAACTGGTACGCGATTCCGATGAACTCATAACCCGCTGGGCCGCCTCCATGCGCGAAAAAGGCGTGGACGGCATAGTCATCGACGAGTTCCAGCCGCATAAGAAGGCTGACTACCGGGTATGGGTCAAGACCCTAGTCACCACCCGTAAAAACTTTCCCGACAAGTACATCTTCATCTGGGTTTCGGGCCTTGACCTTGACCGGGAGATGTGCCGGGCGGTGCGCGACTACGCCGACTTCGCGGTGATGGAGGTGTACCTCAAGGCCTCCGAATACAACGGGCGGCCCCAAAAGATACTGGCCCGCATGAAACAACGACTGCATAACCTCATGGAGCGGGCTCCGGGAATCGAGAAGAAAACCCTAATGGGCCTGGGCATCGGCGGGCGTTATGATGACGATCCCAAGGTGGACTACCCAGCCTTTGTCACCGAGCAGGTACGGCTGATATCCCAAGACCCGGAGTTGGGCAAACTACAAGGCCTGGGCATTTTCGCGCCGCACTACATAGACCGCCCCTCCATGCGGGCGCTGGATAAGGCCATCTCCAAGTACTTGACGCCAACAAAGTGATGACGGACGTGGAATAGCTCCAGTTAATCAACTCTGTTTTACTTACTAATGATTGAACGGAGGCGGGGATGGGACCGGATAAAATTGATGACTTAAGCAATGACTGGAGGATCAAGACCCATCATTGCCTACAAAAAAAAATATTTATGAAATTGAAAAGTAAAGGCTTGCGGGGGGTGGGCTATTTGGAGAGGGCGCTAAAAATATTTATAAAATTGCCTGAGGTCCATGGTCCGGTGCTGGTGCGGATTGAAAATAATTTACTCATAAGGGTTGATCCGCTTTCCGATTTTGGGTTGGAAAAGAACATTTTCGAAACCGGAACCTATGAGGCGGGGACCCTTAACTTAATAAAAAAATTGTTGCGCCCCGGTGATTGTTTTGTTGACGCAGGTGCCAATATTGGCCTTATGAGTTTGGTCGCTGCGCGAGCGGTGGGACCCACGGGTTCGGTATATTCCTTCGAACCCGAGCCGGCGGTTCATTCGACTTTAAAATACAACGTGGAACTTAACGGCTTGGCTCAAATAAAAACTTTCAATTTGGCTCTCGGCTCAAAAAGGGAGCAGAAAACGATCCACAAGCACGTGCAGCACAACCGGGGAGGCGCAACTCTGGTAAGTAAGGAAAATAGCTTTGAGCGCATCCCGGTTATGGTTGATACCCTGGATAATATAATCGCGGCCAATAGTATCGAACACGTGAAATTGTTGAAAATTGATGTCGAGGGATGGGAGTCCGAAGTGCTTGCCGGTTCGACTGCTCTGTTGGCGTCGAAATCCGCTCCGATTATAATCTTAGAATATCCACAAAAAAAGGAGCCCGCTAAAAAGATTTATAATTTTTTAACTAACACCGGTAATTATGAGATTTATTCTTTTGTAGGCAATAAAAATGTTATCTCTCCATTGAGGAAAGTGAGCGGGGAGCAAACCCTTCCTAGAGGTGACAATATTGTTTGTATGCTCTCGTCTCAGCGGCAATCCCTTCCTGGGGAATTGTTCGTATAGAATTCGAGTAGGCGCTCTTGGTGTGGGCGGCTCCTTTGGATGGCTATTAACTTGTTGTGTCCTATAGGGTTTTCGGAAACTCCATGCATTATAACCCCCACGGCAAGCGGCTGCTGGACTTCAGCCTAGCCCTGATTCTGGCGGGAGCCCTATTGCCGGTGATGGCTGCGGTAGCCGTCTGCATTGCCTTCAAGGACGGTCGGCCGGTGTTTTTTCGTCAGGTTCGGCCAGGCAAAAGAGGGCGGCCTTTCCTTCTGTATAAATTCCGCACCATGAACCAGGTACGGGATCGTCGGGGGGGGCTTCTGCCCGACGGCCAGAGGCTCACTCCCTTGGGGCGCCTCCTTCGCGAACTCAGCCTGGATGAACTGCCCCAGCTTTTCAACGTTATCAAGGGCGAGATGAGCCTGGTAGGCCCTCGCCCTTTACGCATGCGCTATTTACCGCGTTATAGCACCAGGCAGGCTCGGCGCATGGAAGTGTTGCCCGGCATAACCGGCTGGTGTCAGGTAAGGGGGCGCAACGCTTTGGCCTGGGAACAAAAATTCGATTTGGATGTATGTTACGTTGATCATCTGAGCCTGAGCTTGGACATGAAAATATTAGCCCTGACTGTGGAGGGGGTGCTGGCCCGCAGGGGCATAAGCCAGGACGGGCAGGCCACCATGCCCGAGTTCATGGGAAACCAAACCGTGGAAACGAAAGTCGACGCTGATTCATGACTGGTGTAGGCAACCCACGTATCTTTCTCTCCCCGCCCCACCAAAGTGGGCGCGAAGGGGATTACATAGCCCAAGCTCTGGCCAGCAACTACATCACCTCTCTAGGGCCGCAGGTGGATGAATTCGAGCGCCGCTTTTGCCGGGTCACCGGCTTTGAAAACGCTCTGGCGGTAAGCTCGGGCACGGCGGCGCTCCACCTGGCCCTGGTTGTTCTGGGGGTAGGACCAGGCGATCTGGTGCTGGCTTCGGACCTTACCTTTATCGGTAGCATAAATCCGGTCCTGTACCAGGGGGCGGAGCCGGTTTTCATCGACAGCGAACGGGTCAGTTGGAACATGGACCCCGAGTTGTTGGCTCGGGAGCTTGAGTATCTGGCCAGCCAGGATCGCAAACCCAAGGCAGTGGTGGTGACCGATCTATACGGCCAGTGCGCCGATCTGGAGGCCCTTCTGGCGGTGTGCCGGCCTCACGGCGTTGCGGTGATATGCGACAGCGCGGAAGCCCTTGGGGCGAAATATCGCGGCAACAGCGCGGGAAGCGGCGCACTGATGGCGGCGTTTTCCTTCAATGGCAACAAAATCATCACCACCTCCGGCGGTGGTATGCTGGTTTCTCCCGAGCGAGACCTCATTGACCAGGCCCGCAACTTGGCCCAGCAGGCCAGAGAGCCATTGCCCTATTACGAGCATCGCCGAATTGGTTTCAACTACCGAATGAGCAACATTTTGGCTGGGTTGGGGTTGGGCCAGTTGGAGGTGCTTGAGGAACGGGTGCGGGCAAAACGGGACATTTTCCGACGCTACCAAAAGGGGTTGGGCAACCTGCCCGGTATAAGCTTTATGCCCGAGGCCGCTTGGGGGCAGAGCAACCGTTGGCTCAGCGTGATGATGGTGGACCAAGCTGAATTCGGGGCCGATCCGGAAGAGATTCGCTTGGCCCTGGAGGAGCAAAACATCGAGTCGCGGCCGGTTTGGAAGCCCATGCATATGCAGCCGGTGTTCCAAGGCCGGCGCTGCCGTGGCGGCGCGGTGGGAGAGGACCTCTTTTCCCGAGGGCTTTGCCTGCCGTCGGGCACCCAGCTTGAGCAGACCGATCAGCAGCGGGTGATCCAGGCCGTTAGAGAATTACGCGGCTGATGCCTGGGGCCACCTAGCCCTCCAGATCCTCCCAAGTCAGCAGGCGCTCCGCCTTGACCTCTCGGGCCAGGCGGCGCCCTTCCAACTCCTGGGCTTGGCTCCAGGGAATCCCCCCTCCCGGTTTTTTCAAGGCAAGGTCTTCCCGGGCCACGCGGTGCCCGGCGGGCAGGTCGCGGACCAAAGCCACGCTGTGGCCGAACTGGCTGCGCAGCCCGGCCAGGGTGTCGGCCTTGCCGTCCTTGTCCACCGGCGCGTCCATGGCGAAAAAGGCATCCCTGGCCTGGGCCACCAGGGCCAGCTCGGCCGGCTCCAGGGACGAGGTGGCGTCCGGGCCGAACATCTGCTTGGAAAAGGTGAGGTGCACCTCCACCAGGGCCGCTCCCCTGGCCATGGCCGCCAGGGCCGGGAAAGGGGTGCCCGAGTGGTCGGACAGGCCTACCGGCACCTTGAAGCGCCGGGCCATCTCGCTCATCACCCTCAGGCCCACTTGGTCCAGGGGGGTGGGGTAGGCGGTGGTGCATTGCAACAGGATCACCGGGCAGCCGTGGCCCTGGAAAAACTCCACTTGGCGCTCCAGCTCGGACCAGGGACTCATGCCCGAGCTGAGGATAACCGGCTTGGCGGTGGAGGCCATGAACTCCAGCATAGGCAGATTGTCGAACTCGCCGGAGGCCACCTTCCAGGCGGGGACGCCCAATTCTTGCAGCAGGCGGGCGGCTTCCAGGGAAAAGGGCGAGCTCAGGAACAACACCTCCTTTTGGGCGCAGTGCTCGGCCAGGCCGCGCCACTGCTCCGGGGTGAACTCCATGCGCCGCCAGTAGTCGAAGCGGGTGTCGTCTTCCAGGGAAAACCGGACCCGGAACTTTTCATCCCTGGTGCTCTCAGCCGCGGCGATGTGGGTTTGGAACTTCACCGCGTCCGCTCCGGCGGAGGCGGCGGCGTCGATAAAGCTGTGGGCCAGGCCCAGGGACCCGTCGTGGGCTTGGCCCACCTCGGCCGCCAGCAGGGCCTTTTGTCCCGTCCCCACCAAGCGTTGGCCCAGCCTTATGATTCCCTCGGGCATGATTCTCCTCCCAGGCTCGATGCCGGCCGCCCCGGCGGGCGTCTTCAGCCCACTTGCCAATGCGGCCGGGTGAAAATAAGATATAGCAGACTTGGCCCCCAAGAGAAAAGGCGCTCCATGCTACGCATACTCAACATCGAGCCCCAAGACTACTCCGACGCGGCGCGCCGGGTGCTGCAAGGCCTGGGCGAGCTGGTGGAAGAGCCCCTGGGCCGCGACCAGCTCCCGGCCGGGCTACCAGGGTTTCAGGTGCTCATCACCCGCCTGGGGCACAAGATAGACGGCGAGGTGCTGCGGGCGGGCAGGGACCTTCGCTGCGTGGTCAGCGCCACCACCGGCCTGGACCACATCGATTTGGAGGCTGCCGCCGATTTGGGCATCAAGGTGCTCAGCCTGCGCGGCGAGTGGGAGTTTTTGGAGACGGTGACCGCCACCGCCGAGCACACCTGGGGCCTGCTTTTGGCCCTGGTGCGCCGCCTGCCCGCCGCCTTCGACTCGGTTCGCCGGGGCGAGTGGGACCGCGACGCCTTCAAGGGCCGCGAGCTTCTGGACAAGACTCTGGGCTGCGTGGGCCTGGGACGCCTGGGCCGCCGGGTGGCCGCCTACGGCCAGGCCTTCGGCATGAAGGTGGCGGCCTACGACCCCGACCCCATCAAGTGGGTGGAGGGGGTGAGCCGGGCGGCCAGCCTGGAGGAGCTCCTGCCCCAGTGCCAGGTGCTCAGCCTGCACCCGCCCCTGAACCCCCACACCGTGGGTATGATCGGCGCGGCCCAACTGGCGCTGCTGCCCCCCGGGGCCTGGCTCATCAACACCGCCCGGGGCCCCCTGGTGGACGAAGACGCCCTGCTGGCCGCCCTTGAGAGCGGCCGTCTGGGCGGGGCCGCCCTGGACGTGCTGGCCCATGAGAAAGGCAAGACCCCGCCCCCCAGCCCGCTTCTGGACTACGCCCGCACTAACGACAACCTGATCATCACCCCCCACCTGGCCGGGGCCACCCAGGAGTCCATGGCCAAGACCGAGCTGTTCATGGCGGGCAAGCTGGCCGCCTGGCTGACGGCCCATGGGCTCGTTGAACAGAGCGAGGGAGACAACCATGTCGGATAAACCCAAGGTTTTGGCGCTGATCCCCGCCCGGGGCGGCTCCAAGGGGGTGCCCCAAAAGAACATACGCCCGGTGGGCGGCAAGCCGCTCATCGCCTGGACCATCGAGTGCGCCTTGGCCGCGCGGCATCTCTTCCATCGAATCGTGGTGAGCACCGACGACCCGGCCACTGCCGCCATCGCCCGTTCCTTTGGGGCGGAGGTGCCTTTCATGCGGCCGGCCGATCTGGCCGCCGACAAAAGCCCCACCTTGCCGGTGACCCAGCACGCAGTGAAGTTTGTGGAGCAGCAGGACGGTATAACCCTTGACTGGGTGATGCTTCTGCAGCCGACTTCACCCATCCGGGAGGTGGTTGACCTGGAGACCAGCCTGGATCTGGCCTTTGCCGGGGGTTCTGATTCGGTGATAAGCGTGGTGCGGGTTATTGACATGCACCCGGTGATGATGAAGCGTATTGAGGACGGCCTGCTGGTGCCCTTTTGCGTGGAGGAGAAGGAAGGCACCCGCCGACAGGACTATGAGCCGCAGGCCTACCGGCGCAACGGCTCCATCTATTTGGGCCGCCGGGAATTTATCGTTAACCGCGGCTCCATGTGGGGCAACATAATCAAGCCCTACATCATGCCCGAGGAACGTTCCTTGAACATCGACAACGAGGAGCAGTTGATGGTGGCGGATTTGATCCTGTCCAAGAGGGGCGCCGCCGCCTAGGTCCGAGTGAGGAGTTCCTTGATGACCAGGTTGTCGTCCAGCTCCACGCAGACCGCCCGTTGGATTATCTCCACCGAGACCACCAGGCGGCGGGGGGAACTGCGGCGCACCAGGCGTCCCACCACGTCCTCGAGAGGGCCGTGGGTGATGCGCACCAGGTCCCCGGCGGCCAGGCTGTCCTGAGGATGCAGGGGCAGTTCGGAACGCATCAGTATTTTAAGGGAATTGATCTGCTCGGGGTCGGCCGGGGCCGGTACGCCGTTGAAGCTGACGATGTTGACCACGCCGCGGGCCTGGAGCATGGCCAGGCGGGTGGAGGGATGTAGGTCGCTGAGCACGAAAAGGTAGCCCGGAAACATGGGGACCTGGATTTTCTTGCGGCGGTCGGTGCGTCGGCTCCAGGTCTCCAACTCGGGCAGAAAGGCTTCCATCTTCAAGCCGAGCAACTGGTCCCGCACCACCCGTTCGTGACGGGAGCGGGTCCGCAGGGCATACCAGGCCGGTTCCCCCCAGGGCGAATTGGTTTGGTCTTTTTTTTGCTCTAAATCGGGAGGCATTTTTCCTGGATTCGCTTGGGGGCTACCAGTTTCCTACCTTGGGCGCGATATCCGTGGGGGACTTTGGCTTGAGGTCGGCCGGGCTGAAGTGCCCCTCCTGCTCCACGAAGGACTTGAAAAGCTCCCTGGCCTTATCCCCATCCCAGTTGGTCTTGACTTTGTTGCACAGCTTGATCCAGTGGTGCACGCGTCCGTTTTCCATGGGGTGGGACATGAGCCGGGTGATGCGGGGGTGCACGGTTTTGGTGATGCCTTCGCCCTGCCAGTAAAGCTCCTCGTGGAGCCTTTCCCCCGGCCTGAGACCGATTATCTTGATCTCGATGTCATCTTCCGGCTCCAGGCCCGCCAAGCGGATGACGTTGTGGGCCACATCCATGATGCGGATGGGCTCTCCCATGTCCAGCAGCAGGATGTCCCCGCCGTAGCCCATGTTGCCGGCGGTTATAACCAGGCCCGCCGCCTCGTCGATGGACATGAAAAAGCGGGAGGCTTCCGGGTGGGTGACCGTGACCGGCCCACCTTCTTCCACCTGGCGGCGGAACAACGGCACCACGCTGCCGTTGGAGTTGATGACGTTACCAAAGCGCACCGCCACGAACTTGTGCTGGGGGCTGCTGAAGCCCAGGAGAAGCTTTTCGGCCATGGATTTGGAGATGCCCATGACGCTCACCGGGTTGACCGCCTTGTCGGTGGAGATCAGGATGAAGCGCTCCACCCCGTGCTTGATGGCGGCCTGGCCCAAGGCGTAGGACCCCAGCACGTTGACGTTGATCGCCTCCACGGGGTCGCACTCCATCATGGGCACATGCTTTAGGGCGGCGGCGTGGTACACGCATTGGGGTTTGTATTTGTCCATCACCCAGTCCAGCTTGTCCTGGTTGGTGATGTCGCAGATCACCGATTCGGTCCGCAAGCTGGGGCTGGTGCGGGAGAGCTCCTGGCAGATGTCGTAAAGACCGCTTTCGCTGCGGTCCAGCATGATCAGCCGCTGGGGCGGCTCCTGCTGCAACTGGCGGCACAACTCAGAGCCGATGGAGCCCGCCGCGCCGGTGACCATCACCACCCCTTGCTTGGGCTGGAGGCGCTCCCCGTCGCCCGCGGGACGGGCGAAGGAAACCACGTTGCGGCCCATGACCTGGGTGGGCTTGACCTCATCCATGCGCACAAGGTGTTGGCGTTCGGCAATGAGGTCCTCGGCCGAACGCAAAACCTTGCAGGCCACGCCGGCTTTTTCACACTCCTCCATGATTTTGCGGATGTTTTTCATGGGAGAGGAAAACAGGGCGATGAGAACCACGTCGATGTCGTTATGGCTGATGGCGCTGCGCAGGCTGCTCAGGTGCCCCAAAACCGGAATGCCCATGAATTGGGCGCCGCGACTGGTCTTGCGGTCGTCCAGGAACCCGACGATCTTGAAGGGCATCTGACCGTCGGCCATGATCAGGCGCACCAAGCCGATGATTTCGTCGCCGTCGCTGAGGATCAGGGTGCGCTGCCAGCCGAAATTGTTCCGGTCGTGCACCTTTTCCCGGTATAAGCGGATGACTACCCGCATAGAGGTGATGCCCACTATGCTGAAGAAGGCCTCCAAGAAAAACACGCTACGGGGCAGGCCGCCCAGGGTGTGGCCGAACCAAAACCACAGGGTGATGAGAAGGGCCGCGCTGCTGAGCAGGCAGGCCTTTACGATGCAAAGGACGTCAGGCAGGGTTACGTAGCGCCAAAAGCCGGAAAAAAGTTTGAAATACCAAAAAGAAAAAAAACGAAAGAAAACAAGGATAACCAGGGGGGTCCACATCAAGCCCCACACCCGGTCGGGAATGGCGAAATCGTACCTGATTCCGAAAGCCAGGAGGTAGGCGATCCCAATGGTCAGTAATTGAGAACTGACGATCAATACCTTGCGAAGAGGCAGAATGATCGCAGCAAACCGCTTCTCGGTTTTATCTAGAAAATCCAACATGGGTAGATTGCTGAGTTTCACGGGTGTCCTGGCCTTGACTTTGAAATAGGGTGTTTTTCATTGGTGATGCCACACATATTGATGTCCCAACGGAACTAACCGCCTAATATTGCCCCCATTAGTTTTGAAAGATTATTTTTAAAAAGCCATGTCTCTCCTGGTCACCATCCGTAAGCTTACCGGCTGCCGAATTTATTTTATTATTTCATTTTAAGATTCAAGGACAAGTGTAAGTACAAAAGCCCTAAAAAGTCAATATCTTATCGGCCAAAGCCGGGCAAATAAATTTTCGATCCAGACTCGTGGTAGATAAATTGTTAATAGTCGCGCCTGCTTTAATGCAAGTGAAAATTCGGTGGCGCGCCCAGCCTTAAGATGCCAGCTCCTCCTTGACCATGGCCAAGAGCAGGGGCAGGTTTATCTCGTGATGGCCGGTGATATTGATGCCCCGCCCCCCGGTGAGCACCGGGCGGGTGACCACGTTGGTCATGGGCCGGTAGTGACGGATCATGTCCATGTTCACCGTGGTGAAGTCCTTGGCCTCGTGGCCCAGGTTGCGCGCCGCGCTGAGCGCCTTCAGGAACACCTCGGGCAGCACCACTGCCGAACCCAGGTTGACGTACACCCCGCCCTTTAGCCCGCCCACCTGGGCGGTGAACAAACGGAAGTCCACGTGGGTGGCCCGGCCGGTGGCCGCGCCGTCGAAGCTGGGGTGCATGTGGATGATGTCCGCCCCGATGGACACGTGCACCGTGGCGGGCAGGTCCAAACGGGCCGCCGCAGCCAACAAAGATACCTTGATGCA
>JAHIND010000027.1 GCA_018896025.1 Pseudomonadota bacterium
CCGTTCCAAGTGCCCTTGTTGCGGGGCTCTTCCAGGGCGAACTGAACGCCCCAGGAGTCGGTGTTGTAGGTGAACTGCACCTGCGGCACACGATGGGGCCACACGAAGCCCCAACCGAACATCAACAAGTGGGAGTTCTCGTTCAAGCCCACATACTGCTGAACGTGGTAGGCCAGGGAGCCGAACCAGTTGTCGGTCTGGCCGGCCAGGATGCGGCAGTTGCCTACGCGCCAGTAACCGTACGCATAACGCAGGCTGACGCTGGCTTCGGGCTGCAGGCTGGTAAGGCCCAGCTCGATACGGCCACCCACGTTTTTGTCCACGCTATAGAAGCGGGCGCGCAGGTAGCTATGGCCAGGCATGTTGACGAACCAAGTGCCGACATCGTTGCCGCTCTTGGTCATTTCGCTGCTCTTGCTCTGCCAGCCGATGTCGGTCAGCATACGAGCAGCCATGTCGAAGGTGTAAGTGGACGGCTCCACCGCCAAGGCCGGGATGGCCACGGACAGTGCCATCATAGCCGCCACAGCCATGATAACTAGCCTTTTCATAATGCCTTTTTCTCCTGAGTAAAATTAAAAGCAGCGCGCTTGGTCATTTGATTTTTCCTGACCCCAAGCGCCACCTTTAACGGCTGGAGAGCGTCCAGGCTCACCCCTGCCTTTTTGCCGACCGGCCGTTACGGACTTTGGTCCGTTGTAAAGACTTTAAATTAAAAAAATTCCAATCGGTTAAACTAAATAGCAATACAAGTGTATGCTATGCAATATTTTGTAATGCCCGGTTTTATGCGGCAATATTGCCGATGATTAGAAAGATCAAATGGTTGCGTTTCAAGAGGTAAAACCGGGCCTGGCTGTTCCCTATTCCGGCATGTGCGGGGGCGGTCGAAAACATGAAAAATAGCCGTGATAAATGGATGTTCAGCGGCGGGCACGGGAGCCGGGGGCGGGCGGGCTGAAATAAGTCAGGGGCTCCCGGCGGGGAGCCCCTGACTTGCGGTCTTTTATTTGGTCGGGACGACTGGATTTGAACCAGCGACCCCTGCGTCCCGAACGCAGTGCTCTACCATGCTGAGCCACGTCCCGACTGGGTGTACTTGTCTACCTCAGGGCCCTTGTTCTGTCCAGCCCTTTTTATCCGGCCAGCTCGGCTATTTGACCGGCGGCGGGCCCCACCGCCTCCAGGAAATTTAACAGGATGCGCATGGTGGCTCCCCAAATCATGTCCTGGTCCTGGTACAGGGCGATCTGCCTGAGCGGCATTCCCTCCCAAGTCATGTCCACGGTTTGGTAATTGCTCTGGTCCAAAAGGCGGGCCATGGGCACCAGCACCATGCGCTCCACCTCCACCGGGTTGGGCCTGAAGCGCGCGGCCGGGTCCATGAGCCCCAGGTAGGGAGTCACCAAAAAGCCGGTGACCGTGACCACCTGGTCCAGGCGCGAGATAAGCTCCACCTCTTCCGGGGGCACTCCCACCTCTTCGTGGGTCTCGCGCAGGGCGGTGGTCTTGTGGTCCGGGTCCTCGGGGTCCACCATGCCGCCGGGGAAGGATATCTGGCCCGCATGGGAGGGCAGGGTCTCGGTGCGTTTGGTGAACACCACCTGGACCCGCTTGCCGTCATCCCACAGGGGCATGAGCACTGCGGCGGGGCGCACCTGTTCCAGGCGCTCCCGGCCGGGCCGGTGGCCCTCCAGGACGCGGCACAGGGCCTTGCCCACCGCCAATTGCCTTTGAGTGAATCGCGAAGCCATAGGACATCACATTACCCCAGGTCCGCCCTGGGGGAAAGACCCGGCGCGCAAAAAGCGCCCCCCACCCGGCTTGACCCGAGGGGGTGAGGGTGGCACCATGTTGCAATGCCATCAAGGGGGTTGCCATGAGAGTAAATATTTTTTGTCGATTGCTGGCCCTGACCCTGGGCCTTTGCCTGCTGTGCTTGGCGGGATGCGGCACCCCTCCCAAGGTGCCCCCTTCGGGCTTTTTGAGCAACTACGACGCCCTGACCCCGGACCCCGACGTGGATGGGCTCTACTGGTGGGAGAAAAAGGGGGTCAACTGGCAGAACTACCATGCCTTGCTGGTCGACGAGGTGCAGGTGCGGATCGCCCCCCAGGCCCGGGAGCAGCTGGAGGACGGCGAGGCCAAGCAGATGGCCGCCCGGCTGCGCTCCATGGTCATCAAGGCCCTGGCGGGCAACTTCCCCATTGCCTCGCGCCCCGCGCCCGGGGTGCTGCGCCTCAGGGCGGCGTTGGTGCATCTGAAGCCGGTGCGCCCGGCGGTGAACGTGGTCAGCTCGGCGGTGCTCATGGTGCCCCTGGACGTGGGCGAGGCCGCGGTGGAGGCCCAGTTCAGCGACAGCGTGAGTGGCCGGGTGCAGGGGGAACTGATGATCAGCAACCAGGGCAGCATCGCCCAGCTCACCAAGGTGTGGACCCGCTGGGACCAGGTGGAGGAGGCCTTCGCCCAATGGGCCCTGCTGCTCAGGCGGGCCATGATGCAGGGACGCCCGGCGCCCAGCGAGTAGGCGGGCTAGGCCCGCATGTTTCATGAGGGCCGTGTGTCCGGCTGCGCCAGCCCACAGCATACTGCGTTGCCGGCTGCGCTCGGGCCTGGACGTAGCTATGGCTACGCCTTCGGCCCTCGCTTGCCGGTCGCCTTGTCTGCCGCCGGCTGGCTGTGCCGGTGCTTAATACAAGCTATGCCCCGCTAACGTGATGTTTTTACATAATCGCGCCATGAATAATTGGTTAGCGACCTAACACCACCCAACCCTCATGAAAAATGCGGGCCTAACCGGCCAGCAGCGCCAGTTCGGAATCCAGGTCGTACTTGCGGATCTTGTTGCGCAGGGTCTTGCGGTCGATGCCCAGAGCCTCGGCGGTTTCGCTGCGGCGGCCGCCCAGGCGCTTTAGGGTGTCCAGAATGTGGCGGCGCTCCGCCTCGGCCAGGCTCAGGGAGCCGTCCCGGCCCCGCTCCACCTTGCAGGTGCCCGCCGCTTCCAGGTCGGCGCGGTCGATCAGTGGCTTGCTGGCCAGGACCACCAGGCGCTGCACCGCATTGCCCAACTCACGCACGTTGCCCGGCCAGTGATACTTGGTCAGGGCCTCCAGGGCCCTGGGGGTGAAGCCCCGCACCCGGGTGGGGGCCAAATAGCGGAAGCGCTCCAGAAAATGCTCGGCTAATATGGGCACGTCCTCGGGCCGTTCCCTGAGGGGCGGCATGTGGATCTGCACCACGTTGAGCCGGTAGAAAAGGTCCTTTCGAAAGGCGCCGTCGGCGACGGCCAGAGTCAGGTCCTGGTTGGTGGCGGCGATGAGCCGGGTGTCCACCCGGATCACTCGGTTGCTGCCCACCTTGCAGATGGAGCGCTCCTCCACCGCCTTTAGAAGCTTGGCCTGAATTTCCAGGCTGATGTTGCCCACCTCGTCGAAGAACAGGGTGCCGCCGCCGGCCAGCTCGAACTTGCCGATCTTGTCGTCCTGGGCCCCGGTGAAGGAGCCCTTGACGTGGCCGAACAGCTCGGACTCGAACAGGGTGGGCACCAGGGTGGAGCAGTCCACCGGCACGAAGGGGTTGTCGGCCCGGCTGGAGTGCTCGTGCAGCAGGCGGGCCAACAAGCCCTTGCCGGTGCCCGACTCGCCGGTGAGCATCACCGTGGTGTCGGTGGGGGCCACCTTGAGGGCGGTCTCCATCACCTGGGCCATGGCCCGGCTGCCGTGGATGAGCCGGGTCATGGCGGTGCGCCGCTCCAACTCGGCCTTGAGGTAGGCGTTCTCCAGCTCCAGGCGGCGCTTTTCGCCGGCCTTGTCCACCGCCTGACGCAGCTCCTCGGGGGTGAAGGGCTTGGCCACGTAGTCAAAGGCCCCCAGCTTCATGGCCTGGACCGCCGTGGCGATGGAGCCGTGGCCGCTGATGATGATCACCACCGCCTCGGGGTCTTGCTCGCGGATATGGCGCAACACGGTGAGTCCGTCCATGTCGGGCATGCGCAGGTCGAGAAGCACCACGTCGTAGGCCCAGCGGCTGAGCAGGGCCAGGCCTTGACGGCCGTCTTCGGCCATCTCCACCTCGTGGCCCACCCGCCTGAGGGTTTCCCGGCAGGCGTCGCGCATGGTGAAGTCGTCGTCTATCACCAAGATCTTGAGATTTTTAGAAACCAAAATGCTTGTCCAGACGCCTTGTCAGGCCTACCCCATGGTCTATTCCTGCTTGTTACAGTTTTTACATTCCCCTTGAACGGGTGTCAACCGAGAGCTGTTCAAGTAGGCTCGGCATTGACACTTTCGCGGTTTGGGTCTAGTTTTGGCAATATCCGGCTACCCATGGATTCCCCAAGAAAGCGGCAGACATGAGCGAATCTTACGCAGCCCTGCATACCGACTTCTACCAGATCACCATGGCCGCGGTTTATCACCGGCGGGGCATGAACGGCCAGGCCACTTTCAGCCTGTTCCCTCACGACCTGCCCGCCCAGCGGGGCTACATCCTGGCCGCCGGATTGGCCGACGCCCTGAAGTACCTTAGCGAGTTCCGTTTCACCCCCGAGGAGGTGGACTACCTGGGCTCGCTCAACCGTTTTGAGCAAAGCTTTTTGGACATGCTGGCCGGGCTCAGGTTCAGCGGCGAGGTGTGGGCCCTGCCCGAGGGCACGGTGTGCTTCGCCGGTGAGCCTCTCTTGGAAGTCACCGCCCCGCTCATCGAGGCCCAGCTGGTGGAGACCCGCCTGATCCAGCTCATCAACCTGCACTCCACTCTGGCCAGCAAGGCGGCCCGCTGCGTGCAAGCCGCCGACGGCCGCACCTGCGTGGACTTCAGCCTGCGCCGCACCCAGGGCCGCGAGGCCGGTTGGGCCGCGGCCCGCTCCTCGGCCATCGCCGGGTTCACCGGCACCAGCAACGTGGAGGCCTCCCAGGCCCTGGGCACCATCCCCGTGGGCACCATGGCCCACGCCTTCGTGGAGGCCTTCGGCGACGAGCTGGCTTCCTTCCGGGCCTTTGCCGAGACCTTCCCCGAGGGCACCGTGCTCTTGGTGGACACCTACGACAGCGTGGAAGGCCTGCACCAGGCGGTGCAGATCGCCGGTGAGCTGCGGGAAAAGGGCAAGCGCCTGGTGGGCGTGCGCCTGGATTCGGGCGACCTGGTGGGCATGAGCCGCCAGGCCCGCCAGATGCTCGACGCCGCCGGTCTGGAAGAGACCAGGGTGGTGGTCTCGGGCAGCCTGGACGAGTTCCGCATGGCCGAGCTGGTGAGCCAGGGGGCCATGGTGGATGTTTTCGGGGTGGGCACCAAGATGGGCTCCTCGGCCGACGCCCCCTACCTGGACCTGGCCTACAAGCTGGTCACCTACGACGGCCGCCCCACCCTGAAACTGAGCACCGGCAAGGAGACCTGGGCCTGCCCCAAGCAGCTCTGGCGCACCCTGGACCAGGACGGGCGCATCGCGGGCGATGTGCTGGGCCTGCGCGGCGAACAGTTCGACGGCGAGCCCCTGCTCAAGCAGGTCATGACCGACGGGCGGCCCACCGATCCGGCGCCCGACTGGCGGGAAGCCCAGCAGCGCTTCAGCGAGCAAAAGGCCACCCTGCCCGAGGTCTGCCTGCGCCTGCTGGACCCCCGCCCCCTGGGCATCACCCCCAGCGAGGAACTGCGGAAGGTGCAGCAACAGGCCCGCCAGGCCGCCCTGCGCCGCAGCAAACTCCCCGTTTAACGTTTTTTTCACCTCCTATCCCGGCCGCCCGGTTTTTTGCTACCCTGTAACCAGGGGGGGCTACCTAGCACTGCCGCTTGGGAGGGCCGCCATGAGCATTATCACCATATCAGGCGAGATGGGTTCCTTGCGTGACGAGCTGGCGGAGGATATCTGCCGGCGCGGAGGGTTGGAGTGCGTCGACCGCCGCACCCTGATGGAGGCGGTGGCCGGCCTGGTGGACATGTCCCGCGACGAGCATCAGCTTCTGGCCGAGCAGGGACCGGCCCTGTTGGACCTGAACCACCGCCGCCGCCGGATGTTCGCCGCTTTCCTTGAATCCGTGGTCTTGCAATACGCCCAGCGGACCAAGGCGGTGTTGGTGGGCCGGGGGGCCAACCTGCTTTTGCGCGACGTGCCGGGGGTGCTGAGGGTGCGCACCGTCAGCCCTCTGGAGATAAGGGCCCAGCGCCTGGCCCGCCAGGAAGGCCTGGGCATGGACCGGGCCCGCCAGTTGGCCACGGTGGTGGACCAGCAGCGCCGGGCCTACATCGCCCACGTCTTCGGGGCCGACTGGTCTTCGCCGCTGAGCTACGACCTGGTCTTAAACATGGGGCGCCTGTCCCTGGAGCAGGCGTCCACCACGGTGCTGGATTTGGCGGCCCACGCCGAGTTCGACCTGAGCGCCGAGAGCCAACGCCTGCTGGCCGACACGGTGCTGGCCTCGCGGGTGCGCCGGGAGTTGGTGGCCGATCTGGACCTGCACGCCCTGGAGGTGCACTGCGACGGAGGCGCCGCGGTGCTCACCGGCTACGCGGCGGACCAGCAGGGGGTGAACAAGGCCAAGGAGTTGGCCGCCGCGGTGGACGGAGTGAGCCGGGTGGAGTCGCGCCTGGAGGTCTCGCCCACCATGAGCAAGTTCCTGCCCTAGCCGGCGGGCGCCCTTACTGATCCGGGGATTTTTTCTCGGGCTGGTCCTGGGGGGCGGGCGTCTGGTCCTGGGTCTTGCCCTTTTTCTCCTCGCGGAAAAAGTCGAAGTCACGGGTGAAGACGAAGTCCACGCCGTTGTCGAGAGTGTTGCCTATGGTGCTTTCTATGGAGAAATAGCGGGTGAAGCGGTATTCCAGCCCCACGTTCTGTCCGCCGTAGGGCCCCAGGTTTTGGCGGTAGCGCAGGTACAGGTCTTCGCTCAGGTATTTACCCGCCTCTACGGAGGAGCCGGTTGATGGTGCGTTGTGCACCGTGACCACGTCGGGGCTCAGGTCCGGGCCGAAAAGCTTGGTCATCTCACTCTTGCCCGCCTGGCCAAGCAGGGCCAGGGCCTGGGCCGAGAGATCCTTGCTTTGGCCCTTGTTCAGCTCCTTGGCGGGCCGCCCAAAAATAATGGTGCTCAAAATATCGGCCTGGCTCATGGGGGGCAGGGAGTTCAGGTTGATCACCGGGTTGTTGGCCGTGCCCCCCACCTCCACGAACACGGTGATGGTGCCCATCTGCAACCTGGCCTCGGCGCTCAGCCTGGGGTTGGGCTGCTTTTTGCCCGCGAAGTCCACCTTGCCCCCCAGCACGTCGAAGCGCCGCCCGGACAAGAGGATCAAGCCTTGGGTGATCCTTATCACCCCGTCGAAGATGAGTGGCTCGTTCGGCTCCTTTTTCAGGGTCAGGCCGCCGGTGGCCTCCATCCAGCCGTCATCCAGGGTGATGCGGGTGCGCTGCCCCAGGGATATTTCCAGGTCCGCCTTCAAGGGGTCCAGGGCGGGCGGCAGGCTGAAGCGCTTGTCCCTGATCTCCAGAGGCGGCGGCTTTTGGCCGGCCTTGAGGACCACCACGTCCTCGATCCCCGCCGGGGCCGACAGCCCCAGGCGCACCCCGATGTCGGACACGCCGATCCGGCCGCTGATCACCGGGCGCTGGAAGTCGCCGGTGAGGTCCACCTGGGAGGTCACGTCCATCTGGGCGTAGGTTCCGGCCACTACCAGCAGATTCTTGCTGATCAGGCGCAGGTCCAGCGCGCCGGGGCCCTTGAGGGGCAGGTCCAGGCCGCCGCTGATCTCGATGTCGCCGTCGCTCACCGCCCGGGCCCGGTTGATCTTCACCCGGGTTCCCTCGATGGCCAGATCCAGCTCGATCTTCTCCACCTGCTGGCCGGTGGAGTCCACCACCAGGGAGCCGTCCTTGAGCTTCAGCCATCCGGTCACGGTGGGCTGCTTGAAGGTGCCGCCCACGGTCAGCTCCAACTGGGCCGTGCCCTTCATCTGGCGGATGCCCGGCGCCAGGGAGGCGGCCAGGGCCAGGGGCAGGTCGCGGCCCGTGGCCCTGAGGTGGATGCCCTCGCCGGTGGGCTCCCACACCGGGGGCCGCAGGCTGACGCTCAGGCCTGACCAGCCGCTGAGCTCCATGGCCTGGTGAGAGCCGTAGCTCACTCGGCCCTTGACCGTGATGCGCTCACCGGCGTAATCGGCCGAGAACTGAGCGGTCATGGGCTCCAGGCCCTCCAGCTCCAGGTGGCTCACCTTGCCCTGGATCATCATCACCGGCTGGCCCAGGGTGCCGCTCACCGTGGCCTTGCCGTCCAGGCGCGAGCGGGGCGGCAGGCTGGTGCCCTGGCCCACCACGTGGTTCATCTTGATGCTGCTCAGCTCCAGGGCGGCCTTTATCTCGCCGGTGTGCTTGAAGTCCCCGGACAGGGTGACCCGCTCGGCGTCCTGCACCAGTTCGAAGCCGCTTACCTTCACTTCTTCGCTGCCCAGGATCATCTGGGCGACGCCTTTCTGCTCCCAGCGCCCCAAGGGCCCACGGCGCACCCAAAGGTCGCTCAGGCTGGCCTTGAAGGGTAGCTGGAGCAGGTTCCGGCTGATGAGCTTGAAGCTGATTCCGGTATCCGGCCCCTCGCCCTGCACCAGTACCTCTTCCTTGCCCTCCACGAAATCGGCCCGCACCGCAGCCCGCTCCAGGAATATCTCGCCGGACATCCAACCGGCCGCGGTCATCTGGGCCCAGCCCTTGAGGCGCGGCCCCAGGTTCTTTACGTCGGCCTCCAGGTGCAGCTGGCGGGCCAGGGCGTGGCGGGTGAACAGTCGCCCCACGCTGAGCTCCACCTTGAGGTCGGGGTGGTCCCAGGGGCCGGTGAGCCGCCCCTTGGCCTCCAGGGCCCCGGACAGGGCCACCGGCGGGGTGAGCTTGGATTCGGTGAGGCGCTGGATAAGCTCGGCCATGTCCGGCACGTTCAGCTTGAAGCGCAGGTCGGCCTGGTCCCAGTGAACCAGGCCCCTGGCGTCCAGGGTGGCCAGGTTGGACTCCAGATGCATCTCCTCCAAACGCCAGTGAGCCCCTTGACGGTGGCCCTTGGCGTGCAGGGAGTCGATCTCCAGGCCCGGCGCGGCCTGGGACTTGTCCAGGTCCAGCTCCAGGGCCAGATCTTCCAGGGCGCCCTTGGCCCTGGCCCGGCCGCTTATCTTGGCCTGGGCCAGACCGGCGGGCAGGGGAAGGTCCAGGCCCGGCGGGGGCGTCAGGTCATGGAAGGCGGCCTGGGCGTCCAGGGTGAGGGGCTTGGCGCCCCCAGGCAACTCCAGGCTTCCCTGGGCCTCCACCCGGCCCCAGGGGGCGGAGAGGCTCAAACCCTGCACCAGGATGCGGTCGCCCTGCAAGCTGGCCTTGGCCTTCAGCGGCCCGGCGCTGAGCTTCTGCCAGGCGGCCCGGTCCAGGTCCAGCTCCAGGTTGAGCGGGGTCTCGCCGCCGGGCCAGGCCGGGCTGTTCAGGTTCCAGCCGCCGTCCAGGTTGGCCTGGACCATGGGCAGGCCCCAATCGGCCAGGGCCACCTGCTCGAAACGCCCGCTGAAGGCCATGGCCCCGGCCTCGGGCTCCAGCCAGCCGTCCAGCTTCAGGACCTGGGCGCCTTGGCTCACCTGGCCGCGCAGGGTGATCTTTTGCCAGGAGCCCCCGGCGGTGAGCTCCAGGGCCAGGGGGCCGCTGGGCAGGGCAGGCAGGGGCCACTCCAGGGGCAGGTCCCCGGCCGCCAGGCGGGGGGCCTTGATCTGGGCCTTGAGGCGGTGGGGCGCGGCCAGGGCCACCTCCCCGCTAAGCTCCACCTGGTTGGGGCCGCTGGAGGCCACCAGGCGCTTCAGGGTGAGGCGCTTGGAATCGAGCGCGCTGTCCAGGCTAAGGAACAGCGGCTTGGCCAGCCCCTGCACCTTCAACAGGCTGCGGTGCAGCTTGGCCCTGGCCTTGAGCCCGCGGGCGTCCAGGACCAGGCCCCCGTCCAGGTCCACCTGGGCCACCGATTGCAGCGCGCCCAACTGGCCCCCGGCCTCCAGGCCGCCGCCGGTTATCTTCAGGCGTTTGATGCTTAGTGCCAGGCCCATGTCGCCCCCCTCGCCCGTGGGCAGGGGCAGGGGCAGGTTGACCTGGGGCCGCACCGCGGTGAGAGAGGTGATCCTGATGCGCCCGCCCAGCAGCGACAGCAGGTTGTAGGAAAGCTCCAGGCGCTCCACCTCGATGACCTTGCGCCCCTGGTGGGTCAGGCTCAGGCCCTGGGCCGTGGCGTTGAACAGCAGACTGCCCTCCAGGCTGCTGATCTCCAGCTGGGCTCCGGTGGCCTGGGCCACTTGGGTCTTGATCTGGTCCACCAGCCAGGCGCGGAAGGCGTCGCTGCGCCCCACCGCCCAGGCCCCGGCCAGCAACAGAGCCAGGGCCAGGAAGGCGATCCCCAGGGCCACCCAAAGGCCGTGTATCTTGCCCTTGAACATCAGAACGCCTGTCCCACGCTGAGGTAGACCGCGTAGCGGTCGAAGGGTTCGCCGGTGGGCGGGTTGAGCTGGTAGCCGATGTCCAGGCGGATGGGACCCACCGGGGTGTTGTAGCGCAGGCCGAAGCCGGTGGTGTAGCGCAGGCTGCCGAAGGTGTCCTCCACCCGCTCCCAGGCGTTACCGGTGTCCAGGAACACCACCCCGCCCAGGGCGTCGTAGATGGGGAAGCGCACCTCCAGGCTGCCCACGGCCATGGAGGCCCCGCCCAGGGGTTTGCCGCTGTTGTCCAGGGGGCCCAAGAGCTGGTAGGGGTAGCCGCGCACCGAATCCGCCCCGCCGGGGAAGAAGCGCCGGATCAGGGGCACCCGGTCGGTGCCGGGCAGGGCCCAGACCACCCCGGCCTGGGCCCGGGCGGCCAGGTACCAGTGTTTCCAGGGCAGGGGCAATACGTGGCGCAGGTCGGCCTCGGCCCGGATGAACTCCACTTCCGAGCCGATCCCCTTGAGGGCGTTCTCCACCTCCAGGCGGCCGTAGGTGCCCTTGGTGGCGTCCAGGAAGGAGTCCCGGCTGTCGAAGATGAGGCCCACCGGAATGGAGGAGATGAAGAAGGTCTGTTTCTCGTAGGCCGGGTCCGGCACGTGGGTTTTTAGCTCGCGAAGTTGGTCCCGTTCGCTGTTGTAGCCCACGTACCAGGACCACTGGTTGTCCACCACGTATTCCAGGGCCGGGTTGATGAACAGGCGGTTGTTGATGTAGGCCTCGGTGTCCCTTTGTTCGATGCCCCCCCGGAGCACCAGGGTGGAGCGGCGGTTGAGCAGGTAGGGCTTTTTCAGGGTGCCCACCAGACCGGTGTAGATGGAGCTGAGCTTGCCCTCGATGGACAGGGTTTCGTTCCAGCCCATCACGTTGCGGTTCACCTGCTGGATGCGCACCCGGAAGTGGTCCTCGGTGCCCCAGCCCAGGCCAAGTTGGATGCTGTGGGGGTCGCGCTCGCGCACCTCCACCAGGATGGGCACCTGGTTGTCCTTGGCCTCCTTGTACAGGGGGCGCAGGGTCACCGAGGAGAAGAAGCCGGTATTGAGCAGGGCCTGCTGGGTCTCCTTGAGGGCGCTGGGGGAAAAGGGCTGGCCGATGGTGTAGGTGGCCTCGTCCAGGATGAACTTGCGCCCCAGGCTGTGGTTGCCCTTCACCTGGCTGTCGCCGAACAAGAAGCGGGGGCCGGGCTCTATCTTGAACAGTATCTCGGCCTGGTTGCGCTCCAAAAAGACCCGCACCTGGCCCAAGACCTTGTTGCGGGGCCGGGCCTGGTCCGCGAAAAAGTTGGTGATGTCTTGCTTGGTCTGCTCATAGCTGCCGAGCACGAAGCGTTGCCCCGGCTGCAGGGCCAGCAGTTTTTTTACGTCGTCTTCCCACAGGCGGCGGGCCTGCTCGTCGCCCCAGATCAGGGTGGTCTTTTCCACCGTGGTGGGCTGCCCCTGCTTGGCGGTGAAGATCAGCCGGAGGGTCCGGTTGGACTGGTTACGGTCCTCGGTGGCGGTCACCTCGGCATTGAAATAGCCCTGCTCCTGAAACAGGACCTTGAGGCGGCGCACGTCGCCCGCCACCTTGAAGGAGTCGTAGGGCTCACTCAGGCGCACGGCCAGGGCCGCAGCGGGCTTGCTCTCCACCACCTCCGCCGCCTGGGCGGGGGTGACCGCCTCGAAGCCCTGGAAGCTGATGCCGCTTATGCGCCAGGGGGAGGAGGCTTTGGGGGCCTGGAGGTTGAAGCTGTCCAGGGGGTCCATGTCGTCGCCGGCCCAGGAGGCGGCGGCCGGGCACAAAATCAGCGCCGCCGCCAAAACTATGGTGAGCAACTTGCCCATAAACATTGATGATATGCTATCAATGCCGGAGCAACAAGCGGGCGCTGGAATTGAGCTTGTTTCCGGACAAAGATTGGGGTAGCCCTGAAGGCGGCGACGGGAGCATCAGCGGACATGGAACAAGCGCAAACCGACCTCCAAGTGCTTCAGGCCCTGGGCCGGGCGGAGATATATCCCCACCCGGTGGAGTCCATCGAGCACCTTCAGACCCATATAAGCCATATCTTTCTTACCGGCCCCATGGCCTACAAGCTCAAGAAGCCGGTGGACCTGGGCTTTTTGGATTTCCGCACCCTGGAGGAGCGCAAGCGCTTCTGCCTGGAGGAACTGAGGCTCAACCGCCGCCTGGCCCCGGAGATATACCTCCAGGTGCTGGCCATGGTGCGCCGGGAGGGCGGCCTGGCCCTGGCCCCCTGGGATGAGCCCGGCGGGGAGGTGCTGGAGTACCTGGTCCAGATGGTGCAGATGGACCAGGAGCGCATGATGGACCGCCTGCTGGAGCGGGGAGAGGTGACCCCGGAGCAGGTGCGCGATCTGGCCCGCCTGCTGGCTCGCTTCTACGCCTCGGAGCCGGGCGGGCCCCAGGTGTCCTTTGCCGGGCGGCCCTCCCAGGTGCGTCTGAACGTGGAGGAAAACTTCCGCCAGACCGAGGACTACCAGGGCATCTGCGTAAGCCCCCAGCGCTGGCGGGCGGTGCGGGACTACAGCCTGGGCTTTTTGCGGGAGCACCGGGAGCTGTTCAAACAGCGGGTGGCCCAGGGCAGGGTGGTGGACGGCCACGGCGACCTGCACTCGGGCAACATCAACCTGCCCCTGGGCGGCCCGCCCATAGTCTTCGACTGCATCGAGTTCAACCAACGCTTCCGCTGGCAGGACGCGGCCTGCGACCTGGCCTTTTTGGCCATGGACCTGGACCACCACGGCCGCCGCGACCTGCGCGAGGTGTTGGTGAGCGAATATATCACCGCCGGCGGCGACCGCGACCTCCTGAGGGTGCTGGATTTCTACATGTGCTACCGGGCGGTGGTCCGGGCCAAGGTCTACGGCTTCATGCACGAGGACCCGGGCCTGGAGTTCGGCGAGCGCTTCCGCGACCTGGAGCGGGCCCGCTCCTATTTCCGCCAGGCGGCGGGGTACGCGGGGGGCGAACCGCCGTATTTCCTGGTGTGCATGATGGGCTTGATGGGTACGGGCAAGAGCTATTTGGCCAAGCTGCTGGCCCAGGCCACCGGCTGGCCCCGCCTCAGCTCGGACGTGGTGCGCAAGCAGCGGGCTGGGATGCCGCCCGGCCAGGCCAGCCGCGAGGCTTGGGGCCAGGGGCTCTACAGCCCCACGGCCACGGCCGACACCTACGAGGCCCTGCTGCGGCGGGCGGGCTCGCGCCTGGAGATGGGAGACAGCGTCATCGTGGACGCTTCCTTCCGGGAGCAGGCCTGGCGGGAGCGCTTCGTGGAGCTGGCCGCCCGTGAGGGGGCCACGCCGCTTTTGGTGGAGGTGTACGCTTCGCCCCAGGTGGTGGCCGAGCGCCTGGCCCGGCGGGAAGCCGCCAAAAATTCGGCCAGCGACGGCCGCCGAGAGCTGGTGGCGGCCCAGGCCGCCAGTTGGCAGGAGGTGGGTCCCCCGGCGGCCAAGCATCTGCTCAGGGTGGACGGCGGGGCCGAGGCCGAAGCCAAAATGGCCATGCTTATTGCCAGGTTGGATGACTTGGGATACATTCCTGAAAACCACATCGAGGACTGAGCATGGACTGGACTGGGCGGCAACAGGAGCGTTTGGCCACGGCGCGGGGCGACGCCCCGGCGGATCTGGTGTTCACCGGCGGCAAGGTGGTCAACCTGTTCACCGGCGCGCTGGAAGAAGTTGACGTGGCGGTGCACCTGGGCCGAGTGGTGGGCCTGGGCTCCTACCAGGGACGGCGCACAGTGGACCTCAAGGGGGCCTATCTCTGCCCGGCCTTCATGGAGGGGCACATCCACGTGGAGTCCAGCCTCTTAGCCCCGGCGGAGCTGGCCAAGGCCATGGTCCCCCACGGCACCTGCGCCCTGGTGGGCGATCCCCACGAGATCGGCAACGTGCTGGGCCTGGCCGGAGTGGAGGCCATGCTGGCCGCCAGCCGGGACCTGCCCATGGAGTTTTTCTTCATGGCCCCCTCCTGCGTGCCCGCCACTAATCTGGAGGACTCGGGCGCGGACCTGGAGGCGGCCGACCTGGAGCGCTTGGCCCGCCACGGGCGGGTGCTGGGCCTGTCCGAGATGATGAATTTCCCCGGCGCGGCGGGCGGCGATCCCGGCGTGCTGGCCAAGCTTCGGGCCTTCCGCCACCGGCCCATGGACGGCCACGCCCCCCTGCTGAGCGGAAAACAGCTCAACGCCTACCTCACCGCCGGGCCCCAGAGCGAGCACGAGGCCACCCTGCGCTCCGAGGGGGCGGAAAAGCTGGCCAAGGGCATGTGGCTGATGATCCGCCAGGGCACCAGCGCCAAGAACCTGGCCGAGCTGATCCCCCTGGTCAACCCGGTGACCGAGCGGCGCTGTCTTTTGGTCAACGACGACCTCCAGGCGGACACCCTGGCCCAGCGGGGCCACATGGATCATCTGCTGCGGTTGGCGGTGAACCACGGGGTGGACTCCGTCAGCGCCCTGCGTATGGTTACCCTCAACCCGGCTCGGCGTTTCGGCCTGCCCCGGCGGGGGGCGGTGGCTCCCGGCTGGCGGGCCGACCTGGTGGTGTTGGAGGACCTCAAGGGTTTTCAGGTGCGCCAGGTCTACCATGCCGGAGAGCTGGTGGCCCAGGAGGGGCGCTGTCTGCACCCCTGCACCACCGCCTTTCCCGACGTGGCCAGAAACACCATGCACCTGGCCCCCCTGGTGGCCGAGAGCTTCCAAAAGAAGGCGGGCGGCCCCAAGGCGCGGGTGATCGGATTGGTGGAGGGTCAGATTATCACCAAGAGCCTGGTGGAGGACACCCCCCAGCAGGACGGCTTTCTGGCCGCCGACTCCTCGCGCAACCTGGCCCGCCTGGCCGTGGTGGAGCGCCACCAGGCCAGCGGGCGCATCGGTTTCGGCCTGGTCAAGGGCCTGGGCCTCATGCAGGGAGCCCTGGCCAGCACCGTGGCCCACGACAGCCACAACCTCATGGTGGCGGGCATGGACGACGTTTCCATGCTCACCGCGGCCCGGCGGCTGGTGGACCTGGGCGGCGGCTGGGTGGTGACCAGGGGCGAGCAGGTCCTGGCCGAACTGCCCTTGCCTCTGGCCGGGCTGATGAGCGACCAGCCCCTGGACACGGTGCTGGCTGGGCTGAAAGATCTTAGCGCGGCGGTAGGCAAGGTTTGCTCCCACCCCGACCCCTTCATGCCCCTCTCTTTTTTGGCCCTGCCGGTGATACCCCACCTCAAAATCAGCGACCGTGGGCTCATCGACGTGGACGCCTTCGCCCCGGTGGAGCTGTTCACCGACTAGTGGCCGCGTCTTCAGGCATAAAAGGCCCCCGCACCCAGGCCGAACTTAGCGCCTGGCTGGAGCTGGCGGGCCGGGGCGAGGACGCCGCGCCACGGGAGGCCCGCCGTGGTTTGGCCCTTTGGTGCGTGGCCGGCCCCAAGGCCCTGAGCCGAGTGCTGCGGTTGCTGCCCCAGGTTTCCCCCCAGGCCAGGGAGTGGGCCGGGTTGTGGCTCTTCGCGCCCGAGGCCGCCGACGAGCTTCCCCTGCGCCGCCGTCTGCTGGCCGGGTTGGACGGCTTTTTGGACCTGGCCGCCCGTTTGCCCGAGCCCTGGCTGTTGGAGGGCCTGGCCGAGCTTATCCACTCCATGGGCGGCGCGCCCCTGCGGCGGTTGTTGGGCTTGGCCAAAGAGCAGGCCTGGGCCAGGCGGGTGGTGGCCTTGCTGCCCGCCAATACCCGCCTGCCCGGCGGGACTACCCCCGAGATTTGGCTGGCCCGGCACCGCCTGGGCCAGAGCCAAGCCCGTCGCCTAGGCCGCCTGGCCCGTGAGGGGCGCTGGCAGGCCATGGTTTCTGAAAGTCGCCACGCCCTGACCCTGGCCCAGGCCGCGGCCGGGGACGACCCCGCCGCCGCCTCGGCCCCGTCCCTGGCCTGGCCCGCCGGTCCTCGGGCCCTAAGCACCCTGGAGGCCATGGCCCGCCTCACCGCCCGCGAGGGGCAAGAGGCCTACAAGGTGGCCCGCCAGGCGTCCCAGGAGCTGGGCCGGGTGGTGCTGCTGCTGGGCAACGCCTCCCTGGGCGGGCCGCCCTTGTGGGCCGCGCCCGGCCCCTGGCGACAGGAGGCGGGCCGAGACCTGGCCGTCGGGCCCCTGCCCAAGCCTCCCGCCGGGGCCGTCCGCCGCCTGGCCTGGCTGCGGGCCCACCGCCTGGGCAGCGGGGCCTTACTCCGCGCCCTGTGGCAGGCGCGGGTGGCCTGCCATCTGGCCGGGCACGGCCTGCGCCGCTGGAAGGCGCTGGCCGAGGAGGCCGCGCCCTACCTCAAGCTGTGCGACCGGGCCGCCCTGGCCCAGGGCAGCCTGGGGCTCTCCCTGGAGGGGCCGCCTTGGTCTCAGGCCCTGGCGCGGGCTCGGGACGCTCTGGAGCACTGCCGTGGCCTGGAGACGCAAGGGCGGGCGGCGCTCAAGCTCTTCTACGGCCTGGCCGCCCAGGGGCGCGCGCCTCTGGTGTTGCCCTGGGCAGACAAGTTCGTGGCCTCTACGGCCAAAGGCGGGGACCATCTGTACCTGGTCCACCTGGCCGCCCTGCTGGCCGGGCTGGACCCGCCACCCCTGCTGCTGTTGATTGACCAGACCACCCATCCCGGCTTCCCCTCCCTTACCCAGGTGCTGGCCCAGGCCATGCAGCGCCGCCCCGGCTTGGTGCTCAGGGGGGTGGGCTCCTTTGCCGGGAAAAACGAGCCCCGCGATCTGGCCGCCGCCGTCTTGCGGGCCGCCCAGGGAGCCCATGTGGTGGCCCTGCGGCCCACGCCGGGCAAGCACCCCGAGGCCTCCCTGGCCGCCCACGCCCTGGGCCAAGACCAGGGCCGCCCCCTGACCCCGGCCTCACGGGACGGCGCGGCCCAGCTTTTGGCCGGGACCGCCCTGGCCGCCCTGACCGATTTCGGCTCGCCCACGGGCGAGCACGAGCCGCCCCCCTGGCTGCTCACCGCCCAGGGCTTCGCCCCCCTGGGGGCCTGGTTGCGGAGCCGGGTTATGGCCTTGGCCGGGTGCGCGGAGCCCCAGGGAAGGCGGTGGAGGCGCTACCGGGATTTGGCCAACTTGGCCTAACTACCCGGTTTGCATCGCCGCTGGGGGGATGCTAAGCTGCCTCAAGATTTGTGGAGGACGGCTTGGCGCGTAAAAAAGAGCAGGACTGGTTCAGCGAGACCGACCGGGCCATATTGGCTTGGCTGTGGCGCACCGGCCACCCCTGGGGCGGCCTGAAGCTATATCTGCTGGGCTCACTCAAGGTGGCCTACCTTTCGGTGCGCAACTCCTACCTGGACCGGCTGCCCTTTCAGGCCAACGCCCTGACCTTCATCACCCTGCTGGGTCTGGTGCCCGCCCTGGCCATCAGCTTTTCCCTGGCCAAGGGCCTGGGTTTCGCCGATTCCCTGGAAGGGCTCATCATCAACGAGTACACCGCCAGCCAGGCCGAGGTGCTCAAATACATCATCCACTACGTGCAGAACACCAAGGTGGGAACCCTGGGCATGGTGGGCTTGGCCATGCTGGTGGTCACCTTGGTGCTGACCCTGTCCAGTGTGGAAGAGACCTTCAACCGCATCTGGGAGGCCCCCCACAGCCGCTCCTGGCCCCGCAAGTTCACTGACTACCTCTCGGTGATGGTGATCTGCCCTCTGCTGGTTCTGGCCGCCACCGCCTCCTGGGCGGGCATCGCCTCCCATTCGGTGGTGCAGTGGGTGCTGGAGACCCCCTGGCTGGGGCCGGTGGCCGCCCAGAGCTTCAAGCTGGCCCCTCTGCTCATTCTGGTGGCCGCCTTCGTGTTCCTCTACCTCTTCTTGCCCAACACCAAGGTGCCCTTTGTCTCGGCCCTGTTGGCCGGGGTGGTCACGGCCATCCTGTGGTGGACGGTGCAGAGCATCTACATCAAGTTCCAGTTGGGGGTGTCGCGTTACAACGCCATTTACGGAGGCTTCGCCTCCTTGCCCTTGTTCATGGTCTGGCTCCAGGTGAGCTGGCAGGTCTTGTTGTTCGGGGCCGAGCTGGCCCACGCCCACAACCTGGTGGCCAAGGGCACCCCGCCCAAGGACGTGGCCTACCGCCTCAACCCGGCCCAGCGCGAGGCCCTGGCCCTGGGCATCATGCAAAAGGCCGCCCGCCGCTTCCAGGCCGGGGACGACCCCTGGTCGGTGGCCCTTTTGGCCAAGGAGCTGAGGGTCTCCAAGGGAGAGGTGTGGAGCGTGGTGGACGACCTGGTCTCCGCCGGGCTCCTGGCCGAGCTGAACCAGGAGGGCCTGGTGCTGCCCGGCCGCAGCCTGGACAACCTGCTGGTGTGCGAGGTGCTGGCCGCGGTGCGGGGCAGCCTGGACCAAGGCCGCGATGCCCGGGAGGTCCCCGAGGACCCGGCCCTGGTGGCCCTGATGGGCAAGGTGCTCCAGGCCGAGGAAAAGGCCCTGGGCAGCCTGCGCCTGTTGGAAGTGGCCGAGATACCCGCACCCAGGCCCGTGGGCTCTTGCAGCACCAGCACCCCCTCCCAGGAGAAATCATGAGCGGTATGCTGACCCCCGAGGGGGCTACGCCGGGCAGCCCCGGCGCTTTGGAGCGAATCTCCCGGCGGTTCAAGCTGACCTGGTCCGAGGTGGGGGTGGGCGCCCATCGCCTGGAGCTGCCCGAGCTGGCCGACCCCTCGGCCTACATCGATGAGAGGGTCAGCCAGGGGCACTACGGCCTCACCGAGCTTCCCTACTGGACCAAGCTGTGGCCCGCGGCCATGGTCCTGGCCCAGTTCGCCCTGCGCCTAAATAAGGGCGAGGGCCCCATCCTGGAGCTGGGGGCCGGGCTGGGCCTGCCCGCCCTGGTGGCCGCCGCTGGTGGGCGTCCGGCGGTGATCACCGACCTGGACCCCGACGCCCTGGAGTTTGCCAGGGCGGCGGCGGAGAAAAACGGCCTTGGAGAGTTGGTGGAGGTGTCTTCCCTGGACTGGGAGGCTCCGGACCGGGGGCTGGGTGTCTTTTCCACCATCCTGGGGGCCGAGGTGCTCTACCATCCCCCCATCTACCCCACCCTGGTGGAGTTGCTGGGGCGTCTGCTGGCCCCAGGCGGCACCGCCTTTATCAGCCACCAGGAGCGTCCCTTTGCCATCGCCTTTTTCGACCTGGCCCAGGAGCGTTTCACCGTACGCCGCACCACCAGCCGCATCGCTGGGGACGACGAACCCGTCACGGTGTATCTCTATGCGCTTACCGCCAAACAAGCCGCGTAAGTAGGCGGCGGCGCTTACACCTCGGCGTATTACCAATACGCCTGCGGTCTGCACTCGCCGGGCGCCTTGCCCACGAACACCTGGCTGTGCCGCTGGGGTTCGTTGAACTCGCATTCCCTGTTCGCTGTCCAGTAATAGTCGTCATCACGAGGAACATCTCCGCAAGAGATGCGACGTGGTGATCTTCGATTTCCCCCAGGCGGGAAGGGTTGTGGCCTGGCGAATGGTTCGCCGTGTCTGGGTGAGCAGAGGCATGACAAGGGAAACGGAAGATGGCCACGTCGCGGCGGAAATGCCACCTTACCTTTCCAACCCTTGCATCCGCCGCTCCTCGCCATGACGGCTATTGCTTAGAAAGGAAGGTGTGGGGCTATCTCCGCCCCTCTATCGTTGCGGAAGCACTTGCTGGCGAACAGAGACTGCTTCGTCGCTACGCTCCTCGCAACGACAAAGGGGATTTGTTGGGGTTCGCTTTGCTCTACCCAACCTACATGATTTCTTAAAAATTGATTGGCGGGCGCTGAACGCCTGGACGGACGCCTCAGTCCAGCAGACGCAGGATGTCCTTGAGCTCGTCCTTGAGCTG
This sequence comes from Pseudomonadota bacterium, assembly GCA_018896025.1. Classification (GTDB taxonomy): domain Bacteria; phylum Desulfobacterota; class Desulfarculia; order Desulfarculales; family Desulfarculaceae; genus Desulfoferula. The sequence continues at coordinate 20,301 of JAHIND010000027.1, forward strand.
GCCCAATTCGGGGGCTGGTTGCTTGGTGGCGGCCTGGTCCAACTCGGCCAGGCGCTTGCGGGCCCCGGCGATGGTGTAGCCCTCGTCGTGCAGCAGGCGCTTGATAAGAAGCAGGGTCTCCATGTCGGGCTTGCGGAACAGGCGCTGGCCGCTGGCGGCGCGCACCGGTTTGAGCTGGGGGAAGGAATCCTCCCAGTAGCGCAGCACATGGGTCTGGGTGCCCAATAAGCGGGCCACCTCGCCGATGCGTAGATAAGGTTTGTCCGGAATCTTGGTGGTCACCGTTACTCCCCGCAGCTACGGCGACTATAGCACGTTCGGGCTCACGCGCGCAGGGTGGCTCCGAAGCTTTTCATCAATTCGTCCACCAGGGCCTGGTAGCCCGGAGTGACCTCTTCCTCGGTGAGGGTGCGGTCCTCGGCGCGGTAGGTGAAGCGCAGGCCCAGGGACTTTTGGCCCTTGTCCAGGGGCTTGCCCCGGTACACGTCGAATATCTCCACCGATTGCAGCCAGGGGTCGCTGAAGGCGCGGGCCTGGGCCAGCATCTCCCCGGCGGGCAGGGCCTCGGCCACCACCAAGGCCACGTCGCGCACCAGCTCGGGATAGCGGGGCAGGCGGGTGTAGACCTTCTCGCGGGGCACCAAGTCGGCCAGGCGGTCGAAGTGCGCGTCCAGCACGTACACCGGGCGGTCCAGGTCGAAGCCCTTGGCCACCCGGTTGTCCAGGCGGCCCAACTCGCCCAGGACCTCGCCGTTCAGGGTGATCTGGCACCACTCGGCCGGGTCCAGGTAGGGCGGGGCCTCGCCGCCGGTCTCAAAGGCCATGCCGGTCAGGTCCAGGGCCTCGGCCAGGTACTGGGCCACGCCCTTGACGTGGCTGAGGCCCACCGGCTGCTCGCCGGCCCACCAGGAGGCCGGGGCCATGAGCCCGCTGAGCACCACGCCCAAACGGAAGCTTTCCTCGGGAAGCGGCTGCCCCTCCTGGGCCACGAACACCCGCCCGATCTCAAACAGCCCCACGTCCAGCACCCGGTGGGCCAGGTTGCGCGCCGCCGAGGCCAACAGGCCCGGCAGCAGGCTGGAGCGCAGCTCGGACTGCTCCTCGCTCAGGGGGTTCAGCAGCTTCACTGTGCGGCGGCGGTAGTCGCCGGGCTCCAGGGCCAAACGGTCGGCGGCCTTGGGGTGCTCGAAAGAGTAGTTGATGGCCTCATCCAGGCCCTGGGCGGCCATGGCGTCCCGGGCCAGGGCCCGCACCCGCTGGGGCCAGGGGCGCGCGGGGGCGCCGATTTCGGCCTGGGGCAGGCGCGAGGGGATGTTGTTGAAGCCCACCATGCGGGCCACCTCTTCGGTGAGGTCCACCGGGCGCTCCAGGTCGGTGCGCAGCGCCGGGGGCTCGGCCACGATGCTGTCCTCGTCGGGCCCGTCGCTCACGATGAGGCCCAGGCGCTCCAACTGGCCGACCACCTGCTCTTTGCTCAGGGGCAGGCCCAGGTAGCGGGCGGTGCGGCTGATGCTCAGAGGGATGCGCGGGGCCTGGTAGGGCGTGGGGTACACGTCGATGATGCCCGCGGCCACCTTGCCGCCCGCCAGTTGGTCCATGAGCATGGCCGCCCGGCCGTTCGCCCTGGCGCAGCCCTCCAGGTCGATGCCCCGCTCGAAGCGGTAGCTGGCCTCGGTGGACAGGCCCAGGCGCTTGGAGGTGCGCCGGATGGTCAGGGGGTCGAAAAAGGCGCTTTCGATGAGCACCTCGGTGGTGTCGTCGGTGACCTCGCTGTTGAGGCCGCCCATCACGCCAGCCAGGCCCACCGCCTTCTCGGCGTCGCAGATCATCAGGTCCTGGGCGTTCAGGGTGCGCTCCTGGCCGTCCAGGGTCACGAACTTCTCGCCCTCGTAGGCCATGCGCACCACGATCTTGGCCCCGCCCACCTCGGAAAAGTTGAAGGCGTGCAGGGGCTGGCCCAACTCCATGAGGATGTAGTTGGTCACGTCCACCACGTTGCTGATGGGCCGGATGCCGCAGGCCATGAGCCGGTCGCGCATCCACAGGGGCGAGGGGCCGATCTTGATCCCCTTGACCAGGCGCGCGGTGTAGCGCGGGCAGGCCTTGGCGTCCAGGACCTCTATCTGGGCCTGGCCCTCGATGCCCGGCTGCTGCTCGCTGGGCTCGCAGGGGGGCAACTTCAGTTCGGCGCCCACCAGGGCGGCCACGTCCCGGGCCACGCCCAGGATGGACAGGGCGTCGCCCCGGTTGGGGGTGATGGAAATCTCCAGGACCTGGGTTTCCAGCTCCAGCACCTCGGCCAGCTCCCGGCCCGGCTCCAGGCCGGGGTCCAAGACCATCAGGCCGCTGTGATCGTCGCTGAGCCCCAGGTCACGCTCGGAGCAGAGCATGCCGCAGCTCTCGACCCCGCGAATCTTGACCTTGCTGACCTCCTGGCCGTCCTCGCCCAGCTTGGCGCCTAGTTGGGCCAACGGGGTGATCATGCCCACGGTGAGGTTGGGCGCGCCGCACACCACCGTCTCTTGGCGGCCGCCGCCGCAGTCCACCGTGGCCAGGCGCAGGCGGTCGGCGTTGGGGTGGGGGGCCACCTCCACAAGCTTGGCGGTGATGACTTTGTTGAGGCCGCTGTGGCGCTCGATGACGCCGTCCACCTCCAGGCCGGAGTTGGTGAGGAGGTCGGAAAGCTCCTGGGCGGTGAGGTCACAGTCGACCATCTCCCGCAGCCATTTCAGCGGTACCAGCATCTAAAGTCTCCTAAAACTGGCGGAGGAAGCGCAGGTCGTTGTCGTAGAACAGGCGGAGGTCGTCGATGCCCCAGCGAAGCATGGCGATGCGCTCTATGCCCATGCCAAAGGCGAAGCCGGTGACCTTGTCCGGGTCGTAGCCCACGTTTTTGAAAACGTTGGGGTCCACCATGCCCGAACCCAGGATCTCCAGCCAGCCGGTGTGGCTGCATACCCGGCAGCCCTCGCCCCCGCACACCACGCAGCCGATGTCCACCTCGGCGCTGGGCTCGGTGAAGGGGAAGAAGCTGGGGCGGAAGCGCACCGGCACATCGGGCCCGAAGACCTGGTGCACGAAGTTGATGAGCACGCCCTTGAGATCGGCCAGGGAGATGTCCTCACCCACCATCAGCCCCTCCACCTGGTGGAACATGGGGGTGTGGGTGGCGTCGGAATCGCGCCGGAAGGCCTTGCCCGGACACACGATGCGTATGGGCGGCGGCTCTTTTTCCATGGTGCGGATCTGGGAGCTGCTGGTATGGGTGCGCAGCACCACGCCGTCGGACAGGTAGAAGGTGTCCTGCATGTCACGGGCCGGGTGGTCCGGGGGCATGTTCAGGGCCTCGAAGCAGTACCAGTCCGACTCCACCTCCGGGGTCTCCACCACGCTGAAGCCCATGCGGCTGAAAACTTCCAGGATGAGGCGTTCGGTCTGGGTGATGGGGTGCAGGCGTCCCCGCCGGGGCCGTATGCCCGGCAGGGTCACGTCCACCCCCGGTTTGCCGGACTTGGCGCGGCTCTGGCGCAGCAGGTCTTCGGAGGCCTGGTCCATGGCCGCTTCCAACTCCTGCTTCACCTCGTTGGCCAGTTGGCCGAAGGCCGGGCGCTCCTCGGCGGGCAGGGTGCCGGTTTTGCGCAGCAGTCCGGTCAGCAGGCCCTTGCGCCCCAGAAAACGGGTGCGCAACTCACCCAGGGCCGCCTCGTCGGTGGCGGCGGCCAACAGGGCCAGGGCCTGGTCCTTAAGCTCCAGGAGCTCTTGGCGCATGGCGGGCCCGCGCCTAGGCGGCTTGCTTGGCCAGCTCCACCACCTTGGCGAAACCGGCGGGGTCGCTGATGGCCAGCTCGGAGAGAACCTTGCGGTCCAGAGCCACCTTGGACTTGTTCAGTCCGTCGATAAAGCGGGAATAGCTCAGGCCATGGTCGCGCACCGCGGCGTTGATGCGCACGATCCACAACTTGCGGAACTCACGCTTCTTGACCTTGCGGTCGCGGTAGGCGAAAACCAGGGCGCGCTGCACGCTGTCAACTGCGGTGCGGTACAGTTTGCGGCGGCCACCCACGTAGCCCTTGGCCATCTTGAGCACTTTGTTGCGCCGTTGCCGGGCTTTGAATCCACGTCTTACTCGAGGCATTTTATATAAGTCTCCCGCGCCGGCCTAAAGATTGGGCAGCAGGCGCTTGATTCCCCGTTCGTTGGTTTTGTCCACCAAGGCGCTCTTGCGCAGGCCGCGCTTGCGCTTGGTGGTCTTGCTGGTCAATATGTGGCTTGCGTAAGCCTTGTTGCGCTTGATGCGCCCGCTGCCGGTGACCTTAAATCGTTTGGCCGCCGCGCGGTTGGTCTTGATCTTGGGCATGATTTGCTCCGTACCCTAGAGCCCTGGAGGCTTAGTTGCCCGCCTTGGGCGTAATAAATACATGCATGAACCGGCCTTCCATGCGGGCGTCACCGTCCGCCTGGCCCACGTCGGCCAAGTCTTCGACCACCCGGCGCAACAAGACTCGTCCCAGGTCGGGATAGGCTATCTCCCTTCCCCGGAACTGCACCGTTATCTTGACCCGGTTGCGCTCCTCCAGAAAACGCCTGGCGTTGCGCATCTTGAAGCCGAAGTCGTGGTCCTCGATCTTGGGGCGCAGCTTTACTTCTTTCACCTGGGTCAGGCTCTGGCGCTTCTTGCCCTCTTGGGCTTTCTTGGCCAGTTGGTATTTGTATTTGCCGTAGTCCATGATCCGGCAAACCGGTGGTTCGGCGTTGGGCGCCACCTCCACCAAATCCAGTCCTGCCTCGACGGCTAAGCTGAGAGCCTGTTCCACCGAAACCACTCCCACCTGCTCACCTTCAGCGTCTACCAATCGCACCAGGGGGGAGCGAATCTGCGAGTTTACCCGCACGCGATCTTGCTTGGCTATGGCCGTGTCCTCCTCTTCAACCGTTTACCAGAGGCCGAGCGTCATCCCTCGGTCCCGCGGCCTTCGCGCGCCCGTTGGCGCAGAAGCCGTATGGGCTCGGCTTGTTCTTCCTTAAGCAGATTTATGAACTCCTCCAGCGTTTGGGACTGAAGGTTCTTACCGTTTCTCAGCCGGGGAGTGAGCTGGCGCTCCTCCACCTCGCGGTCGCCCAGGATCACCATGTAGGGGACCTTCATCATCTGGGCCTCGCGAACCTTGGCCCCCAGCTTTTCGTTGCGCAGATCCACCTCGGCCCGGAGGTCGGCGTCGATGAGCGCCTGGGTGATCTCCTGGGCCCATTCGTCGGCCCGCTCGGTCACCGTGAGCACGCGCACCTGCTCCGGGGCCAGCCACATGGGGAAGGCTCCGGCGTAATGCTCCACCAGCACCCCGATGAAGCGCTCGATGGAGCCCAGAATGACCCGGTGCAGCATCACCGGTCGCTTGGGCTCGCCGTCGCGGTCGATGTAGCTCAGCTCGAAGCGCTCGGGCAGGGTGAAGTCGCACTGGATGGTGGCGCACTGCCAGGAGCGCTTCAACGCATCGGTGAGCTTGAAGTCTATCTTGGGGCCGTAGAAGGCGCCATCACCCTCGTTGATGTCGTACTCTTTGCCCGAAGCCACCAGGGCCTTGGTCAGGGCGGCGGTGGCCCGCTCCCAGTCCTCGTCGCTGCCGATGGATTTTTCCGGCCGGGTGGAAAGCTCCAGGGAGTATTCGAAACCGAACAACTCCATGAAGTCGGTGACAAAGGCCATCACCCCCAGGATTTCGGTTTCCAACTGGTCGGGCCGGCAGATGAGGTGGGCGTCGTCCTGGGTGAAGGCGCGCACCCTGGTCAGGCCGTGCATCACGCCGCTTTTTTCGTGGCGGTGCACCAGGCCCAGCTCGAACATGCGCAGAGGCAAATCGCGGTAGGAGCGCAGCTTGGACTTGTAGATCAGCATGTGGGCCAGGCAGTTCATGGGCTTTAGCCCATAGGCCACCCCGTCCACCTCGGTGAAATACATGTTCTCGCGGTAGTTGTCGAAGTGTCCCGAGCGCTCCCACAGCTCCCGCTTGAGAATCTGGGGGCCCTGCACCATGGAGTAGCCCCGCTTGAGGTGCTCGGAGCGCTCCAGGTTTTCGATGATGGTCCTGAGGATCATGCCCCGGGGGTGCCACACCACCAGGCCCGCGCCGATCTCGTCGTGGAAGGAGAACAGCTCCAGCTCGCGGCCCAGCTTGCGGTGGTCGCGTTTCTTGGCCTCCTCGATGAGGGCCAGGTGCTGCTTGAGCTCCTTCTTGTCGAAGAAGGCGGTGCCGTAGATGCGGCTGAGCATGGGGCGCTTCTCGTCGCCGCGCCAATAGGCCCCGGCCACGCTGGTGAGCTTGAAGGCGCCCAGGCGGCCGGTGGAGGGCAGGTGGGGGCCCCGGCACAGGTCGGTGAAGCCGCCCTGGCGGTAGATGCCCACCTTGTCGGCGTCCAGGCCGTCGATCAGCTCCACCTTGAACACCTCGCCCTGGTCGGCGAAGTGTTGGCGCGCCTTGTCCCTGTCCCAGGCCTCACACTCGAAGGGGGCGTTTTGCCTTACGATTTCGCGCATCTTGTCTTCGATGGCCGGGAGGTCCTCCGGGGTGAAGGGCCGCTCGTAGTCGAAATCGTAGTAAAAGCCGTCCTCGATGGCCGGGCCGATGGCCACCTTGACGCCGGGGAAAAGCTCCTTGACCGCCTCGGCCATGATGTGGGCGGCGCTGTGGCGCAGGATTTCCAGGGCCTCGGGATCGCCCGGCAACACCGGGGTCAACTCGGTCTGGGGGTCCACCGGGGCGGACAGATCCAGCAACCGCCCGTTATTCCTGGCGGCAATAGCTATCCTGGCCGCTTTGGGGTCCTGGTCGGCCAAGACCTGCCCGGCAGTGTTTTTTTCTCGCAAAGTTGGATTCATCTCAGGAGCCAAAACAAACAAATCCCCCTTCCCCTGACGCAAGCGCCCCCGGCCGGCGATTGCCGGCTCGGCGGGAACCCGTCATCCAGGGCGGGTCTGGTAGGCACGCCGGGATTTGAACCCGGGACCTCCACCGTGTCAGGGTGGCGCTCTCCCCCTGAGCTACGTGCCTGAAATTGAAACCTTCTTCTACCAGCCGCGCCTTGCACTGTCAAGCGAGGATCATTGCCCAGGGGGCGTTGTTTGGGGCGATCCCCCCCACGACGGGGCCGCTTGGGGGGCCGCGCTTTGGCCCGTGGCGGCCGCCGGAGCGGGCGCGGCCGCTCCGGGGCGGCTCGGCGGGGCCGAGCCGGGCTGGCGGGGAATGATCACCACTTGCAGGCCCTTGGCGTCGCTTTCCACCACGTTGACCAGGAAATCACCGTAATCCTGAACCATTAGTTGGTCGGCCAACTGGGCGGGAGAACCTTTGAGCGTAAGCTTGAACTCGGCCTGACCCGCCCCGGCGCTGACCCGTTGCACCTTGTCCACCAAATCCTTCAAGGAGCCCAACACCGTTTCCAGGCGCATGAGCTGGCTGAGCGAACGCACCCCGCTGACCTTGAGGCTCAGATCCTTGGTGGTGGGTCCGACCTCGGCCATGCGGGCGGCCAGATTGGCCATGAGTCTGCGCACCGAGCTTTCCACTATGTCCACCACCTCGCCCGCGTCCTCGGGGGTGGGGGTGGTGTGAAACACCGGCGAGTCGGTCTCCTCCATGGACACCACCTGGCCCTCGTTGGTCTCCAGGGCCAATAGCTGCACCAGGGGCGGGGGCAGCACGTGCTGGGGGGTGACCAGGGGATAGGTGCGCACCGTGCCGATGATCACCACCTGGGCCCCCACCTGCCGGGCGAACTCCAGGGCCTGGGACTCGCTGAGCACCGGGTGCTGCATGTCCGGGGTCAACAGGGGCTTGACCACGGTGGGGTTGATTATGCGCAGGCCCATCTTCTTGATGACCTTGGCCACCGGGGCGGGGGCGTCGGGCGCGCCGGGCAGGCCGGACCACCAGTACACCGGCGGGCGTCCCGGCGCGGTCTCCTCGCTGACCATCACCATGATGGTGCCCAGGTGGGATGTGGGCAGCTTCAGCGCCGCCTGAATCAGGCTTTTGGTCAGGGATCGGTCGTCGATGCTCACCGAGACCAGGGCCAGGAACTCCTGGCCCGAGGGGGCCGAGGCTACCAGGCTGTAGTTGGTGATGAAGCGCTTGGCGTCCTTAAGCACCTGCTGGTCCAGGGTGGCCAGGTTGCTGCGCAGGGTGACCGGGTCCAGGGTGGCGGCCGCGGCCTGGGCCACCGCCCTGACCAAGGCGTCGGCCACGGCCTTGTCCTTGGCCTGGGCCTCGTTGCCGTCCAGGGGGGCCCGGCCCAGCACCAGGAAAGTCTCCGCCCCGGCGGGCAGGGCGGCGCACAGCAACAACGCGACCATCAGGAGTCTGACTACAAATTTCATCATTGTCCTCGTTCAAGACCAGAAGGCCGAAACCCGACGTCCGATGCCCACGGAGTCATCGGCATGATGCCACGCCAAGCCCCGCACCCCGCGAAACCAGGTTAGCTGGCGCTTGGCATAGGCCTTGGTTTTCTTAATCATATCAAACAGCGCGTCTTCGGACCGCATTTCTCCACGCAAAAAGGCCATTGCCTGGCGATAACCCAGGCTGGCCAGCCCCGGGGCCTCCGGGGGCGTCCCGGCGGCCAGGAGATTTTCCACCTCAGCCAGGAGCCCTTGGTCCCACATGGCCCGGGCCCGCTCTTCTATGCGCTGGTTCAGCTCCGCCCGGGGCCGCTCCAGGCCGATCATCAGATGAGGATAGCGCGCTTGGGCAAAACCGTGGGCCTGTTGGCGGCGGCTCATGGGGGCCCCGGTTTGCTGACACACCTCCAAGGCCCTGAGCACCCGCTGACGGTCGTTGGGGTGCAGCTTGGCCGCGGTGTCCGGGTCCAACTCCATGAGGCGCTGGTGCATGGCCTGGGGGCCCTGATGCTTCCATTCTTCTTTCAGCCGTGCCCGCATGGCCTCATCCACCGGCGGGGTGGGGGCCAGGCCGAAGATAAGGGCCTTGATGTACAGGCCGGTGCCCCCCACCACCAGGGCCCGCTTGCCCCGTGCGCTGATGTCGTCGATGGCTTCGGCGGCCAAACGGGCGTAGCGGGCTGCGCTGAAGTTCTCGGCGGGGTCGGCCACGTCGATGAGGTGGTGGCGGGCCTGGGCCTGTTCGGCGGGGGTGGGCTTGGCCGAGCCGATGTCCAGGCCCCGGTAGATCTGCACGCTGTCCGCGCCCACGATTTCGGCGCTAAAGCGCCGGGCCAGCTCCAGGGACAGGCCGGTCTTGCCCACCGCGGTGGGCCCGGCCAACACCACCAGCGGCGCGGGCATCTAGGAGGGCTCCGAGCCGCGCTTGAAGGAGCGGTCCAACTCATGGCGCGAAAGCAAGAGCATCACCGGGCGGCCGTGGGGGCAGGTCAGGGGAGGGGGCAGGGCGCAGATGCGGTCCACCAGCTCCTCCAGCTCGGCGGGTTTGAGGCGCTGGCCCTGGCGCACCGAGCCGTGGCAGGCCAAGGAGCGCAGGGCGGTCTCCACGAACTCGGGGGTCTCCACCGGTAGGCCCGAGGCGCTCATCTGGCTCAAGAGATCGCGCACCGCCGGGCGGGGGTCGCCGCCGGCCAGGTGGGGCGGCACCGCCCGGATGGCCCAGGTGTTGCCGCCAAAGGGCTCCAGTTCCAGGCCCAGGCGGGCCCACTGGGCGGCCTGCTCCCCGGCCCAGGCCGCCTCGCCGGGGGTCAGCTCAAGGGTTTGGGGGGTCAGGAGCCCCTGGCGGGGCATCTCGCCCTGGGCCAGCCCGGCCTTGAGGCGCTCGTAGGTCAGGCGCTCGTGGGCCGCGTGCTGGTCCACCAGGATCAGCCCTTGGGGCGAGGAGCACAACACGTACAAGCCGTGCAACTGGCCGATTACGGTAAGCTCCTCGGCCTTGGAGTACATGGGGCGCAGGCGGTTGGCGCTTCCCGCTGGCAACACCGCCTGTTCTAGTTGCCTCGCCTGGGGGCGGGGCTCGGCCACCCGACCGCCGGGGGAAGAGGCCGTGGAGCGGGGTGGCGTCCAAGGGCCGCGCTCGGGCTGGGGCTGGGGCCGCGCCGGAGGCGGGCCGCCCACCGCGAACTGGGGGGTGGGCCGGGCGGCGCGGCTGCGCCCCAGACCCCGGCGCAGGGCCCCGGCCAGGGCCTGGTGGACCTCCTGCTGCTGGGTGAAGCGCACCTCGGTTTTGGCCGGGTGCACGTTCACGTCCACCAGCTCCGGGTCCAGGCTAAGGTGCAGCACCACCACCGGCCGCCGGTTGTCGGGCATCAGCCCCCGGTAGGCCTGGTAGATGGCGTGCAGCAAGACCTTGTCGCGCACGAAGCGTCCGTTGACAAAGGTGTATATCTGGTCCGCCGCCGAACGGCTCAGCGAAGGCAGCCCGGCCAGGCCCTCCAGGCGCAGAACGCCTTCTTCCTCTTCCAGGCGCACCATGTTCTCGGCGGTGGAGCGGCCCAAAAGCGAGCCCGCCCGGGAGGCCAGGTCCTGGCCCGCGGGCAGGTCGTAGGTGACTTGGCTACCCACGGTGTAGCGGAAGGCCACCTGGGGCTGGGCCAGGGCCAGGCGCACCAGGGACCCGGCCAGATGGCCGCTTTCCGTGGCCTGGCTTTTTAGGAACTTGCGTCGGGCCGGGGTGTTGAAGAAAAGGTCGCGCACCTCCACCAGGGTGCCCACCGGGCAGCCCACCTCCTCCACGGCCACGACTCGGCCGCCCTCCACCCGCACCAGGCCACCCGCTTCGGCGTCCTGGGTGCGCGAGCGTAAGGTCATGCGGCTCACCGCCGCGATACTGGGCAGGGCCTCGCCCCGGAAGCCCAGGGAGGCGATGTGGGTGAGGTCTTCGGCGCGGGAAACCTTGCTGGTGGCGTGGCGCTCCAGAGATAAGAGCAGGTCGTCGGGCAGCATGCCCAACCCGTCGTCCACCACCCGTATCAGGCGGCGGCCTCCGGTGGCCACCTCCACCCCGATGCGCCTGGCCCCGGCGTCCAGGGAGTTTTCCACCAACTCCTTGAGCACGCTGGCCGGGCGCTCCACCACCTCGCCGGCGGCGATCTGGTTGGAGACCTCTTCGGACAGCAGGCGTATGGGCTTGGGGGTTGCGCTTGTTTCCATGGCTAGAAGATATAGCACAGCCCCGCCCGGCCTGGCCAGCACGGGGCCTTGCCTGGGGGGCGGGACTGTTGTAAGCTGGCCGGGCCGGGGATGGGCCTAAAAGGGTTTATCTTCGGGCCGGGCCCCCGCCGGAAATAATGGTGTGCCTTCTTCCTTCCGGCGGGGCGCCACGGCTAAAACTTGGAGCGACAATGAGCCAAAAAAAAGAGCCGACCCTGGACCGCCTGAGCCCTCGCCAGGAAGCCTTGCTCAAGGCCTCCAAGGAGATCATCGTCAAGTTCATCGAAAGCGGGCGCATGTCCGTGTCCGCCTTTGAGGAAGCCTTCCCCCAGGTCTACAAAGCGCTGAGTAAGACCATGGCCGAGGACAATAAGAAGTAGTCCACGGCTTCTAATTTTCATCTGGAAAAACTAGCTAATTAAAAAGGCGTTTGGTCTTGTGTGGCGAGGTTTGCACTTGACCCCGCACACCACGGCGGCCCCGCCGCAAAAGAACTTTGTTGTCGCGAGTAGCGTAGCAACGAAGCGGTCTCTGTCGGAGGAAGATATTCGCTCCCGAACACCAACCCCTTGTCGGAGCACAACCACCCCGCCCCTTACCTCCAGCTAATAGCCGTCATTGCGAGGCCGGGCAGCGGCAAAGGCCCGGTGAGACCAGGCCGCCCGGTCTGCCCGGCCGTGGCAAACTTCCTTTTCCCTTGCCCTGCATTTGTATGGGAGACACGGCCAAACCGCCCGCCGCGCCACACCTCTCCCGCCTGGGGGAAAGCGAAGATCACCACGTCGCATCTTTTCCAAGATGCTCCTCGTGATGACGGCTATTGCTGGATGGAGGCTAGGGAAACGGTGTTTGTTGGGCAGAGCGAAGCGAAAACCAACAAACAACTCTCAGACAGGTGGGCGGGTGTAAAAAACCTGGGCTAGGTATAGCCCATAAGGCGGCGCCTTGGGGCCTGGGCGCAGGCGCTTGCCCGCTTGGGCCATACGGGCCATCTCGCCGGGCGGCATCTGCCCCCGGCCCACCTGCACCAGAGAACCCACCAGGTTGCGCACGCAGTGGCGCAAGAATCCGCTGGCCGTGAGGCGCACTTCCATGAGGCCTCCGGGCACTGGGGATATCTCGGCCCGGTGCAGCACCCGGATGGTGCTCTCGCCGGGGTCGCCGCCCGCGCTGGCAAAGGCGGCCATGTCCATGGGGCCGACCATCCCCTTCAGGGCCCGGGCCATGGGCTCCAGGTCCAGGGCCCCGCGCAGGGGCCAGCACAGGCCGTCCAAAAACAGGCCGCCCTGGGCCTGGGGCCAGAGGTAATAATGGTAGGTCTTGCCCTGGGCGCTGTAACGGGCGTGGAAGTCCTCGGGCACCGGCCCCAGGGCCCGCAGCCACACCGCCGGGGGCAGCAGGGAGCTTAGGCCTCTGCGCATACGCCCCAGAGACAGAGTGCTGGTGGTGGTGAAGCTGGCCACCTGGCCCCAGGCGTGCACTCCGGTGTCGGTGCGGCCCGAGGCGAACACCCGGATGGGTTGGTCGCAGAGTTTGGCCAGCGCCTTTTCCAGGGCCCCCTGCACGGTGGGGCCTTTGGGCTGCAGCTGCCAGCCCAAAAAGCCGTCGCCGCGATAGGCCAGGGCCAGGGCCAGATGGCGGGTGGGGCCTTCGGGCTCCTGCTCCAGGAAGGGCACGTCCAAGGGCGGCAAGTCGCCGCACAGGCGCGGCCAGAGTCCTGAGGTTTCGGCGCTGCTCACCGTCTTAAGGGGTCAGGCCCAGTTCGCGCAGACCGGCGGTCTCGTCCAGGCCCAGCATGAGGTTGGCGTTTTGCATGGCTTGGCCGCTGGCTCCCTTGGTCAGGTTGTCCAGGGCCGAGAACAGCTTGATAAGCCCGCTGCGGGGATCAACCGCCACGCCCAACTGCACCCGGTTGGTGCCCCGCACCTCTTTGGTGGCGGGCAGCCGCCCACCGGGCAGCACCCGCACAAAGGGCTCGGAGCCGTAGGCTTGTTGCCAGCAGGCCCGCACCGCCTGTGCGTCCGCGCCGTCTTTGGCCCGGGCGTAGATGGTGGAGAGGATGCCCCGGTCCATGGGCAAAAGGTGGGGGGTGAAGGTCAGGCGCACCTGTTGGCCCGCGGCCAGGGAAAGCTCCTGCTCCATCTCCGGGGTATGCCGGTGGCCGTCCACCGCGTAGGCCTTGAAGTTCTCGTGCACCTCGCCGTGGATCAGGCCCAGCTTGGCGCTGCGCCCGGCCCCGGAGACGCCCGAGGCGCTGTCGGCGATGAGGCCCCCGGCCTCCACCAGCCCGGCCCGGAGCAGCGGCACCAAGGGCACCAGCACGCTGGTCACGTAGCAGCCGGGGTTGGCCACCAGCCGGGCGGGCCTCACTTGCTCCCGATAGAACTCGGGCAGACCGTAGACCGCCTCGGCCAAAAGCTGGGGCGCGCTGTGGGGGGCGTACCACTTTTCGTACACCGCCACGTCGTGGATGCGGAAGTCGGCCGATAGGTCCACCACCTTGGCCCCGGCGGTTAGCAGGCCCGGAACGGCGGCCATGGCCGCCTTGTGGGGCACGGCCAAAAACACCAGCTCGGCACCTTTGGCCAGGGCCTGGGCGTCGTGGTCCACGAAGCTGAGGTTGACCGCCCCTTCCAGGGCCCCGAACACCCCGTCCACCGGCTGGCCCTTGAACTGGGCCGAGCTTACGGCCACGAGCTCCAACTCGGGGTGCCCGGCGATTAGCCGCATCAACTCCACCCCGGTGTACCCGGAGCCACCCATTATAGCGACCGGAATCATTACGCTTTCTCCCCAATAAGAAGGGGAAGGCCCGAGCGGACCTTCCCCTGAATTGCCAAAAGCAGCCGCGCGTTTAGCGCTTGGAATACTGGTAGTGGGCGCGTGCGCCGGGCTGACCGTACTTCTTGCGCTCTTTCTTGCGGGCGTCGCGGGTCAGGAAGCCGGCCTTCTTGAGAGCCCGATGCAACTCGGGGTTCTGCTCGGCCAGGGCCTTGGCGATGCCGTGGCGCAGGGCGCCGGCTTGGCCGGAGTGTCCTCCGCCGCGAACCGTGGCCAGGACATCGAACTTGTCCAGGTTGTCGGTCAGGCTCAGGGGCTGGCGGATCATCTGCAACAGGGTGCCGCGGGTGAAATAGGTGTCCGCAACCCGGCGGTTGATGTAGATCTGGCCGGTGCCTCCGGGAACCAACCAGCAGCGGGCCACTGCGGTTTTGCGTTTGCCGGTGGCATATACTCGCGTGTCGCTCATAACTTAATGCTCCTCCCCTAAGACAGGCTCAGCGGCTGGGGCTGCTGGGCCTCATGGGGATGCTCGGGTCCGGCGTAAACCTTTAGCTTCTTGATCATCTGGCGGCCCAGGCGGTTCTTGGGCAGCATGCCTCGCACCGCGCTGGTTAGCACGCGCTCAGGGAAGCTGTCCAACATTCGCCGGGCGGTGACCGAGGTGATGCCGCCGGGATAGCCGCTGTGGCGATGGTACATTTTCTGGTCCATCTTGCGGCCGGTCAGGCGGATCTTTTCGGCGTTGACCACGATGATGAAATCGCCGGTGTCCACGTTGGGAGTAAAAATGGCCTTATGCTTGCCCCGCAGACGGCGGGCGACTTCGCTGGCCAGACGGCCCAGGATCAGGTCGGTGGCGTCGACCACGAACCAGTCCTGACTGATATCTTCTTTTTTGGCTACAAAGCTCTTCATGACCTCAAGCCTAACTATGTAATGTCGGGCGCATAGGGCGCAATTAGCCCTCGCGTGTCGAAGGTGTATTTATAGGGGTTGTCCCCGCTTCTGTCAAGGGGCTGATGAAAGAAAGCCCCGGAATCTGGTCTATTGACCCAAGCTCAGGATTTCGCCAAAGCCTCCCAAGGAGAATACCAGGAAGAAGCCGCGCGTGGTGATGTCGTCCACGTAGAAGGCCTTGAAGCCCCAGCACTGGCTCTGATAGCCCAACTCGTACTGGGTCTGGAAATCGCTGCCACCGTCGAAGTCGTGGCGATTGATGAAGCCTGCGTACCATTCCTGGGTCAAGGCGACCTTGAGCCAGGTGTTGAGCTGTTTCACGCCGTCTTGGTTGTACCGGTAGTCCATGGTGATGCTGTCGCCCCGGTCGTCCGAGGCCCTGGCCAAAAAGTCTATCCTGGTGAAGGTGTTGTCATACAGGTCCCAGGAGGTGGTGTTCTGGAAATACAGTTTGTCGGTGGGCAGGTACTCCACCGAGGCCGAGACTTCTCCCCAGTACTGGTTGTCGTTGTCGTCGTTGCGGTAGGTGGCCACGTCGAAGCTGTGATACAGATTCAGGCGCAGGAACTCCCGGTACACCCCCTCCATCTCGCCGGTCTCGGCGTTGGGGGCCATGGTCTTGGAGGTCAGGGTGTTCTTGATGCCGTAGGAGACCAGGTTAGTGCGATCGTTGCCGAACTGGGCCAAGTCGGGGATGTCGTCCTCGTCCAGGCTGGGCCGGTAGTCATAGGTCACGAAGGGCCGGTAGGCGTGCTTGATCTTGTAGGGGTTGTCCGCCGTGCCGAAGTCGAACACCCGGTAGAGGTAGGTGCTGGCCGTGGCGCTGAAGTTGTAGACCTGGTTGGTGCCGCTGCTCTGGGGGTCGCCGGCGGTGTCGTCGGTGTCCACGGCGTAGAAGCGCTGGTACCAGGTGAAGGTCGGCTCGAACTCGATGTAGTCGTTGAAGTTGAGCGGCAGGCTGATGTAGGGGTTCACGTCGCTGATGGCCCCGGTGCTGCCCTCTTCGCGGTAGTAGTAGGTGAAGGCCGAACCCATGCCGAAGTAGAGGGCGGTGTTGCCCAACTGCTGGGTGGTGGCGTCGAAGGTGATGGTGGGCAGCGACTGCAAGGTGGACTTGTTGTTACCGGAGGTGTCGTCGTAATAAAGCACCCCGGCGTTGAAGGTGGCCGAGGACCAAGAGCGAGAAAGGTTGATGGTGTTGGTGCGCACCAGGGAGGTGTTGGGGTCCAGGTTGCGCCCGAACCACTCGGCCAGGCGGCGGTCGCTGGCGTTGTAGCCGCTGTAGCCGAAGGTGAACTCCCTCAGGTAGTCCTGGTCGCTGACGATGTCGATATTGGCCTTCAAGTCCATGGTGCCGTTGAACAGCTTTTGGTCGGCCATGCCGCGGAGCCAGTAGCGGCTGTGGTAGACCTGGGCGTTGGCGCCCTCGGTGAACAGGGCCTCGCCGTTGCTGTCGTCGGGCATGTAGTCGATCATGAACATGCCCTTGGACTGGTCATCCATGGAGTAGCGGTATTCCAGGCCTAAGTCCAGGCCGCGCTTACTGTAGTAGTTGAGCACCAGGGTCATGTCCTGGTCTTCGCCCAGGGTCTGGTAGTAGGGCAGGCTGAAGGAGAAGCCGTCGCGCTGGGTCTGGGCAAAAGCCGGCGAGAGCAGGCCCGACTGGCGCTTGGTCTTGGTCGGGAATATCAGGTAAGGGGTCCACAGAATGGGGAAGTCCTTTACCCGGAAGGCTCCGTTGGTGACCGTGCCGTAGCCCTCCACCGTTACCTTCATGTCCTCGCCGGTGACCTTCCAGGCCGGGTTGGCTCCGTCGCAGGTGGTGAAGCTGCCCTTCTGGATGTGGTAGGTGTCCTTGCCGGTCTTGGCGATCTCGCCGCCGGTTATGTAATAGTTGGTGGTCTTGATGAAAATGCGGCCGTCGTAGATCTTGCCGGTGTTGTTGTTCAGGTCCACCACCATGCTCTTGCCGGTGACGACCTGGGTGGGGCTGCTCAGGCGCACCCTGCCTTGGGCCTCGGCCACCAGGGTGTTGGCGTTCAGGCTGACCCGGTCGGCCATGAGCCGCGTTGTGCCCCTGGCAATCTCCACCTCGCCTTCGGCGCTATAAGTGGCGGTTTTTTCATTATAAAAAACCTTGTCTGCCCTAACGTCCACCGGACCTTGGGCATCCACGCGCATCAGGGTCCCGCTGCTGGGCGCCGTCAGGGCCAGCGCTGCCTGGGGCAGGCAAAAAAAGCCGGCCACGCCAGCCAGCAGCAACATGATTTTACCGAGTAGTGATACACGCCTGATTGCGAGCACTTCCACCTCCAAAAAGGCGCTGGGCGCATAAGTATTTCGCTGCCGCACCGTAGCAGATGCAGAAAATTATGGCAAGTCGCTTGTGCCGCCGCTGAGGATGGTCCGTGCCTCGCCCACGGTGAACAGACTGCCGGTGACCAACACCACCCCTTGGGGTCCGGCCAGGATGCGGGCCCTCTCCATGGCCTTTCCCAGGTCGGGCTCTATTTCCCCCGGCGGGGCGTCCGGGGGGGCGGCGGCGGCCAGCACCTCGGGCGCGGCGGCCCGGGCGTACACCGGCCGGGAGTAGACTACCATGTCCGCGGCGGGCAGGATAAGCCCCAGGAGCTTGCTCACCGCCTTGTCGGCCATGACCCCCACCACCATCACCAGGGGTTTGCGCCCCCCCCGCATGCCCTCCAGGCTGGTCAGCAGGGCCTGGGCCGCGCCGGGGTTGTGGGCCCCGTCCAGCCACAGGGTGGCCTGGCCCGGCTCGGTGGGCCATTGCTCCAGGCGGCCGGGCCAATGAACCTCGTTCAGTCCCTGGGCCAGGTGCCCGGCGGTGATGGGCAGGCCCTTTTCGGCCAACACCTCGGCCGCGCCCAGGGCCAGGCAGGCGTTGATGGGCTGGTGGCGGCCCACCAGGTTGGTGGTTTGGCGGGGCAGGGACCACAGCCGCCCGCGCAGGCTGAAGCTCTCGTGTGCGCCGCGCCGGAAATTTAGCTCCCGGCCCCGGCGAAAGATGGGCGCGCCCTTGGCCAGGGCGGTGTCCTCCACCACCTTGCGGGCGATGGGCTGGGTTACGCCGTGGACCAGGGGCACCTTGGGCTTGATGATGCCCGCCTTCTCAAAGGCGATGTTGGCCAGGCCCTTGCCCAGGTAGTCCTCGTGCTCCCGGCTCAGGTTGGTGATCACCGTTACCAGGGGCTCGCAGATGTTGGTGGCGTCCAGGCGTCCGCCCAGGCCGGTCTCCATGATGGCCAGCTCCACCCCCTGGGCACGGAACAGGGCGAAGGCCATGGCCGTGACGAACTCGAAGTAGGTGGGCGGCTCGCGAAGGTCCACCACCTGCCACACCTGCTTGCACAGCTTGACCACTTGGCCCTGGCTGATCTCTTGGCCGTCGATGCGGAAGCGCTCGGTGAAGCGCTCCAGGTGGGGGGAAGTGTAGAACCCCACCTTGACCCCGGCCCGCATCAGGGCCGCCTCCAGCATGGCCCCCACGCTGCCCTTGCCGTTGGTGCCGGCCAGGTGCACGCAGGCCAGGCCCTTGTGCGGGTCGCCCAGGCCCTTCAGCAGGTTCCGGGTGGAGCTAAGCCCCAGCTTGATGCCGAATTTTTGCAGCTCATAGAGCTTGGCCACCGCTTTTTGATAGGCGCTGCCGCCGGACGACATGGCTAGACCTTGTTGAGGTTGGCGAATTCCAGGAGCAGTATTTTTAGCCCGTGACGCTCAAAATGCACCAGGATTTTCTTGCCCCCTTTATAGCCCATGACCCGGCCCTTGCCAAAGGTGTTGTGCTCCACCATGCTGCCCACCGGGAAGGGGCGGTCCTGGTGTTGGCTGCCCCGGCTCTGGGGCGTGGGGGCCTGGGGCAGGGGCACCTCGAAGACGTTCTCCCGGGGGTTGTCCAGGAGCCCATGGGGCAACTCGGCCAAGAAGCGGCTCAGTTCGTTGTTCACCACCCCCCGGCCCCGCTGATACGACTCCATGGGGGCCAGTATGGTCAGCTCGCCCGCAGCCCTGGTGCAGGCCACGTACATCAGGCGGCGCTCCTCCTCCAGGGACTCGGGGTCCATGAGGGCCATCTGGGGAGGCAGGCGGCCGTCGGTGGCCCAGAGGATGAACACGTTGGGCCACTCCAGGCCCTTGGCCGAGTGCACCGTGCTCAGGGTGATGCGCCCCCCCTGGGTCTCGGCGGCGTAAGAGTTGGGCGGTTCCAGGACAACCTCGGCCATGAATTCGGCCAGGGTGCTGAAGCCTCGGGCCAGGCCGGGCAGTTCCTCCAGATCGCGCAAACGGCGGGGGTAGTCCTCGTGGGTCTCCCGGCAGATGGGCTCGTAATAGTCGATCACCGCCTCCACCAGGGTCAGCGGGGTGGCCGAGGGGTCGCTGAGCTCGCTCATCAGCTCCACCAATCGCTCAACGGCAGCGCCGGCCAGGCCGGGAGCCGAGGCCAGACGGCCCAGGTACAGCTCCGGCGACTCGGCATCCACCAAGTGGCTGATGGCGGTCTGGGCCTTTTTGGGGCCCACGCCGGGCAGGAGCATCAACAGCCGCTGCCAGGAGAGAAAGTCGCTGGGGTTGGAGATGACCCTCAAATGGCTCAGGGCGTCCTTGATGTGCGAGGCCTCCAAAAAGCGGAAGCCGCCAACCTTGACGAAAGGCACCCGCCCGGCGGTGAGCTCCAACTCCAACTCGTAGGAGTCTCGCGAGGCGCGAAACAGCACCGCGATGTCCTCGGGCTTGTTGCCCGCCGTTATCAGCTCGGCGATGCGCTCGCTCACCAGGCGGGCCTGGCCCCGGTCGTCCCGGGGCCGCCGGAGCACCGGGCGCTTGCCGCCCAGGCGCTCGGTGAACAGCTTCTTGTCGTAGCGGTGCCAGGCCTGGGCGATCACCTCGTTGGAAAGGTCCAGGATGGCCTGGGTGGAACGGTAGTTCTGCTCCAGCTTTACCACTTTGGCGCCGGGGTAGTCCTGGGGGAACTCGAAGATGTTCTGCACCCTGGCCCCCCGGAAGCGGTAGATGCTCTGGGCGTCGTCGCCCACCACCATCAGGTTGTCGTGCTCGGAGGCCAGGAGCTTTAGCAAACGGGCTTGCACCGCGTTGGTGTCCTGGTACTCGTCCACCAAAAGGTGCTGCCAGTGCTGGGAGAAGCGCTGGCGCAGGTCGTCGTGGTCGCGCAGCAGCTCCTCGGCCAAAAACAGCAGGTCGTCGTAGTCCACCAGGCCCTGGGCCCGCTTGGCGGCGGCGAAGCCCTGGGCCGCCTTGTTTATCTCCTCCATGTAGCCCAGCAGGTGCCCGGCCCATTGCTCGATGGCGTCCTCCAGGGCCAGCTCCTGGTTGCGCGACTTGGAGATGATGTCGTTGATGGTGCGGGCCTTGGGGAACTGGCGGTCGCCCTTGGTCTTGAGCTTCTGCTCGTTGATGACCCCCCGGATGAGCTGCTCGCAGTCGCCCCGGTCGATCACCGTGAACTGGCGGTTGAGGCCCAGGCGCGAGGCGTGGGCCCGAAGCAGACGGTAGCACAGGGAGTGGAAGGTGCCGCCCTCCACCCGGGCGCACTGGGGGTTCAGCTCCCTGGCCCGGTTCAGCATCTCCTGGGCCGCCTTGCGGGTGAAGGTGAGCAAGAGAATGCGCGAGGGGTCCACCCCCCGCTCCACCAGGTAGGCCACCCGGTGCACCAGGGTGCGGGTCTTGCCGCTGCCCGCCCCGGCGATGACCAGAACCGGCCCCCCGCGCTGGCCGGCGGCCAAGCGCTGGGCCGGGTTCAGGCCGTCCAGGGCCGGGGAAAATAAATCGTCGCTGGCCCGGTTCACGAGGCGAAATAGGCGGACAGGGCCTCAGTCAGGGCCTCGATGGTGAACTTGGCGGGCTGCACCTTGACCTGAAGGCCGTAGCCACGGGCGGTGTCGGCGGTGATGGGTCCGATGGCCGCGACCACCAGCCCGCCCTCCTTGCTTTGTTGGGCCAGCAGATCGCGTCCGGTCTGGTCCAGCATCTCCATGAGGTTGGTCACGGTGCTGGAGGCGGTGAAGGTGACCGCGTCCAAGCCTTCGCTCAGGGCCTTGGCCAGGAGCATGGTGGATTCGGGCGGGCGCACCGTGCGGTAGGCGGGCACCACCTGCACCAGGTTGCCCCAGGAGGCGATGGTCTCGGGCAATACTTCCCTGGCCTGGGCCGCGCGGGGTATCAAGACCCGCTGGCCGGTGATGCCGTGGCTTTCCAAGGCCTCGATGAGTCCCTCGGCCTGGAAGGTGCGGGCGGTCACCTCGGCGGTGATGCCGTGGCCTTTAAGCGCGGCGGCGGTGGCCGGGCCTATGGCCGCCAGCTTGCACCCGGCCAGGGACCGGGCGTCCTTCTTGGCCTCGCCCAGGACGGTGAAAAAGGCCTCCACCCCGTTGGGGCTGGTGAAGATCACCCAGTGGAAGTCCTCCAGCATGGACACCGCGGTCTCCAGGGGCTCGGGGTCCTCGGGCGGCAAAAAGCTGATGGTGGGCACCTCGATGATCTTGGCCCCCAGGGACTGCAAGCCTTCGCTGAGGCGCGAGGCCTGGGCGCGGGCGCGGGTCACCAGAATGCGCTTGCCGAACAGGGGCAGCTTCTCGAACCAGGCCAACTCGTCGCGCAGGGCGGCCACCTGGCCCACGATGGTGATGGCCGGCGGCTTTAGCCCCACCTCGGCCACCTTGCGGGGCAGGTCGGCCAGGGTGCCGGTAACGGTCTGCTGCTGGGGGGTGGAGCCCCAGCGGATGCAGGCCGCCGGGGTGGCCGGGTCGCGGCCCGCCTGAATCAGCTTGGCGCAGATGTTGGGCAGGTTCTTGACCCCCATCAAAAACACCACCGTGCCGATCTGGGCCAGGGCGTCCCACTTGATGGTGGACTCGGGCTTGCCGGGGTCCTCGTGGCCGGTGACAAAGGCCACCTCGGTGGTGGCCCGGCGGTCGGTCACCGGGATGCCCGCGTAGGCAGGGGCGGCGATGGCGCTGGTCACGCCGGGCACCACCTCGAAGGCGTGTCCCTGGGCGGCCAGGGCGCTGGCTTCCTCGCCGCCGCGCCCGAACACGAAGGGGTCCCCGCCCTTGAGGCGCACCACGGTCTTGCCGTCGGCGGCCAGGTCGCACAAGAGCTGGTTGATTCGCTCCTGGCTCATGGTGTGGTCGCCGCCCTTTTTGCCCACGTAGACCCTGACCGCGCTCTGCGGGGCCAGGTCCAAGAGCTCGGGATTGGCCAGCCAGTCGTAGACCAAAGCGTCGCAAGAGGCCAGAACCCTGGCCCCCTTGAGGGTCAGCAGGCCCGGATCGCCGGGACCGGCTCCCACCAGGTAAACCTTACCGCTCATTTGGGTGCCTCCCCGTATACCTCGGCCAAAATTTCCCGCCCGCCGTCCTCCAGAATCTCCTCGGCCACCTGGCGGCCCATGTCCGCCGCCTTATTGGGCGGGGCCAAGCCGCCGCCGGTGACCACCCGCTTGCCCTGAAGGTCGGCCACCAGGCCGTTGAACTTGACGATGCCCTTTTCCACCGTGGCGTGCCCGGCGATGGGCACCTGGCAGCCGCCTTCCAGGCGGGTGAGGAAGGCCCGCTCGGCGGCCACGGCTGCGGCTGTCTCCGGGTGGTTCAGGGGGGCGATAAGCTCGCGGGTGCGCAGGTCGTTGGAGCGAATCTCCAGGCCCAGGGCCCCTTGGCCCACGGCGGGCAGCATGGTGGCCGCGGGGATGGGCGTGGCCTCCACGTGGTTCAGGCCCAGGCGGTTGAGACCGGCGCTGGCCAGGATCACCGCCTGCAAGCCCAGCTCGTCCATCTTGCGCAGCCGGGTCTCCACGTTGCCCCTGAGGCTGACCATCTCCAGGTCTGGACGCAGGGCCAAAAGCTGGGCCTGGCGGCGCAGGCTGCTGGTGCCCACCTTGGCGCCGGTGGGCAGGTTCTTGATCTCCACCGCCACCGGGCTCACCAGTGCGTCGCGGGGGTCTTCCCGTTCGCTGACCACGGCCAGCTCCAGGCCCTGGGGCAGCTCGCTGGGTACGTCCTTCATGGAGTGCACCGCCAGATCGGCCTGCCCGGCCAAGAGCGCATCCTCGATCTCCTTGACGAAAAGCCCCTTGCCCCCCACCTGGGCCAGGGGAACGTCTAGGATCTTGTCCCCGGTGGTCTTGATGATGTTCATCTCCACCTGGAGGCCGGGATGCAACTCGCCAAGGCGGGCGGCCACCCACCCGGCTTGGGCCAGGGCCAGGCGGCTTCCTCTGGTGGCTATGGTCAGCTTGGACATAGGCTCAATCCGCCCCGAGAGGCTAGTGGCAGGAGGCGCAGGAAGAGGCGTTGCAGGAGGCGCAGCCGCTGGAGGAGGAGACCATCTTGCCGCCGGAGCCGCTCTTGTGGGCAAAGCCGCTCATCTGGCGCTCCACCTTTTTGCAGTCACACTTGGGACAGGTCACCTTCTCGTTTTTCTTGAAGACCAGGGTCTCGAAGCTTTCCTGGCAGCGAGGGCAGTAGAACTCGTAAATAGGCATGACGTATTTTCCCCGGCGGCGGGCCCGCCTTGGATTTGTTTGTGGTGCAGGGCTGTTTCCCCCCAAGATAGTATGCCCGACCCGGCGAGGCAAGCCTTAGGCGTCCAGCTCCTCCTTGACCATGGCCAGCAAGAGGGGCAGGTTTATCTCGTGGTGGCCGGTGATGTTGATGCCCCGTCCCCCGGTGAGCACCGGGCGGGTGACCACGTTGGTCATGGGCCGGTAGTGGCGGATCATGTCCATGTTCACCGTGGTGAAGTCCTTGGCCTCGTGGCCCAGGTTGCGCGCCGCGCTGAGCGCCTTCAGGAACACCTCGGGCAGCACCACCGCCGAACCCAGGTTGACGTACACCCCGCCCTTTAGCCCGCCCACCTGGGCGGTGAACAGCCTGAAGTCCACGTGGGTGGCCCGGCCGGTGGCCGCGCCGTCGAAGCTGGGGTGCATGTGGATGATGTCCGCCCCGATGGACACGTGCACCGTGGCGGGCAGGTCCAAACGGGCCGCCGCAGCCAACAAAGATACCTTGATGCA
>JAHIND010000028.1 GCA_018896025.1 Pseudomonadota bacterium
CTTCACCCAGCCGGTTTTCGACAAGCTGGGCTGGCAGCCGGAGCAGATCGTGATGAGCCTGGAGAACCGCATGAAATGCGGCATCGGCATCTGCGGCCGCTGCAACGTGGGCCCGGAGTACGTGTGCAAGGACGGCCCGGTGTTCACCAAGGCTCAGCTCGATAAGCTGCCGAAAGAATACTAGAAAACGATTTCCTTTCAGCGTGGCCCCTATGTTCTTGCGCGCCGATAGGGATTGGGATAGGCTATCGAATACCCCGTTTAGGTATAGGAATGGGGACAGCCGAAGGCTCCATGGCAGGGGTCCGGTTGCCCGGCGAAAAGAGATTTGGGGAGACAACCTATGAGTCAAGAGCCGATTAAACTGGGCAAGCGCGAATCCAAACTTCGCGTTGACCCCAAATGGGCCGATGTGTGCCTCACTTGCGGCACCTGCGCCGGCGGCTGTCCAGTCACCGGCGTGGACGGCATGGACCCCCGCAAGGCAGTGCGCATGGCTGCCTTGGGGCTGGACGACGAACTTATCAACTCCCGCTTCCCCTGGATCTGCACCCTTTGCGGCCGCTGCGAACGCGCCTGCCCCATGGGTGTGGAGATTCTGGCCATGATGCGCACCGCGCGCAGCCTGCGGGAGCGGGACAAGGTGCCGGGACCTATCCACAAGGGCACCATGATGTCCATGGAGCGTGGCAACAACCTGGGCATTCCTCACGACGACTGGCTTTTCCTGCTGGCCGACATGGGCAAGGAAATGGAAGACGAGGGATTCCCCGGCTTCTACGTGCCTGTGGACAAGGTGGGCGCGAGGGTGATCTCCACGGTCAACTCCAAGGAGCCCTTCGGCGAACCGGACGACATGAAGTTCTGGTGGAAGATATACTACGCCGCCCACGAAAACTGGACCATTCCCAGCGAGAATTGGGAAGGCGTGACTTGGGGCCTGTTCGGTGGGGACGACGAGTCCATGAAGGAACAGGCCCGGCGGGTGGTTGAAAACGCCCGCAAAGTGAAGGCCGAGGTCCTTCTCTTACCCGAGTGAGGCCACGCCTATTATGGAACTAGGCTTAGTTTCAAAAAGTGGTTTCCTGAGGTTTTCGAAGAGTTCAAAGTGATGAACATCTTCGAGTTGATGATGGAATACATCAAAGAGGGCCGGGTCAAGATTGATCGCGAAAAGTTCGCGGGCAAGCTGGCCACGGTTCACGATCCCTGCAACTACGGCCGTAAGAGCGAAAAGGCCTTCGGAAAGGCCTACTACGACGAGATCCGCTGGATCACCGACCAGATCTGCGACACCTGGGTGGATACCTATCCCACCAGGGAAAACAACTTCTGCTGCGGAGCCGGCGGCGGTGCCTGGGCCATGCCCTACACCAACGAGCGGCTCTACTACGGCCGCAAGAAGGCCCAGCAGATCGCCGACACCAAAGCCGAGTTGGTGATTGCCCCTTGCCATAACTGCCGCGACCAGATAATGAAGGCCTTGACCAAGGAATACGACCTTGAGATCGAGACCTTCTACCTTTGGGAGCTGTTGTCTGAATCCATCATCGTCGAGCCCTGGAGCGAGGAAGAGGTGGAAAAGGCACACGCCGAGTCGGCGGAACAGTGGGAGCGTTTTGGCGTCGAGTTGGAAGACGAAGAAGAGTGGACGCCGCCCGAATAGCCCGCTGCGTATCAGCAAACCAAGGGGCCGCCTCTAAGGGGCGGCCCCTTTTATTGGGAATAGCTAAGTTATGGCCGAAGTTAAATCAGCCTTGGAAATAGCCATGGAGCGTGCCGCCGCCTTGGGGGTGGGCGAAGACGACAGCAAGCGCCAGGCCCAGGAAAAGGGCCAAGCCCTGGCCCGCCAATGCCTGGAGGGGGACCTGACCCCTACGGACATGGCCGCCCAGTTGGCCGGGATGGCGCCGGACAGCGTCGCCTCGGCGGCCCGAGCCCTGCTGGAGGCCCTTGGTGAGGACCGCGATGGTGCGTTGCCCGCCCTGGAGGCCATGTGCTCTCAGGGGGCGGCCAAGGAGGCCTATGAGGCCTTGGCCCGGGTCCAAGAGCAACGGGAGCGAACCCGCCGGGAGCTTGACAGCGAGCTGGCCCAGGGTATGCTAGCCGACCTGGCCGCACGGGGCATCAGGGGCAGCGCGCTGCATCCCAACCCGGCGGCTCATCTCGACTACGCGGCACGTAGCCAGGAGGCCTTGGCCGGGGCCGAGGCGGAGCTAAAAGCGGCGGGCGGCCAGTTGGTCAAGGCGCTGGCCTGATCGCGCACGGTTTAAAGGCGGCCCATGGGGCCGGGGGGAGCGATGGCCATGCCGCAAGGGCAGGGGCTTTTACAAAAGGCGGCTGAGCTGCAAGAGCGGGGCTGGGAGGTGGTGCGCCGCCTGGGCCTGCTGGAGCGTTGGTCGCGGGTGGGGCGTCCGGTGCTGGTGGGATCGTTGCGCTTTGGTCTGATGGGCCACCCCAACCTGGATCTGGAGATATACACCGAGACTCCCCAAGTGGCCGACGGCTTCGCGGTGGTCAGCGAGCTGGCCCAGGTGCCGGGGGTGGTGCAGGTGCAGTACTTCAACGCCCTGGACACGGCCGATCAGGGGCTCTACTGGCGGGTGGACTATCAGGACGAGCGGGGCGATATCTGGGACATCGACAACTGGCTGGTGGCCCACGACCACCCCAACGCCGGGCTGGCCGACGGCCTGGCCACGGCCCTGGAGGCCAAGCTGAGCGACGAGCAGCGTCTGGCCGTCCTGACCATAAAAAACGCCTCGGACCGTGCGAACAAGGCCCGGGGCGTGGATATCTACAAGGCGGTGATGACCGGCGGGGTGACTACGCCCGAAGAATTCGAGCGCTGGCGGCTGGCCAATCCGCCCGCCGAGATCGAGCTCTGGCAGCCCTAAAGCATGGGGAAGTAGAACTTCTCGATGAGGGCGAAGTTCTTGGCCACCTGCTCCTTGCCCTTGACGATGGGCCCATGGCCGGGCAGCACCAGTTCCAGATCCAGGGCGGCCACCTTTTTGATGGACTCCTTGAGCTGCTCCCCGCTACCGCCGGGGAAGTCCACCCGTCCCACCCCCTGCGCGAACACCAGGTCCCCGGCGATGAGCGCCTTGTGGGTGGGCCAGTAGAGGCACACGTGGCCGGGGCTGTGGCCGGGGGTGTGGATCACCTGCAGGGTCTGATCACCCAGGGTCAACTCGCCCTCGTCCAGGATGATGTCCATGGTGATGTCCGGGAAGTTCATGCCCAAGGCGCTGGCCAGGGCCCGGCCCTCGCCGTTCATGTAGGCGATCTCGTCGGGGTGCATGGCCAGCTTGGCCCCCTGGCGCTGCAACTGGGCCGCTGCCTCCAGGTGGTCTGGATGGCAGTGGGTCATAACCACCAACTCGGGGACCTCGCGGAAGCCGTCCCCGGCCAGGCCGTTTTCCACGTGGCCGTAGAGTTGGCTGTGTCCGGGGTCGATGAGGGTGATCGGCCCGCCGGAGATGAGCACGCTGTTGCAGTTGTTGACCGTGGTCTGGGTCCAGGGGTAAAAGTACAGTCCTTGGGCTAGTTGCATGTCTACTCCTTGGGGCTGCGGTTATCTTCGGCGCTAGGTTTGCCGGAGAATGGGTGCACGATCAAGAAGCGGCCATAAGGATTTGACCCCAGCGGCCGGCCCCTTTATGCTCAATTATACCCGAGTGCGTCCCCGAGGGGACGCGGTGGAGAAGCGATGAGCGATTCCAGCCGCCCTCAATGTTTCGCCGACTTGGAGCGGGTTTTCCCCTCCGAGTCCGGCGGGCTGCGCCAAGTGGCCGCCGGTTGCTGGGACTGCAACCACCGGGTGGATTGCCTGCGGGCGGCGGCCTCGGATCAGGGGCGCGAGACCCTGTACGAGGAAAAGGCCCTGCGGGGAGACCCCGAGGGCATGGTGGGTTTCATGCGGCGTTGGTCGCGGCGTAAGGCGGCATCACGGCGGGAGGAAAGCTGATGGGAGTCTTTTGCCCCTTTTGCGGCAGCGACGTGGACCCGGAGCAGGCCCAGCCCGGCTCCCTGCCCGGAACGGCCCACTGCCCCACCTGCCGCCAGGAAATCGACCTTCCCGGTCCGCCGCCCCTGAGCCCGCCTCCCTTCGCGCCGCCGCTCATGCCACCGCCCCAGTTGGCAGCCCAGCCGCCCCAGCCCGGCCCGCCCTGGGAAGGGGAGGGCGGCTTTTTCTCGCGCCTGGTGCGCACCGTCGGCCAGGTGCTGTTTCACCCGGTGCGCTTCTTTCGGGCTCCGGCCCGCCCCGGCTATGCCTGGGCCCTCAGCTTTGGCTTGATCCTGGGCACCCTGGGCCAGGCCTGCAACGTGTACTGGGGCCACGCCCTGGGCAATGAGTACTTGTCTTTCCGCTCGGCCATCCTGGGCCTGATCTTCTCCCCCTTCATGGTCATCATTTCGGTTTTCCTCACCACCTGGGTGGTGCATTTCTGCCTGTGGATTTTGCGGGGGACCCACAACGGGGTGCAGGGCACCTTCCGGGTCATGGCCTATGGGCAGGCCACGGGTCTGTTCATGGCTCTACCCTACGTAGGCATGCCTCTGGCCGCAGTGTGGGGTCTGGTGGTGGCCATCGGGGGCCTGGCCGCAGCGCACGGCACTGGGCGCTGGCGCACCTTCTGGGCCCTGTTCCTGCCCTTGATTTTTATTTTCGGCATCATCATTACGGTGGTCGTGTTGATGCTGGCCGTGGGGGTCGGCTCGGTTTTCCTGGAGCATCTACGGGGCTTCCCCTACCGTATTTAGCCTTCCGCTTCGTCCTCTGCCGCGAAAAAGCGGGCCACCTCGGCCAGATCGTGGGTCAGGGGCACCGGGGCCAGGGCCTTGAGGAAACGCTTGCCGTAGCCCTTGCTCACCAGACGTACGTCCAACACCGCCAGCAGCCCCCGGTCGGTGGGGGTGCGCAACAGGCGTCCCAGTCCCTGCTTCAGCGACAAGATGGCCTCTGGCACCAATAGATGGGCGAAGCCGCTCTTGCCCTCCTCTTCCAGGCGCTGGCAGCGGGCGGCCACCAGGGGGTCGTCGGGCGGGGCAAAGGGCAGCTTGTCCACGATCACCGCGCTGAGCGCCGCGCCGGGCACGTCCACCCCCTGCCAAAAGCTGGCCGTGGCCAAGAGCACGCTGGGGCTCTCCTCCACGAAACGCTTGAGCAACTCCAGGCGGGGGGCCTGGCCCTGCACCAGCATGGGGTAGGGCAGCTGCCCTTCCAGCATGGCGCTCACCGTCTCCAAATTGCGGTGGCTGGTGAACAGCACGAAGGCTCGCCCCCGGCTGTGCTCCAGAAGCTGGACCACCTGCTGGGCCACCGCGCCGGGGAAATTGCCGTTGCCCGGATCGGGCATCTGGCGGGGCACGTAGAGCAGGGCCTGGGAGGCGGGGTCAAAGGGCGAGTCCACGATCTTCTTGCGGGTCTCCGTGGGCAGCCCCATGCGGCGGCAAAACGGCTCCAGGTCGTCGGTGGGGGCCAGGGTGGCGCTGGTAAACACCAGGCGGCCCTGGTGGGCGTAGAGGGACTCCTGTAGGTGCGGCCCCACCTCCACCGGCGACAGGTGCAGGCTGGCCCCGCCCCGGGCCTCGGCCCAGGCCACGCTGTGCCCGGCCACCGGCTGGGCCGCCGCCTCCAGGTCCAAAGCCAGGGCCTGGGCCCGCTGGGCCAGGGCCTCGGAGGTCTCGTCGCTGCCCGGCAGGTTCTTGGCCAGGGCGTCCAGGGCGTCCTGCAACTCGCTTCCCGCCGGGGCCAGCTTGGCCAACTCCTCGGGGCTGAGGGTCACCCGGCCGCCCGGCCCCAACATGCGGCGCAGCTTGCCGAAAAAGCTTTTGCCCGCCGCCTCCACCCGCGAGGCGGCCTGGGCGGCGTCGGCCTTGCCGGGGATCTCGCGCAGCAGGTCGCGCAGCAAGAGAGACAGGCGCTGCTGGCTGATGCCCACCCCGAAGGCCTGGGTGGCCACTTCGGGCAGAATGTGGGCTTCGTCAAATATTGCGGCCTGATAGCGAGGGAGGGCCTCGCCGTGGCCCCCGGCCCGGAGCACCAGGTCAGCCAGGAACAGGTGGTGGTTGACCACCACGATCTGGGCTTCGGAGGCCCGGCGGCGGGCTTCCATGAGGAAGCATTCGTGGCGCAGGGGGCAGCGGCCCCCCAGGCATTGCTCGCTGTTGGCGCTGACCTCGGCGGCCAGGCTGGGGCTGAGCCCCTGGCCGCGCACCTCGTCCAGGTCGCCGCCGGGGGTGTCTTCCAGCCAATCCTCCAAAAAGGACAGGGCGCTCCTAAGCCCCGGCAGGGACAGGTCCGGCTGGGCGGCCAGGCCCATAAAACGACGTCTGCACAGGTAGTTGGTGCGGCCCTTGAGCACCGCCCAGGTGAGGTCCGGGGCCAGGGCCCGGCGCAGCAGGGGCAGTTCCTTGCCCTGCACCTGGTCCTGCAAGGTGCGGGTGCCGGTGGAGACCACCACCTTGAGCCCGCTGGCCGCCGCCGGAGCCAAATAGGCCAGGGTCTTGCCGGTGCCGGTGCCCGCCTCCACCACCAGGGGAACCTGCTGGCGCAGGGACTTGGAGACCGCCGCGGCCATCTCTATCTGGCCGGGCCGTGGGGCGAAACCGCTTATGAACTGGGATAACGGGCTGTCCGGGCCCAACATCAGTTGGGCCATCATGGCGTCGTCTGGCGTTTTAGCTTCGTCCGTCACCGGGTTATCATATCCAGCCGCTTGAAAAAACTTGACAACCAACTAGGGCGGGATTGTATCTTGGGAGAGGCGCAGACACAAGTTCTGGACTATAATTCCGTCCGAAACGGGCCGTAGGGTATCGGTCCCAACTCCATATTCGCTCCATATGTTCTCCAAAGCTGGGAGGAAATTAAGATGCTGGTCAAATATTGGATGACCTCCGATCCCGTAACCGTCACTCCGGACACTTCGGTGATGAAGGCTTCGCAGTTGATGAAGGAAAACAACGTGCGCCGCCTGCCGGTGATTGACGATAAAGGAAAGCTGGTGGGCATCGTCAGCGATCGGGACCTGAAGGAGGCCAGCCCCAGCAAAGCCACTACCCTGGACGTGCATGAGCTGTATTACCTTCTCAGCGAGTTGAAGGTGAAGGACATCATGAGCCGCAATGTGATGACCATTTCACCCAACGACACGGTGGAAAAGGCGGCGGTGATCATGCTGGAGCACAAGATCACCGGCCTGCCCATTACCGAGGACGGCAAGGTGGTGGGCATCCTGAGCCAGGGCGACGTGTTCCGGGTATTGACCAGCATTACCGGCGTGTACCGGGGCGGGGTGCAGTTCGCCTTGAACTTGGAGGACCGACCCGGCTCCATCAAGGACGTGGCCGACGTGATCCGCAAACACGGCGGGCGCATGGTTTCCATCCTCACCTCCTACGACATGTGCGAGGAGGGCTGCCGCAACGTTTATATCCGCATCGCGGACATGGCCGAGGACAAGCTCAAGGCCTTGGTGGACGAGCTGGAAGGCAACTTCACCGTGGTGCAAGTGAGCAAGGAGCAGCTCAGCGACATCTAAGCG
Organism: Pseudomonadota bacterium; assembly: GCA_018896025.1. Taxonomy (GTDB): domain Bacteria; phylum Desulfobacterota; class Desulfarculia; order Desulfarculales; family Desulfarculaceae; genus Desulfoferula. The sequence goes on from JAHIND010000028.1 coordinate 7,554, forward strand.
CCCAAGCAACCAGCAAGCACACGGCCTCCCACATGGGAGGCCGTTTTTTTTGGGAGTGGGTTTCCGGCTTAATTCTGGTGGTCGGACGAGCCGGAGGGCTGGGGCGCTACGTTCGGCTCCGGTGGGGCCGGAGCCGGGGCCGGTGGCGCGCCAAAGGATTCGCTTTGCAAGAAGTCCTTGCCCTTGTCGCCCTGGCCGCCGGGCAGAGGGCCTCCGGGAGTGGGCTGGCGGCCCTCTTTGAAGGACTCGAAGAAGCCGCCCTTGCCCCCGGCGGCGATGGGCTGGCCGCTCTCGCGGTCCACCTTAGCAAACACCACTCCGTCGGGCACCGGGAAGTCTTCGGTGGGCTGGCCCTCCAGAGCCTGGCCCATGAACTGGCGCCAGATGGGTCCGGCGGCCCTGGCTCCGGTCTCCCGCTTGCCCAGGGGACGGTTGTCGTCCTGTCCCACCCACACTCCGCAGATGAGCTGGGGGCTGTACCCCACGAACCAGGCGTCGCGCAGGTCGTTGGTGGTGCCGGTCTTGCCCGCCAGGGGCCGCTTGAGGGCCAGCATGCTGCGCCCGGTGCCGTCCTCGATGACTCCCTTGAGCAGGTGGGTGACCAGATAGGCGGTCACCGGCGAGATGACTCGCCGCTGCTGGGGGGCGGAAGCGTAGATCTCGCCCCCGTCCCGGTCGGTCACCTTCTCCACGAACACCGGGTCCATGAGGATGCCCTGGTCGTCGAACACCCCGTAGGCCAGGGTGATTTCGAGTAGGCTCAGGCCGCTGGTGCCCAGGGCCAGGGAGAGATTGGGGGACAGCGCGCTCATTATGCCCAGGCGTCGGGCGTAGTTGACCACGTAGCCGATGCCCAGGTCGCTGAGCAGCTTCACCGTGACCACGTTGCGCGAATGGGCCAGGGCCTGGCGCAAGGTGGTGGGCCCGTAGAAGCGGCTGCTGTAGTTCTTGGGCCGCCACTTTTCGCCGGGGTTCACCGGGTCGTCATAGGTGATGGGCGCGTCCAAAATCTGGGTGGAGGAGGTGTAGACCTTGGCGGGATGGTCCAGGGCGGCGGCGTAGATCAGGGGCTTGAAGGCGCTGCCCGGTTGGCGGCGGGCCTGCAGGGCCCGGTTGTACTGGCTCTTTTGGAAGTCCGAACCGCCGATCATCACCCGCACCCGGCCGGTGTGGTTTTCCAGGGCCAACAGCGCCGCCTGGGCCACCGGCTCCTGCACCAGCTCCAGGCTCCATAGATTGGCCTGGGGCGAGTATTTCACCGGGCGCACCATCACCACGTCGCCGGGGGAAAACACCTCTTGGATCTCCCGCACCCGCGGGGTGGGGGCGTCCAGGTCCTTTACGGGCGGGTGGGCCCATTTCACCTCGTCAAAGCTTAGGTAGCCCCTGGCCGCTCCCAGGCGCAGCTCGGCCCGCTGTTTGCCCTGGTCCAGGGCCACCACCACCGCCCGGTGCTTGACTCCCGGCTCCAACTCGCCCGGCCCCACCGGCTGGTCCTTGGCCTGGGCCAGTTCCGCGGGGTTAAGGCGGGCCAGAGGCCCGAAATACCCCTGGCGGCGGGTGAGCGAGGCCAGCCCCAAGGCGATGGCCGCCTTGGCGGCCACGGTCATGCGCGGGTCGCAGGCGGTGTGCACGGTGAGCCCGCCCTCGTAAAGTAGCGTGCGGCCGAAGCGCTCTTCCAGCCACTGGCGCACCGTCTCTTCGTAGTAGGGGGCCATCACCGTCTTGGGGCGGTGCAGCTCAATATCCACCGGCTGGTTCAGGGCGGCCTTGGCCTGCTCCTTGGTGATGAAGCCTTCCTCGGCCATGCGCTCGATGACGTATACCTGGCGGGTGCGGGCCCGGCGGGGATGCCTGAGGGGGCTGTAGCGGCTGGGGGCCTGCACCAGCCCGGCCAACAATGCAGCCTCGGCCACGTCCAGCTCCTTGGCCTGTTTGCCGAAATAGGTGCGCGCCGCGGCCTCCACCCCGTAGGTGCCGTGGCCCAGGTAGATCTGGTTCAAGTAGATGTAGAGGATCTCCTGCTTATTGAGGGCCTTCTCCATCTTCCAGGCGAAGACCATCTCCTTGAGCTTGGCCATCCAGTCCTTGGCCGGGGTGTGCAACAGCCCCTGGGCCACCTGCTGGCTGATGGTGCTGGCTCCCTGCACCACCCGCCCGGCCCGAAGGTTGGCCAGGGCCGCGCGCAAGATGCCCGTCAGGTCGATTCCCTTGTGCCGAAAGAAGTTGCCGTCCTCGGCGGCCACGAAGGCCTGGATTACGTGGCGGGGCACCTGAGTCATGGGCACCACGAAGCGGCGTTGATGATAGTACTGGGCCATGAGGGAGCCGTCGGCGGCCAACACCTGGGTGACCGTGGGCGGGCGGTAGTCGGTGAGGCTCTCCACTCGGGGCAGGTTGTCGGTGATGTAGAACCAGCCCACCACGGCGGCCCCGGCGGCCAGGATGGCCAACACCAGGACCAGGCTGCCTCCCCAAATGATACTTCGCTTGAGCCAACTTTTGCGGCGGCGGGTCGGTTTTGTCTGAGAGGCTGACAACTTATCCCTCCAAGGCCTTTGCCTGACGAGTCTACCAGACCCCAGCGGCCCAGCCAAGCCGGGGGACGGGCCGCCTTGACCCCCGGCCGCGCCGCGTGCTAGATTCAAAAACCCCTTAAATTGCCCAGCTTGCGGGAAAAAACGTGCACGAACTATCCATCGCCCAATCGCTGCTGGGCATCGTTCTTCAGGAGGCCGCCCGCCACGGGGTGAGCCGGGTGACCAAGGTGGCGGTGAAGATCGGCGCCCTGGCCAGCGTGGTGCCCAGCTCGCTCACCTTCAGTTTCGACCTGATCAAGGAGGGCACCGCGGCTGCCGAGGCGGTGCTGGAGATAGAGCAGGTGCCGGCCATGGGGGTTTGCCACGCCTGTGGGGCCGAGATGGACATGAGCGGCCTGGTCGCGGCCTGCCCGGCCTGCGGCTCCAGGGACATCGAGTTGAGCTCCGGCCAGGAGCTGTACGTGGATCACATCGAGGCGGAGTAGAACGCCGGGAGGACAGGCATGTCCGAGATCGAGGTGGGGCGCAACATCCTGGAAGCCAACCAAAGCATGGCCGACCGGTTCCGGCGGCGCTTCGCCGAGCAGGGGGTCAAGGTGCTGAACCTCATCTCCAGCCCCGGCGCGGGCAAGACCAGCATTTTGGAGCAGACCCTCAAGCGCCTGGATGGGCGGCTTGGCTGCGCGGTGATCGAAGGCGACATCCAGACCGACGAGGACGCCCAGCGGGTGGCCGCCTGCGGAGTGCCCGCGGTTCAGATCCAGACCCAGGGCGCCTGCCATTTGGACGGGCCCATGATCAGCGAGGCCCTGGAGGCCCTGGACCTGGCCAGCCTGGATCTGCTGATCATCGAGAACGTGGGCAACCTGGTGTGCCCGGTGGATTTCGATCTGGGCGAGGACATGAAGGTGGCGGTGCTCTCGGTGACCGAGGGCGACGACAAGCCCTCCAAGTATCCGGCCCTGTTCAGGGCGGCCGGGGTGCTGTTGGTCAACAAGATCGACCTGCTGCCCTACATCGACTGCGACCTGGATCGCATCCACGACACCTGCCGCACCTTCAATCCCAAGCAGAAAGTTTTCGACATCTCCTGCCGCACCGGGGAGGGGCTCAAGGATTGGGTGGCCTGGCTGGAGAGCTGGGTCAGGGGATAGGCGTTGAGCCGGGGTAGGGCGCGCAGCCAAGCCCAGGTGAAGGGCGTGGTGCAGGGGGTGGGCTTCCGCCCCTTTGTCTACAACCTGGCCCGGGGCCTGGGGCTCACCGGCTGGGTGAGCAACACGGCGGCAGGGGTGGAGCTGGCCGTGCAGGGTCCGCCCGAGGCGGTGGAGGAGTTTTTCGCCCGCCTGGTTTCCCAGGCCCCGCCTTTGGCCGATATACACGAGGTGCATCAGCGGGAGACAGAGCCCGAGCCCGGCGAGAGCGAGTTCGTGATCCAGGCCTCCCAGGCGGGCAAGCGCTCAACCCTGATAAGCCCGGACGTGGCGGTGTGCGAGGCCTGCCTGGCCGAGATGAACGATCCCGGCGACCGCCGCCACGGCTACCCCTTTATCAACTGCACTCACTGCGGCCCCCGCTACACCATCATTGAAGACCTGCCCTACGACCGGCCCCAGACCACCATGCGCGCTTTCACCCTGTGCCCTGCCTGCCAAGCGGAGTACGAGGACCCAAGCGACCGGCGCTTTCACGCCCAGCCCAACGCCTGCCCGGTGTGCGGCCCCCGGCTGTGGCTGGCCGATGCGGCGGGGGTGGAGCTGGACGAGCCCGCGCCCATCGCGGCGGCGGTCCGAGCCATGGCCGAGGGCCAGGTGCTGGCCATCAAGGGCCTGGGCGGCTTTCACCTGGCCGTGGATGCCAAAAACCCGGCGGCGGTGGAGCGCCTCAGAAGCCGCAAGCTTCGCGAGGAAAAGCCCCTGGCGGTGATGGTGGCCAACCTGGCCGCGGCCCGCGCCCTGGCCGAGCTGGACGACGACAGCGCCCAGGCCCTGAGCAGACGGGAGCGGCCCATAGTGCTGGCCCCCCTGCGGCCCGCTTCCGGGCTGGCCCCGGCGGTGGTCCCGAACAACCGCCTCCTGGGGCTGATGCTGCCCTACACCCCCCTGCACCACCTGCTGCTGGCCGAGGCAAAGCGTCGTGGCATGGACGCCCTGGTGATGACCAGCGGCAACATCAGCGACGAGCCCATCTGCCTGGACAATGACGAGGCGGTGTGCCGCCTGGGCGGCTCCGCCCCGCGCGGGGCCATCGCCGACCTCATGCTCCTGCACGACCGCGACATCTACCTGCGCAGCGACGACTCGGTGGTGCGGGTGGTGGACGGGGCCTTGCGCCAGATGCGGCGCTCGCGGGGCTTCGTGCCCTCTCCGCTCATCCTGCGGGCCGAGCTGGCCCCGCCGGGATGCCCGCCCATCCTGGCCGTGGGCGGCCACCAGAAGAACACCCTGTGCCTGCTCAGGGGCCGGGAGGCCTTTGTCAGCCAGCACGTGGGCGATTTGGACGACCTGCGCACCCTGGAGTTTTTCGAGCTGACCGCCGGTCATCTGAGCCGAATTCTGGAGGCCAAACCCAAGGTGGTGGCCTGCGACCTGCATCCCGACTACCTCTCCAGCCAGTGGGCCGCCCGCCAGGGCCTGCCTTTGGTCAAGGTGCAACACCACCACGCCCACGCGGTGGCGGTGATGGCCGAGCACGGCTTGAGCGGCCAGGTGCTGGGCCTCAGCCTGGACGGCACCGGCTACGGCGATGACGGCACGGTGTGGGGCGGCGAGCTGCTCCTGGCCGGGCTGGCGGGCTATAGCCGTTTGGGGCGGCTGCGGCCCTTTTCCCTGCCCGGCGGCGAGGCGGCGGTAAAGGAGCCTTGGCGGGTGGGCTTGGCCCTGCTCGTCGAAGCGCTTGGCCTGGAAGAGGCGGCCAAGCTGGACCTGGAGCTGATCCGGGCCCACGGGGACAAGCTGGAGCTGGTGGCCAAGATGATGGAGCGCAGCCTCAACACCCCGCGCACCTCCAGCCTGGGGCGGCTGTTCGACGGCGTGGCCGCCCTGTGCGGCCTGCGTTTCAGCGTGGCCTACGAGGGCCAGGCAGCGGTGGAGTTGGAGCAGGCCATGGAGCGCCCCGCCGAAGAAGGCTACGACTTCAGCCTGCGCGAGGACGGCGGTCTGCTGGAGCTGGACTGGGCTTCGGTGGTGGAAGAGATCGTGGCCGACGTTTCAGCCGGGGCTGATACGGCCAGGGTGAGCGCCCGCTTCCATGCCGGGCTTCTCTCCTGGCTGTCCACCTGGGTGCTGGCAGGGGCCGAGTCCAGCGGCCTGGGCCAGGCCTGCCTGGGCGGGGGATGTTTTATGAACGCCACGTTGTTGGCCGGGCTGCCGCCGCTCTTGGAGGCCGCCGGGCTGGAGGCATATTCCGCCGCCCAGGCTCCCAGCAACGACGGCGGCCTGAGCCTAGGGCAGGCCGTGGCCGCGGCCGCCGCCTGGGGGCAGGGCAGGCTAACCGGCGAGGTAACCACCTTGACCCACGGGGAGGGCCCGGCGTGAAGCACGTTGACGAATACCGCGATCCGGCCATGGCCAAAGAGCTGGCCGCCCAGATCCGGCGCACCAGCAAGACTCCGGTGCGCTTCATGGAGCTGTGCGGCACCCACACCATGGCCCTGGCCCGCCACGGTCTGCACGCCCTGCTGCCGCCCACGGTTAGCATGGTCTCGGGCCCGGGCTGCCCGGTGTGCGTCACCGCCACCGAGGAGATCGACCGGGCGGTGAAGCTGGCCCAGACCCCCGGCGTGGTGGTGGCCACCTTTGGCGACCTGGTGCGGGTGCCGGGCAGCCACGCCTCCCTGGCCCGCGAGCGGGCCTCGGGCGCGGCGGTGGAGGTGGTGTACTCGCCCCTGGACGCGGTGGCCCTGGCCGAGAGGCGCCCGGACGAGCAGGTGGTGTTTCTGGGCATCGGCTTCGAGACCACCGCCCCGACGGTGGCCGCCGCCCTCTTGACCGCCGAGAAAAAGGGACTCAGCAACTTCAGCGTGCTCAGCGCGCACAAACTTTTGCCACCGGCCCTGGCGGCCCTACTCTCCGGGCCGGATCTGGGGCTCAGCGGCTTCTTGTGCCCCGGCCATGTGACCACGGTGATCGGCACGGCCTGCTACCAGCCGGTGGCCCATGAGCACGGCCTGCCCTGCGTGGTGGCGGGATTCGAACCGGCCGACGTGCTGGCCTCCATCCTCATGCTGGTCAACCAGGTGGAAGAGCATCGCAGCGAGGTGGAGATTCAATACAAACGGGCGGTGCGCCCCGAGGGCAACCCGGCGGCCGTGGCCCTGATGAATCGCTTCTTCGAGCCGGTGGACGCGCCTTGGCGGGGCCTGGGGCCCATCCCGGCCAGCGGCCTGGCCCTGCGGGCGGAGTACGGCCATTTGGACGCGGCCAAGCGCTTCGACGTGGCCGTGCCTCCCGCCAAGGACCACCCCGGCTGCCGTTGCGGCGACGTGCTGCGCGGGCTGATTACCCCGCCCGAGTGCAAGCTCTTCGCCGGAGTGTGCAACCCCTCCGCGCCGGTGGGGCCCTGCATGGTCTCGGCCGAGGGCACCTGTGCGGCCTGGTACCGCTACCGGCGGGAAGACTGAGTTTTGGAAGGGTCACAAAATGCAGATTAGTTTTAATATAAAAAAATGGGCCTTTGTGGCAATAAGCGTTTTGCTATTATTTTTTGCCGAAATGGTTGATGAGTTTAAGTTTGGAGTAACTTATCTGATTTTGTATTTATTGATCTGGTTTTTTGTATTTTTTGAAGACTTAAAACCTATATTAGAGTCGGTCACTAAGATTAAAGTAGCAGGAATAGAGGCGGAGCTAAAGCGGAAAACGGAACTTTTTGAAAAAGAGGTGGTTAAAGTATCAGAAAAAGAGATGCTAGCCACCCCTTCTACATTCTCTGCGATAGATCCTGAAATTATCGAAGAAGTAAAGGCTGCAAAACAAATTAGGGATATAGAGCAGGAAGTGGAAGAGGTGATGCATTATTCATCACAGGACCCCTTTGCTGCTCTTTTGGTACTGTCACAAAAAATTGAATTTAGATTACGATTAATGCTGGAGCTGTATGGATACAAAGGAAAGTTAGGATCCCTTTCAATGGCGGCACTTATCGGACAAATTGAAGATAAGGGGGTACTACTTCCGGATGGAATTAGAACGCTAAGAGATTTTGCTTCAATTAGAAACATCGTTGTACATGGAGAAAGTAGTACCGTATTAAATAAGGCGGTAGTTATGTCCTTCATAGATTCTGGCATTAAGGTGTTGCGAATGGTGGACAATTACCTGCCTTAACTCTTTTGGGTAGATAGATAGTAAAGCACATAGAATTACACTGCTAACTACAATCATTGGGGAAATCACCCATGGCTGACAAACAACCTTCGGTGCTGCTGCTGCATCCCGACGACGACATCCTGGTGGCCCTGGGCGATCTGGCCATGGGAACCAGCTTGGAGGCATACGGCCTCACCTGCCGGGATGCCATTCCCGCCGGGCACAAGGTGGCCCGCCGCGATCTGGCCGCTGGGCAGACGGTGCGCAAGTACGGCCAAATCATCGGGGCCGCCTCCCAGGACGTGGCCGCCGGAGCCCATGTGCATTCCCACAACCTGCACTTCGAGCAGTTCGCGCGGGACCTGGCCATCGGCAGCGAGGCCAAGCCCACCGCCTACGTTGCGCCCGAAGAGCAGGCCACCTTCCAGGGCTATCTCAGAGGCGACGGCCGGGCGGCCACCCGCAACTACCTGGGGGTGCTGGCCACGGTGAACTGCTCGGCCTCGGTGTGCCGTTTCATCGCCGATGCGGTGGGCCCGGAAATCTTGGCTCAGTACCCCCACGTGGACGGGGTGGTGGCCCTGGGCCACGGCACCGGCTGCGGCCAGTCCGGGGCCAGCGTGGGCTTCGACTATTTGCAGCGCTGCCTGGCCGGGTACGCCCGCCATCCAAACTTCGCCGGGGTGCTCTTGGTGGGCCTGGGCTGCGAGGTGAACCAACTTGGCTCGCTCATGGAGAACATGGCGCTCAGCGAAGGGCCGCTGCTCAGGGCCATTAACATCCAGGACGCGGGAGGCACCGCCAAGACCGTGGCCTGGGGCGTGAACATGTTGAGGGAGATGCTGCCCGTGGCCGACCAGGCCCGGCGGCAAGCCATGCCCGCCAGCCACCTTATGTTGGGCCTGGAGTGCGGCGGCTCGGACGCCTACTCGGGACTCACCGCCAGCCCGGCCCTGGGCGCGGCGGTGGACCTTCTGGTGGCCCACGGCGGCACCGCGATCCTCAGCGAGACGCCCGAGATCTACGGGGCCGAGCATCTGCTCACCCGCCGGGCGGTGAGCCGGGAAGTGGGCGAGAAGCTGGCCGCGCGCATCCGCTGGTGGGAGGACTACACCAAGCTGCACGGGGCCAGCCTGGACAACAACCCCTCGCCGGGCAACAAGGCCGGGGGCCTCACCACCATCCTGGAAAAATCCCTGGGCGCGGTGGCCAAGGGCGGCACCACCAACCTGGTGGAGGTGTACGAGTACGCCCGGCCGGTGAGCGCCAAGGGCATGGTGTTCATGGACACCCCCGGCTATGACATGCCCTCCATCACCGGCATGGTGGCGGGTGGGGCCAACCTGGTGTGCTTCACCACCGGGCGGGGCACGGTGTGCGGCTCCAAGCCGACGCCGAGCCTGAAGCTGGCCACCAACAGCCGCATGTACGGGCGCATGGCCGAGGACATGGACATCAACTGCGGGCTCATCGCCGACGGCCAGGCCACGGTGGAGCAGATGGGCCGGGCCGTGTTCGAGCTGGTGTTGGCCACCGCTTCGGGCCAGCCCACCAAGAGCGAGGCCCTGGGCTTCGGCGATCAGGAGTTCGTGCCCTGGCAAGTGGGGGCCATGCTGTAACCACGCCCCACGGGGCAGGCTGGAGAGACGACATGCCCATTCAGGGAAGCATCCTGCTGGATCACGGGGCCGGGGGCAAGGCCAGCGCGGAGCTGGTGGGCGGCCTGTTCGCCAAGCACTTGGGCAACGAGGTGCTGGGCCAGATGGACGACGCCGCCGTGCTGCCGCGGCCCATGGGCCGCCTGGCGGTGAGCACCGACAGCTTCGTGGTGGACCCCATCTTTTTCCCCGGCGGGGACATCGGCTCTTTGGCGGTGCACGGCACGGTCAATGACGTGGCCATGCGCGGGGCCACCCCTCTGTACCTCACCGTGGGCTTTGTCTTGGAAGAGGGCCTGGCCATCGCCGACCTGGAGCGGGTGGTGGCCTCCATGGCCGCGGCCGCCAAGGAAGCGGGAGTAAAGGTGGTGGCCGGGGACACCAAGGTGGTGGGCCGGGGCCAGGCGGATAAGCTGTTCATCAACACCACCGGCATCGGGGTGATCCCCGACGGCCTGGAGCTGGGGGCCGCCCAGGCCAAGCCCGGCGACGCGGTTTTGGTGTCGGGCACCGTGGGCGACCACGGGGTGACCATCATGGCCTCCCGGGAGGGCCTGGGCCTGGATGCGCCCATCGCCTCGGACTCGGCCCCGCTCAACCACCTGGCCGCCGGTATCATCGCCGCCTGCCCCGGCCTGCGCACCTTGCGCGACCCCACCCGGGGCGGCCTGGCCACGGCCCTCAACGAGATCGCGGCCCTGAGCGGAATCAGCATCGAGCTGGACGAGGCGGCCATACCCATCGATCCGGCCGTGGGTGGGGTGTGCGAGCTGTTGGGCCTGGACCCCCTGTACCTGGCCAACGAGGGCAAGCTGATCTGCATCGTGGACCCTGAGCAGGCCCCGGCGGCCCTCAATGCCATGCGGGCCGACCCCCACGGGCAAGGCGCGGCCATCATCGGCCGCTGCGGCGGCGAGAGGGCGGGGCGGGTGTGGATAAACACCAGCGTGGGCGGGCGGCGCATCCTGGACATGCTCTCCGGCGAGCCTTTGCCCCGCATCTGTTAGCTCAATAGAAGAGGGCGGGGAAAACCCCGCCCTCTTGGAAGCAGCTTAGCGTGTGAAGGGCGATTAGCCCAGATAGGTGGCCCGGCTGTCGTCCGACTCCCAGGCCGCCACCGAGTGCATGCGCACGTGTTCGGGCAGCCCCAGGGCGATAGCCTCAAAAAGATGCTTGGCGATCAACTCGCTGGATGGATTCACCTGGTCAAAAGGCGGCACCTCGTTGAGGTGGCAATGGTCCAAGCGGTCCATGGCCTGGTTCATGAGTTTCTTTAGCTCGCCGAAGTCCATCAAAAGGTCGGCCTTGTCCAGCTTTTCGCCCTCGACCACCACTTCCACCCGCCAGTTGTGGCCGTGCAGGGCCTCGCAGCGGCCCTTGAAGTTGCGCAGGGAATGGGCCGCGGCAAAGCGGCCGGTAACCATGAGACGGTACATAAGCCTGACGCTCCTACTCGGGCGGGCCGGTGTAGGGCTTGCCGCACTCGGTGCACTTGCCGTCCGGGCCGATGATGCCGATGCAGTTGCCGTCGCTGCAGGCTTTGCGGTCGCTCAGGTCGCCGAAGTCGATGGCGCCTTCCACCAGATCGTCGCCTGCCTTGAGGGATTCGCCGCATTGGGCGCAGTAGTTGGCCGACTCGGGGGCGATGTGGCCGCAGGAGGCGCAGGTGAGCAGCTTGGGCGGCTCGCCTTCCGGGGCGGGCAACTGGTGGCCGCAGTTATGGCAAAATGCCGCGCCGGTGAGGGCCTTTTGGCCGCAGTTGGCGCAGGGCAGAGCGGGTAATTCCTGTTGGCAGTGCGGGCACTCCATGCCGGGCTCCCTTGTTACTGGTAAACTATAAGCTTGTGCGCCACGGTGGGGCGAGGCGCGCCATAGCTGAATTGTGGTGCCCTGGGCGGCTTGTGTCAAGTAATTGGGGCCACGGCCCTTTTCTTGACGCTACGGCCCAGGCCGTGTTACAGCTTGGCAGTCCATGCCATAGCCCCGCCCGGTTGGGTGGAGTAGAAGTGGGAGGAGTATTTTTTATGAAGCGCAGCCGTGTATTGTGGCCCGTGGTGGCCTTGCTGGCGGTAATGAGTATTTCGTTGACCGCAGGCGTTGCCCGGTCCGCCGGCCCCAACCGCGTGGTGATCTTGCCCTTCACCGCCAACAGCCAGGAAGACATATCTTTTTTGACCAAGGGCCTGCGGGATATGCTGGCTTCCCGCCTGCCTTGGCAGGACAAGGTGACCGTGGTGGAGCCGGACCTGGTGGCTCCCCTGCTCAAGAAATTCCCCCCGCCTTATAACGAGGCCAAGGCCCGCGAGATCGGCAAGGAGCTTTCCGCCCAGGTGGTGGTCTACGGCTCCATAACCAAGCTGGGCCAAACCATCAGCGTGGACGCCCGCGTGGTCAAGGTGGATGAGCCGGGCCAGGCCCTGACCGCCTTTGTGCACGCCAAGGACCTGGACGCGGTGATCCCCCAGATCAACCAGTTCGCCCAGCGCATCAACGCCGAGATATTCAAGCGGCCCGACGCCATCGCCGCCCAGAACGAGGCCAAGGAGGCCACCAAGACCGCCGCGGTGGGAGGCTCCACCGGCTCCGGCGGCCTGGACAAGCTACCGGAGAACATCAGCCCCTTGAACCCCCTGTTCCTCAAGGAGCTGTCGGGCGTGGAGAGCGACCGCTACTGGCGCAGCCCCCGCCTGAGAGGCATCATCAACTCGGTGGCGGTGAGCGACATCGACGGCGACGGCAAGAACGAGCTGTTGATCCTGCTACCCAACTCGCTGCGTTTCTACCGCCTCACCGGCGGCTCCTTCCGCCTGATGTACGAGTTCAAGAACGGCCCCAAGGGCGACTACCTGTTCGTGGACTGTGCCGACATCGACGGCGACGGCCTGCCCGAGATATACGTGTCCAACCGCATCTTCAATAGCACCGAGAGCTTCGTCTTGGAGTGGCGCGAGGGCGGGCCCCGCATCCGGGAAAAGGGCATCCCCTATTACTTCCGCTCTCAGCCCAATCCCCTGGGCAAGGGCGAGTGGCTCTTCTGCCAGGGCTCCGCCGTGGACAGCCCCTTCTGGGGCCCGGTGTACAAGATGCACTACAAGAACGGCAAGCTGGAAACCGAGCGGGAGATGCACCTGCCCGACACGGCCATGATCTTCAACTTCGTGCTGGCCGACCTCAACGCCTCGGGCCGCCTTTACACCGTCCTGATCGGCCCCACCATGCACATGAGGGTGTACAACGACAAGAACCAGCAGATGTGGATCAGCGGCGAGACCTACAACGCCTCCAGCAAGTTCTTGGAATACATGGAGTTGCAGGGCACCGACTACGAGTCCTCCTGGTGGTATCTCTATAGCCGCCTGTACCTGACCGACATGAACAAGGACGGCCGCCACGAGATCCTGTGCCTGCAGGTCAAGGGCCGCTTCGGCATGGTCATGGAGCACACCCGCATGATCTACCAGGGCACCATCTACGGCATGAGCTGGAACGGGCTGTCCATGGTGGAGGACTGGCGCACTCCGCGCATCCAGGGCGACGTGACCGACTACGTGATTGGCGACGTGGGCAACGTGGGTCGCCCGGCCCTGGTGCTCAGCTTCACCCAGCAGGTCTTCGGCGGCATGGTGAACAAGGGGGTGAGCAACGTGGTTGCCTTCACCCTCAAGCCCACGGTGGCCAATAAGAAGGCGCCGGTGAACAAGGGCCTCTAGGCCCGGCCCGTGCCGCCCAGGCGACCGGCTTCACCGCCGGCGCAAGCGGCGTCTCCTCGACTGAAAGAAATAACCGGGCACGGGGCCCGGTCAAGATGAAAAGCAGAGCCCGGCGCCTAATGAACGGCGCCGGGCTTTTTCTCGGCGTAAAGGGGGCTGCGGAAGGCTTCCTTGAGCATGCGGCGCGCCAATTTCTTGGGGTTGGCGTAGCGCACCTTGCCGTGCACCACCAATACCGCCACCGCCAGGGTGCGCCCGGTCTCCGGGTCGCGGCCATAGCCCGCGAACCACTCGAACAGCTCGGTGCGGTCAGGCCCCCGGATGGTGCCGGTCTTGCCGCCCAACTCCAGGTTCTTGAGCACCTTGTCGCGGTTGAGCCGCCGGAAGGCCTTGCGGGCGGTGCCCATCTCCACCGTGGCCTCGAACAGGCGCTGCATCTGGTAGCAGGTCTCCGGGCTTATGATGGCCGGGCCCAGGTGGGGTTTGCCCAGGTAGTAGACCATGCCGTCGGAGCGGGTCAGGCGCTTGACGATGTAAGGCTCGGGCAGATGGCCTCCGTTGATGAAGGCCGACACCACCAGGGCCGCGTGCAAGGGGCTCATGGTGGTGATGCGGTTGAAGCCGCTGGCCATCTCGCCCACCCCGTAGGAGTTGGCCGGTTTGACCAGGCAACTGGACTTGAGGGGCAGCTCGAAGGGCATGCGCCTTTCAAAGCCCAGGGAGTGGGCGTAGTTGGTGAGCATGACCCCGCCTACCTGGAAGATGCCCAGGCGGGCGAATATGGGGTTATTGGAAGAGGCGAAGCTCTTGGCCAGGGTCACCTGCTGGGGCCGGTAGCGGGGGGTTTCCTTGAGCTGGAAGCGGTACAGGGTGTGGGCCCGGCCCACGAATCCCAGCTGGCTGTTCGCCTCCAGGCCCGCTTCCTCCAATGCAGCGGCCGCGGTGACCATCTTGAACAGGCTGGCCGCGGGGGAATTGGAGTCCAGAGCCACCCCGGGGTCCAGGCGGCCGCGGCGCAGACCGGCCAGCACCAGCACCTTGCCGCTCATGGGATCCACCACCACCATGGCCGCCCGGCGGCTCTTAAGGGGCTTCAGCCAGGCCTCGGCCTGGGCCTGCAAAAAGGGGTTGATGGTGGGCTCCAGGCGCATGCGGCCCAGCTTGTCGTGCTTCAGCTCCAGGGTGTAGCCGGCGGCCAGGCGGGGCACCCAGCTTCCGCCCAACAGGAGGGCCAACTGGGCCTTGTCCAGGGAAGCGGGCGCGGCCGAAACCGGCGCGGCCGGTAAAAGCGGCAAGGCCAGGGCCAAACAAAGCGCCGCCACCCGCCAGGGGCGGCAAAGCGATGCCTTCCAGCTAGCCAGTTGCGCTTTCACCAGCGTAATCATTCCTCCGGAGTAATGACTTGTTTGCCGCCCATGTAGGGAACCAGGGCGGTGGGCAGCTTCACCGTGCCGTCGGCCTGCTGGCCGTTTTCCAGGATAGCCACCATGGTGCGGCCCACAGCCAGGCCCGAACCGTTCAAAGTGTGCAGCAGGGTGGTGCCCTTGGCGCCCTTTTCCTTGAAGCGCAGCCCCGCTCGCCGGGCCTGGAAATCCTCGAAGTTGGAGCAGGAGCTTATCTCCCGGTAGCGGTTCTGGCCGGGCAGCCACACCTCCAGGTCGTAGGTCTTGGCCGCCGAGAAGCCCAGGTCGCCGGTGCACAGCACCACCTTCTGGTAAGGCAGCTCCAGGCGGCGGAGAATTTCCTCGGCGTTGGCGGTGAGCTCCTCCAGGTGCTGGTAGCTCTCCTCCGGCCGCACCAGGCGCACCAACTCCACCTTGTCGAACTGGTGTTGGCGGATCAGACCGCGCACGTCCTTGCCGTGGCTGCCCGCCTCGGCCCTAAAGCAGGGGGTGTAGGCAGTGTACTTGAGCGGCAGACGCTCGGCCTCCAACACCTGGCCCATGTGCAGGTTGGTCACCGGCACCTCGGCGGTGGGGATGAGCCAGTAGTCGGTGCCCTCCAGCTTGAACAGGTCCTCGGCGAACTTGGGCAGCTGGCCGGTGCCGGTCATGGCCTGGCTGTTGACCATGAAAGGCGGCAGCACCTCGCGGTAGCCGTGCTCGGTAGTCTGGATGTCCAGCATGAAGTTGATGAGCGCCCGCTCCAAACGGGCCCCGGCCCCCTTGAGCACCACGAAGCGGGCGCCGGTCATGCGCGCGGCGGCCTCGAAGTCGATGATGCCCAGGGCCTCGCCAATGTCCCAGTGGTTCAGGGGCTCGAAATCGAACTTGGGAGGCTCGCCCCAGGTCTCCACCACCGGGTTGTCTTCCTCGCCCTTGCCCACGGGCACGGAAGGGTGGGGCGGGTTGGGGATGGTCATGAGCACCTGCTTGATGCCTTCGTCCACCCCGGTCAGCTCGCCTTCCAGCTCCTTGATGCGCGCGCCCACCTGCTTCATCTCGGCGTACACGCCCGAAGGGTCGCCGCCCTCGCGCTTGACGCGCCCCACCTCCTGGCTCACCTCGTTGCGCCGGGCGCGCAGGTTCTCCAACTCGGGCAGCACCTCGCGGCGCTTGGCGTCCAGGCCCTCGAAACCGGCCAGGTCCACCTGGGCCTGCCTTTGGGCCACGGCGATTTTTACCAACTCCAGGTTTTCACGGAGGAATTTGAGATCGAGCACGGGGAAGACCTCCCAAGCGGTCCGGCCCGCCGTCCTGCTCCCTGGTGGGCGCGGGACAACCAGGGCCTATATTTATGCCCAACATGTTGGGCTAATAAAATCTAACACAACAACATAGGGGGTGTCAAAGGCAGCGCGGGGTAAGCCCAGGTGGCCTACTCACCCGCCTGATTTCATAAATCTAACGATTTTTCGGTGGATTACCAGAGCTTTTTGGTCCGGGGGAGGCCTCGGCGGCGGGGTCGGGGAAGTACTCGGGATAGAGCTGGTGGGCGCACTGGGGGCACATGCTGTGGCTGAACTCGGCCTGGGAATGATTTTCCACGTACTGCTCGATTTGGCGCCAGTAGCCAGAGTCGTCGCGTATCTTTTTGCAGTGGGAGCAGATGGGCAGCAGACCCGACAGGGTCTTGACCTGGGCCAGGGCTTCTTGCAGGGATTCGATGAGCTCTTCCCGCTCCTTGGCGTATTTGATGCGCACGGTGATGTCCAGGCCGCTGATCACCAGCCCCAGGGCCTGGCCCAGGCTGTCGTCCAGGCGGGTGCAGTTCCAAAGAATGTGGTGGGCCTGGCCGCCCTTGTCCTGCATTACCGTGTCTATTTGCCTCTGGGGCTCACCACCCAGGCAGCGGCGCAGCAGGCTCTCCACGGTTCCCGCCTGCTCGGGGGGGATCAGCACGCTCAGGAAGTCCCGGGCCAAGACCTCCCGCCGCTGCCAGCCGAAGATCTCCTGGGCCCCCAGGTTGAACTCGTGCATCTTCCAGTCCGGGGCCAGGAAAATAACCAAGGCGGCGGCGTTGCCCAGGATGGCCCTGAGGCGGCCTTCGCTGGCCTTCAGGCGTTGCTCGCGCACCCCCAGGTCGCGGAACAGCACTTCATAGGGCCGCTTGAGGCTGGCCGACACGCTGGCCCGGTAGATCAGGTAGAAGGAGAGGATCTTGAGGTAGTGGCCGACCTGATTGGCCAGGCCGTAGGCGTGGATGTACAAGGTGAAGGACAGCTCCGAGGCGATGGTGCAGGCGATGGAGGCCAGCACCAGGTTCAGCACGGTGCGGTCCAACAGGGCCGCCCGCCGCCAAAACACCACCCCGGCCGCCACCAGGATGAGGCAGATGAGGTACTCGCTCAAGACCTTGAAGGTGGTCAGGCCCCCGGTGGAGGTGTAGCACACCGGAAAGCGGCCGCTGAAGATGGCCCACAGGATCGAGGCGGTGGCCACCGTGTAGACCAGGAACAGCAGTTCGGCTTTTACCCGGCGCAGGGACAACAGAGAGGCAGCCAAAAGCGAGGCCGCCTCCAGGTAGCGGGCAGCGATCCAAAGCTGGGTGGCCAGGTCGGCCCCCGGCGATCTGAAAACCCCCATACCCTGGTAAGCCAGGGTGTGCAGCAGGTCCAACCCGGCCACGAAGAGGTAGGCCACGCCAATAAAAGTTAGGTAGGGGGTGCGGTTGAAGCCACGGGTGTTCCAGGCCACCATGAAGATGCCGCAGGCCACCACCACCGCGAACATCTCGGCCAGGCTGTGGAAGAGGTTGTAGGAGTACAGGACGCTCAGGTGTAGGCCGCTGAACAGGAGCAGCCAGGTCACCGCAATGCTTACCAGGCGAGAGGAGCCGGTTTTGGCCGCTGGCATAAGCAGGCCTTTCGAACCAGGAAAACCGTACCGAGACGGAGACTCAGCGCGCGCGTAGTCAAGATAATGATTTTCCCTACCATATCACAAGTGCCGATGTCTTGGCACCAGGCCTTGCCTGCGGTTTTTCTTGTGCTGCGGCAAAAATTCCACTATGCTCCCAGCTATAATGCAGCTATTAAGTGATGCCGGGCCGTCAGCAGCCGTTCCCGGCAACCTGGTTAAAAGGAGTTAACTATGCCCAAAGTTGCCGTAATCGGAGTGGGGCAATCCGCCTTTGTGCGCGGCTATCCCGGCTCTATACGCGAACTGACTTTCGAGGCCTATGCCGAGGCCATGGCCGACGCGGGGGCCCAGAACAGCGACATCGAGGCCACGGTGATCTGCTCCAGCCCGGAGTACGACAAGCAGCGCTCCCCGGCCGGGGTCATCGCCGAGTACTGCGGCCTTAACCCCCAGCCCACCTTTTACGTGGAGAGTCTGTGCTCCAGCTCCTCCACCGGCCTGAAGCTGGCTTATTCGCTGGTGGCCAGCGGGCTGCACGACAGCGTGATGGTGCTGGGCTTCCAGAAGATGAGCGAGATA
>JAHIND010000029.1 GCA_018896025.1 Pseudomonadota bacterium
AGTCCCGCATGGGAACCGTGCCCGTCGCATAGCCGATCACGCAATCGACCGTGCCCTCGCTCAGCAGCTTCTTGGCCGCCTCCCGTATCTTCTGGACTAGAGCCTCCATCAGGCCACCCTCCGGATGTCTTTGACCATGCGCTGGGCCGGGCCAAGCTCTTTGACTGCGTCCGTGACCTTGATGACCGTATCCTGGAACTTGGTGGCTTCGGCCGAGGAGATCCAGCTAAAGTGCAAACGGCCGGGCTCGATGCCCACGTACTCCAGGATATTTTTCAAAACGGCGAACCGCCGTCGGGCGAACATATTGCCAGCTATATAGTGGCAGTCGCCCGGATGTCAGCCGGAGACCCAGACCCCGTCCACTCCCTGTCTGAAGGCCTGCAGGATGAACTTGGGGCTCATCCGCCCGGTGCAGGGAATGCGGATCACGTGAATGTTGGGGGGATACTGCAACCGGCTGACGCCCGCCAAATCGGCCGCGCCGTAGGAGCACCAGTTGCACAGGAATGCCGCTATCCGCGGCTGGAACTGTTCATTTTCACTCATGGGACCGTACCGTCCTATTTCTTACAGAGCCATGATCTGGGCCATGACGCCCTGATTGGTGAAGCCTCTCAAGTTCGGCGCGCCGGAGCGGCAGGATGCCACGCAGGTGCCGCAGCCCTTGCAAAGGGCCTCGTTGACCACGGCCAAGCCCTTGTCGTCCTGGGTGATGGCCTGGTAGGGACACACCGTCCAGCAGACCCCGCAGCCCACGCACTTGCGCTGGTCGATGAAGGCCACCGTGCCCGGCAGCATCATCTCCTTGGAGCTCAAGACCGTAACCGCGCGGGCCACCGCCGCCTGGGCCTGGGCCACCGCCTCTTCCAGGGGCTTGGGGTAGTGGGCCAGACCGGCCATGAACACGCCGTCGGTGGCGAAGTCCACGGGCCGCAGCTTTTGGTGCGCCTCCAGGAACCAGCCGTCCGAGTCCATGGGGATCTTGAACATTTGGGCCAGCTCGTTGGACTTGTGGCTCACGATGGCCGTGGCCAGGCCCACCAGGTCCGCCTCTATGAGCAGGTCGCGATCCAGAACATGATCGCGCACCGTGACCATTAGGCCGTCGTCGGTGGCCTTGACCTCGGGCTTGTGCTCCAGGTCGTAGCGCACGAACAACACGCCCTTGCTGCGGGCCTCCTTGTACAGAAGCTCCCGCTCGCCAAAGGTGCGGATGTCCCGGTAGAGGATCACCACCTGGGCCTCGGGGTTGGCCTCCTTGATGGCCAGGGCGCTCTCCACCGAATGGGTGCAGCAAACCTTGGAGCAGTAGGGGTGCTCCGGATCGCGCGATCCCACGCACTGGATGAACACCGCTTTGTTCACCTCGCTCAGGTCCAACTCGCCGCCCAGCACCGCCTGGTCGATCTCCAGGTGAGTCATCACCCGGGGGTCCTGGCCGTAGAGGTACTCGGCGGGCTTGTATTCACCGGCACCGGTGCAGATCAGGGTAACGCCGTGCTCCACCACTTCCTCGCCGGAGTCTCCGGCCAGGGTGGTCTTGAAGTTGCCCACGAAGCCCTCGCCCTCCTTGATGACGGTGTTCAGGTGCACCGTGATCAGAGGCTCGGCCTCGATCCTCTCCCGGAGCTCGTCCAGGTAGGGAGCGATGGGCTGGTTCTGGGCAGTGACCCTCAGGCTGCGGGCGTTGCCGCCCAGGGCGTTGTCGCGCTCCACCAGGTGGCTGGTGTAACCCTGGGCCGCCAGGTTGAGCGCCGCGTTCATGCCCGAGACGCCGCCGCCGATGATCAAGGCGCCGGGAGTGACCTCCAGTTGGACCTCTTGCAGGGGGGCGAGCAGCGCGGCCTTGGCCACGGCCATGCGGATCAGGTCCTTGGCCTTTTCGGTAGCCGCAGCCGGGTCGCCGGAGTGCACCCAGGAGTCCTGGTTGCGGATGTTGGCCATCTCAAACAGGTACTTGTTCAGCCCGGCGTTGACCAGGGTCTCCTGGAACAGGGGCTCGTGGGTGCGCGGAGTGCAGGCCGCCACCACCACCCGGTTCAGCCCCTCCTCGGCGATCACCTCGGTCATCTTGTCCTGGGTGTCCTGGGAGCAGGTGAACAGGTTGTTGCCCACAAAGGTGACGTAGGGCAGCGTCCTGGCGTATTCGGCCACCGCCTCCACGTCCACCACCCCGGCGATGTTGATGCCGCAGGAGCAGACGAACACGCCCACCCTGGGGATGTCACCGGCCACGGGGCGCTCCTCGGGGAACTCCTGTTCCTGGGCCAGGCTGCCCCGGGCGCTGCTTAGCTTGCCCGCCGCGGCGCAGGCGGCCGCCGAGGCCTCCATCACCGACAGGGGGATGTCCTTGGGACCGGCCAAGGCGCCGCACACGTAGATACCCTGGCGGCTGGTGGTGACCGGCTCGAAGCAGCTGGTGGAGATGAACTTGCCGGGGCTGAGGTTGATGTCGAGCTTCTGGCACAGTTCGATGGTCTCCGGAGCGGTCTCCAGACCCTGGGAGAGCACCACCATGTCGAAGGTCTCCACCCTGGCCTGACCGTCCTCGGTGGCGTACTCGATCTGCAGGGAGCGGTCCTCGAGCTCGCTGATGGAGTGGATGCGGCTGCGGATGAAGCGCACGCCATCTTCCTGGGCTCCTTCGTAGTAGCGCTCGAAGTCCTTGCCGAAGGTGCGCATGTCCATGAAGAAGATGGCCGCGTCCAGATCGGTGTGGGAGTGCTCCTTGGCGATCACCGCTTCCTTTATGGCGTACATGCAGCACACCGCCGAGCAGTAGGGGTGGTCGCAGGTGTTCACCTCGCGGCTGCCCACGCACTGGATCCAGGCGATCTTCTTGGGCTCGGCCTCGTCGCTGGGCCGCACCAGGTGGCCCATCCAGGGACCGGAGGCTGCCAGGATGCGCTCGAACTCCAACGCGGTAACCACGTTGGGGAAGTTGGCGTAGGAGTACTGCACGTAGGGGGTGGGATCAAAAGGCTTGAACCCGGCGCTGATAATCACCGAGCCCACCTTGATGTCGCGCACCTCTTCCTGCTGCTCGTAGTTCACCGCGCCGGTGGGGCAGAACTTCTGGCAAGCCTTGCACTTGCCCTTTTGGAAGTAAATGCAGTTCTCGGCGTCGATGCCGTACTTCAGAGGCACCGCCTGGGCGTAGCGGACGTAAGCCGCCTTGCGCTTGTCCAGGCCCTCGTTGTACTCGTTGGGAATGCGTTTGGGACACTTGTCGGAGCAAGCGCCACAGGCGATGCACTTGTCCAGGTCCACGTAGCGGGGATGGCAGGCGACCTTAACCGTAAAATCGCCCTCTTCGCCTTGGATATCCTGAACCTCGCTGAGGGTCAGGAGCTCGATATTGATATGCCGGCCGACCTCGACCAGTTTAGGCGAGATAATTCACATTGCACAGTCATTGGTGGGGAAGGTCTTGTCCAACTGGGACATGACCCCACCAATGGCCGGGCTTTTCTCCACCAAATAGACGTAATACCCGGAGTTGGCCAGGTCGAGAGCGGACTGCATGCCTGCAATGCCGCCGCCCACCACCATAACCGCTCCGGTGACTTGCTTGGCTTTTGCCATTGGTCTAACCTATCCTTATCAGAGTGACTTTCGATGAAAAAACACCGATATTACATACACAAAGGGGAGTTTGTTGTGCGATTCACAAGGTTATATCTTTAACACACATTTTCCAAAACGTGTCAAGTTTTCTCTTTATTTAAAACCCATGAATGAGACCTCATGCATATTTTAATTGCCTATTTTTCATATATATTCACTGGAGTATAAGCGGATTGCCAAGAATTCAGCGGGGTAAGCTGACTACCCGGTCAGAGGGGTATCCCTCCTCGGTGAGCAGCACTTCGATCACCTGGCCCTCGCCTCCCTGCAGCGACGCGCCGACAAAATCCGGTTGTATGGGCAATTCGCGCCCGCCCCGGTCTATCAGCACCGCCAACTCGACCTGGCGGGCCCGGCCGAAGTCCATCAATTCGTCCAAGGCGGCCCGCACCGTCCGTCCGGTGTAGAGCACGTCGTCCACCAGGACCACCCGGCGCTCTTCTATGTCAAAGGCGATGTCCGTGGTTCCCACCTTGGGCCGCCGGTGCTGACGGGTCCAGTCGTCGCGGTACAAGGTGATGTCCATGATTCCGGTGTCCGGCTGCGCCCCCAGGAGGCGTCCCACCAAGGCGCCCAGCCGCTGAGCCAAATGGGCTCCGCCGGTGCGTATGCCCACCAGGCACAAATCGCCGACCTGATCCTCACCGCCGGCTATGGCCCGGGCCATGGTCTCCAGTTGGCCGGCCATCTGCTTGGCGTCGAAAAGCACCTTCGCCTGGCTGAGGTCCATTTGCCGATTGCTCCCGGCTAGAAGGTTGGGGCCCTAGAAAATTTTTTATATCCCACCCCAGGCATACTCACAAGGAATTTTGGGGGAAAACCGGGCCCTAATGGCGAAAACCCTTACTCTTGCTCTTGACCTGAGCCCGTCTGGGGCCTATAAATTGGCCTGTGCGCCGGAGTGGCGGAATTGGTAGACGCAGGGGACTCAAAATCCCCCGGTCCTTGTGGCCTTGTGAGTTCGAGTCTCACCTTCGGCACCATAATGATATTAAGAGGTTAGCCTGATCGGGCTGGCCTCTTTTTTTATGTCGAAATTGGCCACTGTGCCCATAGCTGTGCCCGTGGGTAGGTAGGCCTGGAGTTTGGCGGCAGCTTGTTTGAGGTTTTCAGCGGACACGATATTGTAGCGGTCAAACACTGAGCGGGTCTTATGGCCGCTTATCATCATGGCCACCCGCTCTGGGACACCGGCCCTTATCATGTTACGGACTGCCGTGCGCCTGAGGTCATGGAAAAGCTTGCCCTGGACATTGGCTTCCTGTTTGGTGTCAGAGCCCCAGGGACAGAGAGGTTTCAGCTAATGGAGACTCCCGGGGAACATCGACACCCAAAGGAGTGAGCCATGAGCCAGAGTAACGGAGTTGAAGGCAAGGTCCGGGAGATCAGGCGGAAGACCCGTAGGAAGTACTCGGCCGAGGAGAAAATTCGCATTGTCTTGGAGGGGCTAAGGGGAGAAGAGAGCATCGCCGAGCTCTGCC
>JAHIND010000030.1 GCA_018896025.1 Pseudomonadota bacterium
AGGCCCGAACCGCAGACCTTGTTCACGGTGATGCAGCCCACCTCAAAGGGCAGGCCCGCCTTGAGCGCCGCCTGGCGGGCCGGGTTCTGCCCCAGACCGGCGGGCAGCACGCAGCCCATGATGCACTCGTCCACCTGGGCCTTGTCCAAACCGGCCCTCTTGACCGACTCCACGATAACCAAGGAGCCGAGCTCCGTGGCGCTAAGGCTGGAAAGACCGCCTAGAAACGACCCCACCGCCGTACGGCAGGCGCTTACTATCACTACTTCACGCATGATCTATTGCTTCACTTTCTCGTCAACTCAGGGCGCTTGGCAATCCTTGCAGAGGCCCGTCCTGGGGTCAGGCCAGGCGCAAGGCCCCCGTGAGATAGAAGATCTCGCCGTTGAGGTACGGGTTCTCGATCAGGTGCGCGGCCAAGTCCGCGTACTCAGAAGGGCGGCCAAGCCGCTTGGGGAAGGGAATCGACTTGGCCAGAGCCTCACGTGCCGCCTCCGGCACGTTCTTGAACATGGGCGTCTCAAGCACGCCCGGCGCAATGGTGACCACCCTAATGCCGTACCCGGCAAGCTCCTTGGCCAAGGGCAGCAACAGCCCGTTGATGCCCCCCTTGGAAGCGGCGTAGGAGGCCTGGCCGATCTGGCCCTGGGTGGCTGCCACCGAGGACGTGGTGATGATAACCCCGCGCTCACCCTCCTGGTTGGGCCCATTGTTGGCCATCTGTTCAGCGGCCTGGGCCACCACCCGCATAGTGCCGACGAGGTTTACCTGAATTCGCTTATTGAAAAACTCCATCGGCATGGGGCCCTTGCTGCCCAACACCTTGCAGGGACCTCCTATGCCGGCGCAGTTGATGGCCACGTTTATCTTGGAGAAGCGCTCCACCGCCCTGGCCATGCCCTGGGCAACGCTGGCGTCATCGGTTACATCGACCTCCATGAAAGCGGCCCTGTCGCCCATCTCCCGCGCCAACTCGCCACCTGGGCCGACCTGCATGTCAAATATGGCTGCCCGGCCGCCGCGCTCCACAATCCCCCTGACGCAGGCCTCGCCCAGGCCCGAGGCCCCTCCAGTGACCACGGCAACAACATCTTTAATCTGCATGGCATAATTCCTATTCGTCTGTTCGATTCATCTCAAAGCGCGCTCAAGACGGAAGCGGGCATTAAGCCCTTCCGGTCTGGGGTTCCAGAATCTGGCCAAGCGAAACCCGAGGCGCCTACTCTCCGTTGTAGCTCGGCTTGCGTTTCTCCAGAAACGCCTTCACGCCCTCCTTGGCGTCTTGCGAGGAGAAGCAGAGCCCTATGCAATAGCTCTCAATCTTCAAGCCCCGGGCCAGGTCGACCTCAGCCCCCTGGTTGATGGCCTGCAAGGCATACTTCATGGCCACAGGGCTTTTCTGGGCAAAGTCCGCCGCCCAGCGGAGAGACTCGTCCATCAACTCCTCCGGCGGCACGACCTTGTTGACCATGCCCAGGGCCAGGGCTTCATCCGCGCTGATTACCCGGCCGCTCAGGATCAGCTCGGCCGCCCTGGATTTGCCGATCAGCCGTAGGAGCCGCTGGGTGCCGCCGGCGCCGGGGATGATGCCGATGTTTATTTCCAGTTGCCCCAGCTTGGCCTTGGCCGAGGCTATACGGAAGGTGCAGGCCAGAGCGAGTTCGCTGCCGATGCCGAAGGTGTAGCCGTTGAGGGCGGCAATGCTGGGAATGGGAAGTCCGGCCAGCCGGTCAAACAAGCCCTGGCGGTAGATGGAGCTTTCCACTGCGGTAAGCGGGGTCCGCTTGAGCATCTCGTTTATATCCGCCCCGGACATGAAAGAGCGCTCCCCAGCCCCGGTAAGGATAAGAGCCCTGACCTCCCGGTCTTTCTCGATGTCGGTCAAGGCCCGGTCCAGGCAATCGGCCATCTCTACGTTCATGGCGTTGTGCACATCGGGGCGGTTGAAGGTCAAGGTGGCTATGCGTTGCGATTTTTCCAAAATCACCGGTTCTGTGGACATGTTTTTAGCGCCTCTTTCATTTTTTCCCAGCACATGCGGGCTGGATGATCGCTACTTTTGGCAGCCGTCCTCAGGCTTCGCGCCGAATCACCATGGCGCAGGAAACTCCGCCCCCGCCGCACAGGCTGGCCGTACCCAGTTCCAGGTCGCGGTTTTTCAGCAAATGGTAGAGAGTGACCAGCAGACGGGCCCCGCTGCAACCGGTGGGGTGTCCCAAGGAGATGGCCCCGCCGTTTATATTGACCTTGTCCGAAGCAATCCCCAGGATGCGCTCGCAAGCCAGGCTGGTGGCCGCGAAGGCCTCGTTGATCTCGTAGGCGTCCACGTCGCCCACGGTCAGGCCCGCCCGCTCCAGGGCCGCGGGAATGGACACCGTGGGGCCGATGCCCATGTAGGCGTTGTCCACCGCCCCGTTGGCATAACCCATCAGGCTGAACAGGGGCGTCAGGCCCAGATCCGCCGCCTTTTGGCGGGTGGTGAGCACCAGGGCCGCCGCTCCGTCCGGCATGCCGCAGGCGTTGCCCGCGGTGACGGTGCCGCCCTTGACAAAGGCGGGCTTCAGGTTGGCCAAGCTCTCCCGGCTGATCTCGTGGCGGATGCATTCGTCTTCGCTGAACTGGAAGGCCTCCCGCTTGCGGGTGGCGGGCACGGTGATGGGCACGATCTCTTCCTTGAACAGGCCCGCCCTTTGGGCCGCCGAGGCCTTGTGGTGGCTGTTGTAGGCGAACTGGTCCTGGTCTTCGCGGGAAATGCCGTATTTCTCGGCCACCTTCTCGGCGGTCTGGCCCATGTTCATATCGGCGATGCGGTCGATGGTGTCGTTCCAGCCGTCCATGATGGTGACGTTGCCCATACGGAAGCCCTCCCACCGATGCCCGGTCAGCAGGTAAGGGATGGTGCTCATGCTCTCCATGCCGCCCGCCACCATCACCTCGGCGTCACCCAGGCGAATGTCCTGGGAAGCGATGATGGTGGCCTTGATCCCCGAGGGGCAGGCGCAGTTGACGGTCTGGGCATACTTATCCACCGGGATGCCGGCCAACTCCGCGGCGATGCGGGCCGGGTTGACCCCGTTGCCCGCCTGGCGGCAGTTGGCGAAAACGGTCATGTCCACGGCGGCCGGGTCCAAGCCGATGGAATCCAGGGTTCCTTTTATTACCTGTGAGCCGATGTCCAGAACCGAAAGGTCCTTCAGGGTGCCGCCGAAGCGGCCCATGGGGCCGCGCCGGGCGGCGACCGCGACTATGTTGTTAAGCTCCATCTGATTAAGCTCCTAAGTTGGTCAAATTAGAACGCGGCGGACCGCTACGTGGCGACCGGCGGGCGTTGGTTACGGGAAACACAGAGAACTTCCATGGCTCGCACCACGCGAAGTGCCATGGACTTGATCGCGGCGATGACGAGCCGTTTCATCTCAAACACCCATCAGTCGATCAGAAGTTTGGGCAGCCAGGTGACCAGCTGTGGGAAAAGAATCATGATCAACAGGCACAGTCCCTGGCAGGCCACAAAGGGGATGATTCCCCTGTAGATGTCCTTCATGCTCACTTCAGGCGGCACCACCCCCCGCAAAACGAACAGGTTGAAACCAAAGGGCGGGGTCACGTAGGCCATCTCCATGTTGATGATGAACAGGACGCCGAACCAAAGAGGGTCGAAGCCCAGCGAGATGACCAAGGGGAGAAAAATGGGGGTGGTGATCAGGATGATGCCCACGGGGTCCAGGAAGCACCCGAGCACGAAGAAGGTGAACTGCATCCCCACCAGGACCACCCAGCGGTTGAGCTCCATGCCCACTATGGCTTCCTGGAACCACCCCGAAATTCCGGTGACGTTGACGATGTTGGTGAAACTCACCGCGCCGATGGTGATCCACAGGATCATGGCGGTGACCGCCATGGTGCGGTGCAGGGCGTGGTTGAGCTTGGCCCAGGAGAGACGCCTCATCAGGATGGTGACCACCAGGCTGCCGAAGGCGCCCACCGCCGCCGCCTCGGTGGGAGTGCATATGCCGGTATAAATGGAGCCCAGCACCAGCAACACCAGGGAAGCGGGAGGCAGAAGCCTCCAGAGCATCCTCAGTTTCTCGCCCCAGCTCACCCTTTCGCTGGGCGGTAGGGCCGGAGCGCTTTCGGGCGAAATATAACTTTTGATGGCGATGTACAGGATGAAAATAAGGGTCAGGATTATCCCCGGCACCATGCCTCCCATGAACAGTTGGCCGATGGATAGTTCGGCCACGCTGCCCAGGATGATCATGATGATGCTGGGGGGGATCAAAATGCCCAGCGCCCCGCCGGATGCGATGGTGCCGGTGACCAGCTCCTTGCTGTAACCGCGCGCCAGCATGGGCGGCAGAGCCACCAGGCCCATGGTGGCCGCCGCTGCGGTGCTCACGCCCACCATGGCCGCGAAGACCGCGCAGATAATAATGGTGCCGATGGCCAAGCCGCCCCGGAAGGGCCCCATCCACTTGTAGACCAGATCGAACAACTCTTCCGCGATGCCCGAGAATGACAATATCTCGGCCATCAGCACAAAAAGCGGCACCGCAATGAAGACGAAAAGGGTCATCTCCCCGTAGGCGGTGGTGGCGATGGAATAGAGCCCGCGTGGCCCCCAGATGAACAGGCAGGCCACCGTGGCCAGTCCGCCGCAGGAAAAAGCCACCGGCAGCCCCAGAAAGAGGGCGAGGATCAGGGCGGAGAACAGGATCAAGCCGACCAGCCAGACCTCCATCAGAGTTCTCTCCCCTGCAGAATGGCGATGTCCCGCCACAGCTTGGCCAGGCTCTGCAAGCCCAGCAGTATTCCTCCCAGCGGCACCGCCATCTGGGAGGGATAGAGCGGCCAAGCCATGGCCTCGGCCGAGGAACGGCCATCTACCAAGGAGCGAATGGCCAACTCCGCGCCCTTCCAAATCAGGGCGGTGCAAAAGGCGAAGAGCAGCACGGAGGTGGCGATATCCGTTATGGCCTGGCCCCGCTTGGGCAGGGAGGCCCACAGGAGATCCACCCGCACGTGGCCGCTTTCGCGCATGATGGCTCCGCCGGAAAGCAGCACATAGGCGCACAGGAGGTAAATGTTGAGTTCGGTGGACCAAAGGGTGGGGGCATTGAAAAAGTAGCGGGAGATCACCTCGTACATGATGGTCAACATCATGACCATGGCTAAATAGGAAACGATGCGGCCGGTCCAAAGATTGATCTTGTCCACGTAAAGAAAAGTTTGGTCAATGCTTTTATAAATTGAGCTTGCCGCCCCAGACATCAGCTTGTCCTTTGTTCCGTAGGGGTAAAGGGGAAGGCCGGGGACGGGACGCCCGGCCTTCCCCGGCTTCAGCTATTTCCAGCCCTCGTGATCCAGGCAGATGTTCATGATTTGTTTGCAGCGGTTGTTGACGTCGTAGGAGGGCCAAACCTTGGCGCGCAGGATATCGACCAGTTGTTTGGTGTCCTTCTGCGGCAGCTCCACCTTTTGCACGCCCACGCCCTCGAGCTTTTTCCAAATCTTGGCGTCGCTATCCTGGGCCCAGGCCAGGGTGTTGGCCGCGTGCGCCTTGCCCGCGTCCATCATGACCTTCTGAAGATCGGCGGGAAGCGAGTCGAAGGTTTTCTTGCTCAGCCAGATGTAGGTGATGATGTAGCCCAGGCTGGGCTGCACAATGTACTTGGCCTGCTCGTAGAACTTGTAGTCCCAGTTGGAGTACAGGGGGTAGATGTAGCCGTCGACGGTGCCCCTTTGCAGGGCGGTGTAGATCTCCGAACCCACCAGCATCACCGGGGCGGCGCCCATGGCGGTCACCGTCTTGGTGCCCATGCCGCCGGGAGCCCTGATCTTCAGGCCCTTGAGCCCGGCCAGGGTGTCCACCTTCTTGCTGGTGGCCAAGACGTTGGAGGCCATGAACTGGAGCCCCACCAGGATGGAGCCTTTTTCCTTGTAGGCCTCTTCAAGCAGAGAGCCGACCTTGGTCTTGTAGTAGATGTCGTAGATGTTTTGCATGTTCTTGAACAAGAACGGCGTCAGGAAAATCTGGCCCTCGGGAACGTGGCCGGAGTAGTAGGAAGGGTAAGAAAGCAGGGTGTCGAACATGCCCACTTCTATGCCGTCCAGGGCCTCCTTGGCCTTGGCCAGGGCCCCGGCGGCGAAGCGCTGGAACTTGATGCGGCCCTTGGAATTTTTCTCCACCAGGTCGAGGTATTGGTACAAACCCACCGTGGTGGTCTTGCTCATGGGGCCATAGACCGACTCGGCCTTGAGTTGGTAGACCTTGTCTCCCGCGTGGGCGGCCAAGGGCAGCAGCAGCAAGGCCACCAGTGCGCACGCAAGACCATGCGTCATGATCCGGGTTGCAAATTTCATGTCTTTCCCTCCTTTTTAAAGATGGAAGCCGCCGACCCCCTTTTCGCGTCGCTGCGGCTCCTGAATCCAAGCACCTAACCGGAAAGCCCATCGCCTGAGATGTTTTTCTCCAGCATGCCCAGAAATTTCTCGAAATCGTCCAACTGCAACTCGGCCCCGGAACCCAGCACCAGGCCCATGGGGTCCAGCTGCCGCATAATCTCCATCTCTTTCACCGTGGGCGGCTGCATCCGCTTGAGATGAGGCGAAACCTTGAGAGGCCATCCCACCAGAGCCCGCACCGCCTCCAGGTTGGCCGGGTCGTCGATCTCGGCCAGGTACATCTGTTTGTCCTGCTCGTCGAAACGGAACACGCCCTTGTCGGTAACCACCACCTCCGGCCCGCCGCCCAGCAGGTTGGCCCGTTGGCGGGAGTCCCCGCCGGTGAGGAAGCCGGGCGAGGTCATGTAGTCCAGTTTGGAAACGAAGTTCTTTTTGCCCAGGCGCATCATGATGATGGTGCGGCCGCAGGAACTGGCGATGTCGTTGGCTCCGCCGCTGCCGGGCATGCGCACCTTGGGGTTGGCCAGGGTGCCCTCGCCCAGGATGGCGGTGCTGTTGAGGTTGCCGTAGCGGTCCACCTGGGCTCCACCCACCACACCCACGTCGATGTAACCCGCCTGCAAATCCCCCAGCATGCGCCACAGCTCCATGGCCGCCAGGGCAAAGTCGGAGGTGGCGGAATCGGAGATGGACCAGGGCATGCGCCGGGATTTGGCCCCCACCGTGCCGCCCTCGAACAGGATCATCGAGGAGGGAGCGTGGCTTTCGCGCGCGATGATGCCCGCGATCAGGGGCAGCCCGATGCCGATCATGGCGGTTTCGCCATCGTTTATCTCCCGAGCGGTGCGGGCGGCCATGAGGTGGGAGGCCTTGTATTCGACCGCGGATTGGCTCATTACCTGGTCATCCCTTGCCGAAAACGTTTTTCGATTATGCTCAGGGCCTGAACCCGGCGTTGGCCCAACTTTGTCAAATAGGCTTGATGGTCGGGGCATTCCCACACCCACTCGCGCAACCAATCCAAAAAGCCTTCCCGGCTCTGGGAGCGCAGGGTAAAGTCCCGCCGGAAGGGCTGGTCCATCCAGTAGTAGCCATCCACCGGCTCGGGGTGGGCCCCAAAGGGCAGGTGCACCACCGCGTCCACGCAGTAGCGGGGAATGGCGGTCATGTTGGGATTTTTTCTGATCTCCTTCTCGTCGATGATCTCTTCGCAGGTGATGACCGTTTTGCGCGCCGCCCTGGCCAGGGTGGGGTCGTTCCACAGATTGCCGGTAATCACCGCGTTGCCGCTGGGATCGCAGCGCTGCACGTGGATGAAGGCCACGTCCGGGTTGGCCGCCGGAACCACCGCCACTTCCTGGCCGGTATAGGGGTCGGTCATGGTCTTTATGTCCGGGTTGTGGCGGATGATGTCCGAGTGCAGCAGGGAGCGGGTGGGCAAAAAGCCTATGCCCATGGACCCGGCCAAAAAACGCAGGGAGGCGGAGAACATGGAATAGTCCGCCACCTCCGGGCGCAGGGGGATGCCCTGCTCCACGGCGCGGCGGTAGTTGTAGCCCTGGCCCACCACCCCGATCCAGAAGTAGGCCATCTCGATGCGCCTGAGGCAGCCGGCTCCCACCAAAATCTCGCCCGCCGAGGTTTTGGCCGCCCCGATCAGGGTGAGGTCCTTCTTTTTTTGGCGCACGATCTCCCGGGCCACGGCCACGGTTTCGCGGGCGATGGCCCCGCCCAGGGAGATCGAACCGCCGTCGGCCACATAACGGGCCACGACCGAGGCCAGGTCCGTGGTTTTGTCCAGTTTTCTACGTTCGGAATCCATTTAGCCGCTTTCCGGGGCCGCAGCGCGCGGGCTGGGCCCTAAATGCGTCCGATCAAATTGCGGGCGATGATGTTCTTTTGGATCTCGTTGGTGCCCTCGATGATTGGCCCCAGGCGCGCCTCCCGCCAGTAGCGCTGTATGGCGTAGTCCTTCATGTAGCCGTAGCCGCCGTGGATCTGCAGAGCCTTGTTGACCACCTCCATGGCCGTGTCCGTGGCCAGAAGCTTGGCCATGGCCCCGGCCTGGGAAGCCTCGGGGCTGCCCTGGTCCAGCAGCTCGGCCGCGTGGTAGGTGAGCCGCCGGGCCGCCTCCAGCTTGGTGGCCATCTCCGCCAGCATCCACTGGATGCCCTGGAACTTGGCCACCGGCTTTCCGAAGACCACCCGCCGGCGGGCGTAGTCCACCGCCAGGTCCAGGGCTCCCTGGGCCTTGCCTATGGCGGTGGCGGCGATGTTCAGGCGGCCCTTGTCCAGCGACTGCATGGCCAGATAAAAACCGCGTCCAGGCTCGCCCAGAACGGCGGAGCGGGGCACCCGAAAGTCCTCGAAGATCAGCTCGGCGGCGTGAATCGGCCCGCCGCCTATCTTTTTTTCCAAACGGCCGATGCTGAAACCGGGAGAATCGTCCTTGTCCCGGGTGACCAGCAAGGCGCTGATGCCCTTCACCCCCGGGGCCTGTAGGTCGGTCTTAACGAACAGGCTGAAGACGCTGGCCAGGTCGCCGTTGGAGATGAAGCACTTGCGGCCGTTGACCACGTAGTGATCACCGTCCGCCTCGGCCTTGGTGGTAATGCCGGCCGCGTCGGAGCCGGTGTTGGGCTCGGTAAGGGCGAAGGCCCCCAGCAGATCGCCCCTGGCCAAGGGGGGCAGGAATTTCTCTTTCTGCTCCGGGCTGCCCCCCAGCAGGATGGGTACCGCGGCCAGTGAATTGACGTTGAGCACCGATGCGGAGTTGCCGCAATAACGCGCCACCTCCTCCACCGCGATCACCGTGGCCAGGATGGGCGCGGCCGAGCCGCCGTATTGTTCGGGAAACTGCAAGCCCAGCAGGTCGTTGTCCCGGAAAAGCTCCAGCACCTGCCAGGGGAACTCGCCCTTCTCGTCGATCTCCTCGGCCATGGGGGCCAATTTTTCCTTGGCTAAACGGTTGACGCTGGCGCGGAAAGCGGCCAACTCCTCCTGGCTTAGTTGATTGGGCATCGCTGACATCCTTTACTCGCTCAACATGGCGCGAAGTTCGTTTTTCTTGACCTTGCCGGTCCCACTTTCCGGCAACTGCGCGACAAACAAAATTTTCTTGGGAACCTTGAAACCGGCCAGGGACTTCTTGCAAAAACTCCTGATCTCCTCTTCGGTCACCTGGCGCCCATTGCGCAGCACCACCGCGGCGCAAATCTTCTCGCCCCACTTGGCATCGGGCACACCCACCACCGCCGCCTTGACCACCTCCGGGTGGTAGTAGAGGACTTCCTCCACCTCGCGGGGGCTGACGTTCTCCCCGCCGGTGATGATGATGTCCTTTTTGCGGTCCACCACGTAGAGGGCTCCGTCCCGGTCGGCCACGGCCAGGTCGCCGGTGTAGAGCCATCCGTCGCGAAGCACCTGGTCGGTGGCCTCGGGCTGCTTGTAGTAGCCCAGCATCACGTTGGGGCCGCGCACCGCCACCTCGCCGGGCTCTCCCCGGGACACGTCATGGCCTTGTTCGTCCACCAGACGGACCTGCAAAAAGGGCAAGGGACGCCCCACGCATCCGGTCTTGCGCATGGATTCTTCGGCGGTGAGGGTGGTTACGCAAGGAGAGCACTCGGTGCATCCGAACACGTCGAACACGCCTTGGGCGGCCGGGAAATATTTCAGCATGGAGAGCTTTATGTGATCCGGCAGCTTGTCCGCCCCGGAAGTGAGGGTGGTCACCGAGGAGGTGTCAAAATCGTCGGCACGGCATTTTTCCATGAGCATGACGAACATGGTGGGAGTGCCGGAGACCACGGTTATTTTTTCCCGCTCCACCAGACGCATCATCTCCAGGGGATCAAACTTGTGCATGATCACCGCCGTGGCCCCCAGGGCCAGGCGAGTGGTGTAGTGGCTGTTCAGGGCGGCCACGTGGAACAGGGGCCCCACCACCAGGGCCACGTCCTCGGGACGGTCCCCCCGGACCTGGAGCATGTTCAGGCTGTTCCAGATGACGTTTTCGTGGCTGAGCATCACCCCCTTGGGCCTGCCGGTGGTGCCGGAGGTGTACATCAACTGGCAAGGGGTCTTGCCGTCCAGGGCCGGTCCGCAAAACTCCGGGTATCCGGTCGCCAAAAACTGCTCGTAGCCGGAATCGCCGACTTGTTCGGGGTCATCGGCCACGACCGGCATGTGGTGGGGCGGGCAGTCCAATCCATCGGCTGCTTCGCGCAGCACGGGCACGAAACGCTGCTCGCAAAAGACCACTTCCGGTTGGGAGTCTTTTAGGACGTACTCCAAATCCGGCGTCATCAGCCGGAAATTGATGGGCATGAACATGGCCCCCAGGGAAACCGCGGCCAGGTACACCTCCAATATCTCGGAGCGGTTCCACATCATGGCGGCCACCCGGTCTCCGGGGCGCACGCCTCTTTCGTGCAGGGCCGCCATCAAGCGATGAACCCTCTGGTGGAACTGCTCATAGGTGTATACGCGCCCCAGAGAAACCAGGGCTTTCTTGTCCGGGAAGCGGTGTCGCGCGATGTCCAGAAGTTGACCGATGTCCATGTGTAGTTTTTTCCTGAAGCCTTCTCAGTTGAAATTGGGTTTGCGTTTTTCCAGAAAGGCGGCGATGCCCTCGGCGAAATCCGGGGAGGCGCTGCACTGTCGGAAGGCATCCACTTCGGCGGAAAACACCGCCTGCAACCCCTGCGGCGCGTCCCGGTCCACGATGCGCTTGGCCAAGCGCAGGGCGGACCAGGGACCGGCCGCCAGCCTGTCGGCCAGGGCCATTACCTCGGACAGCAGCCTGTCGGGCGCAAAGACGGCGTTTACCAGGCCCCAGGACAGGGCCCGCCGGGCGTCAAACCTCTCGCCAAAGAAAAAGCACTCCTTGGCCCGCCGGGGGCCGGCCAGAAGGGGCAACAAATACATGCCGCCCCAGTCCGGGGTGAGGCCCACCTTTACAAAGGCTTGGCTGAACTGGGTATCATCGGCCGCGTACACCAGGTCGGCGGCCATGGCCAAGTTGAAGCCTGCGCCCATGGCATGGCCATGCACCGCCGCGATGACGATCTGGTCCAGTTCAAGGAGGCGGCCAAGCAAACTCTGGGAATAGACAAGGTCCTCGGGGCGGCCCATGCCCTGCCGGTTCTGGATGGCGCTCAGGTCTCCCCCCGCGCAGAACGCCCTCCCCTCACCACGTAACACCACGACCCTTAAATCCTTGGATTTCTCCAATTGGTCCAGGGCCGCAGCCAAGCCCAGCTTGAGGGAGTGATCAATGGCGTTGAGCCGATCCGGACGGTTCAAGACGATTTGGGCGATCTTGCCCTGCGCCATAAAAATCACACTTTGAGAATCCATTAATCTTCCATTCCTGACCCGAACTGCCTGCCGTCCCGGTCCGGCCCGCGTGGGAAAAACTTTTATTTCGCGAGACCGTGGCGATGATATTTCCTCTAAATAGTTGCCAATAGCATGCCAAGAACCGGCCAAAGGCCGTAACGTGATTATATTATTGATTTAATTTGATTTGGACGGCTGCCCGTCAACGGGATGCCGGCAAACTTAATGTCGCTTAAATCCGACAATTATGGGGTGAAAGGCGAAACTACCCCTTATTGCAGTCAATTAGGCGGTGTCTCCATATGGAGACAATGTGTCTGATGTGTCGGATGTGAGATTGGATTATTAAGGTAAGCACTTGATAATGATGTTTTTATCTACCGCGCCACTGTCCGATGCCGTGTCTGATGTTGGCGGGCATCTGATGTTGGCGGGCAAAGGTGATTATTTGTTTGGCAATCCCGCCCTTGAACCCGCCGGCAAATCAGAGGCCCAGGGAATCCATCTTTTTGTACAAGGTGCTGCGATGTATTTTCAGCAGCTTCGCGGCCTTGGATTTGTTGCCGCCGGTCTGGGCCAGGGCGGAAACAATGGCCACCCGCTCCGACTGGTTGGCCAGTTGGTTCAGGGAAGCCGTGCCGTTCACCTCGGGACGGGGGGTGGATACCGAACGCAGCATCTGGGGTGGCAAGTGCTGGGGGTTTACGCTGCCCCCATTGGAGTTGCTGACCGCATAAGTGACCGCGTTCATCAACTCGCGCACGTTGCCGGGCCAGGCATGGGCTTGCAGCAAGCGCAAGGACTGGGGAGAGAACTCCTTGGTCGGCACGCCCAGGCGCCGGCACTCCCGGTGCAGGAAAAAGCTCACCAACGGCTCGAGGTCTTCCGGGCGTTCGCGCAGAGGGGAAATGTAAAGGGGCATCACGTTGAGGCGGTAATACAGGTCCACCCGGAACTTGCGTTCCTCAATGGCCAGCAGGAGATTTTTGTTGGTGGCGGCTATCACCCGGAAGTCCATCTTGTAGGAGCGATTGCCCCCCAGACGTTCCACCTCCTTGGATTGCAGCACCCGCAGGACCTTGGCCTGCATGTCCAGGGGCATGTCGCCGACTTCATCCAGGAACAGGGTGCCGCCGTCGGCCAGTTGGAACTTTCCCATCTTGGTCTTGCGGCCCGCGCCGGTGAAGGCCCCCGGTTCATAGCCGAACAGTTCGGCCTCGATGAGCTCCGAGGGGATGGAGGCGCAGTTGACCTTTACAAAGGCCTTGCGTTTGCGGTCGCTGAGGTTGTGAATGGCGTGGGCGAACATCTCCTTGCCGGTTCCGCTCTCGCCGGTGATCAACACGGTGGACCCGCAGTTGGCCACCCGCCGGACCAGTTCCTTGCAGTCGCGCAGGGTTTCGCTTTCGCCGACGATGTCGTCCAACTCGTAATCCGCGGCGAATATGTCCCTGATCTGCTGTTCGTATTTTTTTACCTTTTTTTGAATTCGCTTTAGGTTGTCCACCAAATCATAAAGTTCTTTTTCCTTGAAAAGAAACAAGCCCACCACGCCGATTATGCGGCCTTCCCTGCGAATCGGTATGCGATTGAGAATGACATTGTCCCATTGTTGGCACTTTATGCCCAACTCGGCATTGCCGGAAGCCAGCACCTTGTGCAGCCTGGTCATCCTTGAATAAGACTTGACATGCTTGCCGATAATTTCCTCGCGCTTCAGGCCGGAAATATCCTCCATGGCCCGGTTGAAATAGCGCACGAGTCCTTTTTCATCAATGACGATGACTCCCTGGTAAGCATTTTCCAGGACCAGCTCCATGAGCTCGGGCGGAGAAAAATCGTTCATATTGAAAAGCTGCTTTGGATACATGGCGGAACCTTAATCCATAATAATTCTATAAAATTGCTGTCGGTTCGGCGGCAAATATCGGCGGGCGGCGGTGGCGAATCGAGAATCTTGATGCAGGGCCCGCCCTAAAAATCGGTCGTTCAGAAGGGCATATAAACTATAAGGCCGCTAAGGCCCCAATTCGTTAGCTGCTCACCCCCAGCAATTCAATTCGGCCCCGCATAAACAAAGGCTGGACACCTCGGAATATTGAACTTGCCTTATTTGGCGAAATTGAAATTACCTTGTTTGTCGAAAATGGAAAATTTCATGGCCCTGAGCAGCAAATTCTCAACATGCTCCCGAGCGCTTTGTTCTATTTTGTCGGCATCGCCATTTTTAAAGGCTTCGATAATTTTGTCGTGCTCCATGATCGTATTTTCAAATAAATTTGCTTTCTGGGCGTACAAAGACGACACCCAAAGACGCACGGTCCGCTGAATTATTGGCCTTATGGCCTGTTTTAAGGCTTCATTGTTTGCGTCTTTTATGTAGCAGCCGTGGAACCTGAAGTTCAACTCGATACACCGGTCAATATCATTGGCGGCGTACGCATTTTTCAGTTCGTCGTTTACCTCGATCAGTTTGCCTATGGTTTGCGGCGTGGTTTTACCCGCGGTTATTTTGGCCGCGCACCCTTCCAGGCTGGCCAGCACGGGAATTACCTCAAGCAGATCCTCGCGGGTGATCTTGCGCACATATTTTTTCTTGTAGGCGCTGATCACCACCAGCCTGTCGGCGGCGAGCAGGCGAACCGCCTCTCTTATCGGAGCCCGGCTGGTTCCGAAGCGCTCCTTCAACTCCTGCTCTTTTAAAAATTGCCCAGGAGCGAGCGTGCCGTCCATGATCTCCTGGCAGAGGACGCTGTAGAGCTGGTCTACGATGGACCCGGGCTGGTAGACTTTTACCATGTTGTCATATACATCCTGTAAGAGGAGCTAACCTATTAAAGATATTATTTAGTTCCTTCTTAGTCAAGCTGTGAAACCAATGGCACCGGTGGCAATATCCGCCCCAACTTACCGCTTTGTGACACCCACCATGCCCCCTGCCTGCCCGTGGCGGCAATGACGGCGATCTCCAGCCGCCCGTGGTTTTTCGTGTCCGCCCCTGTGCTCAGTCCAGCAAAATCCCGCCGAAACGGTTGCGCATCTCCTTCTTGTTGAGCTTGCCCACGCTGGTCTTGGGCAACTCCTCCACGGGCACATACCTCTCGGGTATCCACCACTTCAGGATCTTGCCCTGGTCCACGAACTGCTCCAAATGTTTGACCAATTCGTCTTTGAGGACGGCCTCGTCGATTTCCCGCGAGGGAACCACCACCGCCAGGGGACGCTCGCCCCACTTCGCGGACTTGGCCCCCACGATAGCCACCTCCCTCACCAGGGGATGCAGGCTCAACAGGCTTTCCAGGGTCAGGCTGGAAATCCATTCGCCGCCGCTCTTGATCACGTCCTTGTTGCGGTCGGCGATGAGTATGCTCTCCTCCTGGTTGATGGTGGCCAGATCGCTGGAGTGCAGCCAACCGCCTCGCCACAGCTCCTCCGACATCTCCGGGTCCTTGTAATAGCCGGGCGTCAGCCAGGGAGCGCGCAGCACGATCTCGCCGATGCTGTTGTCGTCGCGGGGGACGTCGTTCATGTCCTGGTCCACCACCCGCTGCTGAACCAGGGGCACGGCCATGCCGGTGCGGGTGAGGAAGTCCAGCCGGTCGTCGTCGGGCCAGTCGAACATATGGGGCTTGAGATATTGCAGGGCCACCTTGGTGTAGATCTCGGTCATGCCCCAGCCCGCGCACACGTCGATGCCCATGTCTCTGGCCTTGATGGCCAGGGCCTTGGGTACGCGCGAACCGCCGCCTTCGTAGATGATGCCCCGAAGGTATTTTTTGTAACGCTCTATGTCGGGATGCGACAGCACCATGTCCAGCAGGGTGGGCACGCACTGCATGAAACTTCCCTGATCCGGGTCCTTCTCCTGCTCCAGCAATTTCAAGAACGCCGTGGGCTCGAAACGGCCGGGGTATACCTGGCGGCAGCCCAGGAGGGTGGCCATGTAGGGCAGGCTCCAGCCGTGGGCGTGGAACATGGGAACCAGGGGTATCATCACATCCCGGCGCGGATCAAAGCCCCGGCGACCCGAAAAGCCCAACAGCATGATGGTCCAGACCATGGTGTGCAACAAATGCTGGCGATGGGAGAAGAAGCATATCTTGGGGTCGCCGGTGGTGCCGGTGGTGTTGCTCAGGGAAGCGATGGTTTTTTCGTCCAGGTCGGGATAGGTGAACTCCGGAGCGCCCTGGGCCAGCAGGTCTTCGTATTCGATCACCGGGCTCAGCTTGGTGGGAGGCAGCTCGCCCTTGTCGCTGGTGACCACGTAATGGCGCACCGAAGTAAGCTCGTGGCTGATGGACTCGAACAGGGGTATGAGCTCATCGCTTAGCACCAGCACCTCGACTTGGCTGCGGTTGACGATGAAGCTTATCTGCTGGGGGGTCAGGAAGGGGTTGCCCATCTGCAAAATGGCCCCCATGCCCGGCACCCCGAAATACAGCTCGAAGTGGCGGTGGGTGTTCCACTCAAAGGCGATCACCTTGGAGCCCTGCTTGAGGCCCAATCCCTGCAGGGCGTTGGACAGGCGCTGGCAGCGGACATATTCCTGGGCATAATTGGAGCGGAACAGATCCTTGTAGATGATTTCTTCCGTGGGATGGATCAGCGCCGCCCTTTGCAACAACTGGATCAAGGTGAGTTGGTAATCGAACCCGACCTGAGGGTATT
Organism: Pseudomonadota bacterium; assembly: GCA_018896025.1. Taxonomy (GTDB): domain Bacteria; phylum Desulfobacterota; class Desulfarculia; order Desulfarculales; family Desulfarculaceae; genus Desulfoferula. The sequence continues at coordinate 16,417 of JAHIND010000030.1, forward strand.
CCTGTTCCTGGTACATATTGCCTCTAGCCCTTATTTTCGATTTATCCAATACGCCGCGCGGTGGTTCAGCGCTTGTTGGCCTGCCGGTAACCCAGGGCGTCGGTGGCGATGATCATTTTCTGCACGTTGGCCGAGCCCTCCAGGATTTGATAAAGCTTGGCTTCGCGCAGCAGGCGCTCCACCGGATATTCGCTGGAGTAGCCGTAGGCCCCCAGAATGCGCAGGGCGCCGTCGGCCACCCGCGAGGCCACGTCGCAGGTGTAGTACTTGGCCGTGCAGGTTTCCAGGGTGTTGTGGAGCATGCCCTCGTCCTTTTGCACCGCGCAGCGATAGGTGAGCCAGCGGGCCGCCTCGGTCTCCACGATCATGCGGGCCAGCTCCTCCTGCACCATCTGGAACTGCCCGATGGGCCGCCCGAACTGCTCCCGTTCCTTGGCGTACTTGGTGGCCTCCTCTATGAGCCCCTGGCACACCCCCAGGGCCCCGGCCGCGGCGGTGAGGCGGGTGTTGTCCAGGCCGGCCATCACGCAGGGGAAGCCCTCGTTTTCCCGGCCGCCCAGGAGGTTTTGGGCGGGCACTTCCACGTCGTCGAAGAATAGCTCGCCGGTGGGGCAGGCGTTCCAGCCCATCTTTTCGGCGGTGGGCCCGCTGGAGATGCCGGGCAGGTGCATGTCCACGATGAATCCGGACATGCCCTTGTAAGGCTGGCTGGCATCGGTGTAGGCGTAGACTACGCCCACGTCGGCCACCTGGGCGTAGGTAATCCAGTTCTTGGAGCCGTTGAGGACATAGGTGTCGCCCTTTTTCACCGCCGTGGTCTTGAGCGAGCCCACGTCCGAGCCCGCGTTGGCCTCGGTGATGCCGATGCAGCCCAGGGTCTGGGCGCTCACCAGGCCGGGGATGTATTTTTCTTTTTGTTCCGGGGTGCCGAACTGCAATATTTCGCGGGCGGTGCCCATGGTCTGCATGTTGAAGGCGGCGCGCAGCGAGCCGCTGACCTTGGCTATCTCCTCGCAGATGACGGTGTGGGCCAAAAAGCCCATGTCGTTGCCGCCGTACTCCTCGGGGATGGGGCAACCGAAAAAGCCCAGATCGGCCATCTGGTCCACCAGGTCGCGCTGAAAGGTGTGGGTCTTTTCATCTTGCGCCACCCTGGGGCGGACTTCCTTGTCCACGAACTTGCGGGCCACGTCACGGACCGCCGCTATTTCCTCGCTGAAATTAAAGTCCATTGTGTTTTCTCCTTGCAGCCGATACCTACAGCGGTATGTTGCCGTGCTTCTTGGCGGGCACGAGCTTTTTCTTGTTGATGAGCAACTCCAGCGCCTTGATCAGGGTGGGCCGGGTGTCTCTTGGGCGGATGATGTCGTTTATGTGCCTGAGGGACGCGGCCCGTATGGGGTTGACGTAGTTTTGGTAGTAGTAGTCCAGCAATTCCTGGGCTTCGGCGGGGTCCTTGGCCTGGGCGATCTGTTTGCGGAAAATCACGCTGGCCGCGGTCTTGGGGGCCACGCTGGATATCTCCGCGCCGGGCCAGGCGTAGACCAGGTCGGCCCCGATGTACTGGCTTCCCATGGCGATGTAGGACCCGGCGTAGGCCTTGCGCACGATCACGGTGATGACCGGGACCGTGGCCTCGGCATAGGCGTGCAGCAGCTTGGCTCCCCGGTAGATCATGCCGCCCCGCTCCATATCGCGGCCGATAAGATAAGCCGGCGAGTCCTGGAAGGTGATGACCGGGATGTTGAAGGCGTCGCAGAAGCGAACGAAACGGGCGCCCTTTTCCGCCGCCTTTATGTCGATGACGCCCCCCAGCACCTTGGGCTGGTTGGCCATGATCCCCACGGAGCGGCCGCCCAAGCGCGCAAAGCCGGTGATCATGTTCGCGGCGTACAGGGGTTTGGTCTCCAAAAAGTCGCCCTGGTCCACCACCGCGTTGATGACCTTGTGCATGTCAAAAGGCATGAAGGACATCTGGGGAGCCACCTGGTCCAAGGAGGGCTCGGCGCGCCCCGGATCGTCGGCGCACTCCACCCTGGGCACCGGGCTTTGCCAGCTAAGGGGCAAGAAGTCCATCAGGCGGCGGGCCTGGGAGAGGATGTCCTCTTCCTTTTTTTCCATGAGGTCCACCAGGCCGCTGACCCTGGCGTGCATGGGAGCGCCGCCCAACTCCTGGTCGCTTATGGCCTGGCCGGTCTGGGCCTGCACAAAGGCGGGGCCCGCGATGTAGGTGCTGCTGGATTCGGTGGTGAGGATGAAGTCGGTGAGGCCGGGGGAATAGGCCTGCCCGCCGGCCACGATGCCCAGGATAATCGATATCTGGGGCACCACCCCTGAGTAGAGGGTGTTTCGCCGGAACAGGTGGCCGAACATTTTTTCCGGGCCCAGGGTCTCGTGCAGCCTAAGCCCGCCGGAGTGGCAGATGCCGATAATGGGCACCTGGGCCTCTGCGGCCAAGTCCATCAGGGCGCATATCTTCTTGCCGTGCATCTCGCCGTAGGTCCCGCCCAGGGCGGCGAAGTCCTGGGCGTATACGCACACCTTGCGCCCGTTGATTTCGCCAAAGCCGGTTATCACCCCGTCGGCGGGGATTTCTTTGCGGTCCATGCCGAAGTCGGAATATTGGTGCCTGGCGAAAACGTCCAGTTCCGCGAAGGAGCCGTCATCCAGGAGTTTGTCCAGCCTCTCCCGGGGGGTGAACATGCCTTTGTCGTAAAAAACCTTTTGGGCCACTTCCGGGGTGGTGGCGTTTATCAGCTCTTGTTTTCTTTTTAGCAGTGGGCTCTCGTCCATTTTTTGTCATCCGCATGTTGTCAAGGTTGATGGCGGGCCCTTGAGCCCGCGCAAAACTAATCTTTTTCTTCTGTGGCCGAGTCGGCTCCCAGGGCCCCCCCGGCCGCCAGCTCATCGATGCGCCGCCCGCTCAGCCCCAGGCCCAGCAGTATTTCCCTGGTGTGTTGTCCCAGAAGGGGTGCAGGTCTTTCAGGCGCGATGGGCGATCCGGAGAGGTTTAAGGGCGACCGCAAAAACTCGCGCCCCTGTTGGCCGGCGACCAGCATGCCGCGGGCGGCCACCAGGGGCCCCTGGACCGCCTCCTCCAGGGAACAGACCGGCTCGCAGCACACGTCGTGATCGCGGAAAAACTCCGCCCACTGGTCGCGGGTGCGGGAAGAGAATATGTCCTGCACCCGGGTGATCACGTCCGATCCGCCGAACTGCTCGGGCAGCAGGTCCGGGCGGCCCACGGCCTGGCAGAAGCCCTGCCAGAACTTGGGCTCCAGGGCCCCCAGGGACATGAACCCGCCGTCGCTGGTGCGGTAGACGTTGTAGCAGGGATAGCGCCCGTTGAGGGTCATGCCCCGTGGCGAGGGGTCGTCGGCCCCGGCCTGCACCCGGGCCAGCAGCTTGGTGGCCATGGACAGGGCTCCGTCGAACATGGCCACGTCCACCAACTGGCCCCGCCCGGTGCCATGGCGCTGCACCACCGCGGCCAGCAAGGCGGCCAGGGCCATGAGGCTGCCCCCGGCCACGTCGGCGATCTGCACCCCGGCCACGGCCAACTCGTCGGACCGGCTGCCACCCATGGCCAGCACCCCGCACAGGGCCAGGTAGTTGACATCGTGCCCAGCGCGCAGACGGTAGGGGCCGCTTTGCCCATAGCCGGAGATGGAGACCTGGATCAGGCGGGGCTGCCGGGCGCTGAGCACCTCGAAGCCCAGGCCCAGTTTGTCCATGGTGCCCGGCCTGAAGCCTTCCACCACCACGTCGTAGTCATCGAGCATTTGCAGGAATATTTCCCTGGCCGCCGGATGCTTCAGATTCAGCGCCACGCTCTTCTTGTTGCGATTGACCGAATCAAAGGAAAGGCGGGCCGCCTCGGGATCGGCCCCCATGCGGCGGCCATAGTCGCCGCCCTGGGGGTTCTCCACCTTGACCACCTCGGCCCCCAAGGAGGCCAGGAGCCAGGTCATGTAGGGGCCCGGCAGGTTCATGCTCAGGTCCAGCACCTTCAAATCTTGCAGGGCGTGCTCCACTGATGGCTCCCTAATACGTTCGGCCACAACGCCTCTTTTAAGCCGCTTTTACGTGGTAGTTGGCCCGCCACAACACCGGGAACAGGATCACGGTTATGGCCAACAACACCCAGAGCAGCCAGGCCGCGGTCGGGCAGAGGATCAACACCCCCAACACCAACATGGCCACCCGCTGCCACCAGACCCATCCCGATTGCAGCCCGGCGCAGAGGGCGACAAAGCCAACCCCGGAAATCAAGAACATCTCAAAACCGGACGGAGTGAAGGTCAGGATGTCGGGGTAGGTGATGAAGATGAACGGGAGGATGAATTTGGGCGCGCCCAGCTTCATGGACTGCCAGCAGGTTTCCAGGAAGTTGGCATCGGCGATCCCGGCGGTGATTACGCACACCGCGGCCACCGGCGGGGTGATGGATGAGAGCATGGCCCAATAGAACACCGTGAAGTGCGCCACCAAGGGCGGGATGCCCAGATGGGTCAGGGCCGGGGCGACCAGGGTGACGGTGAGGATGTAGGCGGCCACCGTGGTCACGGCCATTCCGAAGACGATGCAACAGGCCATGGCGAACAAGAGCAGCAGCCACAGGTTGCCCGCCGAGGCCGACACCATGAAATAGGAGATTTTCTCACCCAGGCCGGTGGTGGTGAGGATGCGTATCACGATGCCCAAGGTGCCCAGCATGGCCCCGATGGAAACCATCATGGCCGCGCCGGCCAGCGTGCCCCGGTACACCCCCTTCAGGAAGGTCCAGGCGAACTTCGTTTTCCCCTTGGCCACGTAGATCTCGTAGAGCAGCCGCGAGCCCAAGAAGGCCATGATGGTGCAGAAGCCCCCGGCCAGGATGTTGAGCTGGTAGACGATGAAAACGTAGAGCAGCACGCAGAAGGCGAACATGATGGGGATGCCTTGCAGGGCGTATTCAAGCGACATCTTGCCCTTCAGCTCTTCGGGCATGTCCACTTCGGCCTTGGGGTCGATGTAGCGCTTGGCCAGGAAGTACACCCCCAGCATGGTGGAACCAAAGAAGGTGATGGAGGCCCACAGGCTGGCCAGCAATATTTCGTAGTAGTACATGTCCAGGTAGTCGCACATGACAAAGGCCACCGCCCCCAGGATGGGGGGCATGATCTGGCCGCCTGAGCTGGCCACCGACTCGATGGCCGCGGCGATGGCCGGGGGCATGCCGAAGCGCTTCATGGTGGGGATGGTGAAGGCTCCCGTGCTCACCGCGTTGGCCCCGGCGCTGCCGGACATGCCGCCAAAGGCCATGCTGGCCAGCACCGCCACCTGGGGCACGCCCAGCTTGCTGCGCCCCACCATGCGGCCCACCAGGCGCAGGATGTAGTCCAAGCCGCCGAAGCCGTGCACGAATCCCGCGAAAAAGGCGAAGATGGCGATCCAGGTGGCCCCCACTTGGTTAAGCAGGCCGAAGACGCCGTTTATCTCCGCGCAGGACAACTCCGTGAAGCGGGTGATAGAGATCGGCGGGTGATACAAAAAGCCCTCGGGAAGCCAATGGCCGAAAAGAGCGTAGGCGGTGAAGCACAGGGTCACTACGGGGATGATGGGCCCGGAGGTGCTCCAGGTGATTTGCAGCAGCACCGCGATGAATACCACCGAGACCAGCATGTCCCAGGTGTTGATGAACCCGGCCCGCTCCCAGACCAGGGAAGGGTATTCGATCCACAGATAGGCTAGGCAGCCCAAGGTGAGCAGGAAACAGGCCCCCGCCGCCACCTTCTGCCCCATGCCTTTCATGTGCATGAAGCGCCGCTTGCGGGCCACCATCAACGAGCCGATCATCATAGTGAGGGACAAGAACAATACGCCGTAGCGCTGCCTCGACTCCCACATGGTGAGCGCGTAGTGGACCAGCATCCACACGTAAATAGAGCAGAGGACGCCGTAGAATATGTCGTAAAGGGAAATACGTCGGGAATTTTCGGCCATGGAATACACCCCGTGCGATAAAGCCCTATTTTTAAAAACACCACGCAATGGTTTAGGCGGACCCGCCCGGCAAAAAGGGCGGGCCCGCCGTTCAGCAGGCTATTTCACGCCGGGAGCGAGCTTTCCGATGGTGAGGGCCTCGTTCCAAAGGCCCTTTTCCTTGAGATACTTGGCCACGCCGGGGTGCACCGGAATGTCCTTGGCCTCCAGCAAGCCCTTGACCTGCAAATCCATCATGTGTTCGGAGGCGAACTTCAGGGTGCCGTTGACCGGGGCCAGGTCCTGCTTGGCCTTTTCGATCCAGGTCTTGTAGATCTGGTACATCGTCTCGGTGGGCATGTTGTTGCCGGGATGGAAGCCGTAGTGGATGGACCAGCCGTAGATGTCGCCCGAGTTGATCTTGCGGTTCTTGGGCTGCATCCACTTGTTGGACAGCTTGCCGAAGGTGATGCCGTCTATTTTGGCGATCTTGTCCATCTGCGCCGCGCTGGGGCGCAGGACCTTTATCTCCATGCGGGTGTCCAGGTTGCGCATCCAGGAAGGGGCGGTCTGGCCTTTGTCCAGGCAGTAACCGCCGGCCACGTCCACGGTGCCCATCTTCAGGGCGTCCGCCGCTTCCATGGCGCCCACCTGACGGTTCTCCATTTTGTCCCACATGCCCAGCTTGGTGAAAACCGCCCGGTACACGTCGTAAATTCCCGAGCCCGCCACGAAGGGGTAGAACTTCTTGCCCACCATGTCCTGGTAGGTGTTGAGGTCCTTTTCCTTGGCGCTGGTCACCGGAATCCAGTCGGCCGTGAGGTAGTACCAGCCCTGAAGGGGCAGGCGCTTGATGGGGCTTTTGGCAAAGGGCCCCAGGTTGTTGTAGGCATCGCGAAGGGTCCAGGTGCTGCAATAGGCGATGTCCAAATCGCCCCGAGAGAAAATCTTCACCGAAGCGGTGCTGCCCGGGGTGGGGACCGCTTCCATGGACATGCCTTTCACGTTCTTCTTGATGGTGGCGGCCAGGGCGACCCCGCAGGAATAGCCGATGGTGCCCTCTTTGCTGGTGCCCAGGCGGATGTTGTTCATGGCGGCATCAGCGGTGTGCGCCAGCGGTCCCAGGCACAAGAACGAACTCAAGGCCAGAAATGCGCAAAAGGCCATTAACCATCTTTGTTTGTAACGCATTGTTTTCATAACTCCCTCCCTAGATTTATTTGGATTTGCCTGATGCCCGAGGCGCATGGGGCGCCAGGCTGAAACCGGGCCTGGGAAAGCTGTAACGGCAAAGGATGCCGCGCCTTAAAACCAAATTTGAGGGCTACGAGACCCTGAATAATCACTGGGCTACAGGCTCCCACTGGTCACGGGAGAGCGGTGGAGGCGCCATGATGATTAGAACCTTGAGGGAGTTATCGCCAATTGCCTTGATGTGATGGGTTATGCCGCGGGGCACCAGGATCAAGTCCCCTTGCCCCAGATGATGAACCTGCCCGTCCAGGGTGAAACGGGCCTGCCCGTGCAATACAAAAAACACCTGTTCCATTCCGGGGTGTTGATGAGACTCCGCTTCGCCGCCCGGCTCCACTTGTCCATGCCAAATTGCCAGATTGGCCGCGCCGTTATCCGCGTGAAGCAGTTTGTGATCAACAGTTCCGGAGTGGTTAGGCGGCTCAAAGGAAGCTATGCCGTCCAGATGGTTCACGTTGACGATCGTCGCCATAGGACCTCCTTTGCTCCGCCTACCCCCCAAGGGACTTGAATAATTTTGCCGCTCGGGACTTTAAACGATTAAGGTTTACCAACACGTTGTTTTAATTGTTGTTTACGTGTTAGGGCCTTCCCGGCGGCGTCAGGGCGGCGGAGCCCTTGCATGGCTCCGGCCCGCCTACATTTTCAAGATGGAGTGAAAATTCATAATAAGTTGAATACAAAAAGTGTCGACAAGTTGTCAAGTTGAAAAGTTTATAAATTGGTTTTAGGGAGCACTTTCAGTTCGGAAACGAGGGCCAGATCGCTGGGAGGGGTATATGTGGGGTACAGCGCCCCAAAGCAACGGCCCGCCCCCAACCGGGAGCAGGCCTTCTCGATGCTACTCACGTAACATACTGATTTTACTTTGGCGCAAGTGCATGGGAATCGAACCCACCTACCGCCTTACTCAGACGGTACACCGGATTTGAAATTATAATATAAGAATAAATATATTAATAAGTTATACCAGTTGGGGTTGCAAATGGGCGCAAATCAATGCACCCTGTGACCCCAATCCGCACCCTATACGCACCAAGCCCATAGCCGTCGTCTTGTCTATTGTTGGAAATGTTAAGAGAGGAATTGTAAGAGTAAATCTTTGTTGGGCGCCCCTGGTTCAACTTATAGCCGACAACCTTCAGCGGCTAATTTTCAGTCAAATCCAATATAGGCCCAACAAGGGTTAGCTGTGCGGTTTCCCTTAATTGCCTTGGTCATGAAACCTCGGGTATCTGAAGAGCGATTTACTTTTCAGAGGACACGATGCTCGCTTTGGTGGGGTGGCTTTACATGTCGATTTCCCGAACAAATGGGTTGGGTGGCACCACCCCAGGGCAATTTGCCGCTGACCAAGGCCGGCAGGTTAGCCCTCGCCGGGCCACGGCTTGGGCGCCTGGCAGGAAAACCTGGGTGGAGAGACGGTGCAATCCGGTTATGATTGACACACCGGTCGCCGCGCCCCACCTCTGGTTGGCGGTGGCAGCGGGGCCAACCTGGCGTCACCACCGGGGGAAGGCCATTGACCCAAGAGCCCGCCCAGCCCAGAGACGAGGAGATCATCGCCCGCATCCTTGCAGGCGATAGCCTCGCCTTCGAGCAACTGGTGGAGCGCCACAAGGCCCTGGTGGCCCGCATCGTGGGGAGAAAGGTGCCGCGGCAGGAGGCTGCGGAGATGGTCCAAGAGGTTTTCATCAAGGTATTCATCTCCCTGCCGGACTACCGGCCCCTCAAGCCTTTTTCCCACTGGCTCTCCACCTTGGCGGTGCGGGCTTGCCATGATTACTGGCGGGCCCATTACCGACGACGGGAGGTGCCCTTCAGCGCCTTGTCACCGGAACCGGGCGGCAAAATGGAAAGTCGGGTAGAGGCCGCCATGGCCGAAGAGGCCCCTGACCGCCATAAGGAATACGAGGATTGGGAGTTGTTGGATTGGGCCCTGGGGCATCTTTCTCCGGAGGACCGCATGGCCGTGACCCTGGTGAACCTGGAGGGCTACTCCATGGCAGAGGCGGCCGAGGCCTTGGGGTGGAGTCAAACCATGGTCAAGGTGCGCGCCTTTCGGGCCCGCCGCAAGCTGCAAAAACTGATAAGCCAAACCATGGAGGGGGAGGTGCAGGATGAAGCGCCGCAAACCTAAATGGGAGGACCTGGAGCCGTCATTGCGCCGGGCCCACGAGTCCCGGCCCGAGCCCCTGCTCACTGAGCAGTGGCAGGACGACCTGATGAGGCGGGTGGATGGCCTGCGCCGCCGGCCCCGCCTGCGGGAGCGCTACGAGGACTCCATGGCCGGCTTCGCCCGCCTGCTGTTCCGCTTTGCCGGGGCCGGGGCGGTGGTGGCCGCCGGGCTGCTGCTCTACTCCCACATGTACGCCCCGGACCTGGACCGCCACGCGGCCGGCATGATTCTGGAGCAGCCGGCCGCGCCGGTATCCCTGGAAAGCCTGATCTGGTCGTGAAGCCGGGAGGCTATATGAAACGGAGTCGTATGTGGTTGGGCCTGCTGGCTGTTTTCGCCTGCGGTCTGGTCATCGGCGGGCTGAGCGCCAGCATCTACGAACGCCACCAGGCGGCCGAACGCTACCGCCTTATCCGCCAGGACAAGGGGGCCTTCCTCACCCAACTCATCCTGGGCCGCTTGGAGGACACGCTGGAGCTGAGCGCCGCGCAAAAAGCCCGCATCCGGCCCCTGCTCCTGGACGCCTTCCGCCGCTCCCTGAAGCTGCGCGAGCAGGTGCGGCCCCAGCAGGAGCAGATCATGCGGGAAACCACCGGGCAGCTGCAGGGCCTGCTCACCCCGGCCCAGGTGAAAAAACTGGCCGCCAGCGGAGAGTGGAAACTCCTCTTGCCCCGCCCGCCCAAGTAGGCCCGGCCCGCCGCGCCGCCAACCATATGTGATCATTCCCTTAGCGCCTGTCTGACCTGGCCGGGGGAAGCCCTCCGCCAGGCCAGACTTTCTCCGAGGCCCGGGGGAACCCGGTCTGCCCGCCGGCGAATTATTCCCTCACCCACTGAAACCGCCGGCCCCTGGGCCGCGATTATCCAGTCAATGGGGCTAACGGTCCAGCTAGGTGGCGGCAGTCAGGTTCTTCATAACGTGAGGATGAAGTGGAGCCCACACAGGAAACGCAGGCGCCGATGCCGGCCAAACGCTGGTGGTCGAGGAAGGTTATATGGCTCCTGCTGGCCCTGGTGCTGGCCGGCGGGGGGGCGGGTTGGTATTGGCTGGCCAGGAACAACCAGCCGGTCAGCCTGGCCACCGCGGCGGTCACCGAGGGCGAGATGCTGGAGGCCATCAGCGCCACCGGCACCGTGGAGCCCGAGGAGGTGGTGGATGTGGGGGCCCAGGTGGCCGGCCAGATTTTGTCCTTCGGGCAAGACGCCGAGGGTAAGCCCATCGACTACGGCTCGGTGGTGCACCGGGGCACCGTGCTGGCCCGCATCGACGATTCGCTCTATGCGGCGGACGCTGACCGCGCCCAGGCCCAGCTGCTAGCCTCCCAGGCCGGGCAGCGCCGCGCCGTGGCCGACTTGGAGCAGCTCAAGGCCAAGTTACGCCAGTCGGAACGCGACTGGCGGCGGGCCCGCAAGCTGGGCCCTTCCGAAGCCCTGGCCCAGTCCGCCTACGACGCCTATCAATCCGCCTTCGAGACCGCCCAGGCCAATCTGGCCGTAGGCCAAGCAGCCATCCTGCAGGCCAAGGCCGAGGTGGCCCAGGCCGAGGCCCAACTGGTGCGGGCCAAACGCAGCCTGAGCTACTGCACCATCACCTCGCCGGTGGAGGGGGTGATCATCGACCGGCGAGTGAACATCGGCCAGACCGTGGTGGCCAGTCTCAACGCGCCCAGCCTCTTCCTCATCGCCAAGGACCTGAAACGCATGCAGGTGTGGGTGGCGGTCAACGAGGCTGACATCGGTAAGATTCGGGTGGATCAGCCGGTGAGCTTCACGGTGGACGCCTTTCCCGGGGTGACCTTCACGGGCCAGGTGGGCAAGGTGCGGCTCAACGCCTCCATGACCCAGAACGTGGTCACCTACACCGTGGAGATCATCACCGACAACTCGGCCGGCCGCCTACTGCCCTACCTCAGCGCCAATGTGCAGTTCGAGGTGCGGCGTTTCAAGGACGTGCTGCTGGTGCCCAGCACCGCCCTGCGGTGGCAACCGCCGGCCACCCTGCCCGTGACCGGGCAAAAGGCGAAAGCGCCTTCCCCGGCCAAGGCCAAGGAGGCCGCCCCGGCTAGGGCCGGCATGGCCACGGGCGACGCCTCGGCTGGATCCCCCACCCGGGGGGTGGTCTGGGTGCCTACGGGCCAGGGCGTGCGGCCCGTCAGGGTGGCCGTGCTGGCCAGCGACGCCAGCCAAACCGCGGTGCGCTCCCAGGAGTTGACCAGCGAGATGCGGGTGGTGGTGGGCATGGCCGGGCCCCAACGGCGGAGCAACGGGGGCGGCAACCCCTTCGCGCCCAAGTTCCCGGGCCGCAGCAGCAGCCGGCAGCAGCGCTAGGGGCGGGGTCATGGCCCTCATCGAGCTGATAGAGTTGCGCAAGAGCTACCGCCTGGGCGAGCTGGTGGTCCCGGTGCTCAAGGGCGTGTCGCTCCAGGTGGAGCAGGGCGAGTTGGTGGCCCTCATGGGGGCCTCGGGCTCGGGCAAGAGCACCCTGATGAACATCCTGGGTTGCCTGGACCGGCCCACCTCGGGCCAGTACTGGCTGGATGGCCGCGAGATTTCCCAGCTCAGCGCCGACCAGCGGGCCATGCTCCGCAACAGCAAGCTGGGCTTCGTGTTCCAGAACTTCAACCTGCTGCCGCGCACCAGCGCCCTGGACAACGTGGCCATGCCCCTGTCCTACGGCGAGGCCAACATCTCCGAGCGCGAGGCCCGGCAGCGGGCCCAGGAGATGCTGGCCCTGGTGGGCCTGCAGGACCGGGTGCACCACGAGCCCAACCAGCTCTCCGGCGGCCAGCAGCAGCGGGTGGCCATCGCCCGCTCCCTGGTCAATCGGCCCCAGGTACTCCTAGCCGATGAGCCCACCGGCAACCTGGACTCCAAGACCAGCGAGGACATCCTGAGCCTGTTCCAGAAGCTCAATCAGCATGGCGGAATAACCATAATCTTGGTGACCCACGACCCCATGGTGGCCCGGCACGCCCGGCGCACCATCCACATCCACGACGGCCTTGTCGTGGAAGGGGCCTACGCCGCCGAGGGGAACGCCGCCTGCCAGGAGCCCGCGCCGGAGGCGACGCTGTGAACACCCTGCGCACCACCGGCACCGCCCTCAAGGCGCTCCGGCGCAACCCCATGCGCGCCCTCTTGACCACCCTGGGCATCGTCATCGGCGTGGGCGCGGTGATCGCCATGATGGAGATCGGCTCCGGCTCCTCGGCGGCCCTGCAGGACGCCATCTCCAGCATGGGAGCCAACGTGCTCATGATCCAACCGGGCACCGCCTCCAGCGGGGGCATCAGCTTTGGGGCGGGCAGCGTGACCACCCTGACCCCGGGCGACGCCGAGGCCCTGGCCAAACAGTGCCCGGCCTTGCGGGGAGTGGCTCCCGAGGTGCGAGCCCGCACCCAGGTGGTCTACGGCAACCGCAACTGGGTGCCCTCCTGGATGACCGGGACCACTCCGGTGTATCTGGAGGTGGCCAACTGGTCCATGGCCGAGGGCGACTTCTTCACCGAGCGCGACGTGCTGGCCGCCAACAAGGTCTGCGTGCTGGGCCAGACCGTGGTGCGCGAGCTGTTCCAGGGCGAATCGCCCATCGGCAAGGAGATCCGCGTCAAGAACGTGAGCTTCCGAGTGGTGGGGGTGCTGGTCAGCAAGGGCGCCAACATGATGGGCATGGACCAAGACGACATCCTGCTGGCCCCCTGGACCACTCTCAAGTACCGGGTGACCGGCTCCACCCTGACCACGGCCAACCAGAGCGCGGCGGCCAGCACCGCCAGCGGGGCGGACACCAGCGGAGCCATCAACACCCTGAGCAAGATCTACCCCGGTCAGGCCAGCCTCTATCCCGAGAGGTCGGCGGCCCAGTTGGCCGACAACCCCATGCCGGTTCGCTTCGAAAACATCGACCGCATGATGGCCGCGGCCAAGGACGCGGCCTCGGTGCCCGCGGCCATAGACCAGATCACCAGCGTGTTGCGCGAACGCCACCGCATCCGCCCCGGCGACCCGGCGGATTTTAACATCCGCGACATGACCGAGATGACCAAGACCCTGGCCTCCACCAGCAACCTCATGACCAACCTGCTCTTAAGCGTGGCCATGATCTCGCTGCTGGTGGGCGGGGTGGGGATCATGAACATCATGCTGGTCTCGGTGACCGAGCGCACCCGGGAAATCGGCCTGCGCATGGCGGTGGGGGCGCGGGGCCGCGACATCCTGCGCCAGTTTTTGGTGGAGGCGGTGCTGCTGTGCTTGCTTGGCGGGGCCATGGGCATCATCTTCGGCCACGGCGGCTCCAAGCTGGTGCAGGCGGTGCTGGGCTGGCCGGTGGCCACCTCGCCCGGGGCCATCGCCGCCTCGGTGCTGGTGGCAGCCAGCGTGGGCATCGTCTTCGGCTTTTACCCGGCCTGGCGGGCCTCCCGCCTGGACCCCATCGAGGCCTTGCGCTACGAGTGAGGAAAATGGAAACCAAGGCGCACAGAGACCCAGGAGCCCATCACTCCGCCGGCCCCAACCCAGCCCGGGCGCGGCGGGTCGGCCTGCTCTGCCTGGGCCTGATCCTGTTGAGCGCGGGCTGCCTGGTGGGGCCTGACTTCAAGCCGCCCCAGGAAGCGGTGCCCGCCAAGTTCAGCGCCCAGCCCGCGGCCCAGGCCGAGCAGGCCTTGCGGGACCAGGACCTGGCCCAGTGGTGGACCATATTCAACGACCCGGTCTTGGTCTCCCTGGAGAAGCGGGCCCTGAAGGCCAACCTGGACCTCCAGGTGGCCCAGGCGCGCCTGCGCCAGGCCCGGGCCTCCCGGGGCATCGCCGCCGGCGGGCTGGGCCCGGAACTGGACGTGTCCGGCTCCTACCAGCGCACCCGCTATTCCTCCTCCTCTACCAAGTCCAGCAGCTCTTTGGCGGGCACGGTGGGCGACGTTTACCAGACGGGCTTCGACGCCAGTTGGGAAGTGGACATCTTCGGGGGCCTGCGCCGCAACCTGGAGGCCGCCAACGCCGATGTACGCGCCTCAGAAGAGGCCCGGCGCCAGGTGATGGTCAGCCTCACCGCCGAGGTGGCGCGCAACTACCTGGAGCTGCGCACCCTGCAGCAGCGCATCATCATCGCGCGCACCAACCTGGCAGCCCAGCGGCACACCGCCCGGCTCACCCGGCAGCGGCAGGAGGTCGGCTTTGTCAGCGGCCTGGACACGGCCAACGCCGAGGCCCAGGCCTCCACCACCGCCGCGCGCATACCGCCCCTGGAGGCGGCGGCCCGACAGACCATCCACAACCTCGGGGTGCTGCTGGGACAGGAGCCGGCGGCCCTGCTGCCCCAACTGACCCCCAGCGAGCCCATACCCGCCTCGCCCCCCACGGTGCCGACGGGCCTGCCCTCGGACCTGCTGACCCGGCGGCCGGACATACGCCAAGCCGAGGCCAAGCTGCACGCGGCCACCGCCCGGGTGGGGGTGGCCACCGCCGACCTGTTCCCCCGCTTCCTGCTCACCGGCGCGGCGGGTTACCAGTCCTCCTCCTTCAGCACGTGGTTCGACGGGGCAGGAAACTTCTGGTCCATAGGCCCCTCTATAAGCTGGCCCATCTTCGCCAGCGGCAAAATCAGGGCCAACATCGAGTTGAAGGATGCCCAGGCCGAGGAGGCCCTGCTGGTCTATCGCCAGACGGTGCTCAATTCCCTGCGGGAGGTGGAGGACGCCCTGGTGGCCTCCACCCAGGAACAGTCTCACCGCCGAGAGCTGACCGCCGCGGTGGCCGCCAACCAGAAGGCCCTG
Organism: Pseudomonadota bacterium; assembly: GCA_018896025.1. Classification (GTDB taxonomy): domain Bacteria; phylum Desulfobacterota; class Desulfarculia; order Desulfarculales; family Desulfarculaceae; genus Desulfoferula. The sequence continues at coordinate 31,584 of JAHIND010000030.1, forward strand.
AAGCTCTCCACCCTGCTCTACACCGAGGGGCAGGTGGAGTTTCTCAACGTGCTGCAAGCCCAAGGCGCCCTGTACGTCACCGAGGACGCGCTGGTGTCCAGCAACGGGGCGGTGGGCACCAACTTGGTGTCCCTGTACAAGGCCTTGGGTGGGGGGTGGCAGGCCGAACCCAAGACCGGCAAACCGACCGTCCCCCTGGCCTCGTCCAACTAAAGGGCGGAGGTGCATTCAATCTGACCTTCTCCCCAAACCCTGTACTCGGTGATGACTCTGAATATTAGGGCCGTCGCGGCCAAAGATACAGCTACTGAAAGCTCGGAAAATAAGATCGAGGGGTCCTTCTTCCTCTGAGGCCGGACAAGCTACAAAATCAAAGACTGGGCAGAAGTTGGTAGAGCGCTAAGCTCTGAAGTGGATTTTCCTCTTATTGCAAATGACGCTGTCCGCTGAACTGTGAACACCAACGGCAGGACATGAGTAGTCCCGCCGCTGGTGACCAAGCGGTCGTCATGCATTGATCTGACCAAAGGCCCAGCCTGGCTTTAGGCTTGGCGGAGTTGTTGGGCCAGCGATCAATGCGCCTTTTGGCTGGCCTTCTGTGGAAAGATATAAATGCAGCCCGCGATGAAGGCTAGAAGAATCGCCGAGGCGGCAAATCTGCTCAAGTCCAGGCCACCAGCACTGAGCGGCTTGTCGAGAAAATCGCCCACCACCGCGCCCAGGGGCCTGGTCAAGATGAAGGCTGCCCAAAATAGCATGGTTCTGGAAATCTTGGTCCAGCAATATGCGCCTGCCACCAGGGCAAGAAGCCCGGTGAAGACCAAGGCGCCTCCGCTATAGCCCAGGCCGGCGGTGTCCGCGGTCCAGTCTCCCAGGGCGGTTCCCAGCGTCTGGGAAAACATGATGGTGATCCAGTAAAACAGTTCTGCCTTGGGTGAGCTGATGCTATCGACCGACACTGAGCCCAGGGTGAAATACCAGACCGCCAAGGAGGCCAACAGCAGGGCTGCCAGCAGGGTAGAGCCTCCGGCATAGCCGATGCCCAAAGAGCGGTCGGCGAAATCGGCCAGGGTAGTGCCGACGGTGGTGGTGGCGATGATAGTCGTCCAATACAGCACCGAAGAAAAATGCTTGGCCTTAATTTGTGCTATCACCGCAGCCAGGAAAATGACCGAGAAGATGCCGGTTCCCACCAGATAGCCCAGATGCATGGACATGGACACCGCATCCCCGCCCGTTTCACCCAGGGTGGTGGCGGCGATCTTGATTATCCAGAACAATAAAGTGACTTCCGGAACTTTACTAGCTGATTCCCTAAGGTAAATTGATTTATTCACCGTAATCTCCAAATGTTGGGGAGTCGCAACTCATGGCACGATAGCCGCCGCCACGGGTGCTTCTTGCAAGCCCGACAAGGGTTGAGCCGGCCGACGGCGGTGAAGGGGCTATGGATCATTTTTTTCATTCGGCCGAATCCGCCGGGGGCGGGGTGCCGGGCAGGCTTAGGGTTATTAATAGGCGGCTTTGGGCATCGCGGCAGGCTTCCAGGTTGCCTTGCATAGCCTCGGCCAACTGGCGGGAGAGTGCCAGGCCCAAGCCAGCGTGGGCCTGATCACCGCTCCGGGACTGATCACCGCGCCAAAAACGCTCGAATATCCGGTCGGTGTGCTTAGAAGATAGGCGGCTGGCGGTATTGGCAACGCTGATCTTGACCTGCCCCCCTACCGAGTTGGTGCTCACCTCCAGGCTGCCGCCCTGGTCAGAATAATCCACCGCGTTGGACAGGAGATTGCGCAGGATGACCCGCAAGCCGTTGGGGTCGGCCCAGGCACTCAGGCCCTGGGCGGGCTCCCATGCAACCGAGAGGCCTTTCCGCAAGGCCTGATCCTCAAAGGGAGCCCAGACCTGCTCCAGGGCTTCCGCCAAGTCCACATAACAGGCACCCGGCGACTGCTCCCGGCTGGAGTCCAGCCTGGCCATGGTCAGCAGGTTGTCCACCATGCCCTGCATCTGCTGGCTTATGGCCAGGCACTGGCTCATATCGTCCATGTATTCCCGGGGGCTACGTGGCCGCGAGAGTGACACCTCCATGGTGAAGCTCAGACCGGCCAGGGGAGTACGCAGCTCGTGGGCCAGGTTGGCCAACAGGGATTTCTCCCGCTCAAAGGCCGCTTCCAGGCGCGCCAAGAGTTGGTTGAGGCGCTCCACCACGGAGAGCAGCTCCGTGGGAGCGGCCGGCAGCTCCACCCGCCGGCTGAGGTCCTCCTCGCCCAAGTCTTCTATGCGCCGGGCCAAGGCCCGCATGGGCCTCAGCCCGAAACCCACCGCCCACCAGGCTCCGCCGGCGGTGGCCAGAATTGCCGCCAGACCCACCGCAGCCAGCAAGTAGGCCAGCTGGGTTAAGGAGGTCTCGAACCTTTCCAGGTCGCTGGCCAACAGCAGGGTCACCCGAGGCGCGGGGCGGTTCTCCCCCTGCGTCGATCCTTCGCCGCCGCCTTCCCACCTGGGCCGTACGGTTACGGCCAGGAGACGCACCGGGCGTCCGTTGGGCAGTTCGGCAAAGCTGAGCTGCGGCGAGGGGAACACGCCTTTGGGCCGGGGCAGACGGAGCTTTGCCAGGCTGGGCGATCTGGCCAGCGGGCCCATGCCCTCCTGCCAGACCTCGAAGTACCGGTGGTCGCCCGGCGCTGTCTTCTGTGGTTCGATCATCTTGCCCAGCTCCAGGTCCACCCGGCCGTCCTTCCATTCGAATACCGAGGTCATGACCTGGGCCTGTTGAACCAGGGCGGAGTCCAGCTCCTGCAACAGGCTGGTCCGCACCAGAAGATAGAGAGCCGCCCAGGCCGCCAGGAGCACCACGGCGCTGGCGGTCATGACCGCCATCAGCAAACGAAAGCGTAAGGAATGGCCCGACCTCACGAGTCCTCCTCCCCCAGCCAGTAGCCCTGCCCGCGCCTGGTGTGGATCAGGGGCACCAGCCCCGGCCGATCCAGCTTTTTGCGCAGATATCCGATATATACATCCACCACGTTGCTTTGGGCCTGGGAGTTGAACTCATAGAGATGCTCCCAGATTTCGTTGCGGCTGACCACCTCTCGGGCCCGCAGGGCCAAATACTCCAGAAGGGCGTACTCACGTCTGGTCAGGTCTATCTCTTGGCCGCTCCGCCGCACCTGCCGGGTGGCCTGATTCAGCTCCAGGTCAGCCACCTTGATCAGGGGGCTTTTGCTTTGGTATTGGCGGCGCAGCAGGGCGCGAACCCTGGCCATCAGCTCATCCAGGGCAAAGGGCTTGACCAGGTAATCGTCCGCCCCCAGGTCGAGGCCCTCCACCCGATCCTCCACTGCGTCGCGGGCGGTCAGGATCAGGACATGAGTCTGTATGCCTTCCCCGCGAAGACTCCGCAAGATGCTCCAGCCGTCCAGGCCGGGAAGCATGAGGTCCAATACGACCAGGTCATAATCATTGGACTGGGCGTACCAAAGGCCCTCCTGGCCCTCGCCGGTGGCATCCACCGCGTAGCCTGCTTCCTGTAAGGCGCGCACCACGGCCTTGCGTAAGGGAGCGTAGTCCTCGATAACCAACAAACGCATCTTCAACCTTCAGTTTGCGAAAAGGGTGCCCGGCGCCAGGGCCTTGCATGTTCTGGGCGCCAGGCACCCCAGGTGTGACCGAAATCGGCGTTGGTCACGCCTAATCGTCCATCTCTTCCCGATCCTCTCGGTGGTTTCGCTCCAACTCCCGCGAGACCACCCGTCCGTCGGCAGCGATTTTCAACTCGATCTGCTGGAGTCTGCCGCGGAACTTGCCCTCGTACACCTCGGCGCCGCCGTCATCTCCCATCGCGAGGGACACCAAGGGATGCTTGACCGCCTCCTGTTTGATGACCTTTTGCACCGCGGGCGGCACTTGGCTCAGTTGCAGCGTCTTAGCCTCCGGGTTATTGCCGGCCTGAACCAGAACGGCCGACCCACCGAGGGCCATCAGAGCCATTAAGCAAGCGGTTATGCCCTTTTTCATGATTCTCTCCTTACTTTACGTTAGCACTCAACTCGGGAGACGTCTCCCGTGGTTGGAGACAAGGATAGTGAGCCTAGGATGAGAAAATGATGAGAACAGGAAGGATGAGTCAGTCTATCCGTAGACAGGGCAACGGGGACTCTCCTGGAAGCCGAGCAGGCCTGGATTCAGAGGCTCGGCATTTACCAGGTAATTGATGGCTGGTGACTGCAAATCAGTGGCAACTCAAAGTGATCTTGCCCAGGAACAACGGACACCTTGTTAAGCGGCCATTTTGTTTTCCAAGTCTAGTGGGCTGATGTAGCCGTTGGCTACTGTGCCTTCGGGTTCGGTTGTAGTCAACTTCAATGTACTCGAATATGGCCTGACGCATGTCCTCGCGGGTGGCGAAGCTCTCGCCATGGACCATTTTCACCTTCAGCGTGTGGAAGAAACTCTCGGCCACCGCGTTGTCATAGCAGTTGCCCTTATCGCTCATTGGGCAGACCAGACCGCGCTTGGCAAAAGAGCCTGATATTGCCTGGAGCACTATTGACTTCCGCGATCTGAGTGGACCACCACCCCTTTGGGCATGCGCCGTCGCCAGAGGGCCATTTGCAAGGCATCGCAGACCAGAGCCGCCTTCATGCGTTTATCCATGGCCCAGCCCACCACCATGCGCGAGAACAGATCAAGAACCACCGCCAGGTACAGCCGGCCTTCGCCGGTCCGCAAATAGGTGATGTCGCAGACCCATTTCTGATTCGGGGCCTGGGCGCTGAAATCCTGCCCCAGGTGGTTCGGTTTCGTTCCGGCTGGCCTCATAACGGGCCTTCTTGCGCCAGGCATATAGCTGGGACTCTTGCAGGCCAAGCTCTTTGGCCGCGCCGGCCACCCCAACCTGCTCGGCCAAGCCTAGGGCCTCTGCCTTGAATTCAGGCGGGTAGCGCCGCCTGGTTACCCGCTTTTGACTCTTCTGCGTTGTCATGGATCACCTCCGTCAAGCAATTTACTCGCTTAACCGAGTGTCCACCAAATCTGGGCTGGATCATGCCAATGGTAGCCATCAAACAGCACCTAAGGCACAAGAACCTGAGTGTTACCGAAGCCTATATCAGAGGTATAGTTTCCATCAAACCCCACCTCCGAGTCTTGGAGGGTGGAGGTTCTGCGGGGCGAAAGGTGGCCTAGAATCAGGCCAAATTTTACGTCCTGTTTACGTCTAATTTACGTCCAACCCCATTCCTGAACGCATTTTCTAGATGGCATCCTTTTGAAATTACTTAACTTGTTTTGCGGTTATGCGGCTTTTGTGCTGTTTTTATGTGGAAATCGAGCGGTTATATGTGGTTTTTATGCGGTGTTCCCCACATAAAAAGCCGCTTTTATGTTGTGCCATTAGTGCGGAGAAAAACGGAGTTGCGTACGGACAAATGGCACGATTTGTAATTTTTAGAATACCATGTAACTATCATTTATCATTGATAGTTTATTTATAACATACCCTTTAAGGCCTCTTTGAGGAGAACATATAAATTGTCGAACCTGCAACCAAACCTGCAACCGGACAAAACATAAATAATTTAACAAGTTATGGCGATTTTCTTCGCCAAATCCAACAGACGAACCTGCAACCAGAATTGCAGGAATCATTTATTGTGGGAAAAGTTCAGATCTCTCGGCCGAACCAGACTACCCGGCCGATGATGGTCATATCCTCTGGCGGGTCCGCCAGATCAAGATCGAATGATCCGTAGGCTTCATTATCGCTGATGACCTGGACCTTCCGGCCAGGGCGCTTGCGCAGGCGCTTGACCAGCATGGTGCCGTCCATGAGCAAAACGTAGAGGCCGTCGTCGGGCACATGGGCCTTGGCGCGATTTGCTAAGACCATGTCGCCTTGCTTCAGGGTGGGCTCCATCGCATCACCCACCACTTTTACCAGCAAAAGGTCTTCGTGATTTAGCCCGGTCTTATCCCTTAACCATGCAGATTGGAAGGCAAAGTGTTTTGGGGGAACCGAGAGTTCCCCCTTCACTTCACTGTGCCCAGTCAGGGTCTGAAGGTCGTAGCAGGGGATAGAGATGGTATCGGTACCAATCGAGGAATCATCCTTACCCCCATCACGCATGGGACCCTGGCCGGTGGCCAGCCACTCCAGTCGAACATTTGCGGCCTCAGAAAGGGCAATCAACTTATCTCTTCCGGGTTCAGATTGACCCTTGATCCACTTTTGCATCCCCCCTTGAGAAACACCTGCCTTCTTTGCAAAGGCATAAGTGCTTTTAAATTCGGATAAAACTACCCTAAGGCGACTCGAAAAATCTGAAAGGCTCGTGCCACCCGTAGACCCGACTGCCTCGCGGGACCGGACCTGCTCCGGGGTATCGGCAGGCTGGCTATGCTTTCTTTTTAGACTTGACATATGCGTTTTATTAGACTTATAAATATCCCTATGGAGAAACAAACCGCAGGGACCCAGCCCACCCCAGACGCCCTTTGGATCAAGTACCAACTCCGCCGCCGGGGCTACACCTTGACCAGCCTGGGCCGGGAGCACGGAGTGAGCCGGCACGCGGTGAGCCTGGCTTTGCGCAGGCCCTACCCCAAAATGGAGGCGATAATCGCCAAAGCGCTGGGCCTGCCTCCTGCCGAGCTCTGGCCGGATCGCTATGACCAGCAGGGCAACCCCAACCGACCATTGGGCCGCCCTCAGAAGCCTGCGGCCTCGAACCTAAAAAACCACATAAGCTGCGCTAACCGCAATGGGAAAAGCGGAGAGCCCGCCTAAAGATGAATCAACTGGTCACCAACAGCCAGCTGGCCCAAGCCCTGGGCGTCTCCCGGCAGTCCATCGAGAAGAAATCCAAGGATTGGCGTTTGCACCTGCTTCCCGGCCGGGGCGGCAAGGTAAAGCACTACGAGGTCCCTTCCCTGCCGGTGGACATCCAGCAACGGCTGCTGCAGCACCGTCTGCAGAAACTCACCTTGAGTGACCTGGAGCCGTTTCTCTGCGAGTCAGGAGGAAGCACCTCTGAGCTGCACAAGATTCCGGAGCCTGCCCTGGAGTGGGCCCTGGCCAAGGCCAAGGCGGTCAGGGTGGCTGAGGCGGCCAAGGAATTAAACCCGGTTCCGCACGGCCAGCGACAGGATCACTTCCAGCGCTGGCTGGACGAATTCAATCGCGGCCTGGTGGATGCCGAGTTAAGCGCCAATATGGGCCCTTTGTCAAAGAGAAGCCTGTACCGTTGGCGCAAGGTTTTGCGGGAAAGGGGAGTGGCTGGCCTGGTGGACCGGCGGGGTCGGCATCGGCGTAACTCCATAGAGGAGGACATCAAGGAGTTCATCGAAACCTGCCTGCTGGGCCGGCCGGGCATCACCGCGGCCAAGATACATAGACTGATGCTGCACAAATTCAAGGGCCGCAGACTGCCAGCCCAGGGCACGGTCCGGAATCTGGTGGCCAAGATGCGCAAAGACCGGCAGGCCCATCTTTCCCTGCTGCACCACCCCTCCCTATTCAAGCGGCAGTACCAGCCCTCTCTGGGAAGGGCAGATGCCGGCCTCACTGAGCCCAATCAGCGCTGGGAGGCTGACTCCACCCGGGCGGACCTGATGACCGCGGACGGCCGGCGCTGCACCCTGATCGCGGTGGTGGACGTATGGACCCGGCGGCCGGTGTTTGGAGTGGTGGAGCGAGGGGGAGCAGATCCCATTGCCCAGACCTTTTTCAAGGCCTTCAAGCAAATGGGCATACCCCGCGAGGTCATCGTGGACCTGGGCAAGGACTACCAGAGTAAGCAGGTGCAAGCCCTTTTCCTGGACCTGGGCATCAAGGCGCCTCAGATACCGGGCTACAGTCCGGAGCTCAAACCCCACGCGGAGATCGCCTTTCATCTGGTTTCAGATCTGCTGCGTACTCTGACCGGGTATACCGGCAATCGTCTGTCCAAGAGGACAGAGTTCATTCAAACCAGGTACACCCTGGGCGAATTACAAGACCTGGTGGACAAGTGGGTGCGGGACTTTGAGAGCAACCACGTGGTCTCCACCATCGACTGCACCCCCAGGGAGCGCTGGGAAAATGCCATTGACGAGGGCTGGCGGCCAAGGGTGGCCCCCTTGGATCAGCTTTTCCTCCTACTAAAACCGGCCGAGCCGCGTAGCGTGGCCCAGGGAAGGATTCATTACAACCGGGGGCTTTATACCGCTGAAGAGATCTTGTATCTAGAGCCCTCTGATCGGGTGTGGGTGCGCCCTGACCCAGAAGACGCGGGCATTGTCTATATCTTCGACCAGGGAGGGGAGTTCATCTGCATAGCCACGGATCTGGATCGCCTGAATCTCACTCCCAAACAGATCAGGGAACGTAAGAAGCGCTGGTGGTCCATCCGGCGCCTGGAGCGCAAGGCTTCCCGAGAGAGGGTAAAGGCTCTGGACCTGGACGATCTGGAGCGGGCTCGTTTGGACGAGGTGGCGGCCAAAACCAAACCCTTGGACGCCCTTCCCCCGCCTAACCTGGACCTGCCAGCTTTAAAGGCCGCAGCCCAGGCCCGGCAGGAGATGCTGGGGCAGGCGGAGCCTGGGGATGGCCACTCCTTTGACCAAGGTGGCGAGCAGATCCTGGATCCCTGGGGGCAGGAGATCGACATCCATCACCGGCCCGTCTTCTTGAGACCCTCCGAGCGGGCGGTGTGGATCCTGGTGCGACAGCGGGAGGGGCTGCCAAACTCTTCCTCTGACCGGGTCTTCCTGGAGGAGTTTAAGGAAAGCCTCATGTGGCAGCAGCTGGGCGGGGAGCAGTTCGAGGAGTTTGTCTTAGGCTTGCGTGATTGTGTGGTCTATGACGAGGAAGACCCATGAGGGCCACATTTGTCCAGACCAGGAACGTGGCCCGTTTGTGGGAGGTGGTGGACTCCCTGCACAGTGCTTCTTTGGGCGAGCCCCGCTTGGGCCTGATCTACGGTCCTGCCGGTCGGGGTAAGACTCGGGCGGTGGACACCCTGGCCGCGCGGACTGGAGCCCTTTACGTGTCCGCAGCCCGGGTATGGACTCCCAACTCAATGCTCAAGACCATCCTGGCCAGTCTGGGCTGCCCGGTCACCAACACCGGTGCCGGCAATCTGGCCCGAGCGGCGGAGGCCTTATCCGAGCGCTTAGGGGTGCCTTCCCTGGGTAATGGTCTACTGATCATCGATGAAGCAGACTATCTAGCCAAGGGCACCCAGCCACCGCGCACCCCTCCCCTGCTGGACACGGTCCGAGACCTGCACGACGCCTCGGGTGCTCCCATCTTGCTGGTGGGCATGAACGGCCTGGCCAGGCTCCTGAGTCAGTTTCCCCAATTCTGGGACCGGGTTCGCATGAGCGAGGAGTTTGCTCCCCTGGTCAGGAAGGAAGTCCTAAGCCTGGCCTCGGAATTGGCCGGCCTTACCCTGGATGATCAGTCAGCCGAGCAGATCCGCCGAGCCACCAAGGGTAATCTTCGCCAGACCATTCTGCACCTGGCTCGCTTGGAGGCCCTGGCCAGGGCAGAGGACTCCTCTCGCATAAATCCAGAATGGACCCGTCAGGTGACCACTGAGGTAGCCCGCAGTCGGCTGCGGGCCAGTGGGACCGGACTCCACAGGGTGAAGTGATGGCTGCAAAACTGCCGATCAATGGCGACCGGTGATGATCCGGAGATATTTAAGGGAAGTGGGCGGAGAGGCATCGGTGGGGGATTTATACGAGCACCTGATTGATGGGGCTGGCCAAACCCTCCGTCAGGTGAATCGGGCCCTGGATTATCTGGAAAAGCAGGGGGAGATCATTCTGCTGCCTGATTGCCGGTGCCGGCTGGTGGAGAAGCAGGACAAGGAATCAACTCCAGCATTACTTTGGAGGGCGGCGCATCAACTGAGCATGCGAGGAGCCTTTTCCTCCATGGACCTAATGCAAGTGTCTGGGATCAAGCGCTGGAAAACCTATGAATGGCTGCAGGAAATGCGCAAGAGAGGACTGATTCGGGAAGTGGGGAAGTTTCGCTATCGTTTGGCCAAGGACGCTCCCCACCGTGATGATCCGCCTGCTTTTGGTTGGGCACGGCGGGGAAAGGCCAGGGCAAGTCGGGATCAGGCTGTAATTGAATGCTGAAATACATAAAAACTAAATGAGTATATGTAAGCCAGGCTAATAGACCTTTGCCTAGCAGTAACAATTGGCTAGCAAATGTTAAGAATTTATCCGTAAATAGGAGGTACTTTTCTCCAGCAGATGATTGCAGCCGCCAAGTGCAAGAGTGCCTCGTAGCTATCCGCAAACTTCTCATCCCGTACCAGGAGCTTCCTGAACCTGTTGAACCACGAGTGGGTGACCTCAACCACCCAGCGGCGGTTCTTCCAAGGGCGGCCAAGTCGCCGTTTCTTCCTGCTGACTCTTGGTGCGTAACCGTGTGAGACGATTTCATCCTGAGCCGGCTGCCCGTCATAGCCCTTATCGGCGTAGAGATAGGGTTTGTCCTGCCCCGGATGAACAAGCACCACGGCATCAAGAACAGCGACCAGTTGTGAAACATCATGCCTGTTTGCGCCTGTTACGATCAGGGATAGCGGGACGCCAAGCCCGTCCACTAGCAGATGTCGCTTGCTTCCGTTTTTTCCCCGGTCAGTGGGGTTGGGTCCGACGGCTTCTTGCGCCAAGGGGGCCTTGACCATTGAACCATCAACGCTTTGCCGCTTCCAGGCAATACCTTCCATCTCACCGTACTAACACAGACCAGCACGCCAAAGATTCAAGAAGATACCCGCCGTAAGCCATTGGCGGAAATACTTGTGGACCGAACTGGCGCTGCCAAATCGCTCCTTGGGCAAAGCCTTCCACTGGCAGCCGGTCCGAAGCACGAACACAACGCCCTCGAAGACCTTGCGGGAGTCCATCGGCTTGCGGCCGCCACCTGACCTACGTCTATAGACGCTACCATCGCGGCGCATGCGCTTAGGGATAAGTGGCTAAACTCGCAGCCAGAAATCGTCAGATACTTCCCATGAGCGGACTTTGGCCATGGCGCACCTCCCAAGGTCACATTAGGAAAGTTCGGCCAACATGTTAATTTAATTGCGGATAAGCATGTAATTTATGCCCGAACGCCAGGATCGACACTTGCAGGACCTCAGAGTGCATTTTTTGACCGAGACTCACAAATGAGCATAGCCCGGGTATGCAAACCCGCAGTTGACCATGGGGTAATGAATGAATTAACTTGTGAATGACAAGGCTTAATGCTCTCTGGGGGGGAAACTATGACAGGCTTTTTAACCCACCAGATTCGAAGTCAATCATCGGGAATTAGAATATCTGAGCTACGCCCTACTGAAGCCAGTGGCGATGAAAATATCCAGTTGAATACAGCGTTCACCCGATGCGCATGATTGACTGATTGTTTTAGCGATTGATCTCGTCTGATTAACCCAATTTGAACAACAGTATAATAGGCAATAATATGCCAGATACGCAACAAATAATACAGATATAACCTCGGGCTTGAAATGGCCACTGCATATGTGCGAGCAATATCCTCCCTTGGTGGAAAAGCTCTCTTTAGGACGGCTTTTGCCTTGCCTTTAACCCCTTTGATTCTTTTTATTTTGGCAAATTGGTCATTTGCAAGTCCAAGGAGTGGATCCAATGGGCTTATGTTAAAAATATGTTCCTTAATTTCATTTGCAAAATAACGCTGAAAATCATTCGGTTTTAAATTAGCCATTACATTATTAGGCGGAGTAATCCCAAGCATTTCCTGCGCAAGTAGTAACATTAGGTATACGCACCTATTGGCTCCCCATTGATAAGATTTATCTATTGCCAATTGCCAGTCGAATTTACCTCCTGAGCGCTTTATTAATCCGGATATATCACACAGAGAAATCAACGGAAAACCCGACTTAATATGGGAACATGCATGAGTACATAAATGTAAAAACAAATCTTCCGGGGAAAGAACCCCGACTTCAACATCACAGATATTGACAAGACACGCTCTCTCCCACAACCCTTCTGTATTTACCTTAATGGTGCTGTCTGGAGTTACTATATCCCAATGTAATTCTATCGTCGTCCCTCTTGCATTAGTGAATGGTGGTAAATGATGGTGCGTCTCTAACTTTTTTTCCCATGCAGCATAGTATGGCTCATAGCCAAGGCCCAAAAGAATCCTTCCCGCACTAACCAAGTTTTCCTTTTTTACTAAGAGATCGACATCGCACATTGGTCGCAAGGCAATATCGCCATAAATATTTTTTGCGAGTGAAAAGCCCTTAAGCGCAATGACTGGAAGTAGATTATCGGATAGAATTTTAATATATTTTGATACATCAAAAAAGAGGGTAGTGTTAAAGGTAGCAGTATCCCTGTATGATTGCCTGAGTTTGTTTCTTACATTAACTGTTACTATTTCAGTCGAAATATTGCGAGTTTTAATCTCCCTGTATAACAATCCACCTACATTCAAACGCAAGGCACAATCTGCCAGACTCTCCCCGTCATCCGACGTCAGTTTGTCCATACTGGAGTTGGGGATTTCTCGTCCTGAAAGAAATGAACATAAGAGCATGCCAGTTTCCAAATTGTCCATGTTAACTCCAGGATTAGTGGTTAACGATAGGATTGGGCTTGCCGCTCAAATAGTTCAGCGTAAACACCTTGATAGCTCATTAATTCATGGTGAGTGCCATTTTCGATTACGTTGCCTTGTTTTAGGACATAAATCCGGTCAGCCATCCGAACGGTGGAAAAACGATGACTGATCAGAATGGCTGTGCGACCTGAAATTAGTTGGCGAAAACTTTTAAATGCCTCATATTCTGCCTTGGCATCCATGGAGCTTGTAGGTTCGTCAAGGACGATGACCTGGGCGTCGCGCATGAACGCGCGTGCCAGCGCCACTTTTTGCCATTGACCAATGCTCAGTTCCTCTCCGTCTTCGAACCACTTTCCCAAAATCGTCTCGTAACCATGAGGCAACGAGTTAATTAGATCGTCAGCTCCCGAGAGACGCGCCGCTGCCAAAACGCGCTCATGGTCTGGTGGCAAATCAGTATTTCCAAACCAAATATTCTCTCTAGCTGATAAATGGTAGTGAGCGTAATCCTGAAAAATTATGGCGATTTCTTTTCGTAAAGCCTTCGTGTCAAACTGGCGCAAGTCTGTACCGTCCAGGGTAATGCTCCCACCTGTGGGATCATAAAAACGACACAACAACTTGATCAAGGTTGTCTTGCCGGAGCCATTTTCGCCGACCAAAGCCACCACTTCTCCCGGCTTAATAGTCAGCGAGATATCCTCAAAAACATCTCTAGTGCCTCCGGGGTACTTAAAACTAACGTGGTTTATGGCGATGCCACGTTGCATCGTGCGAGGCACGGGTACGGGATCGACCGATTCGACAACGGTACGTTTAAGATCAAGAAATTCATATAAATTTGTTAGGAAAAGGTTATCTTCATACAGACCTCCCAGACTGCTCAATAACCCCTGGAAAAACCCCTGAAGGCGTTGGAATGCCTGATAATACATCACCAAATCTCCTAATGTAATTTTCCCCCATATCGCCTCATAAGCAAGGTAAGCATACGAGCCGTAGATTGCCGTGGTTGCAAAGGACTGAGCCGCAAAATCAGCGATACTACGCCTGCGCGTGATGGCAAGTCTTCCCTTGCGGAGTTTCTTTCGAATTTCGCTAAACCGGCTCATGAACAGAGGCCCGAGGTTAAACAGGCGAACTTCCTTGGCGTGGCTGCTGTCGGTGAGCATCCAATTGAGGTAGCCAGCTTGCCGTTCCGTGGATGTCTGCTCACGTTGCCAGCGATACATCTTGCCAGTGTATTTTATTCTCACTACTGAACCGGAAATGACAGCGGTGAATAGTATTATCGCAATTACCCAATTAAATGATAAGACCAAGCCACCTATTGCCAGCAGCGAGATTCCATGCTGGCCGATTTGGGCCAATCCATTCACGATACTGATGGGCCGATGGGGGGCCTCGCGTTGGGCGCGATGAAGTGTGTCGTAGTATTTCGCGCTTTCGTAATACTCCAGATCGACCTCTATAGATTTGGCGAGCAGGACGTCGTTCATGTGATCCGTGACGACAAAGGCCTGCCACTCGCTTATCAGTCCCGCTACCGAACGGACCAAGGTAGCAAACAGCGTCACTGCGGCCATAAGAGCAATGATCCAAAGCACATGTACTATAGCCGCTTCTTTATCAGGGGCCTTCAGACCTGCGGTTACAGCGTCCACCATGAGCTTCATCAGATACAGGGGCAGTAAAGGCAATACCCCCAGGACCACAATGAGCACCCCGTGCGCGATAGTCCATCCTTTGGCGCTTTGCCAGACAAAGCGCAAGGCTCGGCCAAGATGCAGCGCACGCTGGATCTTCTGCTTTATAGACTTAGGATTTTCTTGCATAATAACCGCGGCTTAAGCTGATATTTGCGACTTAGATTCGGATTCATCGTCGCGGCGGGTTTGCCACCGTTCTGCACAGTGGCTATTCTCAAGCGCCTGTTCGATATCTTGCCAGAAGGCGCCAGTCATACTGATATGAAGCAAATGCGCCGGTATCACCCGGGCCAAGGCGCAAAGGTTATTGAACTGTTCCATATGCAGAGCGTGGAGTTCCTCTTTGGTTAAGCCCGGGCACATGAACATTGAGGCTTGCCTAACACACTCCCCTATAAGGCTCACTGCCCGCCCTGAGCCTAACCGTTCCACCCGGTCTTCTGCCGCCTGGTCCAAAATATAGATGCCCTTGACCGGCACAGCTCTTTGTACGTCCCAAGCACCGCCCGGCCCTCCGTCCTGGAAACGGCTCCACGTGGGCCAGGGGTGCGCCCAGTAATTGCCAAGCGGGTCCCGCGCCACCAGCGTGGTATCGTCGCACAGTGAGCGCCAGTGGGCTGGGAGCCTATTGCTGGCAGTGGTTTTGCCCGTACCGCCAGGAGCAGCCAAGATCACACCGATGCCGTCCCGTTCAGCGAGTGCACCGTGTATGAGTACTCCTCCTTGGGACTGCGCTTCGCGAGCCAAGACAAGCGATAATCTCACTAGATTTACAAACGGGCCGCCCCAGTGATCGGATGGACTCAGAATGCAAACAACAACGCCGTGCCTTTGGGATGCCAACGGCACATAACAATCCGCGGCGGACGAATGCGCATCAACCTGGACGAGAAGTCGGCATTGCTTATCCTTATGGGAGGGTTTGCCTACATTTGTGGTAACGCTTAACCGCATAGCGCTTCCCAATTGTGCAACGATGGACGCGGCTTCCTCGGTCCCGGCTGAAATTACCCAATGAGTCCCATCCGCCAAGACCAAGTCATACATAACCTCCTGCGTCAGTATATGGTTTTTGGCTAGCTGCTCCGCCAAAGCCTGACGGTTGGGTCGGCCCTTATCCCGCTGCCCCTGAAGCATCTTCCCATCCACAATCAATTGAAATGGGCGTTGAATTTGCCATTGATCCCGTTGATCGTCGTAGCGCCCAATGATTTGCTGTCCCAGCAGAAGCTGAAATTGATCCCGGCCCTGGACTTTGAAAGCGACAACTCGCGGCCGTAGTGGGGCCGGCAACAACCAGGCGAGCCTCCCCCAGTGAGACAAGGCCTGATATAGGGGATGGAGCAGAGGAGACACGCCACGGTCGAGTACACGCCGGCAGCCAAGCCAGAGGCTTGTCAAGCGGCCCAGAAACCCTCCAGCTATCCTCCGCCGCTTCTGGCCACGCCAGGCGGCCACCACTTGGCCCTGAATCCTCTCGGGCGGCAAAAGGAAATCATCCTCTTGAGTGTTGTTGTCACCGAGCGTGGATATTCCTGCGGGGCTTACCCTGACAACGCGGTGTACGACCAGTTGATCAGTCTCCGGTGACAGAAAAAGAGCCACATCGCCAACCCGCAAGGGCCTGCCCTCATAAGGCATGATCTCCATGATCTCCGGCTCACGCAGAGTCGGATTCATGCTGGAGCCATCATAAGCAGCAAAGAAAATGGCCCCAGATTTATTCCCAGCACAATTTTTTAACGGCATTGGCGATAGTCACAAGTTGGTACCGTGTGGGTCATTTCGCCAGGCGTGAAGCTGGAAACAATCCAGCGTTATTGGCTTGTTCGCAAAACCAGTATGGCGCCCACAGGGTGCCCTTGCTGTAGTAGTTTTGGGCTACGCATGCGCCCAGGCATTGCTCCTTCATCAAGCAGAGGCCGCAGACCCCTTCCAATCTTTCGGGCAGGCCCTCGCGCAGAGCCTTTAAAATGGCGTTATCTCGCCACACATCTTCCAGGTTGGCCTCGCCTACCGCTCCAAAGATCAGATCCGGAACCTGCTCGCCTATGCCGCACAAGGCATAGTGCCCGCTGGCGATGACGCCCAAAATGCCAAAGATCCCGCAGGCTCCACACCCATTTCCACTGGCTATGCGCTTGAGATTTTTAAAGGCATGCGGGTGATGAAAAAATATGTCTACCTTGGCCTGGGGCGCCAGTACCTGTTCCACATACCGCCCCACCTCAATGAGGCGGGCTATAGTCAAGGCCTCTTGGGCTTCATGCAGCTTTTCGCCTCGCGCGGTGGGCTGCACCACGTTGAATTTGAGTGAGGAGGCGCCCAGTTCCTCGGCCATTCGCACCATGTCATCCACTTGGTCAACGTTTTTGCGCATCAACGAGAAAATTATCTGGGGCTTGGTGCCGGTGGCAACAAGGTTGCGCACCGCCTGCCGGGCCGCATCAAAGGACCCCGGCACACCACGAATCCAATCGTGGGTGGCTGCATCGGTTCCGTCTAGGCTTATGGATACAGATCGGTTGGGACATTTGGCGATCTCGGCGGAAATCTCC
>JAHIND010000031.1 GCA_018896025.1 Pseudomonadota bacterium
ACCTCGGAGGAAAGAAATGAGCGGCTGGGGCCATGGCTGGATTACTACAACCAGACAAGGCCACACACCGCTCTTAAATACAAACCGCCAATCTCAAGACTGGCAAACTGTGAACAACGTCCTTGCTAACAACACCTAGGCAAGACGGCGGCGAGCGCAGACCGCAGGCGTATTCTTATATACGCCGAGGTCTAAGCGATGCCGTGGGCGCAGCATGGCGCTTCCTGGCGAAGCCGGAACCGGCACAGCCAGACGTCGCAGAGCAAGGCGGCAGGCGAACGAGGAATGCAGGCGTAGTAGACCTACGCCGAGGACCGAGTGATGCCGACAACGCCGCCATGCGGGGTCTGGCGAAGCCGGACGCACTCGAGTTGGCCGCGGGGCGGGGCCTCAGCGTTTTTCCAGCAGGTCCTTGGTCTGCCTGCGCGACTCCTGTTGCAGGCGCAGGGACAGGCGGTATGACACGTAGTACTTGAGGATGTTGCGCACGTAGCTCACCGGCTCGCTGCCCACCAGGCGCAGGGCCCCATACTCGCAGTTGAAGAACCACCGGTCGGGGTTGTAGCCCATCTTTTTGCTCACCCGGCGCACCCGGCTCAGGGCGGTGGGCCCGGCGTTGTAGGCGGCCAGGGAAAAACGGGCCCGCACCGGCAAGCTCAGGCCGGGATCGCCAAAGTAATGGTCGCGGATGTGAGCCAGGTACTTCACCGCCACCTTCACGTTGTAATCCGGCTCCATCAGGCGCTTTTTCTCGGCGCCGCGGTCGCCCCCGGCGGGCGGCATCACCTGCATAAGCCCCACCGCCCCGGCCGAGGAGACGCACTTGGGGTCCAAGCGAGACTCCTGAAAGGCCTGGGCGGCCAGTAGCAGCCAGTCGAAGTCGTACTGCTGGCCGTATTTCTTGAACAGCGGGGCGAAGCGCGAAAAGCGGGAGCGATCCTCGATGGCGTTGGGGTTCATGAGCCACTGGTTGTTGGTGAAGTAGCGCTTGATGAGCACGTTGCCCACCAGAGTTCCCTGGTGACGCTTTTGCAGAAAACGGTCCAGGCTGGCCAACAGCTCGGGGGTGTCCCGGCGCACCAGCCAGGCGATGCGCCCTCCTTTGCGCAGGGCCAGCTTGGGGTGCACCCGGATGCCCGGCATCACCTCGGCCCACATGGCCGCCGCCGGGCTGTCCATCACGGTGAGCTGAGCCGCCCCCGAGTTGACCAGGTCCAGGATGTCCTCGTCGGTGAGCACGTCCGGGGCGTCCAGAATCTCCACCGGCTTCAGCCCCCGGGAAACCAGGTCGCGGTTGAGCTTGTCCAGGCTGGCCATGTAGCTGCTGCCCTTGGCCGCCAGCACTTGCCGCCCGGACAGGGAGTCCAGGGAGGTGAGCCCGCCAACCGACTTGTGGGACACCACCACCTCGTCCACCCCGGTGAGATAGGGCCGGGTAAAGCTGAGGTGGCGGCTGCGCTCCGGGGTGATGGTCAGCCCGGCCGCGGCCATGTCGCCGTATCCCGCCTCCAACAGGGGCACCAGGCGCTCCAGGGGCACGGGGATGAACACCACCTCCATGGGAGGCGCGCCCTTGGGATGGTGCCGGTTCAGGATGCGCTGATACTCCTCCAGCAGGGCGTAGTCCAGGCCGTAGGGCTGGCCCTGGTGGATGAAGAAATAGCTCTGGGAATAAATCGTAAGCACCCTGATGATGCCCAGCTCGCGCAGCTCCGGCAGATCGGCCTTGAAGGGCCGGCGCAGCTCCTGGAGGGTCGGGGGCAAGGGAGGCGGGGCCGGAGAGGCCCCGGCGCAGGCCGCCCACAAAAATGCCGCCAGCAGCGGCAGAATCAAAAGCGCTTTCTTCATGGCCAGCATATTAGGGGGCAAAAGCGGGCAGGTCAACGCAAGACGGCGGCGGCCGGAGATTTCCCCGGCCGCCGCCGTCGTTTCGCGCTTAGTTTCTAGTAGCCCTCTTCATAGGCCAGGTCCTCGGGGCTCACTTCGTGACGGAAGATGTAATAGACCCACACCTGATAGGCGATGACCACCGGCACCATGATCAGGGCCACCACCAGCATGATCTTCAGGGTCAGGGGACTGGAGGATGCGTTGGTCACGGTGAGGCTGGCCGCCGGGTCGATGGAGCTGGGCAGCAGGTTGGGATATAGCCCGGCCACTCCGAACAAGGTGGCTCCCACCACCACCGCCGAGGAGGCGAACCAGCTCTTCCAGGCCGCGCCCTGCTGCAGGAACAGGCGGGTGGCCAACAGCCCGGCCACGGCCAGGGCCGGCAGTATCCACAGCACCGGATAGGTCAGGTAGTTCTGGTACAGGTTGGTGGCGAACCAGGTGGCCACCAAAAAGGCCACCGCCAGGATCAAGAGCGGCACCCACAGCACCTTGGCGTAGCGCCGGGACCGTTGCTCCAACTCGCCGCCGGTCTTGATGCCCAGCCACAGCGCGCCGTGGTACAGGAACAGGCACAGGAACAACAGACCGCCCAACAATCCGTAGGGATTGAGCAGGGTGAACAGGGTGCCCCGGTAAATTCCCTGGGCGTCGATGGGGATGCCTTGGAAGATGTTGGCAAAGGCCACCCCAAACAGCAGGGCGGGCAGGGCGCTGGAGATGAACAGCAGCATGTCCCAGCCCTCGCGCCAGCCATGGCTCTCCACCTTGCTGCGGTACTCCAGGGCCACGCCCCGGATGATAAGGCAGAAAAGGATGAGCATCAGCGCCGAGTACAGGGAGCTGAACATCACCGCGTAGGCGGTGGGGAAGGCGGCGAAGGTCACCCCACCGGCGGTGATCAGCCACACCTCGTTGCCGTCCCAAAAGGGGCCCATGGAGTGGTAGACGTAGCGTTTCTCTTCTTCGTTCTTGGCCAAAAAGGGCAGCAAGGCCCCGGCGCCCAGGTCAAAGCCGTCCAGCATGAAGTAGACGGCCCACAACACTCCCCAGAGGGCGAACCAGATAGTTTCCAACATGGCTAATTCCTCCCCCTAGCCTTGCGCCGGTAGGGGCGCGGGGCCCTTTTTGGCGAAACGGGCCATGAGCCAGAAGGCGACGACTCCCAGCAGGCTGTAGAACAGAACAAACGCAATCAGGCTCACCGCCACCTGGGTGGGGTCCACCGGGCTGACCGCGTCGCTGGTGCGCATCAGCCCCCAGACTATCCAGGGCTGGCGGCCCACCTCGGCCACCATCCATCCCGCCTCGTTGGCTATGTAGGGCAAGGGGATGGCCAGGAGCATTATGCGAAGATACTTGGGATTGTCCACCAGCTTCTTGCGTATCAAGAAGCCCCATATGGTCAGTAGCGCAAACAGCATGCCCAGGCCCACCATGGTGCGGAAGGCCACGAAAGTGAGAAACACCGGGGGCCGGTCCTCGGCCTTGAAGTCGCTGAGGCCCTTGACCACGGCATTGGGGTCGCCATAGGCCAGGATGCTCAGCGCGCCGGGTATGGGAATCCATTCGATCAGGTTGCCTTCACCCGAGAGCCTGGGAATCTGCAGAAGATACATGGGGGCCATCTTCTGGGTCTTCCAGTGGGACTCCATGGCCGCCAGCTTGCTGGGCTGGGCCGTGGCCACCTCGCCGCCGTTGAAGTGGCCCTGCACCACCTCGAACAAGGAGAAGACCAGGGCGAACACCAGGGCTATGCGGAAGCTCTTGGTGAAAAAGGAGACCTCGCGCTTTTTCAGCAGATGATAGGCGCTGATGCCCATGACGAAGAAACCGGCCAGGATGTAGGCCCCGGACACGGTGTGCACGAACTCGATCACCGCGAAGCGCTGGGTGATGACATCAAAGAAGTTGGCCAGCTCGGCCCGCCCGTTGCGCATCACGAAGCCCACCGGATGCTGCATCCAGGCGTTGGCCGCGATGATCCAGTAGGCGCTCAGGGTGCCGGCCCCGGCCACCAGCCAGATGGCCACACAGTGCAGCTTGGGCGAGATGCGCTCCCACCCGAAGATCCACACCGCGATGAAGGTGCTCTCCAAGAAGAAGGCCAGGGTGGCCTCGATGGCCAAGAGCGATCCGAAGATGTCGCCCACATAGGCGGAGTAGCGGGACCAGTTGGTGCCGAACTGGAATTCCAGGGTGATGCCGGTCACCACCCCCAGGGCGAAGTTGATGATGAACAGCTTGCCCCAGAATTTGGCCATGCGCTTGTATTCGTCGTCGCCGCTCCTGACCCATTTGGTTTCCATGATGGCAACCAGGATGGAAAGCCCCAGGGTCAGGGGAACGAAAAGGAAGTGGAAGAACGTGGCCGCGGCGAACTGCAGCCGTGACAGGATCAAGACCTCCATCACCTACCCCCTTCTAGTCAATAATAGTTACCATTATTAATTTCATAGCAACCGGGCTGCCGCCCTGTCAAGGCTTTAGGGGACTACTAAATTTAGTGTAAGGTAAAACCCTCCCCGAAAATGGGAATTTTCCCTCGCCAAAAAGGGGCACCTCGCTGGAGCCCATGTTTTATAATTTACTTAAGGCGATGATGAAGCGCCGTGACGTCCATTTAAAAATGCTGGGAGAAAATTCATGAGGATCAGAAATTGGATGACCGCCAATCCCCTGACGGTGACCCCTGAAACCCTTTTGATGGACGCCAAGAAGTTGATGGCCACCAACAACATCCGGCGTCTGCCCGTGGTGGACAAGAAGGGCCGTCTGGTGGGCCTGCTGACCCGGCACCTGATCATTGAGGCCATGCCCAGCGGCGCCACCACCCTGAGCGTGCACGAGTTGCACTATTTGCTGGAAAAGCTCACCGTGGGCGAGGTGATGCAAAAGGATCCGCTGACCGTCGGCCCCAACGACCTGGTGCAAAACGTAATCCTCCTGGGCCACCAAAAGGGCATCGGCGCCTTCCCGGTGGTGGAGGACGGCAAGCTCATAGGCATCGTCACCGAGAGCGAGATATTCAACGCGGTGATGAGCCTCATAGCCCCCCGCGAGGGCACCAGCCTCATCGTCCTGGAAAACGTGCAGTTGAGCAAGGAGGTGGGGGCCACCAGCCGCATCGCCTCGGTGATCGAGAAGCGCGGGGTGCCCGTGGAGGCCATCTTCACCATGCCCCACCGCACCAAGGCGGGCAACAACGTCTATATCAGGGCCCGCACCCCCCATGCGGCCAACCTCCAGGCCGACCTGGACGCGGCCGGCTTCACGGTGGTGCCAATTCCCTCCTAGACGAACTCCCGCACGGTCAGCTCCAGGAGCCACTGGTGCAGGGGCAGCATGGCCTTGAAGTGCGGCAGGCACCAGGCGGGTAGATCGGCGGTGTAGAACTCCGGGGGAATATCCGCCTCAAAGGCGGCCCATAGGCCGTCGTGCTTCAAAAGCTCCCCACGGGGGTGCTCCGGGTCGAAACCCCGGGGCACCCTTTTGTATTTCAGCCCACCCACCTCGTAGCCGGCCCCCCGCACCTTCTTGACCGCCCGCTCCAGCTCCACCCCCAGCTTGTCGTCGGCCACCGCCTGGCGGTAGGGGGCCAGGAGGAACTTGGGCATGCAGTGCATGCCCACCGCCACCATCAACTTGGGCGGCTCCAACTGGAAGTAAAAGCCCGAGCACTCCATGCGCGGGCCGGGGCCTTCCCAGAACCACAGGCCCATGTGGGTCTTGTAGGGGCTCTTGTCTTTGCTGAAGCGCACGTCGCGGTAGATGCGGAACAGGCTCTTGTTCACCTTGGGGTCGGCGTTCACCAGGGGGGCGATCTTGGCCAGGCGCGCGCCCATGGCGCTCACAAAGGCCCGGCTGGGGGCCAGCACCTCGTTGTCGTACAGGGCCTTGCGCTCCTGGAACCAGGCCTTACTGTTGTGCTTGGCCAGGTCCTTGAAGAACTTGACCGTCTGGGGGGTGAACCCCTTGAACTCTTCCGCCGCGCCCACGCCGCCCTCCTGTTTGGGGTGCCTATTCGCTCCTAGAATTATAGCTGCCCCGCCCCGGCGGCTGTCCAGCCGGGCCGCACAAAAAACGGGCCCTTGGCGCGAGGGAGGGTGGTTTGCGCCAAGGGCCTCGGGATGAGCCTTTAGGCTCTAAAGGCTATCTCAGCGCAGGCCTCCCACCAGGATGTACTTGGTCTCCAGGAAGCTGTCCAGGCCCTGGCGGCCGCCTTCCCGGCCCAGGCCGCTTTCCTTGTACCCGCCAAAGGGCGACTCGGCCGAAGCCAGGCCGGTCTCGTTGACCCCCACCAGGCCCGACTCCAGGGCCTCGGCCACCCGCCAGAAGCGCCCCAGGTCGTTGGTGTACATGTAGGAGGCCAGGCCGTATTCGGTGTCGTTGGCCATGGCGATGGCCTCCTCTTCGGTCTTGAAGCGCACCACCGTGGCTACCGGGCCGAAGATCTCCTGGCGCAAGATGGGCATGTCCGGGGTAAGGCCCACCAGCACCGTGGGCTCGTAGAAGTTTCCCCCCAGCTCGTGGCGCCTGCCGCCCACCGCGGCCCGTGCCCCCAGGGCCACCGAGGCCTGTACCAGCGCCTCCACCTTTTCCAGGCCTTGTTGGTCTACCAGGGGCCCTTGGCGCACGCCGTCCTCCAGGCCGTTGCCCACCCGCATGGCCGTCACCTCCTCGGACAGGCGGGCCACGAAGGCGTCGTAGATGCCGTCCTGCACCAGGAAGCGGTTCACGCAGATGCAGGTCTGACCGGTGTTGCGGTACTTGCTGGCCATGGCCCCGGTGATGGCCCGCTCCAGGTCGGCGTCGTCGAACACGATGAAGGGAGCGTTGCCGCCCAGTTCCAGGGAGATGTTCTTGACCGTCTTGGCGCACTGGGCCATCAGGGTCTTGCCCACCTCGGTGGAGCCGGTGAAGGTGAACTTGCGCACCAGGGGATTGGCGGTTAGCTCGCCGCCCACCACCGAGGCCTTGCCGGTGACCACGTTGAACACCCCGGCGGGTATCCCCGCCTGGTCGGCCAGGGCGGCCAGGGCCAGGGCCGAGAAGGGCGTGGCGCTGGCCGGCTTGAGCACTATGGTGCAGCCCGCGGCCAAGGCCGGGGAAACCTTGCGGGCGATCATGGACATGGGAAAGTTCCAGGGGGTCACCGCAGCCACCACCCCCACCGGCTGGCGGATGGTCAGGGGGCGGCGATCCGGCGAGGGAGTGGGGATCACCTCGCCATAGGCCCGGCGGCCCTCCTCGGCGAACCAGGTGATAGCGTCCTGGCCGGACTTGATCTCCCCCAGGGCCTCGGGCAGGGGCTTGCCCTGTTCAGAGGTGAGGATGACAGCCAGATCCTTAGCGTTGTCTTGTATAAGCTGGGCCCAGCGGTGCAGATAGGCTCCCCGCTGCACGGCGGTGAGGCCGCGCCAGGCGGGCCAGGCGTCCGAGGCAGCCTGGACGGCCTCCCTGGTCTCCTCGGCGCTCAGGGCGGGCACCGTGCCCACCTGTTCGCCGGTGGCCGGGTTGTCCACTCCCTGGGTGGCTCCCTGGGCGCTGCTCACCCATGCTCCGCCCACGTAGCATTGTTGCTTGAATAATTGGGGATCGTTCAAATTCATGGCTGTTCCTCTCCAAAGATGAATTTCAAGGCAAACATTGACGCGGGGCAGAACATCTTACGTATGTTATTTTTGACATACATTAGAGCTGAAAAAGTGTCAAGCAGTGATTGACCTGCCCGACTTATTTAAAATTTATCCAGCGGCCCGTGTTTGCGCAACAGGCCCCGGAGCTGATGATAGGTGAGGCCCAGAAGCTCGGCCGCCTGGCGCTGGTTGAAGCGGGCGGCGCTCAAGGCATTCTGGAGGAGACGGCGCTCGCAGTCGGCCACCGCCTGCCTGAAGGGCAGCGGCGAGGCCGGAGGCGCGGCTTCGGCGGGCGGATTTTCCCGCGGCTCTTCCGCGGCAGGCAGCGGCGAAAAGGGCGAGGCGAAGGGGTCGAAGTCGAAGGAGCGTATCTCCCGCCCCCCGGAGCGGTACACCGCCCGCTCCACCACGTTCTTGAGCTGGCGCACGTTGCCCGGCCAGGGGTGGGCGGCCAGTTGCTCCCGGGCAGCCGGGGAAAACTCCGGCGGGCCGCTCCAGCCCATCTCCACGGCCATGCGCTGGGCGAAGTGCTCGGCCAGCACCAGGGCGTCGCCCCGGCGCTCCCTGAGCGGCGGCAGGGTGAGCACCTCGAAGGACAGGCGGTCCAACAGGTCCTGCTTGAAGCGGCCCTCCCGGGCCATGGCCGGGAGGTCGGCGTTGGTGGCCCCCACGATGCGCACGTCCACCTCCACCGGATGGCTGCCCCCCACCCGCTCGAAGCTGCCGTACTCCACGGTGCGCAGAATCTTCTCCTGCACGGTCAGGGGGATGTTGCCGATCTCGTCCAAAAACAGGGTGCCCTGGTGGGCGGTCTCGAAGCGGCCCAGGCGGCGCTGCCCCGCCCCGGTGAAGGCCCCGGCCTCGTGGCCGAACAGCTCGGACTCGATGAGCGAGGGGGAGAGAGCCGCGCAGTTCAGGGCCACCAAGGGCTCGCCCCAGCGGGAGGAGAGGTAATGCAGACGGGCGGCGGCCAGTTCCTTGCCGGTGCCCCGCTCGCCGATGAGCAGCACCGGGCGGTCCACCTTGGCCGCGCGGGACATGTCCTCTTGAAAGGCCAGAAAGTTTTCGCTCTGGCCCAGGGCCTCGCCGGGCGGTGCGCTGTGGGAGGAGGCTTCCATAGGTTTTTATTACTACTATTTAGCTTTTCTAACCAACTATTATTTATTTTAGCCTAATTGTTTGGCGCGCCCATGGTCCAGCCATATTAGACAACTAGCTGCTTTATCAGGTTATTCATCCATGCGCCGATTTTGGCCCGGCCTTTGCTTTATGGCAGGGCAACTATTCGCCAAACAAACAGCCCTTGACGGAGGTGGACCATGGGCGTTTTCAACCGGATGCGTGATATCATAAGTTCAAACATCAACGCCATGCTGGACCGAGCCGAGGACCCCCAGAAGCTCATCCGGCTGATGATCGTGGAGATGGAAGACACCCTGGCCGAGGTCAAGGCGGCCTGCGCCGGGGCCATGGCCCAGCGGGCCAGGATGCAGCGCGAGGCGGAGGCCATTTCCCAGCGGGTGTCCGCTTGGAGCGGCAAGGCCCAGTTGGCCGTGGACAAGGGCCGCGAGGACCTGGCCCGGGAGGCGCTCCGGGCCCGGCGGGAGTTCCGCGCCAGGGAGGACGAGCTGGACCAGGAGCTGGCCGCCCAGCAGGCCCTGGTGGAGCAGTACCACGCGGACATCGCCCAGCTGGAGCAAAAGCTGGCCTCGGTGCGCGAGAAGCAGCGCCTCCTGGTGGAGCGCCACAAGCTGGCCAAGCACAGCAAGAAGGCCCGGGGCAACGCGGCCAGGGCCGAGTCGGCCGAGGTGATCATGCGCTTCGAGCAGTTCGAAAACCGGGTGGAGCGCCTGGAGGCCGAGGCTGAATTGGCCGGCATGAGCCGCCGCCCCGACCTGGAGCAGGAGTTCGACCGCCTGGCCGGAGACGACGAAATAGAGGCCGAACTCCAGGCCCTCAAGGGGGCCAAGCAGGCGACCACCCCCACCACGGAGCAGGGCTAGTCCCCGCCCTTAAGGAGCGACCGTGACCGGAGTTATCGGTGCCATCTTCGGTTTCATTCTTTTGGCCCTGGCCCTGTTGGGCGGGTTGGTGGTGACTATCGTGCGCATAATCAAGGGACCAGGCGGGCAGAAGGCCGCCCAGGCCGACGAGGAAGAGGCCCGCTTGATCCAGGACCTGCACAAGAGCCTTCAGCGCATGGACCAGCGCATAGACGCCTTGGAGACCATACTCTTGGAAAAAGAAATGAAGGAGCCCCGGCATGAAGATATTTAGCAAATTCGGCCGACGCGGCCTTTACCGCTCACGGCGGGGCGTCCTGTTGGGGGTCTGCCGGGGGATGGCGGAATACTTCGACTTCTCGGTGATCTGGGTGCGCATCCTCACCGTGATCGCCTTTATCTTCACCGGCTTCTGGCCGGTGGGCGTGCTCTACATCGTCATGGCCCTGGTCATGAAACCGGCCCCGGCGGTCGCCCCCCAGACCGAGGACGAGGAAGAGTTCTATCACTCCTACGCCGACAGCCGCAAGATGGCCCTGGGCCGTCTGAAACGCACCTACGACACCCTGGAGCGGCGTCTGCGCCGTTTGGAAGACGTGGTCACCTCCCGGGATTTCGACTGGGACCAGAGGGCCAACGGCCGCTCCTGATCCCCTCCCGCCTCAGGCGCTCTCATCCTGGACCGGCTCCCTCGGGGGCCGGTCTATTATTTGGCGCACCGTGCGCAGCAGCGAGTCCAGGCGGTAGGGCTTGGTGATGAAGCCGCAGGCTCCGGCGGCGAGCATTTCGCTACGCTTGTCGCTGCCCGCGTAGCCGGTGGCCACGATCACCTTGACCTCCGGGGCCTGCCCCAGCAACATATCCAGGCAGCGGTCCCCGCCCATGCCCGGCATGCCCAGGTCCAGGATAACCAGGTCCACCTTGTCCGGCCCCTGGCCGAACAGCTCCAGGGCCCCTTCCCCGCTGTCGGCGGTCAACACACTGTAGCCGTGCTGCTCCAGCACGTCGCGCACCACCTCCAAAATGGCCTCCTCGTCGTCCACCAGCATGATGGTCTCGCGGCCGCCCTTCACCGGCCCGGCGTCAGGGGCCTGGGGTGCCATTACCGCGGCCTTTCCTTCCCTGGCGGGTAGGTAGATGGTGAAGGTGGTGCCCTCGCCCGGCGCGCTTTCGCAGGAGATGTAGCCGCCGTGGTTCTCCACGATGCCGTAGACCGTGAACAGGCCCAGGCCGGTGCCCGCCCCCACCTCCTTGGTGGTGTAGAAGGGCTCGAACACGTGGCTCACCGTCTCCTTGTCCATGCCCTGGCCCTGGTCCCTCACCTCCAGGCACACGTAGGGGCCGGGCTCAAGGCCGGGGTGGGTGCGGCAGAACTCAGCGTCCAGTTCCACGTCGCTGGTGGCGATGGTGAGCACCCCACCTTGGGGCATGGCGTCCCGGGCGTTGGTGACCAGGTTCATCAAGACCTGCTCCAACTGGTTGGGGTCGCCGCTGATGGCCATCAGCTCCGGGGCCAGGTCCACCTCGATCATGATCATCTTGGGTATGGTGCGCTCCAGGATGCGTATGGCCTGGGCCACCTCCCGGTTCAGGTCCACCGGCCTCAGCTCGGCCTCGGCCTTGCGCCCGAAGGTTAGCAAGCGGCGCACCAACTCGGCCGCCCGGCCCACCGCCGCGTCCACCTCGTTCAGGTACTTGCGGCTGACCGGATCGGCCTGGGGCTTTTGGGCCAACAGCTGCACATAGCCGCTGACCCCTTGCAGGATGTTGTTGAAGTCGTGGGCGATGCCGCTGGCCAGGTTGCCCACCGCCTCCATCTTCTGGGCCTGGATCAGGCGCTCCTGCAGCTCCTTGAGCTCCTGCTCGGCCTCCAGGCGCTGGGTGATCTCGCGGCCCGAGCCGCTGACATAGGGCACCCCGTCCTTGGCCACCAACAGGTTGCGGTAGTCCACGATATGCCGGGAGCCGTCCTTGGCCACCAGGATGGCCGTGCCCTCGGACTGGCCGTGCTGGCGCAACTGGTGCAGGTATTGGGTGCCAAAGGCCTGGCGGGCCTTGTTGGTCAAGAAGTCGCTCATGGGCCGGCCCAAAAGCTCCTCGCGGCTGTAGCCCAACAGGCGCACCACCGCCTGGTTCACCGAAAGCAGGCGGCCCTTCTCGTCGTGGGTGTAGATGAGGTCGCTGATGCTGTCGAACAAATGGCGGAAGCGCTCCTCGGACTCCTGCAAGGCGGCCTGGGCCTTTTTGCGCTCCGCGTTGGTGAGCGCCTGGGCCACCTGATCGGCCACGCCGCCCACGAAGGCCAGCTCGTCCTCGCTCCAGGAGTGGGCCCCGCTGGTGTGCTCCAGGCACACCATGCCCACCATGCGGCCCCTGAGGCGCACCGCCGAGCCCAGCAGGGCCCCCACGTCGTTGGGCTCCAGGTAGAAGAAGCGCAGTTCCGCGACCCTGGCGTCCAGGTACACGTCGCTGGCGTCCACCGCCCGCTCGGCCTCCAGGGCGGTGATGAAGTTAGGGCACTCGCCCACCGGCAGTTCTTCGCCGTTTTGGTGCTGGGTCGACTCGGCGTCGTACAGGTCGCTGACCACCAGGCTGGTGTGGTGCGGGTTAAACAGCCATATGGCCGCGCGGTCCACCTCCATGGCCTGGGCGCACAGCTCGTTGATGCGCCGGGCCGCGCCCTGGAAGTCGCCCTCCACCAGGGAAGGCGTACTGGCCACCTCCACGATGGCCGCCTGCTGGCGCTCCACCCGGTTCAGGCGCTCGCTGCGCTCCTCCTCGGCCTTCTTGCGCTCGGTGATGTCGCGGAAGAACACCTGCAGGGCGGGCCGCCCCTCCCAGTCCACCACTCGGGTGGCCAGCTCCATCCACTTGAGGCGGCCGTCCTTGGTGAAGATGCGGTAGGGCAAAACCTCGGAATGGCTCTGGCCGGAGATGCGCCGCTCGTAGGCCTCCATGAGAGTGCTGATGTCCTCGGGGTGCACGAACATCTCCGGCTCGTGGCCCACCACCTCTTCGGGCTCCCAGCCCAGCACGTCCCTGACCGCCGAGTTGGCGAACACGCACACCCGGTCCTGGAGCACCGCGATAAGCTCGGTGGCCTGCTCTACCAGGTTGCGGTAGCGGGCCTCGGAGTGCTGCAAACGGCTTTGCACGGATTTGAGGTGGGTGAGATCGCTGGCCACCAACAGCACCCCCCGGGAGGGGTCGCCCCGCTCCACCGGAGAGCTGCTGATCAGCACCGGCACCTGCTCCTGGCGGCTGTCGGTGATGACCACCTCCTCGCCTTGCACCCGCCCGGCGTTGAGCTCGTCCAGAAAAAGGCGCGCGGCCCTGGGTCCCACCAAAAAGGGCCGGAACAACTCCTTCACCTTGAGGCCGTAGAGGGCCACGGGATGGTGGTAGCCCAGCAGGGTGGCCATGGTGGGGTTGGCCCAGGCGATGCGCTGGGCCTGCAGATGGGCCAGGCCCACGGGCACCGCCTGCACCGTGGCCTGGTACAGGGTGCGCGGGCTCACCACCTTGCCGTAGCGGCTGGCTCCCAAGTAGATGGCCACGGCGATGGGCAACATGGCCAGGTTGGCCATGGCGGGCAGGCGCGACCCCTCCATGGCCATGAGCCCCTGGGCCAATCCCTGGCAGAGCATGGTCACCACGGCGCCCGCCACCAACAGCCATTTTTCCGCCTTGGCGTCCGGGTCGCTCTCTTGCCGGGCGTCGCGGATCAAACGGAAAATCAGGACCACCACCAGGATCAGGTTGTAGGCCAAAAACGACTGGAACCAGAGGTTGAAATGGCTGGCCCCATAGGGCACGCCGTACAGGCGCACCCCGATCCACTGGGGCTCAATGAGGGCGGCCAGGTAAAAGCACAGGGGCAGGCCGTATAGCCACGCCCGGTCGCGCCAGCTCACCGGCCGGATGAGCACCAGGATCACCTCGCCGATGAAGCCGATGGGCAGCAGGAACAGGAAGCTCAGCCAGCGGTAAAGCTGGAACACCGTGGCTGGCGGGAAGGTGACCGCCGAAAAGCTGATGAATACATCGAAAAAGGCCCAGGCCACCGACCAGATCAGCCAGCGCTGGATGGTGCCGGTGCGGGGGTTTTCCGGGG
The DNA here is from genome assembly GCA_018896025.1 of Pseudomonadota bacterium. GTDB lineage: Bacteria > Desulfobacterota > Desulfarculia > Desulfarculales > Desulfarculaceae > Desulfoferula. Next base: position 13,647 of record JAHIND010000031.1, read on the forward strand.
CGTGGCGTCCCAGGTAGATGATCAGGGCAAGGCCGTAGCCCATGGTGAAGGCGAGGTTGCCCAGATAGTAGGTTTCGAACATCGGCTATCCCGTGCAGGCGGGTGTTACCGGAAACCCGGGCGAGGCTGGCTCCCTGGAGGGGAACGGACCGTTTCGTGCCAAATCTTCACCGCGGGACAGGCTAGAATTTCGCCAAGATATTAGCAGGAACCCATTCGAGGGTAAAGCCGCATGGCTGGGCAAATCGCTCTCCAGGATAAAATGGGTCGACCTCTTGGCCCGGGGCGTAAAAACAAGGGGCGCCGGGGCCTTGTCCGGCCCATGGCACCCCCCCACGACTGTGGTCCCCGCTATGCTCAAACCTGGGCCGCGGCCTCTGCCCCCAGGCTAAGCAGCTTTTGGTTGGCCTGGGCCCTGGCCTGGGGCTGGCCATCGCATATGGCCCGCTCCAACTCTTCGAGTTTCACCGGCAGGGCTCCCACCGCCGCCGCCGCGCCCAAGAGCACCACGTTGGCCCCCTTGGCCGTGCCCGCCCGCCCGGCCAGCTCCGTGGCCGGCACGGTGAGCACCTGGGCCCCGAAGGAGGCCAGGGCCTTGCGGGCCTTGGGCGAGAGAAACTCCAGGTCCGGGGCGTTAACCACCAAGTGCCCCTTGGGGGCCAGGTAGGTCAGGTTGCGCACCGCCTCGCCGGGGTCCAGGGCCAGGAGCAGGTCGGCCTGGCCGAAGCTGACCAGGGGCCCGCTGAAGGGACCGGCCTTGAGGTGGCTGACCACCGCGCCGCCCCGCTGGGCCATGCCGTGCACCTCGCTGATGAGGATGGCCCCCGCCACCGGCTCCACCGCCGAGGCCAAGGCCCGGCTCACGAACAGCACCCCCTGGCCGCCCACACCGGCCACCACCGCCTGCCATTTGAGCCGGCTCATTTGCTCTCCTCCAACGGGGCGATGGCTCCATGGGCGCAGACCTCGGCGCACAGGCCGCAGTCCACGCACCAGCCCCGGTCGATGCTGATATATCCCTTGGCGTCCTTGGCCAGAGCGGGACAGGCGAACCAGGTGCTGCACAGCCCGCAGGCCACGCAGGCCCCGGCGGGCTCCAGCACCATGGTGCCAGTGGGACAGACCTCGGCGCACAGGCGGCAGCCGGTGCACTTAGCCTGGTCCACCTTGATCTTGCCCTTGCCGGTGCGGCTCAGGGCCCCCACCGGACACACCGCCACGCAACGGCCGCAGTCGGCGCAGGGGTTGTCCTTGGGCCTGAAGCTGGTGGTCACCGGCGCGGCCTGGCCCTTCACCGCCACCTTGCAGGGAACGGCCACCGCGTCCTTGGGGCGCTGGGCGGCGCAGGCGTGGCGGGCGATGATCACCGCCACCGAGCCCTCGGGGCCCTTGCACCAGCGCCAGGCCTTTTTCAGGGTCTTTTGCAGGTCTCCCATCTGGTAGGGGTCCAGCTCGGTGAGCCAGCGCACCCCGCAGCCCTCCACCAGCTTCTTGATGTCCACCGCCTGGCCGGGGTGGCCGTCGGCGGTAAGCCCGCTCTCGGGGGTGGGCTGCATGCCGGTCATGGAGGTGGTTTCGTTGTCCAGGATCACCAGGACGAAGCGCGAGCCGTTGTACACCGCGTTGACCAGGCCGGTGATGCCCGAATGGAAAAAGGTGCTGTCGCCGATGGTGGCAACCACCGGGGTCTCATCCCCCGCCTGGTTCAGGCCGCGGCTCAGGGCGGAGGCAAAGGTCACCGCCGCGCCCATGTCGTGGCAGGTGTCCACCGCGCCCTGGTTCATGCCCAGGGTGTAACAGCCGATGTCGCTGGGGTAGACCCCGGTGGGCAACGCCCGGCGCAGGCTGTAGAACACCGCCCGGTGGGAGCAGCCGGGGCACAGATTGGGACGGCGCATGGGCGGCTGGTCGGGCACGGTGAGTATCTTGCCCCGAGGGCGGGGGGGCTTGAGCTTGGCCTCGGCCAGGGCCCGCTCCAGCACCTCGCCCAGCACCTCGGGGGTAAGCTCCCCGGCGCTGGGCACGTGGCCCGAGGCCCGTCCCCAGAGTTGGTCCCGCTGGGGAGCCAGAAGCTCCAGCACCGGCTCGGTCTCTTCCAAGACCAGCACGTTGCGGCAGCCCGCGATCAACTCGCTCACCGGCTGGGTGGGCAGGGGGTAAGGCGCGGCGGTCTGCAGGAAGGGCACCTTGCCCTCGCCCACCGGCAGGCCCAGTTCGGCCAACACGTCCCGGGCCAAGGCGGCGGACACGCCCGAGGCCAGGATGCCCAGGGGGGCCCGGGGCCGGAGAGGGGCGTGCCACTTGTTCAGGCTCTTGCTCTTGCTCAGGTAGTCCTGAATCTTGGCCAGCTTGGCGTTCAGGGCGTGATGCAAAGCCAAACGCATCTTGGGGATGGCCGCCCAGCGGAAGGGGTCGCGCTGGAATACCGGAGCGCGCCCCAGTTCCTTTGGCTCGCGCAGATTCAGGTTTTGCCTGCCGTGACAGACCCGGAGGGTGGGCCGGATCATCACCGGTATCTGGAAGCGTTCGCTAAGGGCGAAGGCCGGGCCCACCAGATCCCTGGCCATGGCCGGGCTGTCGGGGTCAAAGACCGGCAGCTTGGCGAAGTGGGCCAGCAGGCGGCTGTCCTGCTCGGTCTGGGAGGAGTGGGGGCCGGGGTCGTCGGCGCTGATCAAGATCATGCCCCCGATCACCCCGATGTAGGCCGCGCTCATCACCGGGTCCAGGGCCACGTTGAGTCCCACCATCTTCATGGCCACGGCCGAGCGTTGGCCGGTGTAGGCCGATGACAGGGCCACCTCCACCGCCACCTTCTCGTTGACCGACCACTCGCAATAGGGCGGATGCTTCATTTCGGCCCCGTAGTGGACCACCGAGGGCAATATCTCGCTGCTGGGAGTGCCGGGATAGGCGGTCATCACCGCCACCCCGTTCTCCACCAGACCCCGTCCCAGGGCCTGGTTGCCCATCAATATCTCTTTGCGCACTTTGGATTTGGAACTCACGCGTATCCTCGCTGAGTGGTTTTGCATGCAAGGCCCATAAAATAACCCGGCGCGGGGCCGGGCGCAAGCGCCGGAGCCTGGGGGTTATTTGCGGTGATAAACCGCCGAGCCGTCCCAGTCCGGGGGCGGGGGATCGGCGGTGAAAGCGGCGCTGCGCCGGGCCAGGACCTGGGCCGCCTGGTCCGAGGGCCGCTCCTGGGCCAGGGCGGCGAAGGCCTGGGCCGCCCCTGGCCAGTCGCGCTCTTGGTACAGGGCGAAGGCCGCCTCCCAGCGATCGCAATATTTGAGGAGCGCCTGGTCCGGGGCCAGTTCCGGGGCGTCGCCCACCAGGCCCACCAGCTCGTAGATCAGGGTGGGCTCGCTGGTGCCCTTGGGCTCCACCTGGTCCACGGCGCGCCACACGAAGCCCTCCCCCGCCGCCCGGCGGGTGGCCCGGCTGGCCAGGATCTGGGTGCCGTAGACCTTGTTAAGCCCCTCCAGGCGCGAGGCCAGGTTCACCGCCGCGCCCAGGGCGGTGTAGTCCATGCGCTGGGCCGCGCCCACGTTGCCCACGATCACCTCGCCGGTGTGCAGGCCCAGGCGGGTGTGCATGATGGGCTGGCCCGCCTCCAGCCAGGCCTGGTCCATCTGTCGGCTGCGCGCCCGGCACATGAGGGCCGCCCGGCAGGCGTGGGCCGCGTGGGCCGGGTCCTCCAGGGGCGCGTTCCAAAAAGCCATGATGGCGTCGCCGATGAACTTGTCGATGGTGCCCTGGTTGGCCTGGATCTCGTTGCACAGGCCGGAGAAGTACTCCGAGGCCTTGACCATGAGCGCCTCGGGGTCCATGTGCTCGGCCATGTCGGTGAAGTTCGCCACGTCGGAGAACATCAGGGTGAGCACCCGCTTCTCGCCACCCAGGCCCTGCTCCTTGCCCGAAAACACCAATTGGCGCACCAGATCCACCGGCACGTAGCGGGAGAAAGTCCTGAGGGTGGTCTTCATGGTGGCCACGCTCTGGGTGAGGCGGTGTATCTCGCTGATGTGGGAATCGATAAGCGGCGTGGGCTGCAGTTCCAGGTTGCGCACCGCCTTGGTCTCGGCCACCACCTGGCCCAGGGGCCGGGAGATGCGCCGGGCCACCAGCACCACCAGGGGGATGGAGGCCAGCATGATGAGCAGGGAGATGACCAGGGAGCGCAGGTTGCTCTGGATGATGGGGCCGATCAGCTCGTCCAGGGGGACGAGCACGGCCACGTAGTCCCAGCGCCCCTGGAAGTCCCGGATGCGCTCCACCCCGGCGGCGTACTCGCGGCCCTTTACCTCGAAGTTGAGCATCTGCTCCTTGGCCTGGGGATCGAACAGGCGGCTCAGTTCCCTGAGCAGGGGATCGCCCAGGTTGTCCAGGGTGGCCAGGCCCAGCACCTGCTTGCCGTCCTTTAGCGAGGCCTTGACGATCTTCTTGGCCTCGGGGTAGGCCACCAGGCGCTTTTGCTCGTCAAACACCACGGTGAGCCCCGAGGGGCAGGCCTTGTGCGAGGCGGTGAAGCCGCACAGGGTGCGGGCCGAGACGTCCACTCCCAGCACCCCGCCCTGGGGCTGCGGGGCGAAGCGGTAGGCCAGGGTTATGCCCGGCTCCAGCAGGCTGTCGAAAACGTAGTAGCCCGAGCCCCGCACCCGGCCGCTCTCCTGGGCCAGCTTGAACCAGGGCCGCTCGCGGGGATCGTAGACCGGGGCGCTCTGGCTCCAGGAAGACAGCTCCTTTTTCCCCGCGTCCAGAAAGCGCCAAGTCATCAGGCGCGGCCCGCCCGGCTCCTGGGAGATGGTGCGCACCCCGTAGAGGGCCCCCTGCGGGGCCTTGATCTCCTCGAGGGCCTGGGGCGGCATGTTCTCCAGGCGCACCACCTGGAAAAAGCGTCCGTCGTCATAGCCCAGATACATGCCGAAAAACTGGGGGTGGGTAATGAGGGCCTTGATGAACAGGCCCTGCAGGGCGTGGCCTTCCCGGCTGGGCGGCTGGATTAGGCCCGGATGCTCGGAGGTGAGCACCAAAAAGGAGCTGGCCTTGCCGAAAAAATGGCCCAACTGGCCGGTGAACTGGCCCACGATGTCGTGCATCAGCCGCCGGGAGGAAATCAGGGCCCGCTCGCTGCCGGTCTGGTAGCCATACCAGGTGATGCTCCCGGCCACCACGATCATGAGCAAAAGGAAAATGGTGAGGATGTTCAGATACAGCGGGTAGCGGCGGCGGCGCTTGGGGGAAGCATCTGGGGGGGCCATGGACACCTCTCAGTATTGGCCATGGCTCAAGATTACCCCGCTACGGGAGCGGCGGGCAAGCGCCGTAAATGAAGGCGGCGCGGAGAGAGCCCCGCGCCGCCTTGGGCTGCTTACTTGGCCGGGACGAACTTGCCGTCCTTGACCTGGATAATAACCATGGAGTCCTCGCCCAGGCCGTTGTGATCCTGGGGGCTCAGGTTGTACACGCCGCTGACGCCCACGTAGTTTTTGGTGCTCTCCAGGGCGTCACGCACCTTGGCCGGGTCGGTGCCCGCCTTTTGCATGGCGCCCGCCAGCAGATACACCGCGTCCCAGGCATAACCGGAGTGGGTGTTGATAGGGTACTGCTTGTTGTACTTGTACACGTCGTTGTACAGGCGCACGAACTCGGCGATCACCTTCTTCTGGGGATCGGAGTCCGGCAGGCTCTCCCAAACCATGAGCTTGGTGGAGGGCATCAGGTCGCCTTCGGCCGCCGCCCCGGCCAGTTGGATGTACTTGGGACCGGGCACGCCGTGGCACTGCACCAGGGGGGCCTTCATGCCCAGGGCGTGGTGGTTCTTGGACACGATGGCCGCGGCCGGGCCGATGGTCCAGCAGACCACGGCCTGGGGCTTGGCGGCGGCCAGCTTGGTGAGCTGGCTCTTCATGTCCACGTCCTTGGGGTTGAACTGCTCGGCGCCCACCACGGTGATGCCGTACCCCGGAGCCAGCTTGCCGACCCAGCGGGACCCGTCGCGGCCGAAGCCGTCGCTGGCGCTAAGAAGGGCGATCTTGGTCAGGCCGTGGGCCTTGAGGTAACCCAGGACCTTCTTGACCGCGATGGCCGAGCGCTGAGGAGACTTGAACACCCAGTGGGCGGTGCCGAAGTTCATTTTGCCGATCTGGCCTTCCATGATCACCGGGTCGCCGCCCACGGTCATCACGGTGGGCATCTTGGCCGCTTCCACCTGCTTCTTGACCGCCATGCCGGTGCCGGTGCGGGTGGGGCCGACCACGGCGGCCACCTTGTCCACGTTCACGAATTTCTTGAAGGCCATCACCGCCTTGGTGGGCTCGCCCTCGGTGTCGGCCAGAATCAGCTCGATGGGACGGCCCTGGATGCCGCCCGCCTTGTTGATCTTGTCCACCACCATCAGGGCCACCAGCTTGGTGGGCGCGCCGATGGAGGCCGCCGGGCCGCTCAGGGCGAAGAAGGCCCCGATTTTAACCGGCTCTTTCTTGTCGGCCGCAACCGCCGGAACGGCCAGGGCCAGGGCCAAAAGCAGGCACAGGCACAGCCCGGCCAAAACCTTAAACCTTTTCATCGCTCATCCTCCCTTTCGCGGCCGTCCCCCCTCCCCGGAGGAGCAGCCTCTGATTTATCAGTCGTCGCGGCGGTCGAAAATCCGCTGCGACTTACGTTCGCTGCGCGGCAGGCTGCCGTAATCCACCACCTCAATCTTGGCGCTCACCAGGATGTGGGCCTTGACCCCCTTGGAGATGCCGGCGGCCACCGCCTCGTCGTCGGCCGCGCCGCCCTCGGGGGCTCGCTCCACCTTGATGGTCATGTAATCGCGGCCGTCAGCGCCCCGGCTCAGGTGCACCTGATACTCCGAGCCCACCCCGCTGCTGTGGCTGAGCACGTGGTCGATCTGGCCGGGGTAGATGTTCACCGCCCGGAACTTGATCATGTCGTCGCTGCGCCCCAGGATGCGGTCGTGGCGCGGCAGGGAATTGCCGCAGGCACAGGGCTCGGGCAAAAGGCGGCACAGATCCCGGGTGCGGTAGCGGATCAGCGGGGCGGCCTGTTTGCTCAGGGTGGTCACCACCATCTCGCCGATCTCGCCCGGAGCCACCGGCTGCAAGGTCAGCGGGTCCAGAATCTCCAGAATATAGTAGTCAGCCCAGTAGTGGATGCCCTCGTGGGCCCGGCACTCTATGCCGGTGCCCGGCCCGTACAGCTCGGTGAGGCCCGGTATGTCGAACAGCTCCGCGCCCAGGGCCTGGCTGATGCGTTTGCGCATGGCGTCGCTGGTGCGCTCGCTGCCATAAATTAGCTTGTTGATCTTCACCTGCTCGGTGAGCCCGCGCCTCCTGATCTCCTCGGCCATGAGCAGGGCCATGGAGGAGGTGGAGCACATCACCGTGGTGCCGAAGTCCACCAGGAACTGGCACTGCATCTCCAGATTGCCCGGCCCCACGGGCAGGGCCAGAGCCCCGAAGCGCTCGCAGCCCGCCTGGAAGCCCACCCCGGCGGTCCACACCCCGTAGCCCACCATGATCTGCACCCGGTCCAGGCGGGTGAGCCCGGCCATCTCATAGCAGCGGGCGAACATGTGGGCCCAGTCGTCCAGGTCTTTCTGAGTGTAGGCCAGCACCTTGCGCTTGCCGGTGGTGCCGCTGGAGGCGTGCACCCGGACCACCTGCTCCAGGGGCACCGAGAGCAGGGGGAAGGGGTAACCGGCGCGCAGGTCGTCGGCCGTGGTGAAGGGCAGGCCCTTCAGGTCGTCCAGGCTATGAATGTCGCCGGGGGCCACTCCCGCTTCCCTAAGGCGCTGGGCGTAAAAGGAGCTGCCCTCATGGGCATGGGCCACGGTCCATTGCAGACCCTTGAGCTGATGCGCGGCCAACTCCTCGGGGCCGTTGAAATTGGGCATGAAGGTCATGAGGTTTCCTCGGGTGTTTTATCCTGGGGGCCGCCGAAGGCCCGGCGGGGGCCCAGGAAGGCCTCGCGCAGCAATTCGTCGGCCAAAATTTCCTTAGGCGAGCCGCTCTGGCGAATGCGGCCGCCGGTGATGATGTAGCCCCGTTGGCTCACGCTGAGCGCGCCCAGGGCGTTTTGCTCCACCAGAAGCACCGAGCATCCCTGGGCGGGCAGATCGCGCACCACTCCCAGGATCTCGGCGGCCACCTGGGGGGCCAGGCCCAGGCTGGGCTCGTCCAAAAGCAGCAGGCGGGGCCGGGCCATGAGCCCCCGGGCCATGGCCAGCATCTGCTGCTCGCCGCCGCTCAGGGTGCCGGCCGGCTGCTCCAGGCGCTGGGCCAGGACCGGGAACAGGGCCAGGGCCCGCATCAGATCCTCGGCCACCGCCTTGGCCTGGTGCTTGCGCAGGCGCACGTAGGAGCCCAGCTCCAGATTCTCTTTCACGGTGAGGGGGCCGAAGAGCTGGCGTCCCTCGGGCACCTGCACCACCCCGGTCTCCACGATGGCCGAAGGCGACAGGCCGCTGATCTGGCGGTTCTCAAAGGTCACCCGCCCGCCCTTGGGCTTCAAGAGGCCGGAGATCACCCCCAACAGGGTGGTCTTGCCCGCCCCGTTCATGCCCAACAGGCTCACCACCTCGCCGGGGTTCACCTTCAGGCTCACTTCGCGCAGGGCCGGTTGGCGGCCATAGGCAAAGGATATGGACTCCACCCTAAGCAACCAGGCCGAACTCCTCTCCCCCGCCCAGATAGGTGCGCAGCACCTCGGGGTCTTGCTGGATCTCCTCGGGCGTGCCCTGGGCGATGAGCACCCCGCCGCTGAGCACCGCCACCTGGTCGGATACGTGCATCACCAGGCCCATGTCGTGCTCCACCAATACCACGCCGATGCCCTGCTCTTTTATCTTCACGATCAGCCCGCCGATCTCGTGGGTTTCGGCCGCGTTGAGCCCGGCCACCGGCTCGTCCAAAAGCATCAACCGGGGCCGCCCGGCCAGGGCCCGGGCCAGCTCCAGGCGCTTCTGGTCGCCGTAGGCCAGCTCCTCGGCGGGCTGGTGGGCCACCTTTTCCAGGCCGAAGAATGAAAGCATCTCCTCGGCCCGCTCCCGGATGGCCTTTTCCTCCCGCCTGAGCAGGGGCAGGCGCAGCATGGCCGCCCCAAAGCCGCCCCGGCTGGCCGCGTGCATGCCCACCATGACGTTTTCCAGGGCGTTCATCAGGCCGAAGACCTGCAAGTTCTGGAAGGTGCGGGTAAGGCCCAGACAGGCCAGCTTGTGCCCGGCCAGGCCCAGCACCTCCTGCCCGTCGAAGCTCACCCGGCCCGCGTCCGGGACCACCACCCCGGAGACGCAGTTGATGGCCGTGGTCTTGCCCGCCCCGTTGGGACCGATGAGGGCGGTGATGGCTCCGGCCGGGGCCTCCAGGTCCAGGGCGCTGAGGGCCTGCACCCCGCCGAAGCGCACCGACAGGCCCTTTATGGACAAGAGGGCGCTCATTAGAAAGCCCTCCCCCCTGGGCGCACCCGCTTGCCCTCCAGCCAGCCCACCAGGCCCTGGGGCAGGAAGATCAAGAGCACCAGGAGGATGCCGCCGAAGAAGATGTCCTTGTACTCCTCCACCACGGCCAGGAGTTGGGGCATGGGGGTGAGCAGGGCCGCGCCGAACAGGCCGCCCCACAACGAGCCCATGCCGCCCACAATGCACATGGTGACCAGTTCCACCGACTTGAAGATGTCGAAGGTGGCCGGGGTGATGATGCCGTAGTAGTGGGCATAGAGGCTGCCCGCCACCGAGGCGTACACCGCGCTGACCACGAACACCTTGACCTTGTAGGCCTCGATGGGCACGCCGGAGGCGGCGGCGGCCAGGGGTGCTTCGTGCAGGGCCTTGAGCCCCCGGCCCACCCGCGAGTGCACCAGGTTGCGGGCCAGGATCAGGCCCACCAGCACCGCGCCCCAGGCCAGCCAGTAAAAAGACAGGTCCGTGGCGATGGGCGCGCCGAAAAAGCTCAGCGAGGGGATTCCGGTGTAGCCGGAGGGGCCGCCGGTGATGTCGTCCAACTGGACCATCAACACGCTGACGATGAGGTTGAAGCCCAGGGTGGCCATCACCAGGTAGTTGCCTTCCAGGCGCAGGGTGGGCAGGCCGATGACCAGAGCCACCACCGCCACCACCACCGCCGCCGCCAACAAGGCGGTCCAGGGCTCCCAGCCGTAGGAGCCGGAGAGGATGCCCGAGATATAAGCCCCTAGGCCGAAGAAGGCGGCATGTCCCAGGCTTATCTGCCCGGCGTAACCTATGAGCAGGTTGAGCCCGGTGACTACCAGCACGTTGAGCGCCACCACGTTGAGCACGTTGAGGTAATAGGGGTTGGTCACCACCAGGGGCAGCAGGGCCAACACCGCGGCCAGGGCGGCCAGGTACCCAAAGAACTTCTTGCCCTGGGCGCTCATACCCGGTCCCTGCCCTTCACGCCCAACAGGCCGCCGGGGCGCAGGAACAAGACCAGCAGCAGCACCACGAAGGCCACCGCGTCCTTGTAGACGCTGGAGATGAGCCCGGCGGTGAGGCTTTCGATAAGCCCCAAGACCAGGCCGCCCACCACCGCGCCGGGAAAGCTGCCGTAGCCGCCCAAGACCGCGGCGGCGAAGCCCTTGAGCCCGATGATCACCCCCACGTTGTAGGACAGGCTGGTGATGGGGGTGATGAGCACCCCGGCCAGGGCCCCCAGGGCTCCGGCCAGGGCGAAGGAATACATGGTCATGCGGTGGGCGTCGATGCCCATCAACGCGGCGGCCGAGGAGTTTATGGCCGTGGCCCGCATGGCCTTGCCGGTGAGGGTGCGGTTGAAAAACCAAATCAGGGCCACGATGGCCACCAGGGTGATGGCCAGGACCCACAGGTTTTGCGGGGTGAAGGTGGCCCCCAGCAGGTGCAGGGGAGTCTCGGGGCTGAGCGGGGGCAGGGCCAGGGCCTGCTTGCCCCACAAGTGCTTGAAAATACCCCGCATGAGGATGGAGGCCGCGATGGTGATGAAGATGAGCACCATCACCTGGCGGCTGCGGGCCGGGCGGATGGCCAGGCGCTCCAACAGGGCCCCCACCAGGGCCACCGCCACTATGGCCAGGGGAAAGGCCAGGGCCATGGGCAAACCCGCGCCGATGAGGAAGCTGTAGGCCATGAGCCCGCCCAGGGAGAGAAAATCGCCCTGGGCGAAGTTCACCACCCTGGTGGCGTTGTAGATCAGGCAAAAGCCCAGGGCCACCAGGGCGTAAACCGCCCCGGTGGTCAGCCCGCTGACCACATATTGCGCTAGCTGGTCGCCGAAGCCCACCGCCACACCCTCGTTGTCTCCGGAACTCCCCCAACCCGGAGCCCTGCATACCGTATACGATTTACTGGGTATATCGGGAAAAAACGGGGTTGTCAATGATCGCGCCGCCCAAAGGCGTGCTTGACAGGACAAGGCCCAACTACGCATCATGTAAACCGAAACTCAACGCCGGGATTTCCGGCCAGCATGGAGGATTAATACATGAGCGCACAATCTTCTCAGACGGGCGGTGGGCTGTTGAAGGACGGCCTGGCTGAGTTGCAGAAACATCGAGGCAGCCTGCTGGCCGCGGGGATCATCTCCCTGATTCTGGGCACCATCGCCATCCTGGCACCCCTGGCCGCCACCGTGGCCGTGGTGTGGGTCATCGGCGCGGTTATCCTGGTGCAGGGCATCATCCAACTGGTCCACTGCTTCAAGACCGCCCAGTGGAGTGCCTTTGCCTGGAACCTGTTGTGGGCGGTGGTCTACGTCATCGCCGGTGGGCTAATCCTGGCTCGTCCCCTGCTGGGGGCCATCACCCTCACCCTGCTGTTGGCCGCCTTCTTCATCGTGGAAGGGGTGGTCAAGCTGGGCCTGGCCATGAAGCTCAAGCCCGCCCCCCGCTGGGGCTGGGTGCTGTTTTCGGGAATCATGGGCGTGGTGTTGGGGCTCATCATCTTCGCGGGCTGGCCGGGCGATTCGCTGGCCATAATGGGGCTGCTCCTAGGCATCGACCTGATCTTCGGCGGCTGGTCCATGATAATGCTGGCCTCGGCTGGCAAGTCGGCCGGGAGCGTCGCTTAAAACCGGAAGCCCCACCTTAGAAAAATGCTATTCCCCTCCGCCCAGCCCTGACTTTTGCAGCTTGCGGGTGTAGACGCTGATGATGTCCCGGTGGCTGATCACCCCCACCAGACGGCGGCTGCCCTGGGCGGCCACCACCGGCAAGGTGGCGTAATCCCGCGAGGATATCTTGCGCAGCGCTATGTCCAGGGTGTCGCCGGGGGTCACGGTCTGCACCTCGGTGGTGGCCAACTCGGCCACCACCACCAAATCCCACAGCTCCTTTTCCAGGGTGTGGCCCGTGTAGTCGGCGTGGGAGAGGATGCCCACCAACTCGCCCGCCTGGTTCACCACCGGGAAACTGGCGTATTTGGAATCGATCACCTTGTCGTGGAAGCTGCCCAGGGTCATGTCCTGGGGCACGCTGTCCACCTCGGTGCGCATGGCCTGGGCCACGGTGAGCGAACGCAGCAGGTTCATGTCCTTGCCCGCGTGGATGTCTATGCCCCGGCGGCTCAGCTTGCGGGTGTAGATGGAATCGCGGTTGATCTGCTGAGCCACCAGGGTGGCCAGGGTGCAGCCGATCATCAGAGGCAGGATGATCTGATAGCCCCCGGTCATCTCGAACAAAATCAAAAAGGCGGTGATGGGCCCGTGGGTGGCCCCGGCCACCACCGCGGCCATGCCCACGATGGCGTAGGCCCCCGGCCCGGCGGTGAGCCCCGGCCAGAGCTCGTGGGCCAGCCCGCCCATGGACCCGCCCAGCATGGCCCCGATGACCAACGAGGGCGCGAAGATGCCGCCGGACATGCCCCCGGCGATGGTCAGGCTGGTGGCCAGGATCTTGGCCCCCACGATGATCAGCATGAGCCACCAGGCCAACTGGTGGTGCAGGGCCAGCTCGATGCCCTCGTAGCCCACCCCCAGCACCCAGGGGAAGGCCATGCCCATGGCTCCCAGGGCCAGCCCGGCCAGGGGGGTCTTGAGATACTCGGGGATGCGGATGGCGTCCACAAGGTCTTCGGTTTTATAAAGCGCCGCGGAAAAGGCCGCGCCCACCGCCCCGGCGGCCAGGCCCAGCCCGGCGTAGAGGAACAGCTCCCAGGCCGAGACCAACTGGTAGGCGGGCACCACGAAGGCGGGAAAGTCGCCAAGATAAAAGCGGCTTATGGCCGTGGCCATCACCGCCGAGAGCACGATGGGGCTGAAGGTGGCCACCGCGAAGTCGCCCAGGACTATCTCCATGGCGAACATCATGCCCGCCACCGGGGCGTTGAAGGTGGCCGCGATGCCCGCCGCCGCCCCACAGCCCACCAGGGTGCGCATGCGCCCGGCGCTGACCTTGAGGAGCTGGCCCACCGTGCTGCCGATGGCCGAGCCGATCTGCACGATGGGCCCCTCCCGGCCCACCGAGCCGCCCACCGCGATGGAGATGGCCGAGGCCAGGGACTTGACCACCACCACTCGCTTGCGGATCAGCCCGCCGCGCAGGGTCACCGCCTCCATCACCTCGGGCACCCCGTGGCCCTTGGCCTCTCGGGCCAGGAAGTAGATCATGGGACCCACCACCAGGCCGCCCAGGACGGGGATCAAAAGCAGCCACCACCAGGGGGTGGCGGCCAGCACCTTCAGGAAGTCGCCGTCGCTGCCATAGGCCAGGGTGCGCAAAAAATCTATGAGCAGCCTGAAGCCCACCGCGCCATAGCCGCCCAAAACCCCCACCACCACGCCCAACAGGATCAATACGCCCTGTTCGGTGGTCCATAGGTTTTGCTTGAACTTGCGCAAGAGGGTCATTTAGCGGCCCTTGTGCTGTTTGGCTGCCAACGGCCTACTAACTTAGCACAATACATAGGCCTTATGGGGAGGCAAGCGGGGATTGCCGAGTCGAAAGCTCACACATCTCAAAAAGATAGGGGTGGCAAAATTTGCTTGGCACAAGCCCGAGTTAATATATAGTATACAATTGTTTCATAAAATCGAGATAGACAAGTCCAACCAGGGGGTATGTCCGGTGTAGTTGGACCAAGGCAGAGCGGCTGGCAATTCAACGGCTGTTTCCTGCCTTTTTTATGCACCGGGCCTGTCCGCTGCTCCCTGAACCACAACTATGGCGGTGCGCGGAGCTATGAACTCTCCGCGTCGACCGCTGGGAGGACCTAGCATGAGCGTTACGATCATGGGAGAGGCCGGCAAGCCGGCCCTGGGAACCGCTATGCACAGCGCTTCTCAGAGACGCAAGGCAAAGGTTGACGGTTGGGCATCCCCGAAACACCGCATCAAGGCATGGCTCCTTGAATTCGTCAAGGAGCGCCTGCAGCTCAAGGACATCAGCTCGTTCTTGCAGCTACCTTACAACACCTGGATCTTCGGGACCCTGCCGCCTTGGTTGAGTAAACTTTATCTCAGAACCTTGGGCGCGCTCTATTTCCAGATCGCCTCCAAAGACCGGGCGGCCATCCAGCGCTCCCTGGAAGGCACCCTGGGCAAGGCCGCCAGCCCGCGTGAGGCCCGCCGCCGCTGGACCGAGACCAGGGGCGGCATCCTGGACCACTACCACGAGAAGCTCTACCTGGCCTTCAAGAGCTACCCCACCATCCGTGAAAACTGCCTCCGGCGGGTGGGTATCCGCAACCAGGAGCTCTTGGACCAGGCCCTGAGCCAGGGGCGCGGGGTGATCATGATCACCGGCCATTACGGGGCCCTGGAGTTTCTGCCCGGCGCCCTGGCCTTCCGCGAATATCCCCTTTCGGTGATGGTCCACTGCAAGACCCCGCGCCTCAGGGCCATCCTGGAAGAGCGGGCCGCCGGAGCGGGCACCGAGCTGATGGACCCCAAGGAGGGCGAGGTGTTCTTCACCGCCCTGGATCACCTGAAGCGGAACCGCATCGTGGTCACCCAGTGCGACGAGATAAACATGTGGCGGCCTTACAAGGACAAGACCACCACCTTCCTGGGACACACGGTTCCCCTGGACCGCTCCATGGACATATTGGCGCGAAAGTCCAAAGCCGTGGTATTGATGGGACTGGTGCACCGTCTGCCCGGACGGCGATTCGAGCTGGAGCTTCTGGACCCGGCCGTCCATCCCGCCGCCCAGGGAGCCACCCAGGTCTCGGTGCAGTGCTTGTCGGTGCTCAGCGAATATATCTTCGAGCAGCCCGACCATTGGTACGAATGGAAGAAACTCAACCAGTTCATCCCGGCGCCCCAGGAAGCTCTCAATGCAGATAAAACAACTGAACGCCTATTTGATCCATTGGCCTTTCAACCTGGCGGTGTCCCACAGCTTGGCTGACAACACGGCCACCGACAACATAGTCGTGGCCCTGGTGGACGGCCAGGGCCGCGTGGGCTACGGCGAGGGGGTGCCCCGCAGCTACGTGACCGGCGAAACGGTGCAAGGCTCCTTGGAGGCCTTGCAGCGGGACTTGGCCCCCCTGGTCCTGGGGGCCTCCCTGGAGCCGGAAGAGGCCTTGGGCTGGCTGGAGAAGCGGGGCGGACCCAAGCTGGTGGACCGCTGCCCGGCGGCGGCCTGCGCGGTGGAGACCGCCCTGCTGGACCTGGCCGGCCGGGCCATGGAGCGTCCGGTGAGCGCCCTGCTCTCGGCCGATCCCCCGGCCCCGGTCACCTACAGCGCGGTGATCCCCCTGCTGCCCCCGGAGATGCTGCCGGCCATTCTCTCCCAGGCCAAGGCCCTGGAGTTCAAGCAGGTCAAGGTGAAGGTGCAGCGCCGGGGGGCGGCGGAGCTGGTGGACCAGGTGCGCCAGGCCCTGGGGCCCCAGGTGAGCCTCCGGGTGGACGCCAACGGGGCCTGGAGCGCCGACGAGGCGGTGGAGAACATCGAGGCCATGGCCCCCAGCCGGGTGGATGCGGTGGAGCAGCCGGTGGCCAAAGGCGACCTGGAGGGTCTGGCCAAGGTCACCGCCGCGGTGGAGCCCCTGGTGCTGGCCGACGAGTCCCTGTGCACCATGCTCGACGCCCACCGCCTGGTGGAAAACCGGGCCACGGGCGGCTTCAACCTGCGGCTGAGCAAGTGCGGCGGCCCGTCCCGCACCACCGCCCTGCTGGAGATGGCCTCCTGGGAGGGCCTAGCCTGCATGTTGGGTTGCCAGGTGGGGGAGCTGGGCCTGCTCTCGGCCCTGGGGCGGCACTTCGCCTCGGTGCATCCGGGGCTCATCTACCTGGAAGGCTGCCTCACCCGCTTCTTCATGGACCGCGACCTCATCCGTGAGGACCTCACCTTCGGCCCCGGCGGCCAGGCCCCCGCCCTGCCCGGACCCGGATTGGGAGTGGAGGTGGACGCCGCCGCCCTGAACGGCAGCCGGGCCTTCAGTCTGTCGTGAGGTCTATATTGGGGTGTTAATACGTTAAGCGGCACTATATATAGTATCATACCAATTTTACTACTCATTATGCTTAGCGTTTTTACACATCCCTATTGACAACCCCAGGGACCCTGTGGAAAATGTTATTGCAACTTACTGTAAAAATAGATTTTTCTCCCTTAGTCCGGCGAAGGGTTGCGTCAGGTCGTGGAGCGACACAACAGCTGCCTCAATACGCGAGCCATAATCGATTATATTGAACGGCATTATGGCTCGCCCCATCTGCTCCTCCGTGGTTTGGAAGAGGAGTTGGGAGAGGTCGACGATCCGCTGGCCTTCTTGCGCGACGCCCACAACTGGGTGTCCACGGGGGTCGTCGCCCGCATGTATGCCAACGCCCGCGAACTCACCGGCGACCCCCGGGTGGCCTACCAGATCGGCTTCGAGTCGGTAACCCACCAAAGATTAGGCTACATCCAGCAAATCCTGCTCCGGGCCTGGGCCTCGCCCAAGGTGGCGGTGCGGCGGTTGGAGACCATCAACAAAAAGTTCAACCGCACCAAGGAACTGGAGCTGGTCAACGCCACCTCGGACCAGGCCCTGATGCGCCTGCACTGGCATGAGGGGCTCGAACTCACCGACGACTTCTGCCTGGTGAACCAGGGCATCTACTCGGCCATCCCCACCATCTGGGGCCTGCCCCCTTCCCGGGTGGAAGAAACCGCCTGCTACTTCGAGGGTGACGAATTCTGCGAGTTCCGGGTGCACTGGCGCAACCCCACCTTGTTGCAGCGGGTGCGCCTGCTCATTCAAAACCAGCGCAGCCTTTTGAGCGAGAGCCTGGCCGAGATCGAGCACGACAAGCAGCTGTTGGAGCACAAGTACTCCGAGGTGCAGACCCTCAACCAGCAGCTCATGCGCAAGATCGAGCAGATCCTGGCCATCCAGCAGGCCAGCGGGGCCATCCTCTCCGAGCTGGATTACGGCAAACTTATACCCAATGTCCTGAGCATGTTCCTCAAAACCATCGGGTACAAGAGGGCCATGATCATGCTGGTGGATCAGGCCAAGCAGGTTCTGCGCTACGAGGCCGGGGTGGGCATGGACCCCAGCGACCTGGCCCCCATGGACGGCTACTCAGTTTCCATGGACCGCACTTCCAACCTGTTGGCCAGGGTGGCCCAGAGCGGCCAGCCGCTGATAACCCAGGACGCCACCAGCCTGAACCTGAACCCCAAGAACCTGATCATCCGCAAGTACCAGCCCCAGGCCATCGTCATCCTGCCGCTCACCGCCCAGGGCGGGGTGATCGGCATTCTGGCCGCCGACCGGCCCCAGGGCACGGCCATGGTCACCAGCGCGGACCGCGACTATCTGGAGGTGTTCGCCAACCAGGTGGCTTTGGCCATCGAGAACGCCCGCATGTACCGCGACCTCAAGGAATCCTTCCTGAGCACGGTCAAGTCCCTGGCCCAGGCCCTGGAAGCCAAGGACTCCTACACCCGCGGCCATTCCGAGCGGGTGACAACCTACGCGGTGCGCCTGGCCACCCGGCTCAAGATGCCCGCCAACGAAGTGGACATGCTGCGCCGCCTGGGCATGTTGCACGACGTGGGCAAGATCGCCATCGACCGCCAGATCCTCAACAAGCCCGGCCAACTCAGCCCCGAGGACCAGGAGATGGTGCGCCAGCATCCCTCCTGGGGCCAGTCCATCATCCAGCCGCTGAAGCTAAGCCAGGGCGAAATCGCCATCGTGCGCCACCACCACGAGCGCTGGGACGGCCTGGGCTATCCCGACGGCCTGGCCGGCGAGGGCATCCCCCTGCCCGCCCGGGTGATCAGCGTGGCCGACGCCTTTGACGCCATGACCAGCGACCGTCCCTACCGTAACGCCATGGGCCTGCGCGACGCCCTCAACGAGCTGGAGCGAGGCTCGGGCACCCAGTTCGACCCCAAGGTGGTGGAAGCCTTCGCCACCCTGGTGCGCGAGGGTCGCCTGGACGACGTGCTGCCGCGCATCCGCCCGGTGTCGCGTTTGCGGCATCTGAACCTGGCCAAACCCTAGCCACTCGGCTACGCCAGGCGCCGCATGGCTGCGTTGTCGGCGTCACTCGGTCCCCGCTGAGGGATTAGCTGCAGCTGCGTCCCTCGTTAGCCTGCCGCCTTGCCCTGCGGCGCCTGTCTGTGCCGGGTAAACTCACCGGAACCAATTGGATAGGGCTAATCTTCTTTTCAAAATAATTACGGCCCCCGCCTGGGCGGGAGCCGCTTTGGTTTTATGCGGGGGCCGGGCTCAGTGCAGCCGGGTGCCGCTGGCCAGCATTTGGCTTATCTGTTCGCTGGGCAGGGGGCGGCTGAACAAAAAGCCCTGCATCTGGTCGCAACTGCGCTCCCTGAGGAAACGCAGCTGGTCGGTGTCCTCCACTCCCTCGGCGATCACCTTTAGCCCCAGGCTGCGGCTCATGTTGATGATGGTGTCAACGATGGAGGCGTCATCGCGCTGAGTGGCCACGTCGCGTACGAAGGAGCGGTCGATCTTCAGGGTGTCCATGGGGAAGTGCTTCAGATAATAGAGGTTGGAGTAGCCCTTGCCGAAGTCGTCCATGGACAGGCGCACCCCCAGGTCGGTCAACTGGCCCAGGGTGACGATGGCGTCGTCCACCGAGGACATGACCATGCTCTCGGTCACCTCCAGCTCCAGGCTGGCCGCGTCCAGGCCGCTGGCCCCCAGGGTTTCGGTGACCATGGGCACCAGGTCCTTTTGCTGGAACTGCCGCGGCGACAGGTTCACCGACACCGCCAGGTCGTGGTGGCCCTGATCGTGCCAGGTCTTGGCCTGGCGGCAGGCCTGCTCCAGCACCCAGCGCCCGATGGCCACGATCTGGCCGGTGTCCTCGGCCAGGGGAATGAACTCGTTGGGGCTCACCAAACCGTGGCCGGGCCGCTCCCAGCGCACCAGGGCCTCCATGCCCACCACCCGGCCCTGGGCCAGCTCCACCTTGGGCTGGTAATGCACCAAAAACTCCTGGTTGCCGATGGCCTGGCGCAAGGCGGTCTCCAGGCACATCCGCCGCTGCACCTTTTCGTTGAGCGCCGGGGTGAACAGCTTGTAGTTGTTGCGCCCGGCGGACTTGGCCCGGTACATGGCCATGTCCGCGTTGGACACCAGGGCCTCGGCCTCGCTGCCGTCGTCAGGGGATATGGTTATGCCCACGCTGGCCGAAAGATAAAACTGCCGCCCCCGCAGGCGGAAGGGCTTGGCCAGGTCGTCCAAAATGCGCTGGGACACCACCGCGGCGTACTCGGGCTCTTGAATCCCCACCAGCAGCAGGATGAACTCGTCACCCCCCAGGCGGGCCACGGTGTCCTCGTCGCGCACCTTGCCGCGCAGCCGCCGGGCGGTCTCCTGCAACAGCTCGTCGCCCGCCGCGTGACCCAGGCCGTCGTTGACGTTCTTGAAGTTGTCCAGGTCCAGGAACAACAGGGCCAGACGCTGCTTTTTGCGGGACGCCGTGGCGATGGCCACCTCCAGGCGGTCGTTGAACAGGCGGCGGTTGGGCAGGCCGGTGAGCGAATCGTGATAGGCCAGGTAGGCCGCCTGCTCCTCGGAGCTCTTGATCTGGCTGATGTCCCGAAGCGCCCACACCAGGCGGCCGTTGTCCCGGCCCATGCGGCTGACGCTCAGCCACTGGTGAAACTGGTGGCCGTCGGAGCGCTGGTGGGACATCTCGCCGCCCCAGCAGCCGTCTTTTTCCAGGGCCTCGAAGATCAGGGCGAAATTTTCTTCGGCCTCTTTGTGTCCGTTGAGGCGGTTGATGTACTCACCCCGCAGTTGCTCCCGGTCCAGGCCGGTGAGCCCGCAAAAGGGATTGTTGACCATTTCGATGCAGCCCTGGGGGTCGGTTACCGCGATGCCTTCGCTGATGTTTTCCAGCACCTGCTCCAAAAGGCCGGTGCGGCGGCGGCAGAGGCTCAATTGACGGCCAAGCTGCTCCAACTCGGCCAAGTCCTGGGCCAGGGCCTCTTCCAGCCGCGCCTTTTGCGCCTGGCTCAAATCCATGTTTTGCAGCGCCGCCGCAACGCTCCGCCGCCGGTTTTCCTTGGAATCGAATTGTTCAGGAGGCACGGTTTTCCTTTCGATGGCCGGAGGCAAGATCACCATATAAAGTGCTAAATTAGCACCCGTTCCTTTTTCTGGCAAGACCAAGATGCGCCTGAGCCGAGGACAGAGCGCCTATTTTTTATTAGAGCTTACGGGAAGATACTGCGACGCCGCCTGGTAGCCCCTCGAGGTCTGTGCCGTGAAGGGCCAAGACCTGGGGCAAAACAAAGGTGGCATGGCGTAGCGATTGCCGGGTGCATTAGGCCGCCTAGCCTTCGGCCCGTCCCGTTGCCTTGGCCCACTTTTTCCCGCGTCAAAGCACCTCTAAAGTACCGTTTAACCGGTTAACGGTCACCTAATAAATATTGGGTTTATATAGAGTTTGCCAGCATAATTTAGGCCGTGGCCATCGGTGTTACCGCAAAAATCTTTTATACCGGCCCGCTATTAAACGGCATTTGCCAAACCTTTGCCGATAAATTAAAATGCCAAAATCTCGCCACCCTTGGATAGGAAAAGCGGGAAAACTTCCCCAGGATAAACTCCCCGTTCGGCGAATCTTCAGGCATCTATTTTCGTGGCCCGCCCGGAATTAGTTAGGCTCAACGGTAAGCTAGGCATGGCCCGCCCATGATGGGAGTAGGGTAAATTTGGGCTTGGCGCTTGGGTCACGTTAGGGTTAAAAGTAGGTATCCCAGCTTGACCCGGCATGATTTTATGGTCTAGCATTCAAATGTATTAGTAAAGCATTTCACTCCTGCGGATAGAGTATAGTAACCATTCACACCCCGCTTTGCGTGCCCGCGCCAAATGACGTCCTCCGCGGCAAAGCTTTTACCAATAGTCCACATACAGCCACTTCACCTATGCGACACGATTCATAGGAAAGGATAGCCCAATGGCGGCAAGCAAAAAAATGACGGTGGGCACCATCACCATGATGACCGCCGCCGCGGTCATCAGCCTTCGCGGCCTGCCCATGATGGCCAAGGAAGGCATGTCCATGATCTTCTACATCCTGTTCTCCACCGTGCTGTTTTTGATTCCCGCCTCCCTGGTGGCCGCCGAGCTGGGCGGCGCCTTCAGCAACAAGGGCGGCGGCGTGTACACCTGGGTCAAGGAGGCCTTCGGCTCCCGCTGGGGCTTCACGGCCATCTGGCTGCAGTGGATCCAAAACGTGGTGTGGTACCCCACGGTCTTGGGATTCGCCGCCGGGGCCCTGGCCTATCTGTTCATGGACCCCAAGTTGGCCGAAAACGGCTTTTTCACCGGCAGCGTGATCCTGGTGGTCTACTGGCTCTCCACCTTCCTCACCCTGGCCGGGTCCACCACCGCCGCCCGCATCACCAAGTACGGCTTCCTTTTGGGAACCGTGCTGCCGGGCCTGTTCATCATCGTGCTGGGCCTGCTGTGGGTGGACCAGGGCAACCCCCTGCAGTTTTTGCACCCCCTGGCCGACGCCGCCTCCACGGCGGCGGGGGGCCACCCCCACGCCCGCCTGATGCCCCACATCACAGGACTGGGCAGCGTGGCCTTCCTGGCGGGCATCATCCTGCTGTTCGCGGGCGTGGAGGTGCACGCGGTGCACGCCAACCAGATGGCCAACCCGGCCAAGCAGTTCCCGCTGAGCATGTTCCTGGCCGCGCTGATCATCTTCTTCCTGTTCACCCTGGGCTCCCTGGCCGTGGCCGCGGTGCTGCGTCCGGAAGAGATCAGCCTCACCGCCGGGCTCATGCAGGCCTTCCAGAGCCTGCTGACCAAATGGCACATCGCCTGGCTCACTCCCATCGTGGGGCTGTTCGTGGCCTACGGGGCCATGGGCGGGGTCATGAGCTGGCTGGGCGGCCCCAGCCGGGGCCTGCTGGAGACGGCCAAAAGCGGCGAGCTGCCGCCCTTCATGGCCAAGGTCAACAAAAAGGGCATGCAGGTGACCATCCTGATGATCCAGGGCGTCATCGTCAGCCTCTTGGCCTGCCTGTACTTCATCATGAGCAACGTGAGCGTGGCCTTCTTCCTGCTCTCGGCCATCACCATCACCCTGTACCTGGTGATGTACATCCTCATGTACGCGGCGGCCATCCGCCTGCGCTTCACCCAGCCTGACCTGCCCCGCTCCTACAAGGTGCCCGGCGGCACCTTCGGCATGATCTTCCTGGCCGGCATCGGCCTGCTGGGGGTCACCTTCGCCCTGGTGGTGGGCTTCTTCCCGCCCAGCAACCTGCCGGTGGGCAACCCGGCCCTGTACGTGGGCTTGGTGGCGGCGGGCATGGTGGTGTTCGTGGGCCTGCCGCTGTTGATCAACTCCCTGAAGAAGCCTGACTGGAAAAGGGACGTGGCGGCGGCTCCGTCCGAATAAGCGATTAGACCAGGGGCCGCGCTTGAGGCCCACAACCGGTTGAATGGAGAATTTACGCATGGCTTTGCATAAAAAGGAAACCGTCAGGGACGAACTGATGGACGACGTGTACGCCGCCAGCGACGTATGCACCGCCATCCCCAAGTATCGATTCCCCAAGGTGGAGACCCCCGGGCAGCACGCCTACCAGTTGGTGCACGACGAGCTGATGCTCGACGGCAACGCCCGCATGAACTTGGCCACCTTCTGCTCCACCTGGCTGGAGCCGGAGATACACCAGCTCATGGAGGAGTGCCTGGACAAGAACATGATCGACAAGGACGAGTATCCCCAGACCGCCGAGCTGGAGGCGCGTTGCGTGCACATGCTGGCGGACCTGTGGAACTCGCCCGAGGCGGCCAACACCATGGGCTGCTCCACCACGGGCTCCTCCGAGGCGGCCATGCTGGGCGGCATGGCCATGAAGTGGCGCTGGCGGGAAAAGATGAAGGCCGAGGGCAAGCCCTACGACAAGCCCAACATGGTCTGCGGCCCGGTGCAGATCTGCTGGCACAAGTTCACCCGCTACTGGGACGTGGAGCACCGCGAGATTCCCATGGAGGGCGACCGGCTGATCATGACCCCGGAGGTGGTGGCCGACTACTGCGACGAGAACACCATCGGGGTGGTGCCCACCCTGGGGGTCACCTACACCGGCCAGTACGAGGACGTGAAGGGCATCAGTGATGCCCTGGACAAGCTCCAGGCCGACAAGGGCTGGGACATCCCCATCCACGTAGACGGGGCCAGCGGCGGCTTCCTGGCTCCCTTCCACGACCCGGACCTTCAGTGGGACTTCCGTTTGCCCCGGGTCAAGTCCATCAACGCCTCGGGCCACAAGTTCGGCCTGTCGCCCCTGGGCGTGGGCTGGGTGATCTGGCGCGACGCCGCCGAGCTTCCCAGCGACCTGATCTTCAACGTCAACTACCTGGGCGGCAACATGCCCACCTTCGCCCTGAACTTCTCCCGCCCCGGCGGGCAGATCGTGGCCCAGTACTACAACTTCCTGCGCCTGGGCCGCGAGGGCTACCAGAAGATTCAGGACGCCTGCTACGACACCGCGGTGTACCTGGGCGAGGCGATGGAAAAGCTGGGACCCTTCGAGGTAATCTACAACGGCAAGGGCGGCATCCCGGCCCTGCTGTGGGCCTTCAAGGAAGGCACCGACCCCGGCTACAGCCTCTATGACCTCTCCGACCGCCTGCGCAGCCGTGGTTGGCAGGTGCCGGCCTATTCCATGCCGCCCAAGCGCGAAGACATGGTGGTGTGCCGCACCCTGATCCGTCACGGGGTCAGCCGCGACCTGGCCGACCTGCTCTTGGAAGACGTGAAGCGCTCCCTGGACTACTTCGCCAAGCACCCGGTGAGCAATCCTCTGGACGAGTCCGAGGCGGGCGGCTTCGCCCACACCGGCAAGAGCGCCAAAAAATAGAACCAGCGCACACCGGCGGGGCCCGGACCGGCTCCGGACCCCGCCTCCCCGCCGCCCACGCCGGCCGTCCCCAAGACCGGCCCCCTTCGGGAGCTGAAGTATGAAGACGTTGAAGATTTTTCTGGCCCTGGCCCTGATGTTGGCCCTGCCGGGCCTGGCCATGGCCCAGGACGCGCCCACCGCGCCCAAGCTGACCAACAACCCCAGCCTGGACGTGGTGGTCACCAACCCCCGCCCGGTGCTCAGCTTCTTCAACGCCCATGGCGGCCAGGCTCCCCTGAGCTATGAGATGCAGCTCAGCCCCAACCCCGAGTTCTCGGGCCCGGGCCTGATCTCCTACCAGGGCCTGGCCCAGGAGCCGGGCCGGGTCAGCGCCAAGCGGGTGGCCAAGGGTGACGAGCTAACCGACAAGTCGCGCTACTGGTGGCGGGTGCGGGCGGTGGACGCGGCGGGACGCAAGGGCCCCTGGGCCCAGACCCGCTTTTTCGTGGACACCGCCAGCGACGACCGCTTCATGGGCTTGGTCCGGGTCCAGCCCGCCAGCGTCACGGTATCCAGCGGCTTCAATCCCCGCAACATCTACGACCTGGACGACCCCGGCCAGAGCACCTTTTGGCAATCGGCCCCCTTTCACGAGCGGGACCAATGGGTGGTCCTGGACCTGGGGCAAATCAGGACCATCAGCCGCATCTGGATGCTCTCGGCCATAAACGGCAAAAACGGCTGGCTCAAGGACTTCGCCTGGCAGACCAGCGTGGATGGGGTGAACTGGCAAGACGTGCCCGGCGGCAAGCTGGCGAACAACGACACCTTCCGCAATATCCTGGAGATAATGCCCACCACGTCGCGCTTCTGGCGGCTGTACATTAGCGACTGGCACGGCTACTGCGCCCAGATCAACGCCCTGTGCCTCTACTCGCCGGGCAAGCCGCCCGTGCCCACCCCGCCGCCGGGCAAATACGTGCTGGTGGTGGGCGACCAGATGAACGGCTACACCTTCACCCAGTTGGCCCGGCGCATCCAGGGGCTGGGCCTGGGACTGGACGTCTTGCAGGTGCCCCACTTTCAGATGTCCCTGGAGTTGGTGCAAAGCTTGAAGCCCCAGCCGGTGGCCATCATCTTCTCGGGCAACAACGCTGGCTACCAGAACCTGCCCATGTTCGAGTACAACGGCAACTACGAGATCATCCGTGAGTGCAAGCTGCCCATCCTGGGCATCTGCTGCGGCCACCAGCTCACGGCCATGGCCTACGGGCTAACCTTCGCCCGCTCCATGGGCTGGTCGGACATCACCGCCCTGGACCCGCCTCCCTGGAAGCACGACATAGACCTCCTGAAAAAGGACCCCCTGTTCCAGGGAGTGCCCGACCCCTTTGTCGCCCCGGAGGTGCACGGCTGGGCGGTGTACACCCTGCCCGACCACTACGAGGCCCTGGCCCGCTCCAAGTATCTCCAGTCCTTGAGGCGCACCGACAAGATGCTCTACGGGGTGCAGTTCCACCCGGAGATCGACGCGCCCTACAACCAGGCCCAGGCGGTGCTGGTCAACTTCCTGAAGATGGCCCTGCAAAAGGCCCCCTAGCAAAGCGGCCAAAACAGCACTCCGCAAAACCCGGTCAAATATTTTAATATAGGAGGGGCCACGCATCCGCGGCCCCATCGCCTGACCGGGAGAATGCTTATGCAGCCTGCCCTGCTGCCCCTGTGCCTGGCCCTGTTGCTGTTCAGCGCCTTGCCGGCCCCGGCCGCCCCGCCCGGCCAGGGCCAGATTCCCGTGCGCGAGATCGTGGAGCAGGCCGTGGAGGCCTATGTCCAGAAAACCGGCAACCAGGTGGTGGGCATGGGCTCCTGGATCAAGGGCACCACCTACCGCAACCCCCTCACCTCGCCCGACCCCTCGGACCACGACATGACCCCCCTGTTCAAGTCCCAGGACCCCCTGGTCCTGGAGCAACAGTGGAAGTCTATGCAAAAGGACCTGCGCGAGGACATCGAGAAGGGCCTGCGCAAGGCCAAGCCGGGCATCACTCCCCAGGAGGTGGACAAGGTGATGCGCTCGGTTAACGTCTACCCCCCCGAGTCCCTGGTGGCCGACGTGGTGGACGAAAAGGAGGCCGTGGAGCGCTTCTCCCGCATGAAGGCCAAACCCAACCTGGGAGGCGCTCCGGTGGAGGGGGTGTGGGGCAAGGCCAAGAAGCCCTTCACCCAGGCCTATGCCCAAAGCGCCGGGCGCACCTATTTCCGCGATCCCAAGGGGGTGGTGCGCAGGGGCTTCACCGACCTGGACAACCTGGCCGCCGGCTATGGCCGCTTCAGCCTGGAAGCCACCAGCGACTTGGCCGAGCAGTTCGCCAAGAAGGCCCGCCTGGCCATGGCCGAGGGGCGGGGAGCCGACGCCCTCAAGAACCTGAACCGCCTAAACCAGTACCTGCGCAAGGGCAAGAACGCCGCGGGCATCAGCGGGGCGGGCAACCTGAACCCCGAGCTTTTGGAGGCCATGGCCGACGCTCAAACCCTGGACCTCCAGGACGCCGAGACCATGACCAAATGGCTGGAGCGCAACCAGCGCATCCTGGGCAAGGGCCTGGGCCACGCCGACGACGAGCTGGCCCTGCTCAAGCGCATCGCGGTGAGCACCAACGGCGACGAGCTCAAATACCTCAAGTCGCTCCAGGGCAACAAGCTCAGGCGCTTCATGTCTTGGGCCCGGGGCATGCAGGGCAAGATGGGACAAGCCCTGAACAGCGGCAAGGCCGTGGCGGCCAAGGTGCCCTGGGACAAGGCCTTCAAGGCCGCCGTGGCCCTGGGGGTGGCCATAGAATTTTATAACGCGGCCTCCCTGTACCAAACCGACGGCTGGGACGCGGCCAACCAGTCCCTGTCTTTGGCGGGCATCAACCTGATCCCCAGCAACATCCTGGGCCAGATCATGCTGGACTACGGCACCGAGGTGGGCTACGACCTGGTGGCCGCGCCCCAGGGCTGCGAAAACCTCCTGGCCGGCATCTACGAGGTCAAGGGCCGCCAACGCCTGGGCCAGGGCGAGCAGATCGAGGACCTGGCCCGGCGCTGCCTGGACGAGCAGTGCGTTTCCGAGGCGGTGGAGCGCCAGGCCGAGGCGGCCAGCCGCAAGGACCTGGAGAAAGAGAGCTACGCCGGGGTCAAGGGATCGCGGGCCATCAAGGCCCGGCTCATGGGCCAGTGCCTGCCGGTGATATTGCAGGCCTGGAAGCGGGAACGCTACCGTCTGCTGGGCCTGGCCCTGCAAGACAAGTTCGACCTGGACAAAATGCTCAGCGGATCGCTGCTGGTGCTGGAAGCCCCCGGCTCCGGCGGCGGCCAGACCAGGGAGTATCTCCTGCGGCCCCAGTTCACCCTGGAGCGGGAGCCGCTCAGAAAGCTGTTGGTCAAGTTCGAGGACGACCTCAAGCTCTTGGGCGGGCCGGGCAAGATGGGGCGGCTCTCGGTGGGGGAGCGCTTTCACTGGACCGTGGAGGTCTTCGACTTTCGCCAGGGCAAGTGGCTGCCCTTTCGCCAGCCGCCGGACCTGAGCCGCCACCTGGACCCGCGCAACCGCCACACCGCCATGCTGGGCCAAAAGGTCGGGCTGAAGCTGGCCCTGCCCGCCGGGCCCGCCTACCGGGTGGGCCTGGAGTACTCCCTGGTGGCCATGCCCGCAGTGCCGCCCTTGGGCTACCGGGCTCCGGAGGTGGAGGAGTTCAACCGCGAGCTTAGGGCCACCTACGGCCTCAAGTCCCTGCTGCCCCTGGAGACCGGGGACTGGCGGCTCAAGGTGAGCGGGCCTCAGAGCCTGGCCGCCGGGGCTCCGGGCAAGCTCTCGGCCAGGGTGGAGGGCGACCCGCCCTGGGGCAAGGGCCAGGGCTTCGCCACCCAGGTGATCTGGGAGCAGGCTCCGGGGAACGCCAGCCTGGGCCAGGGCCCGGAGTTGGCGATCACCGGCCCGGCCCAGGGCAGCGCCCAGTATCGGGCGGTCCTGGTGGGCCAGGTGGCGGGCCGCCAGGAGCGGCTGGCCGAGGAGATGTTCACCCTGGCCGCCCAGGGCGTTGCCTGGCTGCGCATGAGCGCGGTGGACAAGACCAGCCGCCAACCCCTGCCCGGAGCCTCCTGGCGCATATCCGGCCCCGGCGGCTTCAGCGCCCAGCGCCGGGGCGCCTCCTTCACCCTCGAGCAGGCCCCGCCGGGCGGCTACCGCATCGCGGTGAGCGCCCCGGAGCACCAGGACCTGCAAGGCCCCCTGACCCTGGAGGCGGGCAAGCGCTACGACAAGGTGGCCCCCCTGGCGCCCCAGCCCAAGCCCGAGGCCAAGGCCAAGGCCAAAGAGAAGGGCAAGACCCAGGACAGGCCGGTGGTCACCACCGGGCCCAAGAACCTGAGCGGCGCGCCCGCGGCGGCCGATCCCCTGGAGGGCATGAGCCCGGACCAGATCTGCTCCTGCTACGAGCAGTGGTTCCTCAAGGTGAATAAAAAGCCCAAGAAGCCGGGCAAGGAAAGAACCGAGGCCAAGCAGGCCATGCGCTACCAGGCGGACAAGAAACGCTGCTGGGGTGAATACACCTACCACTTTTACTATGAGCGGGAAAAAAAGTGGGTCTACAACGGGGTGGTGTGGACCCACTTCCCCTCCCTTCGCAAGGCCTCCGGCATCTGCCGAAGCTACCTGCGCTCCCAGGGCAAGGCCAAATAGCCGGGCGCGGAGCCTAGGGCAGGGGCGAGAAGCTCTCCAGCAGCCGCCACAGGGCAGCGTCGGCCTGGGGGCAGCTCTGGGGCAGGCAGATGGAGCTGAACAAATAGACCCGCCCTCCCTGCTCCAGGAAGACCACCGTGGCCTGACTGCCCTGGCCCTGGTAGACCCCCAGGCGGCCCTGGCGGCCGCCCACCCGCATCGGTGCGTCCTTCACCTTGCGGCGCAGGGGCTGGGCGGTGTTGGTCAGCAGAGTTTCATCCCATCGCCGGACAAAGCCCTCCAGATCCACCCCCTGGGCCAGGGGATTGGCGTTCACCTGGAGCATGAAGCCCTCTTCGGGGGGCAACAACTGTAGCTGGCGCTTGGCGGAGTCCTCCTTGATGCGCCAGCCCGCCGGAGGGGTGAGGCGCAGGCCCAGGACGCGGCTTTGGTATGCCCCGGTAGCCGGGGCCTGGGGGGCCTCGGGCGCGTGCGGGCCCAGGTCGAACTCCACGGTGACCGTGGTCATGCCCTTTACGTCCAGGGTGCGTCCCTGGCGCAAGCCCCCCGCCGCAACCTCCACCAGGTGACGCCCCACCGGAACCTCGGGCAGGCTCAGGGGGGTGCGCCCCACGGCGCGGCCGTCCAAGTACACCTGTCCCGGCGGCCGGCACAACACCCTGAGCACGCCGTGGGTCTGGGCCCGCTCCAGGCGGCGGGCCTGCTCCAGGTAGCCCCGCGCCTGGCCGTGCTCGGGGAACACCGCCAGGTGGCGCTGTAAAAGCTCCGCCGCCTTGGCGTAGCGCCCTGCGTTGAACTCGTCCAAGGCCTGGGTGTAGTCCAGTTGGGCCTGACGGCGGCGCTCTATTTCGGCCTGTTCGGCGGCCAGGACGGCCGGGGAGACGGCGGGCGCGGGCGGCTTTGGGGGAAGCTTAACCTTGGCCGGGGCCTGGGGCGGCGCGGGAACGGGAGCCGTGGGCAAGGGGGGCAACGTAGCCGCGTCGCCTCCCGCCGTGTTCCCCCATAAACCGGGGTCCGGTTGGGTGACAGGCGCGGCGGGCGGTTTTTGAGGAAGCCGGGCCTCGGCCGGGGCCTGGGGCGGCGGGGCAACCGAAGGCGTGGGCAAGGGCGGCAAGGTAGCCGCGCCGCCTCCCGCCGTGTTCCCCCGTGAGCCGGGGTCCGGTTGGGTGACAGGCGCGGCGGGCGCGGGCGGTTTGGCCGCCGGGGCGTCCTCGAACACATCGGCCGCGGCGGGAACCACCGACAGCAGCAAAAGAATCAGACAGGCTAAGCGGCGGGGCATGACCACCTCCCGGACAAATCATGACACAGGGGCCGTCCCGGCGGCAAACCCTTCACATTGTAAATCTTGACATGCGGCGCGCTTTTACGTAACGATGTTTCCTCCGTGGGCCCCGCTATGCGCTCCCGGAGAACCTAACGTAAAATAATGCCGATATTTTAGCATCTTGGCAGAATCACCCCGGCGTAATGGTGTTCCAGGCAACTCTGGACCCCGGCGCGGCAGGCGCACCGCCGCAGCCGTAAAAGCCAAGGAGCGAGGTTTTTCATGTCCGCTTTTGCCGCGGTCAAGACCGCCCATCGCCGCCCCCAGGATATTTTCGAGCCCAATTTGCACCACCGCCTGCAAGCGGCGGTGTTGGAGGTGTTCTCCAACGCGGACTTCCACCGGGCCAGCGTACGCACCCTGGCCAAGACCGCCGGGGTGAGCTTCAGCACCATCTACAAAAACTACCGCAGCAAGGAAGAACTCCTGTTCGCCTTTGTGGACCAATGGATGGAAGGGCTCACCGAGCGCATCGTGGACCACCTGCAGGGCATCGAGGACCTCAAGGAAAAGCTGCGCAAGGTCTTCTGGCTGCAACTGGACTATTACGAGCGCAACCCCGGCCTGGGCCGCATCATCTTCATGACCGTGCCTCTCATCACCTGGATGAACGACCACACCTTCGCCCAGAAAAAAATGATCGTCCTGTACCTGGAGGCTCTGCGCCAGGGCCAGGAGCACGGCATCCTCAACTCCCAGGTGCGGCCCCAGGTACTGTTGGACTTCATGCACGGCCTGGTGCAGCGCAGCTTTTTCATGTGGGTGTACCGGGGCCAGCAGGACAGCCTGGCCGGGCAGTCCACCCAGTTGTTCGAGATGGTCTGGCGGGCCATCAGCGAGCCGGGGCGGCGCAGCGAACCGGCCGCTTCCTGACCGGGCCGCGGCCCTGATTGGCCAAACCTGGGCGCTTTGGTATATGTTGGGCTTGACGATCCTGACGCTCAGGCCGGTGACCCGGAGCCTGGAGACGACCTGCATCCCGGCTTTTGAGCCCCTCAATCGACCGCGCCGCCATGCACGGACCGGCAGCGTGGCGCCTAGTCAATCAACAACCCAAGGAGACGTGCTTTGAGCCTGCCCGACTATCATACACGTTTTCTCTTAGCTACCTCGGTAAGCCAGGATGCGGTGGTGGTCATTACGGAGGGGACGCTAAGCTACGTCAATCCCGCGGGGGAAAGCCTTTTATCCCGCGACCTTGACGAGATTCGCGAAGCGGAGCCCGGCCAATTCCTGGACCCGCCGCCCCCCCGGCTGGGCCAGGGCGACGAGGCTGCCTTCATCAGCCGGGTGCGGACCGCCCAGGGCCCCGGAGCCCTGGTGCAGGGCCTGGCCTTCGGCCTGGAGGACGACACCCAGATGTGGGTGTTCAGGGAAAACATCTCCCTGGCGGAGCTGGGCTCACTGGCGGCCGGGCTGTTGCACAACCTGGCCGGCCCCCTCAGCGTCATCCGCTCCTCGGCCGAGATGACCAACACCAAGCTCAAGGAGTTGCTGCGCCAAGACGGCTCCCTGGCCGCAAGCCTGGGGCAGTGGACCACCTCCCTGAGCCGCAGCGGCGAGAGGATCATCAACCAGGTCGACCAGATCACCGCCACCACCCGCGACCTCATGGCCAAGATGAACGGCGACACCCGCCAGCACAAGCAGCCTCTTAACCTCAACGAGATACTGCGGGCGGAAATCTCCTTTCTCAACAACGACCTGGAGATCAAGCACGGGGTGGAGGTGTCCTGGGAGCTGGCCCCGGACCTGCCGGGCTTCAAGGGCATCTACTCCGACTTTTCCCAGGCCTTGCGCAACATCATCCTCAACGCGGTGGAGGCCTCCCAGGGGCAAAAAGAGCGCAAGCTGGGCCTGGGCACCCGCTCCAACCAGGGCTGGGTGGAGGTCTCGGTCAGCGACAACGGCGGCGGCATCGCCCCGGACGTGAGGGCCCACATCTTCGAGCCCTTTTTCAGCCACGGAAAGCCGGACGCCAAGGCGACGGGGTTGGGCCTGCACTCGGTGCGCCAGCTCTTGAGCCCCTATGGGGCCCGCTACCACCTGGACAGCCGTCCGGGCAACACCGTGTTCACCGTCAAGCTTCCCCTGCAGGTGCAAGACCAGCCATGAACCGCCAGACCTTCAGAGACGGGTGGGCCTTTTTCCTGCTGGTCACCTTGCTGGCGGCCATGGTCCTGGCCGGCAGCTATCTGTGGCTGCGCGTGGATCTCAAGAGCGAGGCCCTGAACGAGCACCGCCGCCAGGTGGACAACCAGCTCAACCTGTGGCAGGAGCAGCTCTACGACGCCAAGTGGGACTCGGTGGCCGACACCAGCGACGACGTGCGCCACCTGAGCTCCTACGACGAGGCCCGGCTCATGGCCGACACCCTGGTCTGGTACGTGTACCCCGACGGCCACGCCATCATCGAAGGCACGGCGGTGATCGGCCTGGACGGGCGGGCGCGGCCCAGCAAGCAGGCGGCGGTGATCAACGACGCCGGGGAGCCCCTGGCCCCCGCGCTCCTGGCGCGCCTCAAGAAAGAAAAGCCCTGGCTGGACGACCCCTGGCTGGACAGCTACCAGTTCGTGATCAAGGCCTTCCAGGACGACCCGGAGAGGCAGGCCTTCGTCTCGCCGTTCATCCAGGCCCCCGGCAGGCTGGTGTTCGTCATCGCCGCCCCCTGGCGCGACGAGGCGGGCGCGCTCAAGGGCGCGGTGATCCAGCAGCAGGCCATTGGTCAGCTTTTCGCCGACGTCATCAAACCGGGAACCCACGGGGTCAGCCTCTGGCTCATGGACTCCAAGGGGACCCTGGGGGTGGCCACCGACCAGATTGCCCGGGAAAGCGCCAACATCTTTTTGGCCTCCGGGGCCCTGTCCCAGGCCATGGCCAAGGGGCTGAAGGCGGCCCAGGAGGGCAAGTTCGGGGCCGGAGGCAGCCTGGTGC
This sequence comes from Pseudomonadota bacterium, assembly GCA_018896025.1. Classification (GTDB taxonomy): domain Bacteria; phylum Desulfobacterota; class Desulfarculia; order Desulfarculales; family Desulfarculaceae; genus Desulfoferula. Next base: position 46,916 of record JAHIND010000031.1, read on the forward strand.
AGGGGCTGGGCCTGGAAACGGCCCACCTGTATTGGCGCACCATGGAGGACAGCTTCATCGTGGCGGTGGTGGAAAACACCGCCGGGCTGGGGGCCCAGGGCCAGCGCACCTTGAACCGCTTCGGGGCCATCGCCCTGATCAGCCTGGTGCTGTTGGCCGCGGCGGGCGGCGCCTACACCCTGCTCTATCTGCGCCGGGAAAACCGCATGTTGGAAAAAGCCGCCCTCAGGCGCTACACCGGCACGGTGAGCCACCGGGTGCGCAACAGCCTTTCGGTGATCCGGGGGGTCAACGAGATGTTCCAGCACAAGATGCCCGCGGACCAAGGCCCCCTGTCCTCGGGCTTGGTCAACGCCGAAACGGCCATCGAGGACATAGAGGACACGGTAAAGGAGCTGGAACGCTTGAGCCAAGGCCAGGTGGATTTGGTATATGATGGACAGGTGGGCAAGGCGAGCATGTACCGCCTGCATCCCGATAAAAAGCAAGGGGGGCAGGGTTGAGTCTCATATTGATAGTGGACGACGAACCGGGAGTCCTGCAGACATTCGGGGACTGGCTGGAATCCGACGGATACGAGGTGGCCTCGGCGGGCAGCGCCGAAGAGGCCATGGCCTGGTTCCGTCAGACCAACCGTTTTCCCGACGCGGCGCTGTTGGACATCAAGCTCCCGGGGGCCAACGGCTTCGAACTGGCCGATTGGCTGTCCAAGGACTTCGACTTCAACGACGTGATTTTTCTCACCGCCTTTTTCTGGGAAGAGGAGACCCGTCAGGAACTGGTGGCCCGGCGGCGGCCCTATTTTGAAAAGCCCCTCAAGTTCACCCACGAGGTGCTTCCTTTCCTCAGGCGCTACATAAGCGAAAACCAGGGATAAGGCTTTGCGGACCAGGCATCAAATATTGCTGGTGGACGACGACCACGACACCCGCCAAATAGTGGCCGAGGCCCTGTCCATGGACAACCACGCGGTTACCGAGGCGGGGCGCGGCGACGAGGCCATCGCCCTGCTGGAGAAACGCGGCTTCAACCTGGTCATCACCGACCTGCGCATGCCCGGAGCCAGCGGCGAGGAGCTTCTGGCCTACGTGGAGGAGCATTTGCCCGGCACCCCGGTGATAATCATCACCGGCTACGGCACGGTGGACGTGGCCGTGGTGGCCATGCAGAGCGGGGCCTTCGACTTTCAGCAAAAGCCCCTGAACCTGGAGCACCTGCGCCTCACCGTGCGCCGGGCGCTCAACAAGGCCCAGCTCAACTACGCGGTGGACTACCTGCGCCACGAGCAGCCCTACATCTACCACTTGCAGTCCCTGGTGGCCCAGAGCCCGGCCATGCGCCAGGTGCTGGACAAGGTGGCCAGGGTGGCCGAGGCCGACGTCACGGTGCTGCTCACCGGCCAGACCGGCACCGGCAAGAGCCTGTTGGCCGGGGCCATCCACGCCAACAGCCCCCGCAAGGAGGCCAACCTGGTCACTGTGAACTGCGCGGCGCTCACCGAAACCCTTTTGGAAAGCGAGCTGTTCGGCCACGAAAAAGGAGCCTTCACCGGGGCCCACAAGGCCAGAGCGGGCCGCATCCAGCAGGCCCACGGCGGCACTCTGTTCCTGGACGAGGTGGGGGACATGAGCCCGGCCACCCAGGCCAAGACCCTCCGGGCCATTGAGGACAAGGAAGTGCAGCCCATCGGCGGCTCGCGCTCCATCAAAGTGGACGTGCGCATCATCGCCGCCACCAACCTGGACCTGGAGAAGGCGGTGGCCGAGGGCGCCTTCCGGGAAGACCTTTTCTACCGCCTTTCCGTGGCCCCCATCCATATTCCGCCCCTAAGGCGGCGCGAGCAGGACATCCTGCCACTGGCCGAGATGTTCCGGAAAAAGTTCTGCCAGGAGACCCGCTGCCTGGAACGCGGCTTCTCCCCCGAGGCGGCCGAGGCCATCCAGGCCTATCACTGGCCGGGCAACATCCGCGAGTTGCGCAACTCGGTGGAGCGGGCGGTGCTGTTCGCCGCGGGCCAGGACATCCGGCCCTCGGACCTGGGCCTGAGCCAGCAAGTGCCGGAAAACGGCGACAACGGCAGCCTGCCCACCCTGGATCTGGCCGAGTTGGAGCGCCTGGCCATCGAGGACGCCCTGCGCAAATGCGACTGGGTGCAGAGCCGAGCCGCCCAGATGCTGGGAATCTCGCCCCGGGCTCTGTCTTACAAGCTGGACAAGCTGGGCATCAGCCACCCGGGCCTGGAAGCCCGCCGCCGCCGCTGATCCGCCCTTTATTACCATTACGTAATTACGATATCGTAACTCAGCCATTTTTGGGGATGCCCGCAGCCCCTATTTTCTTCACCCTCCCCCGCCTCGCCTGAATCGGCCTCATTTTTTATATATTTGATTTTAAAGATAATTTATTCACCAAGGCCCCCATGTTTCGGCTATTTTTTCCTTTTGGGGCCTCTTGGCACCATTCTTGTTTATATAACTTGCCAAAGCGAACAAGTTACCCGGTCCTGACGAACCCCTATTCCCCAAGACAGGAGGAAGAAAATGAAGGCCTGGCAAGAAATCAAGAAGCTCGTCACTGACGACTCGGGCATCAGCGCTGTGGAATACGCCCTTTTGCTGGCCCTGATCGGGGCGGCCATCGCCACCGCGGCCTACACCCTGGGCACCACGGTGACCACCAAGATCGAAGCGGCGACCACCGCTCTGAACACCTCCGGCAGCTAGGGCAGGCCGGTGGGGAAAAGGCCGAACTTATGTTGGCGCGGGCGGAGAGCAGTGCAATATCCCAGTTGAGCGGACCCAGCTGGGGCCTGCTCCCCGCCTGCCTTTTTTTGCCCTGGTTGGCCCTCCATGTGGGGGCCGGCCAGGGCAATCTTCTGGTGATGGCCCTGTTCGGCCTGATCATGGCCAGCTACGACCTGGCCAGCCTGCGCATTCCCAATGCGCTCAACGCCCTGGCCGCCTGCTGCGGCCTGGTTTTGGCCCTCATGGCCGGGGGATGGTCCGCCCTGTCCCCGGCTCTGGGAGGCGGCCTGGTGGCCTTCGGGCTCATGGCCATTTTCTTTTTCCTGGGCGCGGTGGGCGCGGGCGACGTCAAGGCCCTGGCCGCCCTGGGAATCTTCGTGGGGCCCTGGGGCGCGGTGGACCTGTTTTTGTGCACCGTGCTCTGCGGCGGGGCCCTGGCCCTGCTTAGGGTACTGGTGGCCCGGGGCCCCGCTGGCCTCCGCCACGGCTGGGCCGCGGCCAAGGGCCTGGATCTGCCCTACGGCCTAGCCATATGCGCCGGAGCGCTCTGGCTGGCCCTGGTCAGAGGGGTGTAGCGATGAAGCTGTTCAGGCGATTACTTTCGGAACGCGCCTCGGTGGCCGTGGAATTCGCCCTGTTTCTGCCGGTGTTCTTGCTGCTGGTGTTCTCGGTGGTGGAACTGGGCTCGGCCTGGTACGCCAAGCAGATGCTGGTCAACGCCAGCCGCGACGGCGCCCGCATGGCCAGCCTCTTGAATCCCGGCGACATCACCGACACCGACGTGGAAACCCATGTACAGACCCTGCTCACCCAGGCCGGTTTTCCCGGAAGCTTTACCGTGACCTCCACCGGCGCCGAATACACCTCCGGCACCCTGGTCTCGGTGCAGGTGGACAGCACCTACGAACTGCCCATGCTGGGAGCCCTGATACCCGCGTCTCTCAGCGAAGTCAATTTGAGCGCCACTACGGTGATGCGCCATGAGTGAGGTCTGCCATGTCGCGTAAAGGTCCGCTGATTTTTCTGGTCTTGGCCGTGCTTTTGGCCGGGGCCGCCGCCTGGGGGGCCCACCAGTGGGTCAAGGCCCAGAGCGCCGGCCAGGCAGGCCAAAAGCTGCAACTGGCACCGGTGGTGGTGGCCGCGCGGGTGCTGCCCGCCGGGCAACAACTTTCGGCCCAGGACCTGAGCGTCCAGTCCTGGCCGGTGAAGGCCCTGCCGCCGGGGCGCTTCGCCCAGCCCAAGCAAGTCCTGGGCCGGGTGCTCAAGGGCCCCATGGTCATGGGCGAGGTGGTGCTGGCGGCCAAGTTGGCCCCCCAGGGCGCGGCGGGCGGTCTCTCGGCGGTGGTTCCGCCGGGATTCAGGGCCATGACCGTGAAGGTGGATGAGGTCATCGGGGTGGGCGGCTTCGTGCAGCCCGGCGACAAGGTGGACGTGCTGGTCACCCTGGCCGGGGGCGCCTTCCGCAACGACCCGGTGAGCCGCACCGTGCTGGAAGACATCAACGTGCTCACCGTGGGCGAAAAGATTCAGCGCGACGACAAGGGTCGCGGCCGCACCAACAAGGTCAAGGTGGTCACTCTGCAGCTCAAGCCGGCGCAGGCCGAGCGCCTGGCCCTGGCCTCCAACGAGGGGCGGGTAGTGCTGGCCCTGCGCAACCAGTCGGACCGCGAGCCCAACCGGGGCAACGGGGTGAGCTTGTCGGGCCTGGTGCCCCGGGCCGCCCCCAAGGCCCCGGCCGTGGCGGCCGGCCCCGAGCAACCCCAAGGCACGGTAGTGGAAGTTCTCAAGGGGGTCAAGCTCAGCCGTCAGATTCTATAAAGGAGGTCAGGACTGTGTCTGCCCAGGTCCGCTTGTCATACATGTTCCTGGCCCTCTTGCTGGCCGGGTGTTTCGCCCTGGCCTCGGGCAACGCCACGGCGGCCGAGCCACGGCGGGAGGTGCTCAAGTTGGGGCATTCCCGCCTGCTCAAGCTGCCGGTGCCCGCCGGGCGGGTGAGCGTGGGCCGGGCCCAGGTGGCCGACGTGGTCATGGTCACCCCCCGCCAGCTCTACCTCAACGCCCTGGGCGTGGGCACCACCAACGTCAGCCTGTGGGACCAGCAAGACCGCCTCCTGGAGGTGTTCGAGGTGGTGGTGATCCGCGACCTCACCAGCCTCAAGGAGCAGCTCTACCAGATCCTGCCCAACGAGCCGGTGGAGGTGCGCGGCCTGGCCGGGTCGGTGGTGCTCTCGGGCCAGGTGTCTTCCCTGGAGGCCAAGAAGCGGGCCGAGGCCCTCACCGAGGCCTACGCCCCCAAGCAGACCACCAGCCTCCTGGAGGTGGGCGGCAACCAGCAGGTCCAGTTGCAGGTGCGCTTCGCCGAGGTGAGCCGCAAGGTGACCAAGCGCATGAACATCAACCTGCGCATCCTCAACCCGCTCACCGGCGATTTCCTCTACACCATGCTGGGCGGGCTCATAACCCCCCAAACCGACGGCACCCTGCTGCTGTCGGACAAGGTCAACGCCATGGGCGGCTTCCACTCGGGCCAGACCCAGATCTCGGCCTTTTTGGACATCCTCAAGGAGAACGGCCTGGCCAAAATCTTGGCCGAGCCCAACCTGGTGGCGGCCAGCGGCCAGCAGGCCGACTTCCTGGCGGGCGGCGAGTTTCCCATCCCGGTGCCCCAGCGGGAGAACATCACCATCACCTATAAGAAGTTCGGCGTGCAGTTGAGCTTTTTGCCCGAGGTGCGCCCCGGCAAGCGCATCCGCCTTACCGTGGCCCCGGAGGTCAGCGAGTTGGACTGGACCACCGCGGTGGTGGTGGAGGGCTTCACCGTGCCCGGTCTGACCACCCGCAAGGCCAAGACCCAGTTGGAGCTGGCCGACGGCCAGAGCTTCGCCATCGCCGGGCTGTTCCGCAACGACATCACCCAGTCGGTGAGCAAGTTCCCGGTGCTGGGCGACCTGCCCGTCCTGGGGGCCTTGTTCCGCAGCACCGAGTTCAAGAAAAACAAGACCGAACTGCTCATCGTGGTCACCCCTCGCATCGTGCGGCCGGGCCAGGAGCGCCTGGGGCCCAACCCCGTCACCACTTTCAGCGATCCGGACGATTTCGCCTTTTTCATGCTGGGCAAGCTGGCCACCCCCAAGGCGGCCCGCCCCCAGGGTCCGCCACTTTCCCCTCAGGAGTTGGAGGGCCGATTTGGACACGACTTGGCTTGGTAAGCTTGGCAGGCTGCTCAAGGGGGAGCGGGCCGGCGTAGCCGCCGTGGCTGCCATCATGCTCACGGTAATGGTGGGCATGATCGGCGCGGTGGTGGATCTGGGGCTCCTGTACGCCACCAAGAACGAACTGCAAAACGCGGCCGACGCCGCCGCCCTGGCCGGGGCCTCCACCCTGGTCACCTATGACCAGGACCGCAACGTCATGGCCCAGCCCGACGTGGCCATAACCACGGCCCAGCAAGTCGCCCTGGCCAACCAGGCGCTGGGGGTCAACCTGCAACTGCGTCTCGAAGACATCACCCTGGGGCTGTGGGTGGAGCCGGACAAGGACTTCGACCCCGACCACATCGGCCCCAGCAGCGACCCCAATTATCTTAGCGCCTGCCGGGTAGTGGTGCGCCGCGACAACATCGCCAACTCGCCGGTAAACACCATCTTCGCCGGCGCGGTGGGCTTCAGCGTGGTCAACGTTACCGCCCTGTCCACCGCCGAACTGGGCTATGCCGGTTCGGCGGGCGACGGCATGGTGGACCTGCCGGTCGCGATCAAGGAAGAAGTCTTGAACAGCGGCAACGGACCCATATGCGGCGAGACCATCTACTTCCACGATGAAAACGATGAGAACGCCGAGTGGACCAGCTTTTTCACCTCCCCCTCCAACGACCCCAACGTGCGCGACTACGTGGACGGCACCCTCAGCGTGCCCGCGCTCCAGGTGGGCGACGAGGTCAACGTAATCAACGGCAACCTGAGCACCCACACCTTTGATGCCTTGGCTGACCGTTTTCAGTCCGAGGGCACCGACCTTGACGGCGACGGCAACGCCGACGCCTGGCAAGTATTGCTGCCGGTGATAGGCGGCACCAGCAGCGGCGCCAGCAGCGCCACCATCGTCGGTTTCGCCCACCTGATAATCACCGAGGTGCGCAACGCTCCTTACAAAGAGATCACCGGCGTGCTGCAGTGCGGCCTAGTGGTGCCGGGCAGCACCACCGGAGGCGGCAACTTCGGCAGCCGGGCGACGACGCCCAAGCTGGTGGAATAAGAAAGAGTACCCATGCGGCCTGCCCAAGCCCATAGCCCCCAGCGATTCCCCAGCCTGGCCCGCCTGTGGCGCGGTCAGAGCGGGGCCATGGCGGCATTGGCGGCATTCATGCTCACCGCCCTGGTGGGTCTCACCGGCGCGGCGGTGGATCTGGGATTGCTCTACTCCACCAAGGGCGAGCTGCAAAACGCGGCCGACGCCGCGGCCCTGGCCGGAGCGGCCACCATGGTCTCCTTCGGCGAAAACGGCGAAATCTCGGTGCAGCCCATCACCGCCGTGGCCACCGCCCAACAGGTGTCGCTGGCCAACCAGGCCCACGGGGTCAACCTGTCCCTGCGCAGCGATGACGCGGTGATCGGCTATTGGGACACCGAGGCCGACGCCTTCGACCCCGGCCTTACCGGCAGCAGCGACCCCAACGATATTACCGGTTTCCAGGCCACGGTGCGCCGCGACGAACTGGCCAACGGGCCGGTCAACACCTTCTTCGCCGGGCTGGTGGGCTATGGCTCGGTGGGGCTCCATGCCACCTCCACCGCCTTCCTGGGCTGGGCGGGCCTGGCCGACGCCGCGGCGGTGGACCTACCCCTGGCCATCCACGCCTCGGCCCTGACCGATGCCGGCAGCCCTAACTGCGGGGCCGAGCTGCTTTTCAACAACGAGAACAGCGAAACCGCCGAGTGGACCAGCTTCTTCACCTGGCCCACCAACGACGTGACCGTGCGCAACTACGTCGGCGGCGGGCTCACCACCCCGGAGTTGAAGGTGGGCGACAGCATCAACGTGATCAACGGCAATCTGAGCACCGCCACCATGAACGCCCTGGCCGACCGCTTCCAGTCCCAAGGCACAGACACCGACGGCGACGGGGCGGCCGACTCCTGGGAGGTGCTGGTGCCGGTGGTGGAGCCGGGCAGCACCTCCACCATGTCCAAGGTGGTGGGCTTCGCCCATTTGGTGCTGACCGAAGCCGACTCGAGCAGGGCGCGCTTTTTCTTGCAGTGCGACCGCGCGCTGATCGGCAGCAACAGCGGGGGGGGAAACTACGGCACCAGAGCCACGGTGCCAAGTTTGATTCAGTAGGAGAAGGTCCGTGAGCAATAACGATCCCCAGATTTTGGCATATCACCTCACCCGTCAGGGAGGCGAACGCCTGCGCCAGTTGGTGTCGGGCGCGCCCCAGGCCAAACTCCTCGGCCTGGAATCCGCGGTGGAGGAGTTTGAGCGCAAGGCCCTGCAACTGCAGCCCGAGGTGCTCTTGGTGGAGTTCGACCCCGAGGAGGCGGGCCTGAGCGAGCTGTTGGCCCGCCTGCGCCGGGGGGCGCACCGGGCCTCCCTGGTGGCCTGGTCCCACAACCTCAGCTCCGAGGCGATCCTTTTGGCCATGCGCCTGGGGGTGCGCGAATACCTGCCCAGCCAGGCCGATGGGCCCGCCTTTGCCGATGCCCTGCAAAGGCTGATGGCCTCCAGCGCGCCCAGCGACCAGCAGGGCACCCTGCTGGGGGTGATGGGAGTCAAGGGCGGGGTGGGGGCCAGCTCCCTGGCGCTCAGCCTGGCCTGGGTGGCCAGCCAGAGCATGGGAGCGCGGGTGGCCCTGGTGGACCTGGACCTGGCCGGCGGCGACCTGGCCGCCCTGCTGGACATCGAGCCCACCCGCAGCATGCTGCACGTGGTGGAGGAGTTCGAGCGCCTGGACAGCCTGCTCATGGACAGCCTGATGGTGGACGCCGCGCCAGGCCTGCGCCTTTTGGCCTCGCCGGGAGACGCGGTGGCCGCCGAGGAGATCAAGGGCCCCCACGTGGAGCGGGCCCTGGAGCTGGCTTTGAGCGAGCACGCCCTGGTGGTGGCCGACCTTCCCTCCCGGGTGGACGAGGCCAGCCTGGCCGCCCTGGACCGGGCCAAGCTGCTCTTGCTGGTCACCGAACCCACCGTTCTGGGTCTCAAGGCCGCCCGCAGGGCCCTGGAGCTTTGCCACAACCTGGGCCGGGAAAAGGACGAGGTGGCCCTGGTGGTCAACCGCCACGGAGCCAAACAATGCCTTTCCGCCAAGGAGGTGGCCCGGGTGCTGAAGATGGACCCCCTGGCCGTGCTGCCCAACGAAAGCCCGGTGCTCATGGCTGCGGCCAACGCGGGCAGGCCGCCGGTGCGCGACTGGCCCCGCTCCAAGTGGAGTAAGTCGGTGGCCGCCCTGGCCAAGGAACTGTTCAGCGGCAACGGAGACGGCAAATGAGCCTCAGGGCCAGATTGGGAGGGGCTTCCCCGGCCGCTCAACTGCGCGCCGAAAGCGGGCGCGACCTCCAGCGGGACATGGCCCTGCAGGAGATGAAGGCCCGCATCCACTACAAGGTCATCGAGTCCCTAGACCTGTCGGTGCTCACCAGCACCCAGGACGGCCAAGCAAACGCGGAGTTGGAGGAGGCCATCCGCATGGTGGTGGCGGCCGAGCCGGAGCCCATGACCCTGCCCGAGCGCGAGGCCCTGGCCAAGGAGATAAAAAACGAGGTCATGGGCCTGGGGCCCTTGGAGCCGCTGTTGGCCGACGACAGCATCAGCGAGATTTTGGTCAACGGCTACAGCAAGGTATACGTGGAGCGCGGCGGCCGTTTGGAGCGCATCCCGGTGCGCTTCCGCAACGACGAGCACCTGCTCAAGATCATCGACAAGATCGCCAGCGGGGTGGGCCGGCGCATCGACGAGTCCAGCCCTATGGTGGACGCCCGCCTGGCCGACGGCAGCCGCGTCAACGCGGTGATTCCTCCCCTGGCCCTGGACGGCCCGGCGCTGAGCATACGTAAGTTCGCCCGCGACCCCCTCAGGGTGGACGACCTGGTGCGCCTGGGCTCCTTCAGCGCCCAGACCGCCAAGTTTTTGGAGGCCTCGGTCAAGGCTCGCCTGAACATGCTTATCTCCGGCGGCACCGGCACCGGCAAGACCACCTTGTTGAACGTGCTCAGTTCCTTCATCCCCCACCGCGATCGCATCGTGACCATCGAGGACTCGGCCGAGCTGCAAATGCAACAGGAGCACGTGGTACGCCTGGAGACCCGCCCGCCCAACATCGAGGGCCTGGGCGAGGTGGCCATGCGCGACCTGGTCAAGAACGCCTTGCGCATGCGGCCCGACCGCATCGTGGTGGGCGAGGTGCGCGGCGGCGAAGCCCTGGACATGATGCAGGCCATGAACACCGGCCACGACGGCAGCCTGACCACGGTGCACGCCAACAGCGCCCGCGACGCCATCAGCCGCCTGGAGACCATGATTTCCATGGCTGGGCTGGAAATCCCCGACAAAGCCATCCGTCAGCAGATCGCCAGCGCCATCCAGATCGTGATCCAGGTAAGCCGCCTGGCCGACGGCTCCCGGCGGGTGACCAGCGTGCAGGAACTCACCGGCATGGAGGGCGACACCCTGACCATGCAGGAGATATTCATCTTTAAGCAAACCGGCGTGGACGAGCGCGGACGGGTGGTGGGGCACTTCGGGCCCACCGGCATCCGGCCCCGCTGGAGTGACCGCATCGCCGCCTACGGCATCGACCTGGAGGCCGGCCTGTTCGGCGGCGGCGATCCGGCGAGGAGCGGCCTATGATCTGGGGACTCACCGCGCTGATCTTCCTGGCCATGCTGGGCGCGGCCTGGGCGGTCTACAACCTGCTGTTCGCCGGGCAGGCGGCCCGGGCGGCGGCCATCGAGCGCCGCCTGTCCACCCTAGCCCCCGGCGACGCGGTCATGGAGCAGGCCATACAAAGCTATTTCCGCGACCGCTCCTACTCTACCATCCCCTACCTGAACCGCCTGCTGGGGCATTTGCCCAACATCTCCGACCTGGAGCTACTCATCCACCAAGCGGGCTCTCCCTGCAACCTGGGCACCCTGGTCTTGATGAGCGGGGTGCTGACCAGCCTGGGCTTTTTGGGAGGATTGCTGGAGAGCGGCCTGACCACGGGCCTGATTCTGGCCGTGGGCTGCGGGGTGCTGCCCCTGATGTGGCTGCGTTTTTTGCGCAAGCGCCGCCTGGCCGCCTTTGAGGAGCAGTTCGTGGAGGCGGTGGACCTGATGGCCAGGGCGCTCAGGGCCGGGCACTCCTTCGGCTCGGGGCTCAAGATGGCCTCCCAGGAGCTGGAAGACCCGGTGGCCGAGGAACTGGCCCGCACCTTTGAGGACTACTCATTCGGCAAGGGGCTGGACGACGCCCTGGTGGACCTAACCCGGCGGGTGGGCCTGCAGGACGTCAAGTTCTTCGCCACCGCCGTGGCCCTGCAACGGGAGATCGGCGGAAATCTCACCGAGATTCTGGACAACATCGGCCACATCACCAGGGCCCGCTTCTCCCTGCTGCGCCAGGTGAAGGCCCTGTCGGCCGAGGGGCGCATCAGCGCCTACATTCTGTGCCTCATGGCTCCGGGCCTGTTGGGGGCCCTGTGGTTTCTGAGCCCCAACTACCTGGGCATCTTGTTCGAGCACCCCATGGGCAAAACCCTGCTGATAGTGGGCGGCTGTTTTCAGGGGCTGGGCATTTTGGTCATCCGCAAACTCATCAACCTGAAGGTGTGAGATGAATATCCTGAACGCCCTTGGCGCCGACTCATCTCTGTGGCTGATCGGCTTGGCCTTCGGCCTGGCGGTGCTGCTGATCGCGTTGGCCCTGGCCTCCCTCTCGGTGAAGCGGGATAAAAGCCTGCAGCGCCGCCTGCGGCAACTGAGCGGCCAGACGACCGCGTCCGGCGAGGGGGAAAAGCCCCTGAAGGGGCAACTCAAAAGGCTGCTGTTCCGGCTGCTCAACCATTTGGCCAAGCCGGCCAAGCCTCGCCAAAACTGGCAGGAGAGCGACCTCAGGGCCAAGCTTCTGCAAGGCGGTTTCTACTCCCCCAGCGCGGTGAACACCTTCCTGGGCATCAAGGTGGCCATGCTCATCGCCTACCCCATCTTGCTGCTCATCAGCCCCATCCCCGGCCGCCTGGGCAACCTGCAACTGATCCTGGCCCTGGTGGGCTCGGCCACCCTGGGCTTCTTTTTGCCCCAGCTCATTCTGGAACGGCGCATCCGCGCCCGGCGCAAGGCCATCACCCGGGAGTTGCCCGACGTGCTGGACCTATTGGTCATATCGGTGGAGGCGGGCCTGGGTCTGGACCAGGCCATCAGCCGGGTGTCCCAGGAGGTGAAGATATCCTGCCCGGTGCTGGGCGGGGAGTTCACCCTGGTTTCCTTGGAGCTGAGGGCGGGCATCCCCCGCCAGATGGCGCTCAAGAACCTGGCCCACCGCTGCGGGGTTGATGGCGTGGGCGGTCTGGTGACCATGCTCATCCAGGCCGACCGTTTCGGGGTCAGCGTGGGCCGCTCGCTTCGGGTTCACTCGGACTCGGTGCGCACCCAGCGACGCCAGCAGGCGGAGGAGGCCGCGGCCAAGATTCCCCTTAAGCTGCTGTTCCCAGTTTTGTTCATGATTTTTCCCGCCATCATGGTGGTCATGGCCGGCCCGGCGGTTATCCGCGTCAGCCAGAACCTGATGCACTAAAGTGAGGCTGTACCATGCGTAAACACCAAGCACTTCTTTTGGCCACGGCCCTGCTGGCCGGTCTGGGCCTGATCCTGTTGGGCGGCTGCGCCGGCAGCCAGCAAAACAACGCCCGCTGGCTGCAACGCGGCGAGGCCGAGGCCCTGCTGGCCGCCCATTCGGCCACTCCGGAAAAAAGCCCCGACCCCGACCGCATGCCCGCCACGGCAAGCGATATGGAGGCCCAGGGCGACATCATGGCCTCCCAGGGCTCCATCTACAACGCCATGAACAACTACCGCCTGGCCCTGAAGGAGGCCAAGGGCCCCAGCCGTCAGCGCCTGGAAGGCAAGCTGGCTGGGCTGGACCTGCGCATGGGCCGCTACGAAGAGGCCCAAAAGAGCTTCGCGCGCCTCTGCGCCCAGCAGCCGGGCAACGCGGTGTTCTGGCAGGGCCAGGGCCTGTGCCAGATGGGCCTGGGCGATCTGGCCGGGGCGGAAAAATCCCTGACCCGAGCGGTGAGCCTGGACCCCTCCCTGTGGCGGGCCCAGAATCTCTTGGGCGTGATTCACAACCGCCGGGGCCAGCCCCGCCAGGCCATGAACGCCTTCCGCTCCGCCTTGCAATCGCGCCCCAACAACCCGGCCCTGTACAACAACCTGGCCCTGGCCCTGGCCATGGCCGGGGACCTGCGCGGCTCCGAGGCCAGCCTGCGCCGGGCTCTGGCCCTGGACCCGGAGCACCGCCTGGCGGCCAACAACCTGGGGCTCTTGCTGGCCCGCCAGGGGCGCGACGACGAGGCCTTCCAGGTATTCGCCCGCTCCCAGGGCGTGGCCAAGGCCCACAACAACATGGGGGTCATCCTGGCCTGGCAGGGGCGCACCCCCCAGGCCCAGGAGCAGTTCCGCTTGGCGGTGCAAACCCTGCCCCGCTACTATCCCCTGGCCACCCGTCACCTGGCACAACTTGGGGGGCAAAAGGCCCAGCCGGTTAGCCGGCTGGCGGCCCAGCCCATGACCCCTCTGTCCGAGCGCGCCTACACCCAAAAGGCGACACTCCGCCCGACCCAGGGCTATGTCCAGGCCAAGGCCAAGACAGTGGCCAAGACCAAGCCGGTGGCCACCCCCAGTCCCAAGGCGCTTCCCCAAGCGCCCGCCCTGGCGGCCAAGCCGGCAGCCAAGCCGCCCGCCCAGCGGCCAGTGGGCGCCAAGCCCCTGGCTCTGGCCAAGCCCAAGCCCCAGGCCAAGCCCGCGCCCTTGAACAAACAGCAGCGCATGGCCCAGCAAGCCGCCGAAGCCAAGGCCATGGCTCAGGCCAAGGCCGAGGCGCAGGCCAAAGCCAAAAAGGCTGAAGCCAAGGCGCAGGCCAAGGCAGAAAAGGCCGAGGCCAAGCCCGCCGCCCCTCCGGTCAAGCCCGCGGCCGCTCCCGTGGTGGGCGCGGCCAAACCGGCCGCCGCGCCAACCCAGGCGGACGGCAAAGCCCAGGGCCTGTGGATGCGGGCCGACGGCTCGCTGAGCTACGGCCCCATGCCCGAGGGCGGCAAGCCCTTCGGCGTGGTCTACGGATCTACTGACTGACGAAATGAGAGCCCCCCGTAGCGGACCCCAAGGCGCTTGGGCCCGCTACGGGGAGCGTTGGAGGGCTGATTAGAACTCGGCCCGCAAGCCGATGAACCCGCTGAGGCCCAGGGTGCTGTAGTCGGCGATCTCCACGTAGTCCTCGTCGAACAGGTTGACCACGTTGCCGTAAACGCTGAGCCACTTGGTGAGCTTGTAGGTGGCCGCGGCGTTCACGGTGATGTAGGAGTCCACCTCGCCGGTGTTGGCCGCGTCGGTGTAGCGGTCACCCACGTACAATCCCCACACCCTGATGTTCAGGCGGTCGCCCATGAGAGGCAGGCGCACGCCCAGGGTGCCCTTGTCCCGGGGGTTGTAGGCCAGGTCCTTGTCGGTGCTCTGGTCCTGGGCGTCGGTGTAGGTCCAGGAGAAGTCCACCGCCAGCCAAGACAGCAGGTGGGCCTTGGCGTAGAACTCCAGGCCCTGGCTCTTCACCTCGTCCAGGTTCTCATAGGTCCAGGTGTTCATGTCGAAGCTGATCAGGTCATCGGTCTGGATGTTGAAGTAGGTCAGGCCCAGCTCGATGCGCTTGTTCCACAACAGCTGCACCACGCCCAGGTCCCAGCCCTTGCTCTTCTCCGGGTCCAGATCCTTGTCGCCGTAGGGGCTGTAGAGCTGGTACAGGCTGGGGGCCTTGAAGCCGGTGCCGTAGGTGCCCTTGAAGGTGGTGCCCGTGGCCGCCAGGTTGTAGGAGGCGCCCACCCGCCAGGTGGTGTGGCCGCCGAAGTCGTCGTGATGGTCGTTGCGCACGCCGCCCAGGAGGTAAAGCCCCTCCAGCACCTTGAGCTGGTCTTGCAGATAGAAGCTCAGGGTGTCCACGCTCTGCTGGCCCAGGCTGTCCCAGGTGGTGCTGTATTCGCCCTGCTCCTGCTGCCAGTTCACCCCCAGGGTGACGGTGTTGATGTCCTTGTAGAGCAGGTTGTGCCGCCACTGGGCGGTGGTCAGGTAGGACTTGTAGGTGGAGTCGTCGCTGTAGTCGTGATCCACCGAGCCGTAGGAGAAGGTCAGCTTGTGGTTCCACCAGGCAAAGGGCGAGTTGGTCAGGCCCACGATGCCGGTGTAGGACTCGGTCTTCACGTTGTCGGCGGTGTCTGCGTATTTGCCGTTCACGTAGCCGTCGTAGTCCATGTCGGCCTTGTTGTAGTAGCCGATCATGAAGACTTCGGTGTTGTCGTTGATGTCAAAGCCAAAACGCCCGTTGAACTGGTAGGCGCTGTAGGGGTCGTCCTCGCTGCCGTCCTTCACCTTGGAAACGCCGTCGGTGCTGATGCCGCCGCCGGAGAGCATGAAGTTGAAGCGGTCTATTTGGCCCTGGGTGCCGGCAGTGCCCTGCCAGGTGCCGTAGGAGCCATACCCGGCCGAGGCCCAGCCGCTGGGCGCTCCCTGGCCGCGCTTGGTTCTGATGTTCACCACGCCGGCCATGGCGTCGGAGCCATAGAGGGTGGACTGGGGGCCCTGCACCACCTCGATCTGGGAGATGCCGCCGGTGAGCAGGTTGGCCATGTCCATGCCCCCGCTGGTGCTGATGGGATCAGCCAGGCGCACCCCGTCCAGCATGAGCTGGGTCTGGCCCGCCTGGGTGCCCCGCATGGTCAGGCTGGAAACTCCGCCGAAGGGGCCGTTGCTGCGGATGTACACGCCGGGCACGTCGCGCAGGGCGTCCATCAGGCTCCACTGGGCCTTTTCCTTGATTTCCAGGTCGGTCACCACAAAGGTGGTGGAGGGGACTTTGTTGATGTCTTCCTCGGTCATGGTGGCAGTGACCACCATCTCGCCTTGGTGCACCGCCTTGGCCTTGCCTTCTTCCTCGGCGGTGGCCTCCGCGGCCCAAACCGGCACGGCCTGAGTGGCCATCAGGGCCAGTCCGGCCAATATAACCAGCGACTTCCTCATTAAATTCCTCCCTCGAGGTTGCGGAGCTGGATGGGTCTTCCGGCTTGGGGCGTCCTACCGGCCCGCCTTCCCATCGCGCCTAGCGCGACAGTGGCTTGTTGGGCTTTCGTTCCCCTCACGGCTGCGGGGCAGCGGGCGAATCTCACGCCACTTCCACGCATCCAGTCCGATATGCCGGGAGGCGTCCGCCTCCCACTTTGCCCCGGTAGCCATCCGGGGCTAACCATAAAAAAACCCCCGTTCCTTGCGGAACGGAGGGACTGCACCCAGTTTGCTTGATCTCCCCAGCCGAAGCCGGGCGGCCCATGATGGCCGCCAACACCGGTCGCCGCCGGCCTGGACTTCGGTGGAAACGGTAGGTCTTCTGGCTCCCGGATCATCCTCGGGCCGCGCCTTCCCACCGTCCTGATGAACGGCAGTGGCTTGTGGCAGCCTTTGTCCCCGGTTACAGCGGCGGGACCGCGACGGTATCGCACCGTCTTCCCTATTAAGCCTCGCGGCGCCGTTTCCTCTATGTTGCCTTATCTCCTACGCCAGAGTTCCTGCCTCGTCAAGTTTATTCTCCGGCCGCCACCGGCTCCAGCAAACCTTCCAGGTTCAGGTGTTGCTCCAGCAGGTCGGCCAGCAGATCGAACTGCTTTTCGCGGAAAGCGGCGTAATCATCGGCCTGTTCCGGGGCCGCGCCGCCCCTGGCCCAGGCCAGCAGGGACGAACGCAAGTCGTCGTTGTCCAGGACCCCGTGCAAATAGGTGCCCACCACCCGGCCGTCGGGGCTCACCTGCCCCTCGTCCTGGTCGGCCCCTTGCCCCAGAACCTGGGTCAGGCGGAAGGCGGGGCGGCCATGGCCCTGGGGCTCGGTGCGGCCCATGTGGATTTCGTAGCCGGAGACCTCGCCGGGCACCGCGAAGGGAAGGCTCTCTGTGCAGGCGGCCCGCACCTGGGTGGTGGTCTTGTCTCCGGCCATGACCGTGGACACGGGCAGCAGGCCCAGGCCCGCTTCCGAGCCGGGCGGCCCCTCCACCCCCTGGGGATCGGCGATCTCCCCGCCCAGAAGCTGGTAGCCGCCGCACAGGCCCAGCACCTTGCCTCCCAGCTTGTGGAAGGCTTTGACCGCCTCGAACAGCCCGCTGTGCTGCAGGCGCTTTAGGGCGGCCAGAGTGTTCTTGGTGCCCGGTAAAACAAGCAGGTCCAGCCCGGCCAACTCCTCGGGGCGCTCCAGCCAGGAAAGCTCCACCCCCTCGCTGGCGGCCAGGGCGTCGAAGTCGGTGTAGTTGCTGATGTGGCTCAGGCGAACCACTCCCACCCGCACCGAACCGGCCCGCCCTCGCAGCTCGCCCCGCTCCAGGGCCACCCCGTCCTCCTGGGGCAGCAGGATGTGCTCGAAGCGCGGCACCAGGCCCAACACCGGCACCCCACCCTTCTTGGCGATGTACTCCATGCCATCGCTGAACAGGGAGGCGTCGCCGCGGAACTTGTTGATCACCACCCCGGCCATCATCTTGCGCTCGCCGGGGGTCATCAGCCTGAGGGTGCCCAGCACCTGGGCGAAGACCCCGCCGGTGTCGATGTCCGCCGCCAGGATCACCTTGGCCCCGGCCCGGCGGGCCATGGGCAGGTTCACCAGATCGTGACGCTTTAGGTTCACCTCGGCGCAGGAGCCCGCGCCCTCCAGGATCACCAGCTGGTGCCTGGCGTTCAGGCGGCGGAAAGCGGCCGTCACCGTCTTGGTGAGGCGGGGCTTGAGCTTGTAGTAGTCGGCCCCGGCGTAGTTGCCCAGGGGGCGGCCCATGAGCACTATCTGGGCGGAGGTCTCCCCGCCGGGCTTGATAAGGATGGGGTTCATGTCCACCGAGGGCTCCAGGCCCGCGGCCTGGGCCTGAGCCACCTGGGCCCGGCCGATCTCATGGCCCTGGGGGGTGATGCCCGAGTTCAGGGCCATGTTCTGGGCCTTGAAGGGGGCCACGTCCAGGCCCCGGCGCTTGAACACCCGGCACAGGCCCATGACCAGCACGCTCTTGCCCACGTGGCTGCCGGTGCCGGCCACCATGATGGGGCGGTATTTTTGGGTTGGCGTCATGCTCGCGCAGGCGGTCTGATCATCACCGTCCCTAGGATTTGGGCGAGCTGAGCTTCAACTCGATCAGCTCCCCCTTGTCCAGGTCGTAGCGTTTTTGCAGAGCCGTGGGGTCCAGGCCGATAAGCAGCCAACCCAGGGGTTTGTCCTGATAGCTCAAGGGGAAGGCCACCAGCAACTCGCCCCAGCTTCCGTTCTGGTCCTGGTTCTGGTGAAAAACGTGCAGCACCCGGTGGTCGGCCTCGCGGCCGCCCTCAAAGGGTATGTGGCCGTAGCTGGCTCCCGCCTTTTGCGCCTCTCCCCCTTTGGGGTAGTAGGACTCCAGCACCTTCTTTTCGTTGTCCAGCACCACCACTCCGGTGTAGGGCAGGGAGCCGTCGCCGGGGGCGGCGAAGAAGCGGCGCAATATCTCCTGGCCCCGGTCCAGCTTGCCCTGGGCCAGGTCCTCGGCCAACAGGGAGCCCAGCAGCTGGCGGTCGCGCACCAGTTTTTCGCGGAACTCGCTGTGCAGGGTCGTTTCCTGGACCATGCTGCTGGAAAAATATGGATAGGCCACCAGCCCCCCGGCGCAAAGGACAAGAGCGGCAGTCGCCGCGATGAGCCAGCGGCGCAAATGGCGCATCCGGTGCTTGAGGCGCTCCACCGCGGTCACGTCGCGCCCCACCAAGAGCATGCCCTTGAACTCCTGCTGGGCGTCGTGCAGGGCGCTCAGGCTCAGGGACACGTAGCGGGGCCCCTGCTGGGGATGGCGGCAGCAGAGCACCTGCTCATGGCAGGTTTGCCCGCCCCGGACCCCGCCGGCCAGCTCGCGCACCTGCTGCCCCTGCTCGAAAAGCTCTTCCATCGGCCGGTGGCCCATCTGGTGCCAATCCCGGCCGTAGAGTTCGCAGGCCGCCAGGTTCAGGGCGGTCACCTTGCCGGTGTGGTCGGTGAGCACCACCGCGTCGGGCAGCATGTCGCAGAATTCCTTGAGCCCGAAGAGCTGGTTGCTGGCCGCGTCCAGGCGTTGGGCCAGGACCTGGGCCATGTTTTTGCCCAGCTGAGGGAACTCCTGCAAAAAGCGGCCTATGTCCCGGCGGGGCACGGACAGGGCCTTGCCCTGAAGACGGGCCCGGATGGTGGCGGTGCGCTTGTCGCCCATCAGGAAGGACATCTCGCCGAACACCGCGCCGGGTTCGGCCAGGATCGCGATCACCTGGTCGCCCTTGAGCACGTCCAGTTCGCCCTCCAGCAACACGTAAAGGTCTTGGGACTCTTCGCCCTCTAGGAAGAGGGTCTGGCCCTGGTGGAAGGAGATCAGGTAACGCTCCAGCCGGGGGTCGCTTTCATACGCCTCGATCATGCCACGCTCTTTCGCCTCGGCAAGGGGCCGGGGCATCCGAAATCAGGGACGCGGAGCTTAGGCCGCCGTTATCTGCTTAGCTTAACTCCGGGAGCAGCGCAAGACAAGACCGGTGCGGCCAGGGCGAGCATGGGCCGAAAAATGGGCGGGCCCGTCACCCCAAGAGAGGAGCCGAGCCCGCCCGGTGGGAGAGGTAGGGTTATTGACCGTAAAAGTCGCTGAACACCTTGGGCGCCTTGCGGGGCGGGGCCTTGGGCTTTTCGGCGGGTACGCCCAGGGGGATGATGCCCGCCACCTCCAAGCCCTCGGGCGCGCCCAGGGCCTGGGCCATCTTCTGGGGGTCGAAGAAGGTGAGCCACAGGCTGCCCAGCCCCTGCTCGGTGGCGGCCAGCATGAGGTTTTGCACCGCCGCCGATGCCGCGGCCAAGGCCCCGCGGCTCTGGTTGAAAAAGGAGCCCAGGCCCGCCTTCTTGGGATCGAAGAAAACGGCCACGTACACCGGGGCCTGGTCCAGGAAGTCGAAGCTGTATTTACCGACCCAACTTGGCCCGCCGCCGTCGATGACCGCCTGCTTGGTGGCCTGGCACAACTGTTTGACCTTGGCCTTGGCTTCCTCGCCGCGAATGACCACAAAGGACCAGGGCTGCTGGTGCAGGGGGCTGGGAGCCCACACCGCCGCCTGGATGAGGGAGGCGACCTGCTCGTCGCTCACCGGCTTGGCCGCAAAGGCCCGCACGCTGCGCCGCTCACGAATGGCTTCCAACAACAGCATCTTTTCCCCCTATGCGCCGTTTCTCAGGCGGTCTTTTCCTTTTCCTGGCGGCGGCGCTCCTCGTCGCGAATCTCGCGGCGCAGCAGCTTGCCCACCTTTGATTTGGGCAGCATATCACGGAACTCGATGTAGGAAGGCACCTTGTACCCGGCCAGGCGGTCGCGGCAGAAGCGGATGAGCTCAGTGGCCCCCACGCCCTTGGCGTCCTCCTTCATCACCACGATGGCCTTGATGCGCTCGCCCACCTTGGGATCGGGCACCCCCACCACGCAGGCCCCCACCACCACGGGGTGATCCTGGAGCACCGCCTCGATCTCCGAGGCGCTGACCCGGTAGCCCTTGTGCTTGAGGATGTCGGCCGAGCGCTCCACGTAGTAGATCTGGCCGTCCTCGCCCTGCTTTACGAAGTCACCGGTGCGGTAGTAGATCTCGCCGTTCAGGGCCACGAAGGCGGCGGCGGTCTCCTCGGGCTTGTTGAGGTACTGCTTCATGGCGTGGTCGCTGGTGACCAACAGCTCCCCCAACTCGCCGGGGGCGGAGATCTCCAGGGTGTCGGGCTCCACCAGCAGCACCCGGCGGCTGGTCAGCGGCACCCCGATGCTCATTTGGGGCGGCTCCCCGGCGTCGATGCGGCTGTAGGTCACGTGGCCCGCCTCGGTGGAGCCGTAAACCTGGTAGATGGGCGAGCCTACCCGCTCCTTCCAGCGGGCCAGCACCTCCCGGGGCAGCACGTCGCCGCCGCAGTAGCAGTAGGTCAGGGAGCTGATGTCGTAGACATGCTGGCGGTCGTTTTCCAGGATCATGCGGTACAGGGCGGGCACCCCCAGCATCCAGCGCACCTTGTAACGCTGGATGGCGTCCAGGATGGCGTCCACGTGGGGCTGGGGCATGAGCACCGTGGTGTTGCCCTGGTTCAGCCCCAGGGCCATCAAAAGGCCCAGGGCCATGATGTGGAACAAGGGGTTGATGGCGATGTAGGTGTCTTGGCCCGGCTTGACGTGGCCTTCCAAGACGTCGTGCATCACGTCGGCCACATAAGAGCAGTGGCCCCAGTGGTTGCCCGGCACCCCCTTGGGGAAGCCGGTGGTGCCGCCGGTGTAGAGGATGTAGGAGAGGTCCTCCACCGGGTCCAGCTCCACCTTTGGCGGCTTGGGCGGGGCGGCCAGGATTTTCTTGAACCACACCGTCTCCGGCCCGCCCTTAACCGTACCCGAGGGCGCCTTGTCGAACATGGCGGCCACCACCCGCTTGAGCGGCGAGACCAGGTCCAACAGGCCGGTGACGATGATCGTCTCCAGACCGCTGCCCTCGAATATCTCGGCAACGTATCCGTAGTTGGTGTCGTGGCAGATGATGGCCTTGGCCTGGGAGTCCGCCACCATGTAGGCGATCTCGTGGCTAGTGTAGATGGGCGAGACCAGCACCACCACCGCCCCGATCTTCTGGGTGGCCAACCAGGCGATGACCAGTTGGGGGCTGTTGCTCAGGTATAAGAGCACCCGGTCGCCCCGGCTGATGCCCCGCTGGGCCAGGCCGGTGGCGAAGCGGTCCACCATGTCTCTCAGCTTGGCGTAGGTGAAGCGCTGGCCCAGGAAGATGAGGGCCGCGTTGTGGGGGAACTTGGCCGCGGCCTGCTCAAAGCGGGTGTAGGTGAATTCCGGTTGCGTGGCTGACAGGGCAAGACCGGATGTTTCATGGAGGTTGGGCGGCATCACTATCTCACGCCTTTTTTAAAATGCTGTGTTTTGAAAACAGGGCGTCCGGTGTCCTTTGGTGGTTCACCAACGGCCCGGCACAGCCAGGCGGCGGCAGACGAGGCGTCCGGCCAGCGACAGCCGCAGGCGTAGCCAGAGCGCTACGTCGAGGCTGGAGCGCAGCCGGCAACGCGGTATGCCGGTGCCTGGTGCAGCCGGACGCTCGACCTTCATGAAACATCCGGTCTAGGCCCCGAAGTAGGCCGACTTGACGTCGGGGTTGTTCATCAATTCGTCCTTGTCCCCTTCGACCACCGCCGAGCCGTTTTCCAGGATGTAGCCGTAGTCGATGATGGGCATGATGGGCCGGGCGTACTGCTCAGCCACGATGATGGCCACTCCCCGCTCCTCGGCGATCTCCTTGATGGACTTGGCCAGCCAGTACTGGATGGCCGGGGACAGGCCCAAGAGGGGCTCGTCCAAAAGCAGCAGCTTGGGCTGGGCCATGAGGGCCCGGCCTATGGCCAGCATCTGCTGCTCGCCGCCGGAGAGGAAGCCGCCCAGGCGGCGCACGATCTTGGTCAGCGGCGGGAAAATCTTGAACACGTATTCCAGGGTCTCGGCGGCCTGAGCGGGTTTGGCCAGATAGCCGCCGATTTTCAGGTTCTCCAACACCGAGCTTTCCGGGAAGATGCGCCGCCGCTCGGGGCAGAGGATGATGCCCGCCTTAGCCCGCTTGGAGGGCTTGTCGTGGCTGATGTCCCGGCCCTTGTAGTTGATGCTCCCCCTGAGGGTGATGCGCTCGCCGCCGGCCATCAGCTCCTTTTTGGCGATGTCTTCCATGATGCCGCTCAGGGTGTACATCAGGGTGGACTTGCCCGCGCTGTTGGCCCCGAACACCCCCACGATCTGGTTGTCCCCGCAAGCCAGGCTCACGTTGTTGAGCGCCAGCATGTTTTCGTAGAAGACCATCAGGCCCAGAGCCTCAAACATAGCTGAAGACCTCCTCGGAGCCGAAGTAGGCTTCCTTCACCTGCTTGTCCGCCATGACCTCCACCGGCACCCCCTCGGCGATTTTGGCCCCGAAGTTCAGGACCATCACCCGGTTGGCCAGGCGGAACAGCTCGCGCAAACGGTGCTCCACCATGATCAGGGTGATGCCCTCCATCTGGAGCTTTTCCATCAAGGGCACCATGGAGGCCATCTCGCTCATGGACAGGCCGGAGAACACCTCGTCGCAGATGATGATCTCGGGCCTGAGCGCCAGGCAGCGGGCCAGCTCCAGGCGCTTGAGATAGCCGGTGGGCAGGCTGGAGGCGGTCTTGTAGGGTACGTAGGATTCGCGCTCGAAGCCGATCTCCTCCAGGATGTCCACGGCCACGGTGTCCCGCGATCCCATGCGCCCGCCGCCCCGCCAGCCGCCGGTGCGCCGGGCCCGTGGGCTGAACAGGGGCACGATTAGGTTCTTGTAGGCGGGCAGGCTGTAGTAGGGGCGCATCACCTGGAAGGTGCGGGTGAGCCCCTGGTCGGCGATCTTGTGGGGGGCCGTGCCCACCAGGTTCTTGCCCTTGTAGAGCACCTGGCCGGTGTCGGCCTTGACGAATCCGGTGATTACGTTGACCAGGGTGGTCTTGCCGCTGCCGTTGGGCCCGATCACCCCCAGGATGTCGCCGGGCATCAGGTCGAAGCTCACCTCGGTCAGGGCCTTGACCCCGCCGAAGGTCTTGTTCACGTCGCGCACGCTGAGGATGGGCTCGCCCGCCATGCTATATCTCCACCCAGTGCTCGAATTGGTTGTACTTGCGGGCTCCGTAGCTCATGAGCCCCTCGCTCTTGAACACGATGAAGGCCATGAGGATCAGGGCGTAGACCGCGATCCTGAGGGTGCCGAAGTCCCGCAAGAGCTCGGAGATGGGCACCAGGATCAGGCAACCGATCACCGGCCCGGCCAGGGTGCCGCCCCCGCCCACCACCGTGGCCGCGATGGGGATGATGGAAAAGTCCAGGGCGAACTGGCTGATGCCCGCCCACATGTAGATATGGGCCAAACACGCTCCGCCCAGGCAGCCCAGGGACGAGGCGATGAACACCCCCAGGGCCTTGTACCTGGTGATGTCTATGCCGCTGGCCTTGACCGACTGGTCGTTGTCCTTGACCCCGCGGAACACCAGGCCCACGTCCTCGTTGACCAGCTGCCTGAGGGCGAACAGGGCCAGCAAGAGGCAGATGATCAGAACGTACATCTCGCTCCAGCGGTTGGGAAATCCGTCCAGCCCCATGATGCCGTCGGTGCCTCCGAAGATATCGAAGGCCTCGATGAGCCGGGCGGCCAGCAGGGGGAACATCAGGCTGACGATGGCGAAGTAGACTCCCCTGAGCGGCAGGCAAGGCCAGAGCAGGACGGTGCACACCCCGCCTCCCAAGACCGTGGCCAGGGGAATGGTGGCCCACAGGGGCAGACCCATCTCGGTGTTCAAGATGGCCGCGATGTAGGCCCCCACCCCGATGTAGAGCGCCCCGCCCAGGCTGACCAGCCCCACGTAATGGGCCAAAAAGTCGAAGCCGATGGCCAACATGGAGTAGATGCAGATGATGGTGAGCACCTTCTGCCAATAGGGCACCGGCATCAGCAGCAGGGGCATGATCAACAGGCCCGCGATCAAAAGCAGGCGCGGGCCCAGCAAAAAGGCCATCTCCCGCCAGGAGGCCACGGCGTAGACCCCGTCGGAGCGCACCTTGACTCCCCGGTCCAGGCGTTCCTTGCGTCTACTCTCGTGTGCTTTGGGCATCTTTTAAACTCTTTCTTCCAGCTCTTTTTGTTTGCCGAACAGGCCCGAGGGCCGAAGTATCAGGGTGAGGATGATGGCCAGGATGGCCACCACCACCTGGAAGTGGGCCCCCAGGTAGGCCGTGGTGAGGATCTGGGCGAAGCCGATGACGAAGGAGGCCAGGATGGCCCCGGTCCAGGAGCCCAGCCCTCCCACGATGCACACGGCCACGGCCATGATGAGCACGTGGTAGCCCGCCTCCACCACGATGCTGCCCAGGGGCAGCAGGATCAGGGCGGCGATGGCCGCGCTGAGCGAACCCAGGGCCATGGAGGCCACGGCCATGCGGTCGCTGTCGATGCCCAGGGTCAGGGCGGCCCGCTCGTCCTGGGCCATGCCCTTTAGGGCCAGGCCCAGACGGGTGTGATTGACGAAAAAGTAGAGCAGCCCCACCAAGAGCGCTCCCAGCACCACCACCAGGATGCGCTGAAAGTCCACCGACACCCCGGCGATGTCCACGCTGCCCTCCAAAAAGGCGGGCAGGGTGAAGGTGCCGCCCTTGAGCCCGCCCCAGCGCAGGCCTTCCAAGATGGCCAGGCCGATGGCGTAGGAGGCGATGATCTCGCTGATGGACATGCCCCGGATGCGCACCAAGATTAACTGGTACATGGCCCCGCCCACCACGGCCACCAGGCCCAGGGCCAGGGCGATGGCCAGGATGTAGGGCAGGCCCAGGCGGTTGAGCAGCAGCCAGCAGATGTATCCGGCCAACACGTACAGGGCGCCGTGGGCGAAGTTGGGCAGACGGCTGACTCCGTAGACCAGGGTGAAGCCCAAGGCCATCAAGGCCAGGGTGGCGCTGTTGATCACCCCGTAGATAAGTATGTCCATCTTTAAACTTATGCCCTTGGTTGGGGCGCACCGGCCCGGTCTGGCGGACCGGTGCGCCGTGGTTCAAAGGGTGCGGGCGATAGTTACTTGCCCTGCTTCATCCAAGGAGGCAGCAGGATCTTGCCGGTGGCGATCTTGGGCGGGAACACCACCACCCGCTTGCCGGCCTGCCACTGGAACACGGTGCCTACCGCGCCTTCCTTGGGGTCCAGGCTGGGTATGATCTGGTTGGTCTTGGGATCGAAACGGATGCGGCCGTACACGCCCATCAGGTCGGTCTTTTTGAGGGCGTCGGCCACCTTGTCGGAGTTGATGGTGCCCGCCCGCTCGATGGCGTCCTTGAGCACGTAGACGGCCATGTAGCTGGAGGAGGTGCCGTAGCCCTCGGGCTCCATGCCGTACTTCTTTTGGTAGGCCTTGACGAACTTCATGGTCCAGGGCGTGGCCTCGCTGGGGGCGTTGCCCGCGTTGACCACGTTGGCCAGGCAGTACTCGCCCTTGCCGTCGGTGGCCTTCCAGAAGCCCGGCTGCTCCGCCGCGGCGATGATGGTGCCGAAGGGCAGGGCCGGAACCTTCATGTCGTACCACTGCTTGAGCAGAATGGCGCTCTCGGGCATGTCCATCCAGATGATGATGACCTGGGCGCCGTTTTTCTTGGCCTCCAACAGGCCCATGGAGAAATCGGTGGTGCCGGTGGGGTAGACCACCGGGTCGGCCAGGACCTTCCAGCCCTTCTTGCTCATCACCTTTTTGAGGATGCCGCCGCCCGCTCGGGCGTGGGACACGTCTTGGACCATGATGAACAGCTTATCCAGCTTGAACTGCTTGCCGATGTCTTCCAGGCAGGGCACCAGCTCGCCCAACACCATCCACTTGGCCTCGCCGGAGATGCGGAACAGGTACTTGAACTTCTCCGGGTTCTTGCCCACCATGGCGTGGTACTTGGGGGTCAGGGCCCCGGTGGTGAGGATGGAGATCATCTTGTGCTTGGAAAGCAGGGCCATGGCCGCCAGGGCCGCCTCGGAGCGCACCGGGCCGCCCACGATGAAGTTGGCGTGCTTTTCCAGGATGAGCTTTTCCACCCCCATGAGGGCCTCGCTCACCGGCACGCCGGGCTCCAAGTCGCGGGTGTCGATGACCTCCACCTTGAGGGGGCGCATCTCCTTGCCCACCTTGACCCCGCCGGCGGCGTTGATCTCCTCAACCGCCAGGTTGATGGCCCGCTCGGCGTCCCAGCCATAAAGGAAGGCCGTGGACAGCGGGCACCCCAGCACGATCGGTTCAGCCGCCAGGGCCGCGCCGGCCGGCAGCAACAAAGCCAGCATCGCTGCCAGCGCCATAAACGTCCTAAACTTCTTTTTCATGCTCCCACCCTCGTTTTGGTTCTGGCGAAGACCGCTTCTCGTCCCCGGACGGCGACGCCTCTTGTTGGCGCAACAAGTTGGTCAAAGCCGCCGGAGTGATTCCCAGGATGCGGCTGGCTTGTTCTATGTCGCCCTTGGTGTGGGCCAGCACTTTTCGGATATGTCTTTGGCGAGCGTCTTGTAGGGTTCGGGTATGTTTCATGCCCGTTCACCGGATAATGAAAATTTTTCACACTGTCGTTGACTGCAAGGCCCATGCCGCCGCCGCCGCGAGGCGGGAGACCTCCCTCAACTCACCGGCATCACGCCCAAAGCCGCCTACGGTTGCGGCCGGGGTGTGGGGCCCAAAAGCGGGCGGGAGTAAAGCTTCTTGCTAGCGGCCTGGAAAAGGGCTTTCCAGTATGGAGGGGGTGAGGGGCCTAGACCGGACGCTTGAGGCCGTAGCGGGCCATGCGCTTGCGCAGGGTGGGCCGGGACACCCCCAGGGAGCGGGCGGCGGCGGAGATGTTCCACTCGGTCTGGTCCAGGGTGGAGGCGATGTGCTCCTGCTCCATCTCGTCCAGGCTGCGCAGGTCCATATCGCCGGAGGCTCCGGCCCCGGCGGCGTCCAGGGCCGCGTCCACCGCGTCGGCCAAGAGCACCGCGCCCCGGGAATCCAGGGACGCCTTGGTCAGCACGTTGCGCAGTTCGCGCACGTTGCCCGGCCAGGGGTGGTCCCGGAGGCGGTCCATGGCCGCCTCCTCCACCCTGGTCACCCGGGTGTTGAGCTCCTGGTTGATCTGGAACAGGAAGAATTGCACCAACTCGGGCAGGTCGGCCAAACGCCGCCGCAGGGGCGGCACCTTGATGCTCACCACCTTGAGGCGGAACATCAAATCCTGGCGGAAGCTCTTGGCCTGGACCATGGCCTCCAGGTCCTGGTTGGTGGCCGCGATGATGCGGGCCTGGGAGCGGTGCACCTGGTTACTGCCCACCGGGGTGAACTCGCGGTATTCCAGAAACCTTAGCAGCTTGGCCTGCAGGGCCAGGGGCAGGTCGCCCACCTCGTCAAAGAAAATGGTGCCCCGCCCGGCCAGCTCCAAGCGGCCCTTTTTGGTCTCCACCGCGCCGGTGAAGGCCCCCCGGGCGTGGCCGAACAGCTCCGACTCCAGAAGGTTTTCCAACAGGGTGGTGCAGTCCACTGTGACAAAGGGCTCCTCGCGGTTGGGCGAGGAGTCGTGGATTACCCGAGCGATGAGCTCCTTGCCGCAGCCGGTCTCGCCCATGATCAGCACCGAGGCCTGGTTGCGCGACAGCAGGCCGATGGTCTTGTAGATGGCGTGCATGGTGGGGGTGTCGCCGATGATGCGGTTGCGGGGGTCGGGCGGCTGGTCGTGGCCCACCACCGGGCGGCTGTCCCGGGTGGCCAGGGCGATGTGCATGGCCTTGTCTATGGCCCGGTCCAGCTCGTGCACCTTGATGGGCTTGCGCAGATAGTCGTAAGCCCCCAGGCGCATGGCCTCGATGGTGGTCTCCATGTCGTGGAAGGCGGTGATGATGATCACCTTGACCTCCGGGTCCTGGCGGGTGATGCGCGGCAGCATCTCCAGGCCCGAGATGTCCGGCAGGCGCACGTCAAGGATGATCACCTGGGGCGATATTTCCCGCCACATGCGCAAGCCCTCTTCGCCGGTGGCCGCGCTCTGCACCCGGCAGCCCTTTTCCTGCAGAAACATCTCCAGGGATTCGCGCAGGGCGTGGTCGTCCTCGATGAGCAGAATGTCGTTCAGTTTGTCCAAGGCAGCCTCAACATGAAAGTGGCCCCCAGGCCGGGGCGGCTCTTGACCAACACCTTGCCCCCGTGGGCCTCCACCACCCTTTTCACGTTGCTCAGCCCCAGGCCGGTGCCGTGGGCCTTGTTGGTGGCAAAGGGGGCGAAAAGGTTCTCCTTGAGCCTGGGGTCGATGCCGGGCCCGTTGTCGTGCACCCCCAGCTCGGCCCATTCCCCCTCGCCGTCGCTCACCGGGCGGGTCCACACCGTGATGCGCCCGCCCTGCTCCACCGAGTCGATGGCGTTGAGCAAAAGGTTCAACAGCGCCTGCTCTATCTTGTCCGGGTCCACCTCCGCCGGGGGCATGCCCGGGGCGTGGTGCTGGTGGAGCCTTATGCCCTGGGCGTGCATCTTGCCGGCCAACAGGTCCAGGCAGTCCCGGGTCACCTGGGGCAGGTGGGCCGGGCGGCAGTTCAGGCTCAGGGGCCGGGCCAGGTCCAAAAGCTGGCGCAAGATGTCCTCCAGGCGGGTCAGCTCGCGCACCGTAAGCTCCAGGCGGCGGCGGTCGAAGCCGTCCAGGTCCAGCTTTTGGTTGAGAATAAGCATGTTGAGGGTGCAAGTGGACAGGGGGTTTCGTATCTCATGGGACAGGGAGGCGGCCACGTTGCCCACGTAGGCCATGCGCTCGTGCTCGCGGATGGTGGCCTCCATGGCCACCCGCTGGCTTATGTCCCGGCACACCCCGATGGTCACCGGCCCCTGGCCCAGGTCCACCACCCGGTACTTGATCTCCGTGGCCGCCTGCAGAGCCGGGCAACCGGCCCGGTCGTACTCCAGCTGGCCCCCTCCGGAGCGCTTGGCCATGGACTCCCACAACGCGCCCATGACCAGGGGCCGGTCGTCGGCGGCCACGAAGTCCGAAAAGCGCTTGCTCAACACCCCTTCCAGGTCGGCCCCGTGCATCTGGCAAAAGGCCTGGTTGGCAAAAACGATGCGCTCCCCCTGCACGATGAAGTAGCCGTCGTTGATCTCGTTGACCAGGGCCTTGTAGCGCCGCTCGCTCTCGGCCAGTTCGGCGGTGCGGGCGTGCACCTGGCGCTCCAGTTGGTGGGCGTGCTGGCGCAGATAGCGCTCGTGCATGCCCTGGAAGCAGTCGGAAAAGCGGTGGATGGTGTAGGCCAGGCAGGAGTTTATGCGCGGCAGGCACCCCGGCAGCAGATAGGCCAGCTCGCCCCGGCAGAGCCGGGCGACCACCAATTCCCGAAACAATTCAAAGGCCTTCTGCACGTCGGACAGGGGGAAGCCCGCGTGCAGGCGCTTTTCGGTGATAAAGTCGATGAAGCGGTCGATGCGCTCCAGGTTGCCGGTTTCCAGGGCCTCCAGGTTGGCCCGGAAGGCCTCGGTCACCGTGAGGTACAGCTCGGCGGTGGGGCGGCGGCGATAGGAGGGCGACATCAGGGTGAGGCGCTCCACCCATTGGTCGATGATTTCGCCCTGATGGACCGGGAGCCACCGCATGAAGCGGGCGTAGGCGTCCTGTGGCCGGGTGGGCGGGGCCAGGAGCTGCGGCTGGCTGGATGCGGGCATAAACTCCCAGGCAAACGGGGATAACAGCCAAGGCTCCCCCACCGGCGCGGGGCCGCCGGAGAGGGTAGCTGGTTTTTATCGGGTCCATCACGCGTAGCGGCCCGGCCTAGCGGGGCTGGGCTACAGCTCGCGGGTTTGTTTTGCCTTGGGAGCGGCGGTGCGGGTTGTTCAGGATGGATTGACCGGCTGGTGCTGGCGCGCCGCCGTCGCTTGCACCTTTGTAGCATACCCCGACGGCCAGGGACAAGGCGGGTTGGTGAAGCCGGACTCTAGATCCAGCCGCGCTCGCCATGGGCAATGAGCCACCGGCCCACGCATTCCTCCCACAGCCTGCCCGCCTCCAACTCGCGGCCCACCGCCCGGCTCAAGCAAAGCATCTCGGCCTCGCCGAGGCGGGCGAACAACTCGGGGCAGAAGAAGTTGAGGCAGATGCCGTAGCGGGCCACAAGCCCGCAGCCCTGGGTTCCGTTGAACAGGCAGTCGCCGGGACGGCGCTCCCCTTGGGGCGGCTCCACCCCCAGGGACAGGTTGGCCAACAGCAATAGGGGGTAGTACCAGTCCTCGGCCCCCTCGAAGCAGCAACTGGCCCCGCCGCCTTGTCCAGCGCACACCGCGCAGGCATCAAAGGCCAGCTTGGAGCGCATAAGGCCGTGGCTTCGCAGGATTTCCTGGAAATACTCGGACAGCAGGCGCGCCTGTTCGGCGTCGGCGGCCAGCTGTGGCCCGTAGGCCTCTAATAAGGCTCTGGCCTTGGCCAGGGCCGCCAGGGCCGCCGCCCCGGCGGGCGCGGTCCCGGAAATATTTCGCTCGCTCAAATAAGGCGCCAGTGCTGGTATTGGGAGAGGGACTTCTCGTATTCCTTCAAAAAGGCGCGAATGCCCACCGTCTCCACCAGGGTGCTGCTCTCCAATTGGGCGTTCACCGCGTAGGCGTGGCCGTTGGTGCGAAAGAAAAAGGCTGAGTGGTTTATGTAGCGCCGGTTGCTGTAGGTGATGATGCCCGCCCCCTGAAGCACTTCCTCGGCGGTGGCCTTGCGGAAGCCGAGGCCGCGCACGCCCCTGAGGAGTTTGAGCTTGTCTATGCGCCCGCGCAACTCATCGCAGCCGCAACGGGCCACCAGCACCTCCGCGGGGGGAGGCGGCAGTTCGCTGTAGATGTAGGCGTTTATCACCGCGGTGGGGAAACAACCATAGGGTGACACTTGGGGAGAGAATTTTCGCCGCATCACCAAAAAGCCCAGGCCGCGGCCGAACTCGTTTCGCCTGGGAGGGCAAGGCGGCTCCCCTCCCTCTGACGGCAACCTCTCGGCCGGCAAAAACATTGTTAAGCACAGGACGTGGGTTTCAGCGAGGAGCTTGGGGCCACCACCCGCCTGACCTGGGCGCCGCTGTTTTTACCTGAAGACTAGGCCATGATACCCGATAAGGGCCGCACAATCATCAGCCTGTTTTGGCTTGCGTGGCCCGCTGGGAGTAGACTTTACAGGCAGGCGCCAAGACGATCCCTGGACCTTGGCGGCCTTTGGCGAACCCGGTCCGGCCATGGCCCCACCGGCCGACACCCACCCAGGGAAGGACAAGGTTAGAAGCAGCCATGATCAGCCAACCCCAACCCGCCATAACCTGGCGAGAAAACATGATTCCCCAGGACGTGACCCTTATCGAGCGCTTCGCGTCGGCCAGTGGTTTCTTCCGCCCCGACGAGGTGCTGCTGGCCGCCGATTTTGCCGCCGAGCACCTGAGCAAGGGCCCGGAAAGCGGCTACAATTTCATCTTCGCCCAGGAGGAGGTCCAGACCCTGGGCTATGCCTGCTACGGCCACATCCCAGGCACCCTGCACTCCTGGAGCCTCTACTGGATCATCGTGAACCCAAGCACCCGCAGCCGGGGCCTGGGCAGCCGACTTTTGGCCCAGGTGGAGCAGCGGGTGGCCGCCGCCGGGGGCGAGCGGCTCTACATAGAGACCTCCTCCCAGCCCATGTACCACCCCACCCGGCGCTTTTACCAAAGCCGGGGCTACACTCTGCTCACCGTGCTGGAGGATTTTTACGCTAGGGGCGACGGCAAGGTGATCTACGCCAAGACCATGCCGGACCTGGCCAAGGGTTAGGCGCCCGCGGGCGGCCCCAAGGCAGCCAGGTCGGCGGCGATCTTGGTCCGGTAGTGTTCCACCCTCTGGGGGCTGGCCATAATCATGTCCAACTGGCGGGTGTGCATTATCAAGTAACCCAGGGCCTTTACCATGGCCAGGCACTCGGGGGCGGGTAACTCCTCGGCCCGGGCCAGCAGGGCGTCGCCCTTGATGCTCACCGCCATGCCCAGCCCGGCCAGAAACTCCTCCAAAAAGGCCAGCCGCGCCCGGCGCCGGGCCGGGTCGGCCGCCCCGCCCCGGAAACAGAAGCTCACCAGGTTGTCCACCGCCTGGGGGGTGACCATGGCCTCCAGGGAGGAGAAGTGGAAGCCCACCCTGGACTGCAAGTTCAGGAATTCCTTGGTGATCAGGAAGTAGTTGCGCTCGGCCAGGCTGCTTTTGACCCCCGTGGCCAGGGCCGGGTTGGCCGTGGCCTGGAACATCACCGAGGCCATGCCCTTGGCGTCCAGGGGCGGCGGCCCCTGCCAGGGAATCTCCAGCAGGCCCTCCCAAAAGGCGTGGAAGGGCGCGCACAGGATGTCCTCGGGGCGCACGTACTTGCCGCTCAGGGGCCGGCGCACTCCGTCGTCCAGGTCGATGACCCACCACTGCATGGGCGCGTGATAGTAGAGCTGGCGGGCGGCGTTCAGGGGAAAATGCTCCTGGGCCGCCAGGGAGAACATCTCCTCCACCGCCTTTTGGTGGCAAAAGCGGGTGAGGTCGTGCAGGGTGCGGCAGGCTGCCGGAGTGAAGTGTGGGTCCTCGGGGTCCAGCAGGTTCAACGGGGCCGCCTGGGCGATTACCTGGGCCAGGGCCCGGCGCACCGGGGTGTCCGGCAGGCCCTTGTCCATGGCCGGGCGTCCGGGCAGGGGCAGACGCCCGGCGTACACCGCCCGACCGCCCGCGTCCACCGTGACCTCCTGGCCCGGAGCCAGATCCCGGCCCCCCGGCCCCACCCCCAGCAGGGCAGGCACCCCGAACTCTCGGGCCACGCTGGCCAGATGCCCCGCCGCCCCGCCCTTGACTCCCACCAGGGCCGCGGCCCGGCCCAGCAAGGGGGCCCAGCGGGGCAAAGGCTGCTCCACGGCCAGCACCTCGCCCTCCTCGAAAGACACCGCGTCGCCGCCGGTCTGCACCCAGCGCACCTTGCCCGCCGCCGCGCCGGGGCTGGCGGTGATGCCGCCCCGCAAGATCAGCTGATCCTCGGCCCCGCTGACCAGAGCCCCGTGATCCTCCGCCCCGCCCGAGGGCAAGGGTCGGCATTGCAGGATGTACAGCTTGCCCCCTTGGTCCAGGGCCCACTCCACGTCCTGGGGCCCGCCGAAGTGCTCTTGCAGCTTCAGGGCCGCCTGGGCCAACTCCAGGGCCTGGGACCGGCTCAGGCTGGGCGAGCGGATCAGCTCCGGCTCCACCAGGGTGGGCAGCACACCTTCCACCGGGTCGCAGACATAGCGCCGCTCCTTGGCCGCCACCTGGGATTCGGCCAATCGGGGCGGCGGGCCGGGGCTCACCCGGAACTGGTCGCAGTCCCAGGAGCCGTCCACCACCGCCTTGGGCAGGCCCCAGCAGGAGCTGATGAGCACCCCCGGGGTTGCCGGGTCCAGAGGATCGGCGGTGTAGGCCACTCCCCCGGCCTGGGCCGGGATCATGGCCAGGCAGCCCACGGCCATGGCCGCGTCCTCGTCGCGTAGGCCCATGTGGCGGCGGTAGCTCACCGCCGGGGGGCTGTAGAGGCTGGCGATAACTCCCCGGTAGGCCTCGTCCCAGCGGGTTGGCTCCACGTTGAGCTCGCTGGTGAACTGCCCGGCAAAGGAGGTGCCTTTCGCGTCCTCGCCCTGGGCGCTGGAGCGCATGGCCAGACGCAGGGGCTCCGGCCCGGCCGGGGCCAAGGCGGCCAGTCCCTCCTCCACCGCCTGGGACAGCTCAGGGGGTATTTCGGCCCTCATAAACAGGCCCTGTATCTGGGAGCAGGTGGCCAACAGGCTGTCCATGCGCTCCAGGTCGGCGATCTGCAACAGCCGGGCGATCTCCTCGGCCAGGCCACCCCGCTCCACCACCAGGGCGTAGGCCCGGGTGGTGATGACCAGCCCCGGCGGCACGGCCAGACCCAACTCGGCGGCCACCCGGCCCAGCACGGCCATCTTGGGCCCGGCCAGGGCCTCGCCGCTCGCGGCCGCCTCTGTGAGCGGCAGCACCAGGGGGCCCTCGGCGGGCGCGGGCGCGGAGCCCAAGGCGGCCTCCACCGAGGCCTGCACCGCCTTGAAGCTCTCGCGCAGGCCGGGGTAGCGGTCCGGGGCCAGGGCCTCCAGATTCTGGATCATGCGGAAGACGTTGACCGCCGTGGCCGTGGCCCGGCCCCGCACAAAGGCCATGGGGGGGCTGTAGTCCCCGGCCTGGGCCTGCTCCAGCTCGGCCAGGGCCTCCAGGGCGCGTTGGTTGGCGGACAGAAGATCCCGGAAGCAGCGGTAGCGGGCCGCGAACTCGCCCCGCAGGCGTTCCACCTCTTCGGTGCCCGGCGGCTGGGGCCCCTGGGCGAATAGGCGGCGGAAGTGATCAACCAGGTTCACGGGATCACCGGCGCGGCCTTAGCTTTGGTCGGGCGGCGGGGAGCCGGCCAGTTCGCCGACCACCTTGCGCCGGTCAAAAGCCTCCATGATGCGTTCGATGAGTTCGTCGAGCTTCACCGGCTTGATGAGATAGTCGAAGGCCTCCAAGGCCAGGCCCTCCACCCCGGACTCCACCGAGGCGTGGCCGGTCAAGAGAATCACCTCCACCTCGGGGTAAAGCTGTTTGATATGGCGCAGGGCCTCGATGCCGTTCATGCCCGGCATCTTCACGTCCAAGACCACCACGTCGGCTTTGTGCACCTTTAGGTGCTCCAGGGCGGCCTCGCCGCTGGTCACTCCCGCGGCGTCCACCGAGCGCCGTTGCAGGCGCCGCACAAGGGACTCCAGAAAGTCCCTCTCGTCGTCCACCACCAATACCTTGAATGGGCTCATGCTTCTCTCCCCGCTCCCAAGATTCACGGCGTGTCGGGCGGCGTATTGGGCAGCCTGACCACAAAGGTGGCCCCCTGCCCCGGATGGTTCTCCAACTCCAGAGAGCCGCCCAGGCGCTGCGTTATGGAGTGGCTTATGGAAAGCCCCAGGCCGGTCCCCTGGCCGGGATCCTTGGTGGTGAAGAAAGGATCGAAGATGCGGCCGGCAAGATCGGCCGGCACTCCGGGACCGCTGTCGCTAACCTTTACCATCAGCCAGGACCCGTCGGCCCGGCTGCTCACTCTCACCCGTCCCCCCTGGCCCACCGCGTCCAGGGCGTTGTCCATGAGGTTCAGGAAGACCTGCTGCAACTGGGCCCGGTCGCTCTTGATCAGCGGCAGGTTGGGGCTGAGGTCCAGCTGCACCTTGACGTTGTTGAACAGGGCCTCCTTCTCGATGAAGGAGTAGGACTCGCGCAGGACGTCGTTGATGTCGATGCCCTCCAAATGGGGCTCCATGCGCCGGGCGAACTTGAGCATGCGGTGGGTGACCCCCCTGGCCCGCTCCACCTGGTTCTGGATGCGCTCCAGGTTTTCCCCCACCACCTCGCCCTCTTCCAGCTTGGCCAACTCGCTGGGCACCAATATGTCCTGCACCTCCCCGGCCAGCTCGCTCATGGCGGCCAGGGGGTTGTTTATCTCATGGGCCACCCCGGCGGCCATGCGCCCCAGGGAGACCAGGCGGGCGGAGTGGGCCAGTTGGGCGTCGATGGCCGCCCGCTCGGCGTCGTTGGTCTGGAGTTGGCGGATGAACAGGCGCACCAGGATGAACACCGCCACGATGACGAACAGGCTGGCCAGGGCCAGCACGGCCAGCTCCACGTTGCGGGCCAGGTTAAGGGGCCCCAGTATTTCCTTGGGGTCCTGGTCTATGACCAGCAGCCACTTGCCGCCACATATCCAGGAGAAGGCGGTGAGCACCTGACGGCCGTCGGCGGTGGTGCGCTCCACCACCGAGCTGCCCGGAGCCACCGAGCCCAGATCCACCGGGGCGGGGTCTAGGACCTTACCGCCCAGGCGCGAGGGCGTCTGCAAGCGGCCCTGGCGGTCCAGGATGTAGGCGTCGCCGGACTTGCCCACCTGGGCGGTGCGCACCAGGCGGTTGAACACGTCCGAGTCGATGGTGGCCCGCAGCACCCAGCTGTCCGAGCCGTTCTCGTGCTTCACCGCGATTACGAAGTGGGGCACCTGGCGGTAGCCCAGGAACACGTCGCTGGTGTAGACCCCCTTTTGCATGGCCTGCTGGAACCAGGGGGCATCCAGGTATTTCTGCTCCTTGAGCAGGTATGGCCCCACGTAGGCCCGGTGGCGGCCCTCCTTGTCGATGATGCCCAGGTCCACGAAGCTCCAGGAGCGGCGGTTCATGATGGACAGCAGATTGGCCAGCTCGCTCTCGTTGCTCAGCTGGGTGAGGCGCGCCCCGTGGGCCAGCACCTCCAACAGGGCGGTGCGCTCGGCCAGGAAAAGCTCGATGGCCGAGGCCCGGTTCAGGGCCCGGATGCGCAACTCCTCTTTGAGGGCCTGGGTGTTGGCGTAGTTGTAGTAGTAGTACAGGCTGAGCCCCAGGCCGTTCAAAGGCAACAGGGTCACCAGCAGGGCCACTATGGTCATGCGGCGCGAGAGATTGGCATAGGGCCGGGTCATTGCGGCTCCCCCTCCCCCCCGTTGACTGCCAGGTTGTAGTTTTTGGCGGCATAGGCCTGGGCCAACCAGTCGACCATGGGCCTGCCGCTCATGAGCATGTCCATCTGCCGGGTGAACAGGATCAGCCGCCCCAACTCCTCCAGCAGCCCCAGCATCATCTCGGCGGGATACTTCTTGATGAAGGCGCTCACCTGATCGCCGGTGCGCTCCACGGAAAAGCCCATGTCCCCCAGCAGGCGCTGGATAAGCTCTGCCCGAAGCTGGCGGCGGTCCTCGGTGGCCGCCCCGCCGTGGAAACGGAAGCTGATGTAGTTGTCGTTCTGCTGGTTGCCGCAGAAGCTGTCCAGGGCGGTGAAGTGGTAGCCCACCCGGCAGTTGAAGTTCAAATATTCGGCGCTGACGATGGCATAGGCCCGCTGGCCCATGTCGCGCACCTGGCCGTCCTTGGGCGGGGTGAGCAGCGAGGCGCTGAACACCGAGGCCAGGCCCTTGAGGCTCACCGGCCGGGGCCGGTTCCAGTCCACCGCCGGGTCCAGCAGGCCTTTCATCAGAGCCGCACCAGGGATGGAGACGACCTGCTCCGGCTTCAGGGCCGTTCCCGCGCCGGGGGCCAGGCCGTCGCCCAGGTCGATGAACCACAGTTCAAAGGGAAGCACCGCCTCCAGGCGCAGGGCCCCTCCGCCGGGATCGCGCCCCACCTCGTCGCCCAGGCGGAACATCTCCTTGAACGACATCTCGTGCACGTAGCGGATGATGTCGTGGAAGGTGGCGCAGCGGGCCGGGATGAAGCGCGGCGAATGGGGATCGGTGAGGTTGAGCTTGGTGATCAGCCCTGCGGCCTGGTGCCAGTAGGGGGCCGGGACCGAGCGGGGGCGGCACAGGGCGGTGGAGGGCTCGGGGCCGGTCAGCTCGGCCACCCGGCCGGGGTAGACGCGCTTAGCCCCGGCGTCCACGGTTATCACCTGGCCGTTGGTGATGAGCTTGGTGGCCTCGCCGATGCCCACCAGGGCGGGCACCCCCATCTCCCGGGCCAGGGAGGCCAAGTGCCCAGCGACCCCGCCCACGTCGGTGACCAGGGCCGCCGCCCGGGGCAGGGCCGCGGCCAGGGCCGGGGAGGAACTCCTGGCCACCAAGACCCCGCCGTCGGGAAAATTCTTTAGCTCCGACTCCTGGCCCACCACGAAGGCGGGCCCGGCCCCGGCTCCCGGCCGGGCGGTGTGCCCGCCGATCAGCAGGGGCTCCACCTCGGGCGTGGCGGCCTCGCCGCAGCGGGCGGCCAACACCTGCAAGGGCCGCGACTGGAGGATCACCAGACGGCCGTGGCCGGTGAGGGCCCACTCCACGTCCTGGGGACAGGCGAAGCGCTCCTCCAGCTCCAAGCCCAGGCGGGCCAGCTCCAGGGCCTGGCCCTCGCTGAGCGGCGGCTCCTCCCGCCTGGCCGCATCCAGGCTGCTCTTGCTGAGGCCCTCGGCTTCCAGGCCCAGGCTCTCGCCCTGACCGCCGGGGCAAAAGTCCAACAGCAGCGGAGGATGCCTGCGCTCCAGGCGGTAGAGGTCCGGGTCCACCGAACCATCCACCAGGCTCTGGCCCAGGCCGCGCACCGCGCTGATAAGAAGCGGCCCCTTGCCGCCGCCCAGGGGATCTGTGGTGTACATCACCCCGCTGGCCTTGGGCTCCACCATGGCCTGCACCAGCACCGCCATCTCCGCGTCCTGGTCCAACAGGCCCCGGCGGCGGCGGTAGACCACTGCCTCGGGGGCGTACAGGGCGGCCACAACCGAGCGGTAGGCCGAGGCCGCGTGGCCGGGGGATACGCCCAACAGGCTGCGGTAGAGCCCGGCAAAGGAGCTTTGGGTGTCCTCGCCCACCGCGCTGGAGCGCAGGGAGATGAGCCCCCTGGCCCCCAGTTGGGCCAGACGCTTGCCCGCCTCAGTTAGCTCCTTTTCCAACTCCGGCGGCAGAGGCGCGTCCAAAATTTTCTGTTGCAGCAGGCGGCTGAAGTCCTCCACCTCGCCCAGGGAGGAGCCCTCCAGGATCATCACCGCCTGACGCAGCTGGCCTCCCAGGCCGCTGAACTCCATGAAACGGCGGAAGGCCTCGGTGGTGACCACGAAGCCCTCGGGCACCGGCAGCCCAGCCCGGGAAAGCTCGGCCAGGTTGGAGGCCTTGCTGCCCGCCAGGTGGGCCTCGCCGGGCTCCAGGTCGTCCAGGGGCAACACCAGCACCCCGGAGCGCGAACCGCCGCCCTCCTCCAATATCTGGTCGATGTCCGCCCGAATGCGGTGGAAGGCTCCCTCCAGCAGGGGGTAGCGGCCCGCGGAGATGTAGTTGAGGTGGCGGATCATCTTGTAGACCTTGGCGCTGGCCGCTATGTAGCGGCTGCGCAGGAAATCCAGACCTACCTGGCCGCCCTCGGCCAGCTGCTGCTCGATCTCGGCGATGATGGCCAGCACCTCGTTGTTGGCCCTGAGCAAATACTTGAACTCACGGAACCTCAGCTTGAGGTCCTTGTGGGCTCGGTTGCCCCCGCCCCCGTTGCCGTTGCGCAGGCGGTGCAAGATTTTGCCTAGGCGTTTGACCATTTCCCTTTGTTCCAGGTCCTTAGGAGTCGCGCCGGGTTGGGTTGGGGCTTTGCCCCAGGGCTCCGAAGAGGTTAATCGGCCGCCAGGGCTGCTGGGTGGCCTCCTCCGCCGAAACCTTCACCTTGGGAGCCCAGCGCCGAAAGGCCAGGCGGGTGCCCAGGATGGTGATAATCACCGGCGGCAGAAAGGCCTGCAAAAAGCGCCAAGCCACCACTTCCATCTCGAAGTGGGCGTACCAGATGGCGAAGGTGAGCTCGCTCAAGAGCAGGATGTCCATTACCGCCAGTATAAGGCCTCGCCGAAAATCCATGTCCGCTCCTTATGGCCCTTAGCTCGCATATTTCATGAAGGAGGCCTTCCCTGCCCCTCCCCCGGACCGGAGCCCCGGGGAGGGGCGGGGAAGTCCGAGGGTTTATTTTTTGCGCAGGTCCTGCTTGCTGACGTTCATGACCTTGATGGCCACGTTCTTGCCTTTTTCCACCATGAAGGCCACCCGGATGACGTTGCCCACCTCCGGGGCCAGGCCCACCTTGGCCTTGGAGATGTCGAATACGGCCTTGTCGCCCTTGAGGGGGTTGAGCTTGGGCTGGCTGTTGGCCAGCACCAGGGTTTTGCCGCCGTCTTGGATAGCCAGGCAGTCGCCCTGGTAGACATGGGACTCTTCGGCCTTGTTGAGGCAGCCGGTGCACAGGGCCAGGGCCGCGAGCAGGATGCCGAGCAGTAGTATTTTTTTCATCATATGCCTCCCTGGACCTAGGCCTTGGCCCCGGTTGAGGCCGCCTTCTTTTCACGTAGCTCGTTGGCCGCCCCCCGGAACATGATGGCCATGATGTAGATGCAGATGACGGTGATGGCCCCCAGGATGATGACCGTAGCCGCCGCAGTGATGCCGTACTGCTTGAGGATGATGGAGACCATGCAGGCCACCACGGCGCTGCCGAAGACCACCCGGATGCCGTAGCCCTGGGCGTACTTGGTGGCCACGGTGCCGATCTGGGCGCCGATGGCCGCGCCGCAGAGCATCACGAACACCGCCACCAGCTCGATGCGGCCCTTGAGGCTGTAGGTGAAGGCGCCGTACAGGCCGGAGATCATCACCTCGAACAGGTCGGTGCCCACGGCCACGTGGGTGGGGGCGCCGATGAAGTAGATCAGGGCGGGCATGCGCAGCAAACCGCCGCCGATGCCCAGGAAGCCGGCCAGCACG
Source organism: Pseudomonadota bacterium (assembly GCA_018896025.1). GTDB lineage: Bacteria > Desulfobacterota > Desulfarculia > Desulfarculales > Desulfarculaceae > Desulfoferula. The sequence continues at coordinate 87,758 of JAHIND010000031.1, forward strand.
CCGGTGATGAAACTGACCGCTATGGGCAGCCAAATCGAGCAGGTGATGTTGGCCACCCGGAAGTGCATCATGGGCGGGATGTTGATCTTGTGCAGGGCCGGGGCCCAGTTCACGCCGCCGGTGGCTCCCGTGTGGCTGGGGTCGTCGCTCTTGTTGCGGTTTTTAACCGCCTTGTAGTAGTCGAAGAACACCATGAAGGCGATAAGGGCCAGAAACACCACGTAGACCCAGCGCACCACCGGGCCGATGCGGCCGATGCGCTCCAGGGCCATGACGATCTGGGCGCCCAGCTCGATGCCGGCCATGGTGCCGATGAGCATGATGAAGCCCAGGCGGTAGTCCACGTTGCCGAATTTGCTGTGGCGCATGGTGGAGATCATCGACTTGCCCGCGATGTGGGCGATGTCGGTGCCGATGGCGAAGGCCATGGGGAAGCCGAGGATGTTCAGGCCGGGGGTGACCATCCAGGCCCCGCCCATGCCGAAGAACCCGCCGATGACTCCCACCGAGTAGCCGATCAACACCAGGCCGGGCCAGAAGATATCCACCCCCGCGATGGGCATGTGCATGTATAGCCAATCCATGATAGTCGCTCCTTGTGCGCGGGTTGCCTAGTGTTCCACGTGACCGGCGCTTTTACCCAGGTCCAGGCCCACGTGGCTCATGATCAGGTCCATGAGCAGGCCCAGGGACACGCCCAGGGCGGAGGTGATCACCACCGCCCAGGTGGCGAATATCCACATATCCTGGTTGTAAAGCGTGGCCAGATAGAAGTTGAAGCCGCTCAGAGCCCTGGTGTCGGCCACCACCACCAGCTCGGTGGCCGCGCCTCCCCCGGCCCAGACCCAGGCGGGCAACAGGCTCAACAGGGCGGTGACCAGACTCCCCACCGCTAGTTTCCTAACCATAACCCTTCTCCCTCACTAAGTTTTTGCCCTTTAGTCCGCTTTGGCCCCGCCGGACCCCGTGGGCCGGGCAGAACTTTTTGCTCATGGCTAACAGTTAAGGGCATTGGGGGTGGGAGGGTAAATGAGGTGGACACCTCATAGAGGGCGTGCTTAGGCACTAAAAGTGTGGGGGGAAATACCCTGCCCCGTAGGTGCAATCACCATGGAGCCTGGGCAAGTCACACCACCGGCAGAGCCGGTGGCAAACAGACCTAAACGGTAAACAGGTTAAGTTTTAAGGGGTTAATGGATTGAGTAGAGAATCGCGGGCGCAAGGATATTCGGCGAGTTCACCCTGGCGAGCAGAGATTGCTTCGTCGCTACGCGACTCGCAACGACAAGGGACGAGTTCTTTTTTTGTCTTAACGGTTAAAAGAGAGCCTCAGCGGCACAGCCAGGGGGTCGCGGGCAAGGCATCCGAGCGGCGACGGCCGCAGGCGTAGCCTGAGCTACGTCGAGGCCGGAGCCGGGAGGCAACGCAGCCCCCGGCCGCCTGGCGAAGCCGCCCGCCGCCTGGCGAAGCCGCCTTAGCGTCCCCAGGTGTCCGGGTCCACTAGTCCCGTGGCTAAAGCGTATTTCACCAGGCCGATGACGTCGCGGCGGCCCAGCTTGGACATGATCTTGGCGCGGTGGTTGTCCACCGTCTTGGGGCTGAGGAAGAGCTTTTCGGCGATCTGCTTGTTGGAGAAGCCTTCCACCACCAGGGAGAGAATCTGGCGTTCGCGGTCGGTAAGGGTCTCGCCGCCACCGCCGGCGGCCGGCTCGCTAGCGGAGGGCATCTTGACGAACTCGTCCACGATGTGCCCGGCCACCGGTGAATCCAGGTAGCTGTCCCCGTCCAGCACCGCCTGCACCGCGTCCAGGAGTTTTTCACCGGCCGAGTCCTTGAGTACATAGCCCCTGGCCCCGGCCTTGAGCGCCTCCATGATGAAGGTCTTGCGCGAGTGAACGCTCAGTATCACCACCCGGATATCGGGGAACTCCTTGGTCAGTTCCCTGGTCATGTCGATGCCGTTCATCTCGGGCATGGTGATGTCGGTGACGACCACGTCGGGCCGGAGCTTGCTGATCAGGGCCAGGCCTTCCAGGCCGTTGGCCGCCTCGCCCACCACCTCCAGGGCGGGGTTTGACGCCAACACCTGTTTGATGCCCTCGCGCACGATGCCGTGATCGTCGCAAATCACCACGCTATGCTTTTGGCTCATGCCTGACCTCCGGGTTGCACCTCGGCCACCAAAACGGTGCCCTGGGTGGAGGTCTTTATGGTAAGCCGACCGCCCACCAGGTTCAAGCGCTCATGCATGCCCAAAAGCCCCAAACGGCTTCCCCCGCCCTGTTCCAGGATTTGCTCCACATCGAATCCCCGCCCGAAGTCGCGCACCTCGGCCCGGATCAGGCCGTCGCGGGCGCTCAGGCTCACCTCGGCCTTGGTGCTCTGGGAGTGCTTGATGACGTTGGTGAGCGCCTCCTGCACGAAGCGGAACAGGGTGGTCTTCACCGCCGGGCCCAGGGCCCGGTCGTCGATCTTTTCCAGATGAGAGGTAATCGAAAGCACCCCGTCCTCGGACAGGCTCTCGCACAGGTCGGTGAGGGCGGCGGTTAGTCCGAAGTTGTCCAAAATGGCCGGGCGCAGACGATAGGCCAACGAGCGGCTGCGATCCATGACCTCCTGGGTGAGGCGGATGAGCCGGTCCAGGTCGGGCCGCACCTTCTCGTGATTGCGGGCCAGGGTTTGCAGGCCGATCTTGAGGGCCGAGAGCACCTGGCCCATCTCGTCGTGCAGGTCCAGGGCCAGGCGCTTGCGCTCCTCCTCCTGGGCGTTGATGAGCTGGCCGGACAGCTCGCGCACCCGGCGCTCGGCCAACACCTGCTGGGTGACGTCGCGGGCCACTCCCCGGCGGCCCAGGCTGCGGCCTCGGGCGTCGCTGAGCCCCCGGGAGTGGAGGGAGAGCCAGCGCACCCGGCCGTCGGCGGTCTGGTGCCTCAGCGCCAGGATGCTCATGGGCTCGTCCTGCTCGGTGCGGGCCTTTTGCTGGTCGTACTTGGGCCGGTCCTGGGGCAGCACGAACTCCCGCTGGGTGCGCCCCAGCATCTCGCCCGGCTGATAGCCCAAGACCCCTTCCACCGCCCGGCTGACAAAGGTGTAGCGCCCGTCCTGGTCCAGCTCGAACACCACATCCGGCAAATCCTGCACCAGGCTGAGGTAGCGCTGGGTGGAGACCTCCAGGTCGGCGGTGCGCTCGGCCACCAAGGCCTCCAGGTGGCGGGCCTCGCCCTTGATGCTCACCAGGCGGCGCTCCTGGGCCCGGTAGCGGGTGAACAAGAGGCCGCCCAAAAAGATCAGGCAGCACAAGAGCAGGGCCAGGAACAGGAAGATGCTGCGGAACATGGCCCGGTTGGGGGCCATGGCCGTCTGGTAGTCGTGCATGACCACCACGCTCCAGCCCGAGGCGGCCACCGCGGCCACCGCCGCGAAGACCCGCTCGCCGCCGGCGGGCAGGCTGGCCACCCCGGCCCAGTGGTGCTGCTTGGGGTTCAGATGCCGCCGCACCTGGGAGGCCATGTCCTCCAGGGCCCCGGCGGGCAGCTCGGCCTTGGCCAGACCGGCGGCCACCACCCGACCCTCCTGGTCGAACAAAAAGTAGGTGCGCCCCGGCCGGGCGGCCAACTGGCTGAAGAAGTTTTTCCAGAAAGCGGGAGGCTGGGTCACCCCCAGGTAGGCGGCGGTCTTGCCGTCCGGGCTCACCACCGGCACCGAGAGCACCAGGCAGGGCCCCACCGGGCCGCAGCGGCCCGGCTCCAGGCCCGACACCCATGGCGCGGGCGGCAGCACCCCCACCGGGGGCAGCTTCACTTCCCCGCCCACCGTGGGCACCCGGGCCATGTAGCGGCCCTCGGGGTCCACCAAAAACGCCGAGTTGGTCTGGGGGCCCATGGCCAGGACCGGCTGCAGAAAAGAGGACAGAGCCGCAAGGTCATTGTCGGCCAGGGCCCGGCGCAAGCGGTCCCGGGAGGCGATGACCCCCAACAGGTTGAGCAGGCCATCCTGCTGCTCGGAGATGAAGCGCGAGGCGGTCTCGGCCTGGACCAGGTTGGCCTCCAGGTTTTCGCGGAGCGCCTGTTCCTGGATGGTCCCGAACACGGCCAGGGAATAGACCGCGCCCAGGAGGATCACCGCGAACAGAGCGCCGTAGCCCACCCATTGGCTGCGCCGCGCCGAGCCTCCGGAAACTTTTTTGCCTGACAAAATACCACCTCCCAGCGCGGAGCCGGGGGCGATGTGCCCCGCGCCGCCCCAATATATAACGCGGCGGCCCCCGACCCCAAGCTTATTGCTGGGGGACGGGGACCGGCTCAGGCGCTTGGGGCCACCCCCAACTTTTTGCGGTACAGGGCGTAGTAGGCCACCGGCACCACCAAAAGGCTGAACATGGTGGAGGCGGCCAGGCCGAAGATGAGGGCCCAGGCCAGGCCCGAGAAGACGGGGTCCAGGGTGATGGGCCAGGCTCCCAGGGCGGTGGTGGCGGCGGTGAGCATGATGGGCCGAAAGCGCACCGCCCCGCTGGCCAGGATGGCTTCCTGGAAGGGAAGTCCTTCGTCGAGCTGGTTGTGCACGAACTCGATCAAGACCACCGAGTTGCGGATGACTATGCCCCCCAGGGCGATCATGCCGATCATGCTGGTGGCGGTGAAAAAGATGGGGTTGGGAAACCCGGCCACCGGGGAGGAGCCCAAGAGGTTCAGCAGCCAGAAGCCGGGCATGATGCCCAACAGGGTCAGGGGGATGGCCACCATGAGTAGCGGCGGCACCAAAAAGCTGCCGGTCTGCACCACCAGCAATATGAATATCCCCACCAGGGCCGCGCCAAAGGCCAGGCCCAGGTCGCGGAACACCCTAAGGGTGATGTGCCACTCTCCCTCGCCGTCCCAGGACACCTTCACCCCCGGCGGCAGGTTCACCTCGGCCAGCCGGGCCTCCAGATCCAGGATGGCCGTGGCCGGGGAGCGCCCGGCCAGCTCGGCGTAGACCATCACCACCGGCCTGAGGTCCTTGTGCATCACCGGCTGCTCACTGTCCATCTGGCGGAAGCGGCCCAATTCGCCCAGGGGCACGCTGCCTCCCTGGGCCGTGGCCAGGGGAAGCTGGCTCAGCTCGTCCAGGCTGGAGCGAGCCAGGCGGGGCAGGATGATGCGCACCGGCAAGGGCTGGCGCTCATGCTCCGGGTGCACCGCCGCCGTCTGGTCCCCGCCCATGGCCAGGCGCAGGGTTTCCACGATCTGCCGGGTGCTTATCCCGTGCAGGCCCGCCTTTTCCTTGTCCACCACAAAGTCCCAGCGGGGGTGCACCGCCTCGCTGGAGTCGTCGATGTCCACCACCAGCGACTCGGCTCCCATGACCCGGCGCACCATCTTGGCGCCTTTTATCAGGTCCGCGTAGGGACCGCCGGGGCGGCCGTAGACCTCGGCCACCACCGTGGCCAACACCGGCGGGCCCGGCGGCAGCTCCACCAGCTTGAGGTTCACCCCGTAGCGGCGGGCGATGGCGGTGAGGTCGGCGCGCAGGCGCAGAAGTATCTCGTGGCTCTGCTGCTCCCGCTGGTCCTTGGGAGCCAGGTTCACCCGGATGTCGGCCACGTTGCCGCCCCGGCGCAGGTAGTAGTGGCGCACCATGCCGTTGAAGTCCATGGGCGAGGCCGAGCCCACCTGGGAGGTGTAGTTCACCACCTCGGGCACTCCGGCCAAGTAGGACTCAAAGGCCCGCACCGCCCGGTCGGTGCCCTCCAAGGTGGTGCCCTCGGGCAGGTCCAGCACCAGTTGAAACTCGTTCTTGTTGTCAAAGGGCAGCATCTTCACCGGCACCAGGCGCAGGGCCACCAGGGACACCGAGGCCATGAGCGCCACCACGATGCCCAGACCCATGGCCCAGCGCAATGAGCGGCGCTGTAAAAACGGGCGCACCACCGCCCCGTAGGCCCGCCGCAGGGTTGGAGAAGTGACGTCCTTGGGTGGCGCGGGTTCTTTCCCGGCCCCCGGTCCGGACGGAGCCAGGCGCTTGAGCAGGTGGTAGCTGAGCCAAGGGACCACGGTCAGGGCCCACAGGGTGCTGAAGGTCACGGTCAGCGGCACGTTGGCGGCCATGGGGGCCATGTAGGGGCCCATCATGCCGGTGATGAAAAACATGGGCGCGAAGCTGACGATGATAGCCAGGGTGGACATGATCACCGGAGGCATCACCTCGTTCACCGCTACCAGGGTGGCCGTCAGGGGATCGCGCTTGCCCATGCGGATGTGGCGCTGGATGTTGTCCACGTTGATGATGGGGTCGTCCACCACCAAACCCAGGGAGAGGATCAGGGCGAACATGGTCACCCGGTTGATGGTGTAGCCGAACAGATAGTTGACGAACAGGGCCATGGCAAAGGACAGGGGCACGGCCACGGCCACGATGAGGGCCTCGCGCCAACCCAGGGTGAAGGCCAACAGGGCCACCACGGTGAGCACCGCGAAGAACAACGAATTCATCAGCTCGTCGCTCTTGGTCTGAGCGGTTTTGCCATAGTTGCGGGTTACGGTAAGCCCCACTTCGGGGGGTAATATCTCCTGCCTGAGCCTCTCGGCCCGGTCCAGGATCTCCTGGGCCACGCTGACCGCGTTGGTCCCCCGCTTTTTGGCCAGGGCGATGGTCACCGCGTTTTGGGCCGGCCCATCCTGGGGCAGGCCCTGCTGCTCCAGCCACAAACGCCCGAAGCCGATGCGGCTGTAGGTGATGGGCTCGGCCGGGCCGTCCTTCACCTGGGCCACGTCGCGCAGGTACACCGGGCGGCCCTGGTGCACCCCCACCACCAGCTCGCCCACCTGGCGGGGGCTGGTGAGAAAAGAATCGCTGGTGAGCTGGTAGTTGTGCCCAGCCTGGTCGAAGCTCCCGGCCAAGGCCGCGGCGTCGGCCCCGCTCAGGGCCCGGCGCACCGCCAGCAAGGTGAGCCCGTGGGCGGCCAGGGCCTGGGGCAAAAGCTCCACCCGCACCTGGCGGGGACGCCCGCCCACGATGCCGGTGCGCGAAATGTCGGGCACCTGGGAGAGGTAGAAGAGCATCTCCTCGGCCATGCGCCTGAGCTCATAGTCGGAGTAGGTAGTTGAGTGCAGGGTCAGGCTGACTATGGGTACGTCGTCGATCTCCACCGGCTTGATCACCCAACCCTTGACCAGAGGAGGCACGGTGTCGATGTTCATGGCGATCTTGTTGTAGAGCTTGACCAGGGAGCGCTCCCGGTCCTGGCCCACGAAGAAGCGCACCGTGACCACCGCCTGGCCCCGGCGGGACTGGGAGTAGACGTGCTCCACCCCGTCGATCTGCCACAGCAAGCGCTCCAGGGGAGTGGTGACCAGGCGCTCCACCTCGGCGGCGGAGGCTCCCGGCGCGCTGACCATGACGTCGGCCAGGGGCACCACGATCTGGGGCTCTTCCTCGCGAGGGGTGAGCATGACCGCCGCCACGCCCAGGGCCACGGCCAGAATCATCAACAAGATCGATAGCTGGCCGGAGACAAAGGGGCGCACCATGCGGGCCATGAAGCCCAGGCGCGGTTCTCCGGATTCCGGTTGGTTAGCGGCCATGGCCCTCTGCCGGTATCAACAGCTCCTCGCCACCCTTCAGACCGGAAAGCACCTCCACCATATCGCCCTGGCTGCGGCCGGTGGTGACCATGACCCGCTGCCAGACACCATCTTGCTTGATGGTGACCATCTCCAACTGGCCCACCATCTGGATGGCCCTGGCTGGGATGAGCACCGCCGGGCGGCTGCCCACCGGGATGAGCAGGCGGCCGTACATGCCCGCGAACAGCTCCGGGGCCTGGGGTAGGCTCGCCTTTACCAAAAAGCTGCGGGTGGCCGGGTCAGCCGAGGGCACGATCTGCTCCACCTTGGCGGCGAGCTGTGTGCCCTGGGCGGGCAACTCCACCGTAAGTTCCTGGCCCGGCCGCACCCGGCCCACCAGGCGCTCGGGCACCAGGGCCTCCAGGCGCAGGCCCTGGCCCGCCTCCATGAGCAGCAGGGGCCGTCCGGGCAGGGCCAGGTCGCCGGGTTCGGCCAAGCGCTTGAGCACCCGCCCGGCGACCGGGGCGCTCACCCTGGTGTAGCCCAGGGCCAAGGAGGCCTGCTCCACCTGGCGCTTGGCCTGGGCCTCTTGAGCCAAGGCCCGCTCCAGGCCTTCGGTGGCCTGCTCCATCTGGCGCTGGGTGGCCGCCTGTCCTTCGAGCAAACGCTTTACCCTCTGGTGCTCGGAGCGGACCCTTTGCACCACCGCCCTGGTCTCCACCAGGGCCTGGCGGGCCTGCTCCAGCCGGGCCTGGTACTCCCGGCCGTCCAGCACCACCAACTCCTGCTTTTCCTTGACCATCTGGCCGGGCTCCGCCTTGAGGGACAGGATGCGCCCCGGCACCCGGGCCTCCACCCTGATTTCGCTCACCGGGCGCAGGGTGCCCACGGCCTGGTAGTTCATCGGCAGATCCACCCGCTTGGCCTTGACTATCTCTCCCTTGGGCGCGGCCTGGGTCTGGGCCGCCACCCGCCCCGGCGCGATCTTGCCGAAGTCCAAGAAGCCGCCGGTGTAGAGGATCAGAGCCACCAGGGCCAGGCAGCCAGCCAAAACAGTAAGGAGCTTTAGACTCTTAGCGCGCATGGCTAACTTCCTCCCGGCGGGCCCACAAGCCCAGGGAGCGGGCGATGTCGGCGGTGGCCTTGGCCTTGTCGTAGCGGGCGGCGGCGGCCCTTTGGCGGGCCCTGGTAAGGTCTAACTCGGCTTCCAGATAGCGGGTGACCGTGGCCGCCCCGCCGTCGAACTGGCGCTGCACCAGGGTCAGCGACTGGTCGGCGCTGGCCAGGCTGGCCTGACTCACCCGGCAGCGGGCCTGGGCGGCGGTAAGGTTCAAGTAAGCGCTTTTAACTTCCAGCTGCACCTGGCGGGTGGTCTTGCGGTCCGCGGCCAGCATGCGCTCCAGACCGGCGGCGGCGGCCCGCACCTGGGCGCCGGTGCTCAGGCCGGTGAACAGGTCCCAGTTCAGCACCAACCCCGCGACCCAGTTGGTGTTTTCGCTCTCGAACTGGCCGGGGGTGGGGGCGTCCAGATACACCTTGCCCTGGGCGTCCAGGCTGGGCAGATAGCCTGCCCTGGCCTGGTCCACGGCCATGGCCGCCCGCTCCACCTGGCGGCGAGCCATTTTCAGCTCGGGCCGAAGCTCCAAGGCCAGGGCCAGGCCGTCGCGGTAGGCGGCCGGGGTCTTGGCCTGGGGCGCGTCGCCCTGCTCCAGGGCGAACTGGGAGTCCGGGTCGGCCCCCATGAGGTTGGCCAGGGCGGCCAGGGCCAGGCGGTGCTGATTTTCGGCCCGCACCCGGTCCTCCTGGGCCTGGGCCAGGCGCACTTCCAAAGACAACACATCCGCCTTGAGGACCCCGCCAGCCTCGTAGCGCAGGCGCATGGAGCGCAGCTGCGATTCCACCGTCTTTTGGCTCTGGGCGGCTATGTCCGCGAAATCACGGGCCGCCAGGCCGTTGTAAAAGGCCTGGATCACCGAGGCCACCAGGGCGTTTTCCACGCTCTGGCGGTCCAGGCGGCTGATCTGAAGGCCGGTGGCGGCCATGCGGCGGCTCAGGAGGTCCCGCCCGCCCCGGTAGAGGTTCCACTGGGCCTGGAGCCCGGCCTCGAAGTTCTGGAAGGTGCCGGGCTGATTGAAGTTTACGTTGTCGCCCAGGGTGCGCTGGTCGATGGTGGAAAACAGATAGGCGCTGGGCGCGTCGCCCCGCTGGTAGACGCCCTGGGCCCTAAGCACCGGCCAAAAGGCGGCCAGGGCCTGGTCCACCAAGGCCTCGGACTGGCGGATGCGGGCCAGGGCCATGTCCTGGTCCGGGCTGTGGGCCAGGGCCAAGCCCACCGCCTGGCGCAGGCTGAGCCGGGCCGGCACCTTGGCCTCGGGCAGGGCGCCGGGCGTGGCTTTGGCCCCGGCCTCGGGCGCGGCGGCGCGCTGGGCCTTGATGGCCTCGTAGCTCTTGGGCTGGGCCGTGGCGCAGCCCAGGGCCAAGGTCAGCGACGCCACCAGGGCGGCGGCCCACCAGGCAGCGGGACGAATTTTGCGGGACAGGCGAGAAAACATTGACCGCCTAACAATTATTGAAATATTAAGGAGCAACGGCACTCTCTATTGTGCGCAAATAGTCGGCAGGTTTCAACAGAGGCTTGGCCTCCAGGGGGCGAAACCGGGCGATTCCCGCCTTATTTTCTTGTGTGGAATTCTCCTTTGGAGTAAGCTCCTTTGTCAATCAGTCAACTACTATAGCTTATATCGATGATGGTTGAAGCCAGGGGCGACGAAGAGCCAACAGCTTGAGAGAAAAATCCCCTGGTTTTTGTGCGCGTTCTCACAAAAGCCTTTCCGCTCCCGGGCCTGATGCGCGGCCCGCTGGGGGGCGAAAAGGATCAAACCAGCAACGAGGGAGACCGGCCAGATGATCATAGAAGCCTTGGCACTGGGTGGATTGGGATGCCTAGCGGCCATGGGTTTGGGCGTAGCGGCCAAGATGTTCTACGTGGAAGTAGACCCTCTGGTGGCCGCCATCGAGGAGGCTCTGCCCGGGGCCAACTGCGGAGGCTGCGGCTATGCCGGTTGCGCCACCGCCGCCGGACAGATTGCCAAGGGCACCATGGCCCCCAACGGCTGCGTGGGCGGCGGTCCCTCGGTGGCCGTGGCCGTGGCCGCCATCCTGGGGGTCAGCGTCTCGGAGACCGAACCCCAGATCGCCCAGGTGGGCTGCCGCTATCCCCTGCAACGGGCCGACCTCAAGTACCGCTACAGCGGCGCGGCCGACTGCCGGGCGGCCATCCTGCTGGCCGGCGGCCCCAAGGAATGCCCGGTGGGCTGCATCGGCCTGGGTTCCTGCGTGCAGGCCTGCCCCTTCGATGCCCTGAGCATCGGCCCCGACGGCCTGCCGGTGGTGGACGAATACCGCTGCACCGGCTGCGGCACCTGTGAGCGCACCTGCCCGGTGGGCATCATGGGCCTCACCTCGGTGAGCGACCGCATTATGAACGAAATCACCGTGGAGGACTGCTCGGCCCCATGCCAGCGCCGCTGTCCCGCGGGCATCGACATCCCCCAGCAGATCAAGCGCACCGCCCTGGGCGACTATGCGGGAGCCCTGGCGGTCATCAAGGAGCGCAACCCCCTGCCGCTCATCTGCGGGCGCATCTGCCCCCACCCCTGCGAGACCGAGTGCCGCCGCAACCTGGCCGACGAGGCGGTGGCCATCAACCCGCTCAAGCGCTTCGTGGCCGACCATGAGCGCGAAAGCGGCCAACGGGTCATGCCCTACAAGGCCCCGGCCACCGGCAAGAAGGTGGCGGTCATCGGCGGCGGCGTGGAAGGCCTTTCCACCGCCTACTTCCTGGCCCGCCTGGGCCACAGCCCGGTCATCTACGAGGCCCGCGAAAAGCTGGGCGGCCTGCTGCGCACCGCCATCCCGCCCGAGCGCCTGCCGCGCGACGTGCTGGACTGGGAAATCGAAGGCATCCTGGCCATGGGCGTGGAGGCCAAGACCGGCCAGACCCTGGGCCGGGACTTCGACCTGGGCTCCTTGTACGCCGAGGGCTTCGACATGGTGGTCTTGGCCACCGGCGGCTGGGACGCGGCGCTCATGCTGGGCGACCCCGCCCACATGAAGCCGGGCATGCCCGGCCTGGAGCTGCTGCTGCCCCTGATGATCTCCTGGGCCCAGGGCCGCGAGGTGGAGCTGGGCCGGCGGGTGGTCCTGGTGGGCGGCGGCAAGCAGACCCTGGCCGCGGCCCGCGGTTGCACCCAGCGCGGGGCCAAGGAGGTCACCATCCTCTGGCCCGCGGGCGAAGACGCCACCGGCGTGCCCCCCGTAGAGTTGGAAAAGGCCCAGGAAGAGGGCATCAAGATGCGCTTCAAGGCCACGGTGATCAGCCTGGAAGGCAAAGGCGGCCGCTTGACCGGCCTCAGCTACAGCCAGCCGCCCAACGGCCACGCGGCCCGCCAGGAGACCCTGGCCGTGGACACGGTGGTGGCGGCCAGCGGGCGGGTGCCCGGCGCCATCTTCACCCCCACCTCGCCCCGCGACGAGGAGGGCAAGCTCACCGGAGACGCCTGGCTCACGGTGATGCCCTACGCCCCGCCCAGCGGCGGCCGGGGCGGCCTTTTCCAGGCCGAGGAGGCCATCAGCGACTTCCGGGCGGCGGTGGAGGCCATCGGCGCCGGACGCCGGGCGGCGGCCTCGGTTAATCAGCTCCTGAGCGGCGAGGAAGTGGCCCCGCCCGAGGGCATGCTGGCCAAAAACGCCAAGGTGCTCACCGTGAACCAGGTCTTCAACCTGATACAAGCCCCCGAGCGCCAACCCATGCCCGTGGCCGACGAACTGGCCCTATTAAACGGCACCTCCGAGGCCGAGTTGGGACTGAGCGAACAGGCGGCGCGGGAAGAGGCCAAGCGTTGCCTCAACTGCGGACTGATTTGCTACTACCGCACCAAGTATAACTAGCGGCCCCCCGCGCGGCCAAATCGACCGAGAGCGGATAGAGACATGAAGCAAAAAATAATCGAACGCGCCAAGGAGCTTTTGACCAGCGGCGAAATCGGTGGTTTCCTGGCCCTCAAGCAGGAGGGCGTGCATATCGCCCCGCACCTGTTCACCGATCCCGCCGAGTTGGACATGCTCTCCCTGGGCGACGGCCATGGCCTGGGCGACGCCCGCTACCCCCTGGTCAAGCTGCTGTACACCCTGGCCGAGCGCTTCCCCCAGGAGAGGTTCGGCATCATGGTCCGGGGTTGTGACGAGCGAGCCCTGAACCAGCTCCTCAAGGAAGACCGCTCCTGCCCCATGACGGCCGGACGGGTGATCCCGGTGGGCTTCTCCTGCCCCGAGAAGCTGGCCCAGGCCTGCGAGTGCGCCAAGCCCTGGCCCGACGCCCTGGTGGCCGGGGAAAAAACCAAAGCCTTCCCTCCGCCCGAGGCGGACATGGCCGACCTCATGACCGAGCTGCAGCAGTGGTTCGGCGAGGCGGACCGCTGCCTCAAGTGCCTGGGCTGCAAGAACTCCTGTCCGGTGTGCGTGTGCCACGAGTGCACCCTGGAGGAGGAGGCCATGCTGCCCCAGCGCCAACTGCCGCCCACGCCCAACTTCCTGTTCACCCGCGCGGTGCACATGGTGGACCGTTGCGTGTACTGCGGCCTGTGCGAGGCGGCCTGCCCGGCGGGCATACCCTTGAAAAAACTTTACCGCCTGGTGGCTCAGCTGGTGGGTCAGGGCATCCCCTTGGTGGGGGCGGCCCCCCGGCCCCAGCCCCAACCGGCGGCCCAACTTTAGCAGACGCTCCTCTAGCCTGAGAGAGACGGGATCATGGATTACAAAAGCACCTTGTCCGTTTGCCCCTACTGCGGCTGCGGGTGCAGTTTCTATCTGGAAACCATCGACGGAAAACTGGTGGGCACCAAGCCCTCGGCCACCAGCCCGGTGAACAACGGCAAGCTGTGCGTCAAGGGCTGGAAGGTGCACGAGTTCGTGCAGAGCCCCCGGCGGCTAACCAACCCCCTGCTCCGCAAGAACGGCGAGTTGGTGGAGGTTTCCTGGGACGAGGCCCTGGACTACGTGGCCGCGGGGCTCAAGCAGATCAAGGCCGACCACGGCCCGGACTCCATCGCCTTTTTGGCCTCGGCCAAGATAACCAACGAGGACAACTACGTCCTGCAAAAATTCGCCCGCGCGGGGGTCGGCACCAACAACGTCGATCACTGCGCACGTCTCTGACACAGCTCCACGGTGGCCGGTCTGGCCGCCGCCTTCGGGTCCGGAGCAATGACCAATTCCATCGAGGAGCTGGCGGGTGCCGACACCATCTTTGTGATCGGCTCCAACACCACCGCCGCCCACCCCTTGGTGGCCGACCGGCTCTACCGGGCCAAGAAGAACGGGGCCACCATCATCGTGGCCGACCCCCGCAAGATTCAGCTGGCCCTGACCGCCGATCTCTACGTGAGCCAGGCCCTGGGCTCCGACGCCGCCCTTATCAACGGCATAGCCCACATCATCATCAAAGAGGGCTGGCAGAACCAACAGTTCATCGACGACAACACCGAGGGCTACGAGCAGTTCAAGGCCCTGGTGGAGGGCTACACCCCCGAGCGCACCACCGAGCTCACCGGCGTTTCCAAGGAAGACCTCTACTTCATCGCCGAAAAGTACGCCAAGGCTCCGGCGGGATCCATCGTCTACTGCATGGGCATCACCCAGCACACCTCGGGCGTGGACAACGTGAAGAGCCTGGCCAACCTGGCCATGCTCACCGGCCAGATCGGCCGAGAGTCCACCGGGGTGAACCCCCTGCGCGGCCAGAACAACGTGCAGGGCGCCTGCGACATGGGCGGCCTGCCCGACGTGTACCCCGGCTACCAAAAGGTGGACGTGCCCGAGATTCAGGCCAAGTTCGCCAAGGCCTGGGGGGCGGAGCTCAGCCCCAAGGCGGGGCTGAAGATCCCGGACATGCTCACCGGCCTGAACGACGGTTCGGTGAAGGCCCTGTTCGTGGTGGGCGAGAACCCCATGATGAGCGACCCGGACCAGCACCATGTGGAGCAGGCGCTCAAAAAGGCCGAGCTGCTGGTGGTCCAGGACATCTTCGACCACCAGACCGCCCAACTGGCCCACGTGGTCTTGCCCGGTGCCTCCTACGCCGAGAAGGACGGCACCTTCAGCAACACCGAGCGCCGGGTGCAGCGCCTGCACAAGGCGGTGGAGCCGGTGGGCAACTCCAAGGCCGACTGGGAGATCACCCAGGAGATCAGCAACCGCTTCGGCTACCCCATGAACTACGCCTCCCCGGCCGAGATCATGGAGGAGATCGCCACGGTGACCCCCCAGTACGGCGGCATCAGCTTCGCGCGCCTGGAGGGCGAAGGGCTCCTGTGGCCCTGCCCCAACCAGGACCACCCCGGCACCAAGTTCCTGCACGCCGGGGGCAAGTTCGCCCGGGGCAAGGGCCTGTTCCACGCCATCGAGTGGCGCGCCCCGGCCGAGGTGGTGGACGAGGAGTACCCCCTGTGGCTGACCACCGGGCGGGCCCACGTGCACTATCACACCGGCACCATGACCCGCAACTCCCCTTCCCTGCACGCCCTGATGCCCGAAGGCTTCGCCGAGATCAACCCGGTGGAGGCCGAGCGGTTGGGGGTCGGCGAGGGCGAGATGCTCCAGCTCACCACCCGGCGCGGCACCATCCAGGCCAAGGCCATGATCACCGAGCGGGTGCGCCCAGGCATGGTCTTTGTACCTTTCCACTTCATGGAGGCCTGCGCCAACGTGCTCACCAATCCGGCCTCGGACCCGGTGTGCAAGATCCCCGAGTTCAAGGTCTGCGCGGTGAAGCTGGACAAGGCGGCATAGGTGAAGCGCCTGCTGGACCGCTGGTGGTGGCTGTTGGTGCTGGCCGCCCTGGTGGCCGGCTGGACCAGCGGGATAATGCCCCTGCCGGTTTGAGTGTCCAGCCTCTGCGGGGTGCCGGGCGCGACCCCCTGAGACGACCAAGCGAATAAAAGACCCCGGCCGGAGGATAACCTCCAGCCGGGGTTTTTCATGCCTGTTTCCGAGGCTGGCTGCCCCGGCGGCTCGCGTTTACTTCTTCTTCTTCAGCTCGGCCAGCAGGCCCTCCAGGTAAACCTGGCGCTCCTTGAACATCTTGATGACCTGGTCGCGGGTCATGACCTTCTCGGGACTTCCCGAGGCCTTCATCTTGGCCTTGACCTTCTTGTCGTTGAACATCTTGGGGAAGACCTCGGCCAGCTTGGCGATCACCGCCGGAGGCGCGCCCTTGGGCAGCACCACGCCGCGGTAGTTCACGCTGGAGTTGTCCACATCGATGCCTTCCTCCTTGAGGGTGGGCACCTTGGGCAGGAACTCGTGGCGCTCCAGGTCGGCGATGGCCAATATCTTCAGCCGGTCCTGGTTGCGGAAGGCGTCGGACAGGTTGTTGAAGCCCGCCTTCACCTTGCCCGAGATCACCGACTGCATAGCCGGCACGCCGCCCTTTTCGGGGATGTAGGTCAGCTTGATGCCCGCGGCCTTCATCAGCTGCAAGGCGGCGATATGGTGGCCCACATACATGCCCGCGCCGGACACGGTGATCTTGCCGGGGTTCTGCTTGGCGTAGGCCACCAGATCCTTGACGTTGTTGAAGGGGCTGTCCTTGGGCACGATGAGCACCGCGGGGTCGGCCCCCCAGTTGCCCACCGGCTCAAAGGTGTTGATGTCGTACTTGGTGGGGTAGACGATGCTCTGGGCGATGAAGTGGGGCACGTTGTAGGTGGCCAGAGTGTAGCCGTCCTTGGAGCCCTTCTGCACGAACCAGTTCCAGCCCACCTGGCCGCCCGCGCCGGGCTTGTTGATGATCACGATGGGCTGACCCAGGTACTTGTCATCGCCGGCCATCATGGTGACCAGCCGGGCCTGGAAGTCGGTGGCCCCGCCCGGCGAGTAGGTTACGATCATGCTGACGGGCTTGTCCGGGTAACCCTCGGCCATGGCCGGGACGGAGCAAGCCAGCAGCATGGTGACCGCCAAGGCCACCAATGCGAAACGGGTGAACAATTTATTACCCTTCATACCTATCCTCCTGGAGAATTTGGTTGTGGCCGCCGGGCTCGTACGCTGCCCACGCGGCGGCCCAAAACTACCTCTCTCCTACCTCCCTGCCGGCCCGTCAGATCAGAAGGCCACGCGGGGTTTGCACCTCCAACAGTACGCTGAACAATATGAAAAGAATCGCCGTGAAGATTACCGAGCCCAGCACCCAGGAGACGGTCTGCTTAACGGTGAGGCGCTTGAATCCCATGATGCACACCACCGTCATGAAGAACAGGAAGGATGCCAGGTAGAAGCCCACCACCTCCAACAGGGCCAGATAAACGATGATGATAACGAAAAGGCCGCCCACTCTGATCCAGGGGAAGGGCGACTGCTTGGCCTGGGGCTTGGGGAACAACAGGTGCTGCAGCAACATCAAGGCCGAAAGAGCTCCCATGGTGATGATGATGGTGCGGGGGAATGCCGCCGCACGGGGTTCCTCGATGTGACCCAGGGTGGCATAGAGCACCGCCGACATGACCAAACAGACCAGGCCGACTATGGCGTCGCGATTCATGAGCCCGCCTCCTTGGCCCGAGCCCGGGCCTTGGCCTTCTTGTACTGGCGCGCCTCGCTGAACACACTGTAGCCCACCGAGGCGGCGCACAGGGCGATGATGATGAGGTTGAGGGAGCCGGTGAAGAAATAGTGCAACACGCCCACGTCGGTGTCGGCTATGAGCTTGCCCTTGAGGAAGTTGTCCTCGGCGATGGCTCCCAAGATGATGCCCAGCACCACCGGTGCGGCTGAGAAGCCCACCTTGCGCCCGATGTACATCAGGGTGCCCAAGGAGAACATCACGATGACGTCGTCAAAGCTGTTCTGCACGCTGTAGGTTCCGAAAACCGCCAGCACGGTTACCGCCGCGGCCATTTCCAGGTCCGGCACCTTCATCACGCTGTGGGAGTAGCGGGCCATCAAAATTCCGAAAATGCACATGGCGAACTGGGCCAGCACCAGGGAAGCGATGAAGGTGTAGGTGACGTCGGCGTGGGAGCGGAACAGGTCCGGCCCCGGGAACAGGCCGTGGATCAAGAGGCCGCCAAGAAGCACCGCCGCGGTGGGCGAGCCGGGCACGCTCAGGGTCAACAGAGGGATCAGGGATGGCCCCACCATGGCGTTGTTGGCCGACTCGGCCGCAGCCACGCCCTCGGGGTTGCCGGTGCCGAAGGACTGGGGGTTCTTGCTGAACTTGCGCACCTGATCGTAGGCGATGAGTCCGGCCACCTGGCCCCCCGCCCCGGGGATAACCCCGATTATGGAGCCCACCACCGAGCCGATGGACAGGGCCTTGACGTGGCTCAGGTTCTCCTTGATGGTCTTGAGCAGGATGCCTTTTTGGGGCTTGAACTCCACATCGTTGGTGAGCTTGTGGGACGTCTCCATGAGCGAGAAAACCTGGGGTATGGCGAAAAGCCCGATCAGGGCCGGCACGATGGCCACCCCGCCGGTGAGCACGTCATGGAACACGAAACGGGGCGTGGCCAGCATGGGGCTGAAGCCGATCACCGAGATCAGCAGGCCGAACATGCCGCCTATGAGCCCCTTGAGCACCGACCCGGAGGTAAGCCCGGCCATGACCGAAATGCCGAACACCGCGATCCAGAACATCTCCGAGGGGCCAAACTCCATGGAAATTTCGGCCAGGGGCGGGGTGAAGAAGATCATGATGACCATGCCGAACAGGCCGCCCACCAGAGAGGAGATGAAACAGTAATAAAGGGCCTTCTGGGCCTGCCCCTGCTTGGCCATGGGATGGCCGTCCAAAAGGGTGGCTATGTTGGCCGGGGCGCCGGGGATGTTTATCAGGATGGCCGAGATGGCCCCGCCGGCCACGGTTGCGGTGTACACCGCGCCCAATAGAACCAGGCCGGTGGCCGGTTCCATGTGAAAGGTGAAAGGAACTAGTAGGGCCACGGCCATGGTGGGACTGAGCCCCGGCGTGGCTCCCAAGAACAGGCCGCCGATGACTCCCAGCACCAACACCAACAGGTTGATGGGGGTCAGGGCCTGGGGAAAATATGTTAGAAAGTCGACCAAACCTCACCTCTCCAGGCTAACTTTATAGGTTTGCCGCGTCACGGGGCCTGGTTCACTTGTAGCCCAGCATTTCGGGCAGCTTAAGGCGTTGGATCTTGCCCGAGGGCCCTTTGGGCATATCTTCCAGGATTCTTATCTCCTTGGGGCTCTTGTACTTGCCCAGATGCTCCAGGCAGTGGGCCCCCAACTCCTCCAATGTGCAGGTGCAATCGGGTTTCAGGGTGACGCACAGGAGAATCTCTTCGCCGTAGTGCTGGTCCGGGATGCCCACCGCCGCTGCGTCCAGCACCGCCGGGTGCTTGTAGGCCGCCTCGTCGATCTCCCGGGGGGCGATGTTCTCCCCGCCCTTGATGATAAGCTCCTTGAGCCGTCCGGTTACAAAGACAAAGCCGTCTTCATCCATATAACCCAAATCGCCGGTGTGTAGCCACCCGTCTGGCTCCAGGGTCTTGGCGGTTACATCGGGGTTCTTGTAGTACTCCTTCATCACGTTGTCGCCCTTGATCATGATCTCGCCGATGGTGCCCCGGGGGACCTCCTTCCCGTGCTCGTCTATAATCTTGGCGGTGTTGCCCACGGCGCACCCCGGCGAGCCGTACTTGCGCTTGGCCGGGTCCATGGGGTTACTGAATACCGGGGCCGCGGTCTCGGTGAGGCCCATGGTCTCCACGATGCCCACCTTGAACTTTTCCTCGAACTGGTGGTGCAGGGAAGGAGGCAGGGCGCTACTGGCGCTGCGCCCGAAGCGAAGCTGCCCCAGCCGGTAGCCCTGGCCCTCTATCTCGCTGCCGCTTACCAGATAGGAGATGATGGTGGGCACCACGCTGAACCAGGTGCAGCGGTAGTCGCTGATCAGGGGCCAGAACTCGCCCACGCTGAACTTGTTGGGCACCACCACCGTGGAGCCCAGCACCACCGTGGACATCAGCGAAACCACCAGGGCGTTGATGTGATAGAGCACCAGGGAGCACAGGGCCACGTCGTCCCTGGCCAGGCCGTGGGCCTCAATGACGTACTCCCCGCCGGCGCACATGTTCTTGTTGGTGAGGATGACTCCCTTGGGCACACCCGTGGTCCCCGAGGTGTAGAGCAGCAGGGCCGCGTCTTCCTCGGAGACCGGGGGCAGACTTTCGGGTGCGCCGCAGGTGTGGGGCAGGATTTCCTCGGCGTTGCGGTCGATGACCATCACCTCTATGGGCCGCTTCACTGCTTGCAGCGCCGCTTCCAGGCGCTCCTTCTGGAACTCGGTTACGAACACCATCTTGCAGTCGGAGTGGTCCAGCACGTAGGTGAGCTGGTCGGGCTGGGCTTGCAAGTTCAGCGGGGCCACCACCAGCCCGGCGTACATGGTGCCCACGATTATCTTGGCGCTTTGGATGCTGTTGCCCATCATGAAGGAGACCTTGTCCCCTTTGACCAGGCCCTTGGAATAATAAAAATCAGCCAGCTTGAGGCAGCTTTGTTTGAGCCCGGCGTAATTGAGGCTCAGGCCCGGCTCCGGCGCGACCAGAAAGGTCTTGTCCGGCTGCTCTGCCGCATGTTTGTCCACAAAATATCTAATGGTGCGCATTGCTTACCTCGCCCTCCTCGGCGGAGCCCACAAAACAAAAAACCCGGTGGGAGTTTAACTCCACACCAGGTTTCGCTGTTTCGCAACACGAGCGGCCAAACAACAGGAGTAGCTGCTAAAACCAGCACACCCGCCGCAGCCCGGAGGAAAGCCCGGACCTACGCGAGCCGCTTTTTGCCCACGCCTATCTATCATCAGCCACCGCTCCTCAGCAGGACGCGACGGTTGTCCGCTCGTTTTTTCATGTTTCCACTTCGTCGGCCGCGGCCTTGACTCCCGGGCATGTGGCCCTCCCCCGGACCCGCCCCGCCTCGGCTTTCGGCCGGCTAAAAACTACTTCCTCGCCCTTCCACCCCCGGACGGTCAAGGGAGGGGCCGCCCCCAACGGAGCGGCCCCTGGTGCATCAGCTCATATAGTCGTAGCCCACCTGGAAAGCTTCCCGGTTCTTGTCATGGAACTTGGGGATGATTTCCAGCAGGCTCTCCAGGATCACTTCCTTGTCCAGCTCATTTTCCAGCAACTTGGCCATGGCCCCCAGGGCTATGGAGTTGGAGAAGATGGGACGGCCGAAGTTGTCCATGGCCAACTGCTTGGCCGGCAGCTCCCGGTGAGTGCAGGCCAGCTTCTCGTCGATCTCCTCCACGAAGGCGGGATCGAACAGGATCACCCCATCCTCGGGCACCGTGTCCTTGAAGCGGTTGTAGGCCGCCGAGGACAGGGCGATGAAGAAATCGGGGTTTTCGCACATGGGACTGTCGATGGTCTTGGGCGAGAGCACCACCTGGGCGCGCACGTAGCCGCCGCGCATCTCGGTGCCGTGGCTCTTGAGCATGGTAACCCGGAGCCCCTCCTTCACCGCGGCCTCGCCCAATACCTGGCCCAGGCGCACCACGCCCTGGCCGCCGAAACCGCTGGCCACTATCTCCAGTCTGTCTTTCATAGCGCACCCGTCTTTCTGATCTTGTTCACCGAGGCCCAGACGTGTTCGCTGAATTCGGGCCGGGAGCCGGTGGCGTCGTGCCAGACGCCGGTGGCCCACACGGTGTTTTCGTCGGCCTCTTCCAGGGGCTTGGCCCGCTCCTTGATCCACCGGTAGATGTTCACCTGGTTGCGCGAGCCCAACTCGCGGGAGGCGAAGTTGGTGGGGCAGGGATAGGGCATGTGCACCAGGGAGAAGCCCGGGTTCAAGATGGCCCGCTTCACGCTCTCCACCGCCCGCTGGCCGTCCATGGCCACGTGGCGGGCCAGGAAGGTGGCTCCGGCGCCCTTGAGGATGTGCATGACGTCCATGCCCTCGCTCATCAGGTTGTGCTCGAACATGCCGTAGGGGCTGGAGTCGGTGTGCGCCCCCTGAGGGGTGGTGAAACCGAACTGGCCGCCGGTGGACTGGTAGCCCAGGTTGTCGTTGACGATGATGGTCATGTCCGCGTTTGATCGGGCGGAGTGGATCAGGTGCATCAGGCCGATGCCGAAGGCGTCGCCGTCGCCCACGGTGCAGATGATCTTCTTCTCCGGCGGCAGGGCGATCCTCAGGCCCCTGGCGATGGCGTAGACCCTGCCGTGGGTTCCGGCGAAGCCGTCGCCCTTCCAGGTGGCGAAGGTCTGGCGTCCGGCGCAGCCGATGGAGGTGCCCCAGATTATGTCGTTTGGCTCCAGACCCAGCTCGTCGATGGCCTGCACGACCACCTTGTGGTTGATGCCCAGACCGCAGCCGGAGCAGGCGGTGCTGGGGATCTTGCGGGTCCGCAGGTACTTATCGATAAGGGTGGCGGATGAGTACTGCATTACCACGCCTCCAACTCCCAACCCTTGCGCTCCAGGGGCTGGTTTTTCAGTAGCTTCTCAAAGTTCTCCAGCAGATCGGGGATGGTGGGCAGATCGCCGCAGGTGCCCAGGAAATGCACGGCCGCGTCCTTGGGCGCGGCCCGCTGCACCTCGCGCACCAATTGGCCGTCCCAGTTGAGCTCCACCGTCAGGTACTTGGTCTTGCGGGTGAAGTGCTCGTCCGGGAAAGGCCAGAGGTTGATGAGCCGGAGAGCCCCGACCTTCATGCCCAGGGAGCGGGCCTTGTCCACCGCGGTGTTGACCACCCTGGAAGGCGTGCCATAGGAGACCACCACCAGGTCGGGGTCGTCGTCCATGTACTTCTTCTCGTAGAGGTGGTTGAACAGGTCGCGGTGGTTGCGCACCTTGTAGATCAGGCGGTAGGCGTGCTTGTGGTGGGCCTCCACCTCCTCGATGTCGTAGCCTTCCACGGTGGGGGTCCAATCGGAGCAAAGGCCTCCGGCTCCGGAGCCCATCTGCACCGGCGGGATGTCCAGGTCATCGGTGAAAGGATAGAAGTTGGGCCCGGCGCAGGAGCCGCGCGGCCAAGTCCTGAAGCCCATCTCCTTCATCTCGTCTTCGTTTTCCGGGACGGTGATGTCCTCGAAACCGTCGGTGATGAGCTGGTCGCCCAGCACGGTGATGGGCATGCGGAAGCGCTCGGCCAGGTAGAAGGCCTCCACCACCATTGCCATGGCCTCCTGGGCCGAGTTGGGGGCCAGGGTGATGCACTCGAAGTTGCCGCCCTGGGTGGGATAGCGGGTCAGGTAGAACTCTCCCTGACCCGGCGCGCCGGTGATGCCGCTGACCGGGCCCACACGGCCGGAGTTGACCACCACCAGGGGCATTTCACAGCCCAAGGCCCAGCCGAAGGGGTCGGCGTAAAGGATGTAACCAGGTCCCGAGGTGGCGGTCATGGCTTTCATGCCGCCCAGGGAGGCCCCGATGCACACGTGCATGGCCCCGCACTCGTCCTCGGCCTGCAAGTACACGCCACCCTCCTGGGGCAGGCGCTTGCTCATGGCCTCGGCCAGCTCGGTGGCCGGGGTGATGGGGTAGCCGCAGAAGAAGCGGCACCCTGCCAGGATGGCGCCCTCGGTGATGGCGAAGTTGCCTGTTTCCAAAAATCTTTTCATCGCATAAACCTCCCGGGGCTACGCGGTTTTTTCAACGACGCCAATGGCGAAGTCTGGGCAGGAGAAGAAGCACTTGAAGCAGCCCACGCACCACTTGGGAGACTTCACCTCCATGGGCCGGTAGCCCTTGAGGTTGAAGCCCTCGGCCGGTCCGAAGGTATCCACTCCGCACACTTCGGCGCAGTAGCCGCACTCCTTGCAATACTCGGTGTTCAGGACCACCTCGAAGGTGCGAGCATCGCACTGCAAGCAGCGGTTCGCCTCGGCGGCCACCGCCTTGGCGGGCATGGGCTGCTCCACCTGGTCGAAGTTGTCGCCGCGCTCCCAGACGTGCAAATGAGGCATCTCCTGGCGGGATAGTATCTGGCCGGTGAGGGGGGTGAGTTCCACCTCGTCCTCGGGCGCGGCCAACACCTCGCTGATGTCGCCGTCCCCGCCCAGGTACTTGTCGATGGCCTCGGCGGCCTTGCGGCCCTGGCCCACTCCGCCGATGATGGAGGCCGGTCCGGTGACCACGTCGCCGCCGGCGAACACACCCGCCGCGCCGGTGGCCTGGTCCGCGCCCGCCTGGATGCGGTTGCCCGCGGTGTCCACGCCGTCCACGTCCACGAACTTCAGCACCGGGCTCTGGCCGATGGCCAGGATCACGGTGTCTGCGTTGGCGTGGGTGGTGACGCCCGCGTCAAAGACCGGGCTGAACTTGCCCTTCTGGTCGAAAACCGAGGTGCAGGCCTGGAAGGAGATGCCCGAAGCCTTGCCCTCGCCCAGGACCTCCTTGGGGCCCCAAGAGTTGTTGATGACCACGCCCTCGGCCTCGGCCAGGCTGATCTCCCAAGGGTGGGCGGGCATTTCCTGGCGGCTTTCCAGGCAGAAGAGCTGCACCTGCTTGGCTCCCAAACGTTTGGCGGTGAGGGCCACGTCGATGGCCACGTTGCCGCCGCCGACCACCACCACCTTCTGGCCTACCGCGGGGGCCTGTTCCAAGGCCACGTCGCGCAGGAACTCCCAGCCCCAGAGCACGCCGTCCTTGTCCGAACCGGCGAGCTGGATGCGGGCCGAGGAGTTGGCGCCGCTGGCCACGAACACCGCATCGTAGTCCTTGGTGAGCTGAGCCAGATCAAGGTCCTTGCCCACCAGGGTGGAGCCCTTGAACTCCACGCCCTGCTCCAGGATATCCGCCACGTCGCGGTCCAAGCGGGCCTCGGGTAGGCGGTAGCTGGGGATGCCGTAGCGCATCATGCCGCCGGGCTTGGGGAAGGCGTCGAAGATGGTGACCTGGTGTCCCTTGCCGGCCAGATAGTAGGCCGCGGTGAGCCCTGCCGGGCCCGCGCCCACCACCGCCACCTTCTTGCCGCTGGCGGTCGGTTTGGCCTTTTGGCTCTTCCAGGCGTCTGTGCCGTGGTCCACCGCCGCCCGCTTTATGGCCCGGATGGCGATGGCGGCGCCAAACTGTTTGTAGGCGCAAACGTCCTCGCAGGGGGCGAAGCAGGCGTCGGCGCATACCACCGGCAGTGGCAGGCGCTCACGCAGCACCGCCACCGCCTGGTCGAAGTCGCCGTCCTTCACCGCCCGGATATAGCGGGGAACGTCAACTCCGACGGGGCATGCGTCGGAACACCGGGGGACCACAAAGTCCTTTCGCGAAACCCGGTAGGTTGTCATCGCATTCTTCCTCCAAAATTACGAATAATGAAGCCTTCTGCTTGGTCTTTGCGCCATATATAACAAGAAACATGCCAAGGGACTAACCTCCAGCCAACCACAGAGAGATGGCTGATAATTGTCCAATAGTTTCAAGATTATATAGCATAGTGCCCCTGAAAAGCGAATCCCGAGCAAAGAGTAACCGTTACTGATTGCAACGTTTTTACTGTACTAATTTCCGGACATGTTCGGATTTCCGGACAAAGGACGCGACTTGGAAGGGACTAACTGGACTTTTCGGTTTCAGCCAGATCGTAGCGGCGGCATTTTTCATAGAGGGTGGAACGGGAAACCCCCAGCATTTTAGCGGTCTTGGTCATATTCCCTTGGTTCAGGGCCAGGGCGTGCTCCAGCACCCGCTTTTCAAAGCAGGCCACCTGCTCGGACAGAGGGCTGTCCGGATTTTCGCACACCTGCGGTTCGTCGGAGGGGGCCTTGATTATTTCCCTGGGCAGGTGCTCCAAGTCGACCATGCGGCCTTCGCTGAGGCTGACCGCGCGTTCTATGACGTTTTTAAGCTCGCGCACGTTGCCGGGCCAGGGGTAGTTTTGCAGCGCCTCCATGGCCTGGGGGCTCACCTCGGTCTCCGGGTGGTCCAGGGCCACCAGGAAATGGCGCACCAGCAACGGGATATCCTCGCCCCGCTGGCTCAGCGGCGGTATCTCCACGGCCATGGTGTTCAGGCGGTAATAGAGATCGTCGCGGAACTCGCCCCGGCTCATCATCTCCCGCAGGTCGCGGTTGGTGGCCGCCACCAGGCGGAAGTCCACGGCCACCTGCTTCACCCCGCCCAGACGCTCCAGCATTTTGGTCTCCAGCACCCGGAGCAGGGTGGCCTGGGCCTTGGGGCTCAGCTCCCCGATCTCGTCCAAAAAAAGGGTGCCCAGGTGGGCCAACTGGATCTGTCCCACCTTGCCCTTGCGGCTGGCCCCGGTGAAGGCCCCGGACTCGTAGCCGAACAGCTCTGACTCCAACAGCTCCCGGGGGATGGCCGCACAGTTTACGCACACGAAGGGGCCGGAAGAGCGGGGCGAGGCGCCGTGCACCGCGTGGGCGAACATCTCCTTGCCGGTGCCGGTGGCACCGGTGATCAGCACCGGGGCCTCGGTGCGGGCGTACTTGGCGGCCACGGCCTTTACCCCGGCCAGGAGCGGGCTGGAGCCCATGATGCTCTTGAAGCTGTACAGGGGCGAGAGCAGGCGGTTGAGGCCCTTCTTATAGTATTTCACCTCGCTCTCCAGGCCCTGGAGCCGGGAGATGAGGTCGGTCATGGCGGTGTAGTCGCGGAAGATGGTCTGCAGGATCACCCCCACCACCTGGTCCTTGACCCTCAGGGGGATGCGGTTGACCAGCATGGGCATGTCGGTCTTCAAGGAACATCGCTGGGCCAGCTCCGAGCGGCCGGTGGAGAGCACCTGGGGCATGCGGGTGTGGGGGAAGTATTTGTCCAGATAGTCGCCCACCGCCGCCTTGGGGTCGGTGCCCAGGAGGTCGCCGTAGACCCGGTTCATGAACACGATGCGGCAGTCGGAGTCGCAGACGATGATGCCCGAGTAGACGTTGTCCAGCACCAGGGAGAGGAAATCCACCAGATCGCCCAGGTCGGCCGCCCCGGAAAGCACCCGCATGGCCGAACCGGCCATGCCGTTGTTGCCACTTGGCCGGGCAACCGCGCAAAAGCGATCTTTGCTGTCTTCTTGATTCATTGGCGCGCCTCTGTGCCGAAGCCGGGAGGGCCCGGTTTCCTTGTCTGGGGCATGATGCGGTAGGTCAAGCCCGCATATTGCATGAAGGTCGCGTGGCATTGACCCAACTCACTTTTTATGCGGCCCTCAACAACCCGTTAGCCACAATCCCAAAACTGTTTGTGCCTGGCCCGGCACAGTCAGCCTACGGCAGACAAGGCGACCGGCAAGTAAGGGCCGTAGGCGTAGCCATAGCTACGTCGAGGCCCGAGCGCAGCTGGCAACGCCGTATGCCGGTGGCTGGCGCAGCCGGACGCACGGCCTTAATGCAATATGCGGGCTAAATCAATGTAACAAGGCGGGCGGGGCGATTCAACGCCTTTCGGACGGCCGAAGTGAAGGGCGGGCGGACGGCGGGCTCCATAAAACCCGGAACCGGCGGCCAGGGGCCACCGGCTCCGGGTCATTACCCTAGGCGGGAGGGGACCAGTGGTTCACCAGATGGGGAGGCATTCGCCCCTCCAGAACCGCCGCCAAGTTCTTGGCGCACATGAAGCCCACCTCCATGGAGGTCTCCAGGGTGAAGCTGCCCATGTGCGGGGTGGATATCACCTGAGGCAGCTTGGCCAGGGGGCTTTCGCCCAGGGGCTCGGTGCAGAACACGTCCAGGGCCGCCCCGCCCAGGTGGCCGTCCTCCAGGCTCTTTTGCAGGTCCGCCTCGTTGATCAGCTCCCCCCGGCCCAGGTTGAGCAGGTAGGCTCCTTGGCGCATCATGGCCAGTTGGGGCGCCCCGATCAGGCCGTTGGTCTCCGGGGTGCCCGGCAGGTGCAGGGAAACGAAGTCCGAGGCGGCCAGCAGTTCCTCCAGGGAAACCCAGGCAATGCCGTGACGCTCGGTGAACTCCCGGTCCTGGGTGCGGCCATAGGCCATGAGCTTCATGCCCAGGCACCTCGCCATGGCGGCCACATCCTTGCCGATCTTGCCCAGGCCCACGATGCCCAGGGTGCGCCCGCCCAATTGATAGCCGGTAACCGGGCCCCAGCCGCCGCCTTTCACCAGGCGGTCGGCATAGGGGATGCGCCGGGCCAGGGCGAACATCAGCCCGATGGTGAACTCGGCCACCGCCCGGGCGTTGCCGCCGGGCGCGTTGCACACCGCGATGCCCAACTCATCGGCCTTCTTCAGGTCGATGTGGTCCACGCCCACCCCGTGCACCGCCACGACCTTCAGCCGGGGCAAGGCCTCCATCAGCGCGCCATCGATCTTGACCATGCCGGGCACCAGGCCGTCGCAGCCCTGAAAAAACTCCCGCACCGTCTCCGGGCTCACCTTGAAGTCCGGAGGCCGGGTGATCACCTCCCAGCCCTTGTCCCTGAGCCATTGGGCCGGTTCCATGGCGTGGATTCCGAAGGTGGGGCCCAGGGAGCAGATGCGAAAGGCGTCCTTGCCTTGGCCTTCCCGGCGACCTCGTTGTTCATCCTCGATGTTGCTCATAGGTATCCTCATTAAGCGTGCAGAAGGCGGGGCCGCAGCCTCCACCGGAAAAACTATAAAGATGAATGTTCCCCTAAGGCGGGGGATCGTGCAAGGGAATCCGGAGAGTGGGTCCGGGGAGAGCCCCCGGACCCACCAGGGATATCAGGCGAGCATTTCCAGGAAGGCTTCCACGCGGGTCTTGAGCTGCTCCACGTCTTCCATGCTGTAGTCGGTTTCCATGCGCAAGACCGGCAGGCCAGTGGCCTCCAGCTTTTTCTCCAGAGGCAACGCCTCCATCTGATAGGGCTGGCAGAACTGCAGGCCATAGTGAATCACGCCCTTAGCCCCGTAGTCGGCGGCCATCTGTTTGACGTGCTCGGTGCGTTCGGGGTTGGGGGTGAACACGGCGCAGTCGATCTGCCAGTAGCGCTCCACGATGGCCTCCATCATGGACTCCAGGTCATCGCCCTGGGGCTGCACCAGGTTGCGGGTGCCGCGCTCACCCACGCAGGACTCCTCGCCCACCACCACCGCGCCGGAGCTTTCCACGATCCAGGGCACCTTCCAGTTGGGCACGGCCATGGGACAGCCGGAGAACAGCAGGCGCGGGGTTCCCTTGGGGGCCACGCCCTGGCCCGCCTTGATGCGCGCTTCCAGCTCGTCGCAAATCTTGTGCACCGAGGCGGTAAAGCGCACCGGGTCGTCGTAGAAAGAGACTTGGTTGATAAGCAGGGCGTCCAGGCCGGAGATGGGGGCCGGGTCCACGGCGCGCAGCTTGTACAGCCGGTGCAGGGCCTCGCGCTTGTCGTTGACGATCTTGATGCCCTTGGCCAGGCGCTCGGCGGTGATCTCCACTCCGGTGAGTTCCTCCACCGCCTCCTTAAAGCGCTGGTACTCGGCGGCCAGCAGGGCGCGGCCCTCTTGGGACTTCACCTGGGGCAGGTCCATGACGTATAGGTTGGGCACCAGGTCGCCCAGGGTCTCGTAGGACTTCTTCTTGCCGTCGCAGGTGTTCTCGCCCACGATCATGTCGGCGGACTCCATGTAAGGGCAGACCTTGCCCAGCTTGAAGCCAAAGGCGCTCTTGATCAGGGCGCAGGTGTTGCGGGGCAAAACCTGGTCCACCAGGTCGGTGGCGAAGTCGGCCCCGGTGCACAGGCCCACCAGGGTGGCGTCGGCGGCGCGCACGATCTCCTCGGGCACGAACACGCAAAAGGAGCCGATTACCTTCTTGCCCTCGGCCTGGCCGTCCACCAGCTCCTTGATGCGCAGGCCGTGCACCTCGCTCATCACGAAGTTGAAGTACTCCATGCCCTGGGGGCGCTCCTGCTGGGACAGGAAGATCTGGCCGTAGCCGTCTCCCAGCACCTGAAGCAGTTGATCGTGAGCCGCCAGGTCCAGACCCAGCTCCTGCCACATGGCCTCGTGTTCACTTGCCATCGCTGTCCTCCTGAAAGTAAGAGGGCCCCCGAAGGGGCCCGTGGCTGCGTCCTAGTATTCTTTCGGCAGCTTATCGAGCTGGGCCTTGGTAAAGACCGGGCCGTCCTTGCACACGTACTCCGGGCCCACGTTGCAGCGGCCGCAGATGCCGATGCCGCATTTCATGCGGTTCTCCAGGCTCATCACGATCTGCTCCGGCTGCCAGCCCAGCTTGTCGAAAACCGGCTGGGTGAAG
>JAHIND010000032.1 GCA_018896025.1 Pseudomonadota bacterium
ACCTCGGAGGAAAGAAATGAGCGGCTGGGGCCATGGCTGGATTACTACAACCAGACAAGGCCACACACCGCTCTTAAATACAAACCGCCAATCTCAAGACTGGCAAACTGTGAACAACGTCCTTGCTAACAACACCTAGGCCCGCCCGGCTTTAAATCAAAACCACGCCCCCGCCGCCGGATATTCGCCCGGCGGCGGGGTCCGTCCACCCCTCCCGCTCTTGTTCCGCGCCCAAGCCATGAGTTACCATCAAAACAGACGACGCGCCTCGGTGCGTGCCGCACCCGATTGTCCGCCCGATAAAAGTGAGAGAGGTTATGGATTGGTATAAAGATTTTCCGGTGCTTATCATCTCGGACCACTTGGGGGCCTCCAACTCCCTTGGCCGCGCCTTGGATCAAATCAAAACCGAATTGGAAAAATTGGACGTCAGGGTGCTGGGGGCCAACACCCTTGAAGACGGCCGCATAACCTACTTCTCCCGCCCGGACGTGGGTTGCGTGCTTTTGGACTGGGACCTGTGCGAGAAGACCGAGAAGTCCCGGAAGGAGATAGAGCACCTTAGCCAGCAGGCCAAGGAGCGCAACTTCAAAATCCCCTTGTACCTGCTCACCAGCCGCCTGAACGTGGAAGAGATCCCCCTCACGGTGGACAGCCTGGTGCACGGCTACATCTGGCTCAGCGAGGACACCCCCGACTTCATCGCCGGGCGCATCATGGAGGCGGTGGAGCACTACGCCGACCACTTGATGCCTCCCTTCTTCAAGGGCCTGGTGGAGTACGCCGAGGAGTACAAATACGCCTGGCACACGCCGGGGCACACCGGCGGCACCGCCTTCTTGAAGTCCCCGGTGGGGCGGGTGCTGTTCAACTTCTACGGCGAGAACACCCTGCGTAGCGACCTGTCCATCTCCGTGCCCGAGCTGGGCTCCCTGATGGAGCACTCCGGGGTATTGGGCGAGGCCGAGCGCAACTCGGCCCAGGCCTTTGGGGCCGACCAGACCTATTACGTGACCAACGGCACCTCCACGGCCAACAAGATCATCCTCTGCGGCCGGGTGACCCCCGGCGACCTGGTGCTGGTGGACCGCAACTGCCACAAGTCCATGATGCACGCGCTGATCATGACCAGGGCGGTGCCGGTGTACCTGAACCCCACCCGCAACTACCAGGGCATCATCGGGCCTATCCCGGCCGACGAGTTCAGCAAGGCCTCCATAAACAAGCGCATCAAGGACAACCCCCTGACCAAAGGCCGCAAGCTCGGCGATGTGAAGCACGCCGTGGTGACCAACTCCACCTACGACGGGGTGCTCTACCACACCGGCCAGGTCAAGGACGGGCTCAAGGGCTGCACCGCCGGGCTGCACTTTGACGAGGCCTGGTACGCCTACGCCTGCTTCCATCCCATCTACAATGAGCGCTACGCCACCTACGACCACAACGGCGAGAAGGACACCCCGGTGTTGTTCGCCAGCCAGTCCACCCACAAGCTCCTGGCCGCCTTCAGCCAGGCCTCCATGGTGCACGTGAAGGACCGCCACGTGAGTGACCCCAAGCTAAAGGTGGACCCGGACCGCTTCAACGAAGCCTTCATGATGCACACCTCCACCAGCCCCCAATACAGCATCATCGGCAGCCTGGACGTGGCCACGCGCATGATGCAGGACGGCCGGGGCAAGGTGCTCATCGGCGACTGCATCTCCGAGGCGGTGGCCTTCCGCAAAAAGCTCTACTCCGTGGAAAAGGAGCTGGCCAAGAAAAAGGACTGGTTCTTCTCCTGCTGGCAACCCACCAAGGGCAAGGGCAAGAAGGCCTTCGGCGAGATGGCCGACCAGGAGTTGGAGAACGAGGCCAAGTACTGGGAGCTGGACCCGGCCCAGGGCTGGCACGGCTTCGACGGCCTGTCCAAGGGCTACGCCATGCTGGACCCCATCAAGGTGACCATCGTGGCTCCGGGCATCAACCCCGACGGCTCCATGGCCGAGAGCGGCATCCCCGCCGCCCTGGTGGCTTCCTTCCTGGAAGCCGACGGCGTGGTGCCCGAGAAGACCAACATCTACTCCTTCCTGATGCTGTTCTCCATGGGCGTGACCCGAGGCAAAAGCGGCTCCCTGCTGGCGGCCCTGTTCGAGTTCAAGCGCTCCTACGACGCCAACCTGCCCCTGGAGCAGGTGTTCCCCAAGCTGACCCGCGACTACCCGGAACGCTACCAGGGCATGGGCCTCAAGGATCTGGCCGACGAGATGCACCAGCACTACCGGGCCCGCAACATGGCCAAAATAGTCAAGAAGGTCTACGACACCCTGCCCGCCCCGGCCCTGACCCCGGCCCAGGCCTACGACGCGGTGGTGCGGGACCAGGTGGACCTGTTGCCGCTCAGCGAGCTGAAGGGGCGGGTGGCCGCGGTGATGGTGGTGCCCTATCCTCCGGGCATCCCCATCGTCATGCCCGGTGAGCGTTTCGACGCGGCCAGCAGCGTGATCATCGACTACCTGAGCATGATGGAGGAGTTCGACGGGGCCTTCCCCGGCTTTGAGAGCGAGAACCACGGCGTGGAGGTGCGCCGGGTGGACGGCCAGCTGCGCTACCACGTCTACGCGGTGCGCGAGTGAGCCGCGCCCGGCCCTAAAACGCAGCCATGACCAAGGCCCCGCCAATCGGCGGGGCCTTTTCTTTGTGTGTCCGGCCTGCGGCTATTTTTGCAGGGTGTACTCGGCCTGGTAGGTGAGCACCGCGTCGCCGCCGGTGTCGTTTTTATCCAGTCCGGTGACGTAGCCGCCCTCGTAGGTGAGGGAGCCCTTTATACCCTTGTAGCTGCCGGTGCCCTTGATGAAGGTGCCCTGTCCGCTGACCCAGGGCAGCTTGGAGCCCTCCTTGAAGGTCTCCTTGCCCCGGCACTTGAAAATGATGGTGGAGCCGTCCTTGAAGCTCATCTTGCCGTAGCCGTCGTGGTTGCGCTCCCCGCCCTCACGGTCGTACACGTCGAAGCGGCCCTGGCTTACGTAGGCCCCCTGACGGCCATCGGGAAACAGCACCACCCCCTGGTGTTCGTACACGCCCACCAGGTGGTCCTCGGCGTCGGCCACCTTTATCTTGTGGACCTGGGTCAGGTGGCTCACTTCCTTCCAGGTCATCTTTTCGTCGGCCAGGGCCGGGGCGCTCCCCAGCAGCAAGGCCAAGGCGGCCAGCATCAGCAGCGCCGCCGCCCGGTTGATGGCATGTCGCACGGTATTCTCCTTGGGGGCAGGAGGATTCAGCCCGCCGGTGGTCAGGCGGTTCAGCGGGCGTGGTTCTTGCGGTACTTTTTCACCACCTGGCTGTCGGGCACGAACAGATAGGCGCATCCGGACAAGCCCAGCCCGGCCACCATGAACAGCCACACCCCCCACAGGTCGCCGGAGCTGGTGATGGCGTCGGGCTCCTTGAACACCAGCAGACCCGAGATCTGCATCACCAGGGCCGGGCCGATCATCAAGAAGAGGTTGGTGGCGGTCATGGCCCGCGCCGAAAGATGGGCGGGCACCAGCTCCCGGATGTGGGCGAACATGAGCTGGCCCGGCGAAGAGGCCAGGCCGATGAAGAACAGCAGACCGTACACCACCCACACGGGCATGCCGTGGGGCAGAAAGCCCAGGGTCAAAAACTGGGCCATGAGCAGGAACAGGGCGGGCAGCACCACCCACTTGCGGGTGCCCAGGAGCGAGTCGCTCAGGCGGCCGAACACCGGCAGGCCCATGATGGTGCCCAGGGCGGCGCAGAGCAGGGCGTTGCCGGCTTGCACCTGGTTCAGGTCCAGGGCGTAGATGAGGTAGGGCCCGCCCCACAGGCCCAACAGGGTCATGGTGCAGCCGTAGCGGAAAAGCTGGCCCAGGCTGATGATCCAGTAGGCGGGCAGCTTGAGCACCTGGCCCAGGCCCTTGAGAGGGTTCTCCCGCAGCATGGCCGGGGCCTCCACTCCGGGGGGCCGCTCGCGCAAAATCACCGCCTGGGCGACGACCTGCACCAGGGCCACGGCCGAAACCACCCAAAAGGCCCCGCGCCAGCCCAGGGCCTGGGACATGAACACCAGGGGGGTGGTGGCGATGAGCTGGCCCACCACGCCCAGGGACATGTAGAGCCCGGCGATGGTGGCGAAGCGGCCCGGCGGGAACCAGGCGGCGAACAGGCAGAAGGCCCCCATGAGGTTGCAGCTCATGCCCACGCCGATCATGGCCCGGGCGGCCACGGCCATGCCGGGGCTGGAGGAGCCGGCGAACAGCATGGCCCCGATAACCCCCACCAGGCCCACGCCGGGCATGACCCAGCGCGCTCCCAGACGGTCCAGGGCCATGCCCAGGGGAATCTGGCACAGGGCGAAGCCGTAGAAAAAGGCGGCGGACAGGTCGCCCAGTTGGGAGGCGGTGAGGTTGAGGGCGCTACTCAACTCCGGGCTGATGACCGTGATGGAAACCCGGTGGAACATGCTGAGGTTGAAGCCGAGCAGGCATGTGGCGAAGATCGCCCAGGCCCGGCCCCGCGCGGCGTTGTGCAGATCGGTTTTCATGGGCCAGCATTGTAACGCAGAGTTGGCCGCTGGTGAAATAAAACCTGAGGCAAATGTCGCAATAAGCTTAAAGGGTCACGTAAGGCGGTACACCCTGGCGCAGCGGTCGGCCAACTCCTCCATGCGCCGCCGTTCCATCCCTCCCATTTCCCCGCCCCCCAGGCTGGCCCCCAGATAGCCGTTGAGCACCACCGTGGGAGTGGCCTCCAGCACCTCGTATAGTCTGGCCGGGTCCCCAGCCTGCAAGTAGAGCGACACGTCGTTGATAAACAGCACCGCCGCCGGAGCGGCCAGATAGCCCGCGAAGGCCTCTTCCAGGCGGGCGGCGTTGCCCCTGGCCAGGGCCAGCACCTCCTCGGGGGTCTTGCCGGTGAGGCGCGGCGCGCTTATGGCCGGGGCGCAGACGCGCAGATTCACCCCCGGCGGGGGGCTCAGCTTGCCGCCCACTCCCCGGGTAACCTCTGGGGCCATGTCGATGAGGGCCATGCGGCCGGGGTCCTGGGCGGCGAAGGCGGCCATGAGCCGGGAGAGCAGACCGGTCTTGCCGGTGTTCACCTCGCCGGTGATCAGGGTCCAGGAGCCGATGAGCTCCTCCACCGGGGGCAGCACGGGTTCCATCACATCACCCCCAGCTTGCTGAGCACGAAGCGGGTGGCCAGGAGGGTGGTGATGGCCAGGGTGATGAAGCCCAGGATGTTGAGCCCCCAGCCGTTCACCCGCTCGCCGTAGAAACGCCTTTGATTGAGCAGGTAGAGGATAACCCCGATGATGATGGGCGTGCCGCACAGGCCCAGGGCCAGCATCACCGGCAACAGCAGGAAGAAGCCGCCCTTGATGAAGGGCCCCACCGCGCTGAGCAGCACCCCGCCGATGAGCACCAGCTTGAAGCGCCGGTCGTCCCGGTCCGGGGCCAGACCGGCCTTGTCGAAGATGAAAAAGGCGGCGGCCAAGTAGGTGGGCATGATGGTGGAAAAGGTGGCCGCCCACAGCCCGGCCAGAAACACCGCCACCGCGCCCGGTCCCAGCAGCGGGCCCAGGGCCCGGGCCACGTCGCCGGCCAGGCGCACCTTGATGCCCGCCGGGTGCAGCACCGCCGCGCCCACCAGGAAGATGGCCAGGCTGTACAGGCCGAAGGCCAGGCCCATGGAGACCACGGTGTCGAAGCGGGCCAGGGGCAACTCCCCCGCCCCCCAACCACGGGCGTTGGTGTTGTAGGTGTGCATGCCGATGATGGTGATGTGCACCGCCCCGCCCATTATGGCCGCGGCCATGAGCGCCGGGGCGGTGCCGCCGGGCAGGCTGGGCAACAGGCCCGCCAGCATGGCCCCTGGGTCCAGGGGGGCCCCGAGGGCGGTGACCACGAAACAGGCCACGATGCCGATGACCAGGAATTTGCACAGGTTCTCGAACCAGCGGTAGCCGCCGTGCATGAGCAGGACGGACAGCACCACCGCGTAGGCCAGGCCCCACCAGGGCGAGGACAGGCCGGTGATCAGGCCGGTGACCCCCACCAAGGCGTTCATGAGCACCATGGCCGCCAGGTAGGTGGCCAACACCGCGTCCACGGCCAAAATCCAGCCCCAGGCCTTGCCCAGGCGCGCCGTGGCCGCACTTATGATCCCCCGCCCTTCCAGGATGCCGATGCGCGCGGCCAGGTACTGGGCCGTGGTGCCGAACACCGCGCTGAGGACTACCACCCACAACAGCTCGTAGCCAAAGGTGGACCCGGCTATGGCCACGCTGGCCAGGGTGGCCGGGCCGCAGGCCACCGCGCTCACGATCCAGGCGGGGCCCATCTGGCGGGCGTAGTTCATCCAGCGGGCGATCATGGAGCCTCCGGAGCAAGGAGTTGAATGGGCCCTAAAATTTACCACAGGCGGGCTTTTGGCGCGGCGGCCTCGGCTGTGATATTTTTCTATATATCCTCTAACAGATGCGATGCCATGAGCGAGAACTTCATAGCCGGTTTCACCCCACCCCCGGACGACGGCGGCCCGGTCTGGTGGTTCATCTATTGCCAAGACAAGTTCCTGGTGACCAGCGACGATCCGCCCCGCCTGCCCCTGGTGCACCGGGCCTCGGAGCTGGACCTCTCCCTGGAGGCGGCCCGCTACCTGGGCCTGTGGCAGGGGCGGCCCAGCTACACCGCCTGGCTGCCCGAAGAGACGCCGCCTCCCCAGGGCTACGACTGGCACGGGCTCTACGGCCTGGCCATGGGCTGGCCCGAGGGGCTGACCGCCCTGGGCGGCCGGGCCAAGCAGATCTTGGCCTGGGAGAAACGCAACCGCTTTTGCGGGGCCTGCGCCGCGCCCATGGAAGACGACCCCAAGGAGCGGGCCCGCCGCTGCCCTCAGTGCGGCCTGGTGGCCTACCCCCGGGTGTCCCCAGCGGTGATCGTGGCGGTGCAGCGCGAGGGCAAGGTCCTGCTGGGCCGCTCGCCCCGCTTCGCCACCGGGCGCATGAGCGTGCTGGCCGGGTTCGTGGAGCCGGGCGAGACCCTGGAGCAGACCGTGGCCCGCGAAATCGGCGAAGAGGTGGGGGTCAGGGTCAAGGACATCCGCTACTTCGCCTCCCAGCCCTGGCCCTTCCCCGATTCGCTGATGGTGGGCTTCACCTGCCAGTGGGCCGGGGGAGAGATCAACGTCGACGGCGAGGAAATCGTGGAGGCGGGCTGGTACGGACTCGGCGAGCTGCCCGGCATCCCTCCCCGCTCCACCATCGCCCGTCAGCTCATAGACCACGTCATCGCGGGTTCGGACAAGATGGACCCCGGCGGCGGCTGGCGCTAGGGCATGTACCCCCTGGTACGCACCGCCAAGGTGGCCCTGGCCGCTTTGGCCCGCCCCCCGCTGAAGCTGGGCGACACCTCGCGCATCCACCTCAGGGTGTGGCCCGGCGATCTGGACCTGTATTTCCACATGAACAACGGCCGCTACCTGAGCCTCATGGACCTGGGGCGGCTGGACTTCATCATCCGGGTGGGGGTGCTGCGCCAAATGCGCCGCCAGGGCTGGCGGCCCCTGCTGGCCGCGGCCACCACCCGCTTCTGGCGCTCGCTAAAGCCCTTTGAGCGCTTCTCCCTGGAGACCAGGGTGGTGTGGTGGGATAAAAAGTGGATCTACCTGGAGCAGGAGATGATCCACGACGGGCACCTGGCCGCCCAGGGCATGATGAAGATGGTGATCAAGTCGCCCCAGGGGACGGTGCCCCCGCCCCAGGCGGCCCACGTCCTGGGGGCTGACTCGCTGCCCGAGCCGGTGCCCCCGCCGGGGCTGGCCGATTGGATTCACTGGGAGCAGGAGATCAAGAACGTGGGGCTCCACAGCCACCCCGGCGGCTAAGCGGCCGGGGTCTGGTCCAGGGCGGCGCGCACCGCGCCCAGCAACTCCGCTCGTAAAAACGGCTTGGCCGCATAGCCCTGCACGCCCTGGGCGGTGATGTCCGCCATCACCTCCTGGGGGGCGTAGCCGCTGGCCAGCACCACCTTCAGCTCCGGGGCCATTTCCCTGAGCCGCGCCAGGCACCTCTTGCCGCCCATGCCCGGCATGTTCACGTCCAGCAGCACCAGGTCGAAAGCGCCGCCCCTTTGCTTGAAAAGCTCCAGGGCCTCCTCGCCGCTGGCGGCCGGGTCCACCTGGTAGCCCGCCTCGGACAGCATCCGCCGCCCCAGGTCCCGGATGGCGGCCTCGTCGTCCACCAGCAGGATGCGCTCGTGGCCCTGGGCAGACTCCGGCCGGGGCGCGGCCTCCCGCGCCTGCTCCAGGCCCTGATGGGCCGGGAAATACAGCTCGAAGCAGGCCCCGCCGCTCGGCGCGCTGTCGCAGGCGATGTGGCCGCCCAGGGATTTGACGATGCCGTAGACCGTGGAGAGCCCCAGGCCGGTGCCCCGGCCGGGCTCCTTGGTGGTGAAGAAGGGATCGAAGATGCGCGCCTGGGTGGCCGGGTCCATGCCCTGGCCCTGGTCGCGCACCGTGAGCCGCAGGTAGGGCCCCGGTGAGACCTGGCCCTGCCCCACCTGGGAGTCGGCGTCCAAAAAGTGGGGGGAGGTGGCGATGGACAGGCTGCCGCCCTGGGGCATGGCGTCCCGGGCGTTGGTGGCCAAGTTGATGAGCACCTGTTCCAGCTGCACCGGATCGCCCCGCATGGCCTCCAGGCCGGAACCAAGGTCCAGTTCCATGGTGATCATCTTGGGCAGGGTGCGCCGCAAAAGTTCAGCTGACTGGGTCACCACCTGGTTGAGGTCCAGCACCGCCATCTGGGGCTCGTCCCGGCGGCTATAGGTGAGTATCTGGCGCACCAGGCTCTGAGCCCTGCGGCTGGCGGCCAACACCTGCTCCAGGTCGGCGGTGCCTAACTTGGCCCGGTGGGCCTCGCGCAGGGCCATCTCGCTGTAGCCCATGATCACCGCCAGGATGTTGTTGAAGTCGTGGGCGATGCCCCCGGCCAGGGTGCCGATGGCCTCCAGCTTCTGGCTCTGCCTGAG
Organism: Pseudomonadota bacterium; assembly: GCA_018896025.1. GTDB lineage: Bacteria > Desulfobacterota > Desulfarculia > Desulfarculales > Desulfarculaceae > Desulfoferula. The sequence continues at coordinate 9,030 of JAHIND010000032.1, forward strand.
CTGGGCGTCCAGGCGGGCCCGCTCCTCTTCCACCCGGCGGCGGCGGCTGACATCGCGGAACACCAGCACCACCCCCTCCACCTCGCCCCGTTTGTTCTTTATGGGCGCCCCGCTGTCCTCGATGGGCAGGCGGCGGCCGTCCTTGGCCACCAACAGGGTGTGGTTGGCCAGGCCCACCACCGCGCCCGCCTGGAGCACCTTGTCCACCGGGCTGGTCACCGGCTTGAGGGTGTGCTCGTTGATGATCTTGAACACCTCGGTCAGGGGCCGACCCTTGGCCTGGTCGGGCGGCCAGCCGGTGAGGTCGGCGGCGGTGGGGTTGAGGAAGGAGACCCGCCCCAGGCGGTCGGTGGCGATGACCGCGTCACCGATGCTGGTGAGGGTGGTGGCCAGCCATTGGCGGCTGTCCGCCAGGTCGGCCCCGACCCGTTGCAGGCGCTCCGCTATGCGCCCGGCCACTATGCCGAAGGCCAGGAAGCAGGCCAGGATCAACAGGCGAATATAGAGTTCATGGGCGGGAACCTCGGTGATGACCAGGCCCCAAAAGGAGCCGGGGTAGAACCAGAGGTAGTCCAGCAGGCTGTCCACGAACCAGACGAAAAGGCCCAAAAAAAGGGCCAGGGCGATAATTTTGTTCCTGGTTCGCAAAGGCAGCCCTTCACCCAGTTGTAAAAACCAAATGCAGCCGTCTGCCGCACCAACTATAAATGGTCGCAGATGGGTAACCCGAATTCAACCTAATTACTCAGGAATGGCCGACCCGATGGATCAGGCCCGGTCCAGGCCGGCGGCCAGGGCGGCCCCGGCCTCGCGGGCCTCTTGCAAGTACTCCGGGTGTGCCGCCACGTCACCCTTGAGGTCCAGGCCCCGGTACAACAGGCTCTGGCTCAGCTCCATGTCCAACACGTCCATGAAGTAGCGCACCGTGAGCAGCACGCCCTCGAAGAGCTTCTGGCCGTGGGTGGCCCCCACCGAGATGAAAAGGCCCTTGCGCTTGGGGGTCCACTGGCCGAACTTCACCTTATCGATCCAGTATTTCTTGACCCACAGGCTCTGGAAGCGGTCCATCATGATCTTGGTGTGGGCGCTGACCGTGTAGAAGAAGATGGGCGAGGAAAGGATCATGGCGTCGGCGGCCAGGCACTGGTCGTAGAGGCCCTGGAAGTCGTCCTTGATGACGCAGCGCCCGTCCTTTTTGCAGCCGTAGATCTCCAGACAGGGGGAGATGTTCAGGTCGCGGAGCGCCACCTTTTCCACGATGGCCCCGGCCTCCCGGGCTCCCTCCACGGCCTGGTCGGTCAACAGGGCGCTGTTGCCCCCCCGGCGGGGGCTGCCGTATATGGCCACGATGCGGCTCATGCTGCTCTCCTCATGGGTTTTTTCGCTGGGACAATTTTAGCATAACCTTTCCGGCCCTTTCCCCCCGGCCCGCCTACAGAGTATAAATAGTAAGCAACCCGGAAGGATTAATGGAAGCCCTCGTCCTGACCAATCAGATGATCATAGTGCTGGCCCTCATCGGGCTGGCGGTGTTGCTGTTCGTGGTGGAATGGGTCAGGGTGGACGTGGTGGGCATCATGATGATGGTGCTCACCCCCCTGCTGGGCCTGGTCACCCCCCAGGAGGCCTTTTCCGGCCTGGCCAGCAACGCGGTGGTCTCCATCATCGCGGTGATGATCATCGGGGCGGGCCTGGACCGCACCGGGCTGGTGGGCCTGGTGGTGAAGCCGGTGCTCAAGCTGGCCGGCGGCCACGCCAACCGGGTGGTGATGCTCATCTCGGCCACGGTGGCGGGCATCAGCAGCATCATGCAAAACATCGGGGCGGCGGCGTTGTTTCTCCCGGCGGTGCAGCGCATCAGCCGGGGCCAGATGATCCCCATCTCCCGCCTGCTCATGCCCATCGGCTTTGCGGCCATTTTGGGCGGCACCCTGACCCTGGTGGGCTCCAGCCCCCTTATCCTGCTCAACGACCTAATCGCGCCCTTTGACCTGCGCCCCTTCAGCCTGTTTGCGGTGACCCCGGTGGGGCTTTGCCTGGTGGCGGCGGGCATCCTCTACTTCGTGGTGCTGGGCCCCTGGGTCTTGCCCCAGGGAACCACGCCCCCGGCCGAGCAGATGTGCCATTTGCACCCGGTGGGCGGGGAGCACTTCGAGGTGATCATTCCCCCGGAGCTGCCCCAGACCATCACCGCCGAGATCATGGCCCGGCGCTACGGGGTGCATCTTTTGGCCCTGGACAAGGTGCACCACGGCGAAAGGGCCCTGGCCCCAGACGAGCGCAGCGTGCTCTACCCCGGCGACGTGGCCGCCGTGTTGGCCGAGCCCTCGGCCCTGGATCGCCTGGTGCAGGACTTCAACCTTCAGGTCAAGCCCGACCTGGACTCCTTCGCCGAAGAGCTGAGCCCCCAGCAGTGGGGCGCGGTGGAGGCGGTGGTGGCGCCGCGCTCGGAGCTGGTGGGCAAGACCCTGGGCCAGGTGCACTTCGTCACCAAGTTCCAGCTCAACCCGGTGGTGATCTTTAGGGGCGAAACCCCCAACGAGGTGCTGTTGGAGGAGATGGAACTGCGGGAGGGCGACAGCCTGCTCATGGAAGGGCCCTGGCGGCGCTTCCGCATCCTGGCCGAAAAGGGCTGGCTGATCTTCTGCACCCCGGTGCGCGAGGAGCCTCCGGCCACGGGCAAGGCGGCCTGGGCCGCGGCCTGGCTGGCGGTGGCTCTGGTGATGATCATGGGCTTCAAGCTGCCGCTGGGCCTGGGGCTGTTGACCGGGGCCCTGGGCATGCTGGTCACCCGGGTGATCCGGGTGGACGAGGCCTACCAGGCGGTGGACTGGCGCACCGTGTTTCTGCTGGCCGGGCTGTTGCCCCTGGGCATGGCCACCCTCAAGACCGGGGCCGCCGCCTGGCTGGCCCAGGAAGTCCTGAGCCTGGCCGGGCCCTTGCCTCCCCTGGCGCTCTTGGCCGTGGTGGGGGCGCTAAGCACCGCCTTCACCCTGGTGGTGAGCAACGTGGGGGCGGTGGTGCTCTTGGTGCCCATCGCGGTGCAGCTGGCCTTGCAGGCCGACGCCGACCCCCGTTTGGCCGCCCTGGCCGTGGGCCTGGCCACCAGCAACTCCTTCATCCTGCCCACCCACCAGGTCAACGCCCTGTACATGGGGCCGGGGCGCTACCACTCCACCGACTTCATCAAGGCCGGGGCCGGGCTGTCGCTGCTGTTTTTGGTGGTGATGCTGGCGGTGCTGTACTTCCTGTATTGAGGCGGAGGCCTAATAAGGGAGTTGTTGGGCTTCGGGCTGCGCCCTCAACCCAACCTACGCGATTGCTGAGAACGTGACGGCGTCTGCTTGTAACAGTAAAGATTTGTTGGGCTTCGGGCTGCACCCTCAACCCAACCTACGCTATCGCCAGATGGACCGTGTAGGGGCGGGGTTTACCCCCGCCCTATCTCATTTCAGTAATAGTCGTCATCGCGAGGAGCATCTCATAAGAGATGCGACGTGGCGATCTTCGCCTTACCCCAGGCGGGAGGGGTTGTTGCTTGGAGGATGGTTGGGCCATGTCTCATGGGCAAAGGCATGACCAGGGAAAGGGAAGATTGCCACGGCCGGGCAGACCGGGCAGCCTTACTCTGCCGCGCGCTTGCCTCTGCCCGGCCTCGCAATGACGACTATTGGCTGGAGATAGAAGGTAGGACGGGTGTGGCTTGGTCGGGCGTTGGCGGCTGCGCGGGAGCATCCTCTGCGAACAGAGATTGCTTCGTCGCGGCCAGAGGCCGCTCCTCGCAACGACAAATGGCATTGTTGGGTTTCGCTTCGCTCTATCCAACCTACGCGATTTACGGATTAGCTGTGTAGGGGCGGGGTTTATCCCCGCCCTCCCCTTCCCGCGGCACAGCCAGACTCCGGAGAGCAAGGCGGCAGGCGAACGAGGGACGCAGGGGTAGTCTACCTACCCCGAGGACCGAGTGACGCCGACAACGCCGCTATCCGGTGTCTGGCGCAGCCGCCTAAGCCAGCATTTCTGGCGAAGGCACCGCCTTGTGGGGATTGAGTATGCCTGCCGGGTCGAACAGCCGCTTGATGCCGCGCATCAGCTCCATGGCCACCGGGTCCAGCTCGGCTCCCACGTAGCCCAGCTTGGCGTTGCCCACCCCGTGCTCCCCGCTGAGGGAGCCCCCCACCTTGAGCACCTGGGCGAAAACGTCGGTGACCGCCTGGTGGGCCTGGCGGTTCTGCTCCGGGTCGGCGGCGTCGTACATCACGTTGACGTGCAGGTTGCCGTCGCCGGCGTGGCCAAAGGTGGGGATAAGCACCCCGCGCTTTTCGCCTATGGCGTGGATGGCCCGGATGGTTTGGGCCAGGCGGCCCAGGGGCACCACCACATCCTCGTTGAGCTTGTCCGGGGCCAGGTTGTACATGGCCGGGCCCATGGAGCGCCGCACCCGCCAAAGCTCGGCAGCCTCGGCCTCGTTCAGGGCCAGACGCACCTCATGGCCGCCGTGCTCTTCCAAGACCCGCGCCAGGCGCCGACCCTGACCGGCCACCACCTCGGGCGCGCCGTCCACGTCGATGAGCACCATGGCCTGCACCTCGGGGGGCAGGCCCAGGCCCGCGTGGGCGTTCACCGCCCCCAGGCTCTGGGAGTCGATGAACTCCAGGGCAGCCGGGATGATGCCGCTCATGAGCACCGCCTGCACCGCTTGGGCGGCGGCCTCCAGGTCGTGGAACAGGGCGTTCACCGTGGCCTTGGCCTCGGGCTTGGGCAAAAGGCGCAGGGTCAGCTCGGTCATCACCGCCAGGGTGCCTTCGCTGCCCACCAGCAAGCGGGTGAGGTCGTAGCCCACCACCGTCTTCATGGTGGAGCGCCCGGTGCGCAAGACCCGGCCGTCGGGCAGCACCGCCTGCAGGGCCAGGACATAGTCACGGGTGACGCCGTATTTCACCGCCCGCAGCCCGCCGGAGTTTTCCGCCGCGTTGCCCCCCACGGTGCAAAACTCCACGCTGGCCGGGTCGGGGGGGTAGAACATGCCCTGGGCCTCGGCGGCCCGTTGCAGGTCGGCGGTGATCACCCCCGGCTGCACCACGGCCACCTGGTCGGCGGGGTCGATTCTGACGATGCGGTTGAGATTCGCCAGGTTGAGCACCAGGCCGCCGTCCACCGGCAGGGAGCCGCCGGACTGGCCCGAACCCGCTCCCCGAGGCACCACCGGCACCCGGTGGGCGCTGGCGGTGGCCAAAACCCTTGAGATCTGCTCCACGCCAACCGCCCGCACCACCGCTTCGGGGGGATAGCTCTTGCCCGTGGCGTCGTAGGAGTAGAGCAGGCGATCCTCCGCGCCGTCGCTGTAGTTGGCGGCTCCGGCGGCCTGGATCAGGGCGCTGCGCGCGGCGGGGTTCATCGATCCTCCAGGGTTGCGCCCATGGGCGGCGGTGTACCATGCTAACTTAATACCATAGCCCGAGGAAGCAATCTTGCACCCAATCCGCCGCCACATCGCCCTGCTGATCATCCTGGCCGCCCTGGGCCTGGCCTGCGCCCCGGCACCGGCTCCGCCCCAGGCCCTGCGCCTGCCGCCCCAGGAGATTAGCGCCCTGCTACCCCGCGCCGGTCAGGACGGCTGCCTGCTGCGGCCCCAGTATCAACAGGAGCGGGCGGCGGATTATCTGGAGCGCTACTTCGCCTGCTGGACCCGGGTTAAGCCCAAGCACAGCCAAGACGAGCTGTGGTCCCTGGCCCAACCGGCGGCAGACAAGCCCGGCCTGGGCATCAACCTGCGGCCCCGGCCGGGGGGCTGGTACCGGGCCCTGTGGCAAGAGGCCGGGGGACCGGCCTACCCCAGCGCCGACTGGCAGGGCCTCACCCTGGGGCCCTGCAATCTGCGGGTGTTGCCCACCCTGGAGCCGGATTTCGAGGAAGGGCCGGGCGGCGGCTTTCCCTTTGACCGTCTGCAACAGACCTCCCTACCCGGTGGCCTGCCGGTCAGGGTGTGGCACGTGAGCCCCCGTGGCGATTGGCTGGTGGCCGAGACCCCCCTGGCCCTGGGCTGGCTGCCGGTGAGCGCGGTGGGGCGGCTGACCTCGGAGCAGGCCGGGCGCTGGGTGAAGGGCCCGTTCCTGGCGGTGACCAAGGACCAGACCCCAGTGCGCACCCTGGGAGGTGGCTTCGTGTTCAACGCCGCCCTGGGCTGGCTGCTGCCCCTGGAGCCCAGCCCAGGCGGGGCCTGGCGGGTGCGGGCGCCCCTGGGCGCGGTGCAGGGCGAGGCGGTGCTGGGACCCTGCGCCCTTCCCCTCAAGGCCGGAGCGCCCTTCCCTCTGCCCCTGACCCCGGCCAACCTGGGCGCGCTGGCCACGCCCCTCCTGGGACAGCCCTACGACTGGGGCGGCCAGTGGGGGCGGCGCGACTGCTCGGCCCTGACCCGCGACCTGCTGGCCCCCTTCGGCCTGTGGCTGCCCCGCAACTCCTCGGACCAGGCCAAGGCTGGGGCGGAGAACATTCCCCTGGAGGGCCTGGGCGACGCTGAGAAGCGGGCCCTCATCATGGAGCACGGCCTGCCTTGGCTGAGCCTGCTCTATATGCCAGGCCACGTGATGCTCTATCTGGGCGCGCCCCAGGGCCAGCCCCTGGTGCTCCAGGCCCTGTGGGGCCTCAAGATCCGCACCCCCCATGGCGAGGGCCGCCGCCTGGTGGGGCGGGTGGTAATCACCGGCCTCGACCCAGGGGCTGAGTTGCCCGACCTGGCCCGGCCCGAAGGCCTGCTGCTGCCCCGCCTCACCACCCTGGTGGTCCTGGCCCCGCAGCAGGGCCTGTGCCCGCAAGCCGACTAAATCGATATATTCGATGCTTTAGCGTCAAACGCATCATTATTAACGATTTGACCTTACCGCCAACCCGGCTAAAGTTGATTAAGCCCGCTCATAATCAGGTGTTTGGGCTCGCGGGCGAGCCACCGCCAGGCCGGGAGAGCGTCATTTCCAAAGCAGCCACCCATAACATCGCGGACAGCCAAGAGATCAGCCGCTTGGTGGGGGCCAAGGCCCAGGAGCTTTTCTTTAACGGCCGCATGCTCTGCGCCCCGGCGGTGCTCACCGCCCTGAACCGGGGCCTGGGTGGAAACCTGGACCAGGCCCTGGTCAACAACCTCACCGCCGGTCTGGTGGAGGGCCTGGGCGGGGCGGGTTGCCTGTGCGGGGCGGTGTCCGGGGCTTGCCTGGGCCTGGGCCTGTTCCTGGGCGCGGGCAAGGACGGCGGCCGCGCCAGCCGCCGGGTGGCCGCCGCCGGCAAGGGACTGCACGACGCCTTCAAGGCGGAGCGGGGCTCCACCTGCTGCCGGGTGCTCTCCAAAAAGGTCAAGCACGACAAGAAGGCCCACTTCGACCAGTGCGCCGAACTCAGCGGCCTGGCCGCCGAGCTGGCCTGCCGCTCCCTCCTGGAGCAGCGGCCCGAGCTGGCCCAGGCGGCGGACCTGGACTATCTGCGCCGCGAGGTGGGAAAGAAGTCCGGACTGGCCCGCCTGGTCACCGCCGTTTCCGCCTAGAAATTTCCCATCAGTACCCTTTGGTATAAAAATCGCATCTCACCCTGGTGCGGCCCCTGGTTTGCCGCCTGGGGCCCCTCTTGGGGGCATGGGTAATTTTTATGCATTATCTCGAAGGGTTAAGACAAAAAGAAAGCGCCGGGTGGCTAGTCCCGGCGCTTTCTAGGAAAGGAGAAAAGGCTTTTAGAAGCTGGTTGCCCAAGTAAGAAAGCAATTAGGATGCCAACTCCTCACCCAAAGCCCTTTTTCCCTGCCTAATCTATTAATTCCAAGCACTTGGCCAAAGACGTCGGCGACTGGATTTTCCCTCCGGCAAACCGCGCGGGTACAAATTTTTGAACCGCCGGGGAGACTTGAGAGAGTCACTTTGTCTAACCTGCCTTAATCAGTGCCAAAAGTTCAGTTCAAAAATCAACACTGGCTGGGAGCAATTCCCGGAGCCGGGAAATCCACGCACAGGTCGGCCACTAATTCGCGGATATTTGCCAGAGCGCCCTCATCTTCTATGTTGGCCGCGGCCTGGGCGACGAGCCCTGCGACCAGGTCCATCTCCGCGGTGCCCATGCCCCGGGTGGTCAGGGCCGGAGTGCCCATGCGCAAGCCGCTGGGGTCGTTGGCCGAGCGGGGGTCAAAGGGGATCTTGTTGGCGTTGGCCACGATGCCCGCCTTTTCCAGGGCGATGGCCATGGCCTTGCCGGTAAGGCCCGAGGCCCCGGCGTCGATGAGCACCAGGTGGTTGTCCGTGCCGCCGGTGACCAGAGTGAAGCCGCGCTCCAAGAGTCCCTCGGCCAGGGCCTTGCTGTTGGCCACCACCTGGCGGCAGTAGTCGGCGTAGGCCGGGGTGGCCGCTTCCTTCAGGGCCACGGCGATGGCCGCGGTGGTCTGGTTGTGGGGCCCCCCCTGCAAACCGGGGAACACCGCCTTGTCGATGGCCTTGGCCAACTCCTGGCGGCAGAGCACCATGCCCCCCCTGGGGCCGCGCAAGAGCTTGTGGGTGGTGCTGGTGACCACGTCGGCGTGGGGGAAGGGCGCGGGGTGTTGGCCGGTGACGCACAGCCCGGAGATGTGGCTGATGTCGGCCACCAGGCGGGCCCCCACCTCGGCGGCGATCTCGGCGAAGGCAGCGAAGTCCACCACCCGGGGATAGGACGAAGCGCCGCAGAAGATCATCTGGGGCTTGAACTCCTGGGCCAGGCGGCGGGCCTGGGCGTAGTCGATGCGCCCGTCTTCCCGGCTCAGGCCGTAGGAGACCACGTCATAGAAGGTCCCCGAAAAGCTGGCCTTGGCCCCGTGGGTCAGATGGCCGCCCGCTGCCAGGTCCATGCCCAGCACCCGGCCTCCCTTGCCCAACAGGCCCAAGTACACCGCCATGTTGGCCGGGCTGCCCGAATAGGGCTGCACGTTGGCGTGCTCGGCCCCGAAGAGCGCCTTGGCTCGGGAGATGGCCAGCATCTCCACCTCGTCGATGTTTTCTTGTCCCTGGTAGTAACGCTTGGCCGGGTAGCCTTCGGAGTATTTATTGCAAAGAATGCTGCCGGTGGCGGCCAGCACGGCGGGAGAAGCGTAGTTTTCCGAGGGGATCATGCGTAGAACCGACGCCTGGCGAAGAGCCTCTTTGTCGATCAAGGCGGCTATTTCGGGGTCGGTGGAGTGAAGAGGGTCCATGGTATTGAGTTCCTTGGAGGTTGTCGTGATAAGCGTCTAAACATGGCACAGGCCAAATGCCTTGTCAACGCCGAGGGCCTCCCTTGGCGGCCCCGCCGCTTTAGGGTAGAAAGGTAGTAGAGTTAACCAGCCCTCATATTTAATGAGGGCTGGGTGGCAACGTAAAACGAATCCGTATTCATGGGGCCGTCATGCAAAAAGCACCCGCTTTGTCGAGGTGCGGTTTGTACCCATCGCCGGCACAGCCAGCCGGCGGCAGACAAGGCGGCCGGCAAACGAGGGCCGCAGGCGTAGCCATTGCTACGTCGAGGCCCGAGAGAAGCCGGCAACGCAGTATGCCGCTGCCTGGCGAAGCCGGACGCGCGGCCCTCATGAAATATGCGGGCTAGACCTGACCCGCGGAGACAAGCCTTTGCGCCTCGAAGGATACAAGCACCTGGAACTGTCGGACAAGGAAGTATTCACCCGCCATCTGCGGGCCGGCCCCCCGGCCATAAGCGAGCTTACTTTCTCCAATTTGTTCATGTGGCGCCACCACTACCAGCCCCACTGGCGCGAGGACGACGACTGCCTTTTGGTGGCGGCCTGTCTGGAGGGCGACGAGCCCTTCGGCCTGCCTCCCGCCGGGTCCGGGGACCAGGTGCGGGCCGCCGAGACCCTGTGCCGGGACATGGCCAAGGCGGGCTACCTGCACGACCTGCAAAGGGTGGGCGAGGACCTGGCCCTGGAGCTGGAGGCCACCGGACGTTTCAGCATATCCCTGGACCGCGGCAACAGCGACTACGTGTATCTGGCCTCGGAGCTGGCCGAGCTGCCGGGGCGGCGTTTCCACCGCAAAAAGAACCACTTCAACAAGTTCGTCAAGAACTTCCCCTTCGAGTACCGGCCCCTGGGGGCCGAGATGATCCGCCTGGTGCTGGACATGCAGGAAAACTGGTGCCAGCTGCGCGACTGCGACCAGGACCCCGGCCTGGCCAGCGAGGACCGGGCCATCTGGGAGGCGCTGACCAACTACGAGCACCTGGACTACTCCGGCGGGGTCATCCTCATCGACGGCCGGGTGGAGGCCTTCAGCCTGGGTGAGCCCCTGTCGCCGGACACGGCGGTGATCCACATCGAAAAGGGCAACCCGGACTTCGACGGCATCTACGCGGCCATCAACAAGCTGTTCGTCACCAATGCCTGGTCGGGGATGACCTACATCAACCGGGAGCAGGACCTGGGGCTCAGCGGCCTGCGCAAGGCCAAGGAGTCTTACCAGCCCAACCACCTGGTGAATAAGTACGTGGTTACGCCGAACTTTTTATAGGCCCGCCACGGCGGGGCGCGCTTGCGCCCCAGGGGGGTTTGCGCTAGCCTGTTAGTGATTTGGGCCCCACGGCCCTTTGGCAACAAAGGAGCAGGCGGTTTGCTGGAACTTAAGCCTTATCAACAGAGACTGGCCCGCCTTCTGGCCGGTTGCGGGGCTCTGTTTTTCGCCCCGGACCTGCGCCTCAAGGATGGCCGCCCCACCCCCTATTTCGTGAACCTGGGCAAGCTCAACACCGGCCGCCTGGCCCTGGAGATGGGCCGCTGCTTCGCGGGCTGGATCGCCGAGCAGGGTCTGGCCGGGGAAAACCCGGTGATCCTGGGCCCCTCCTACAAGGGCAGCGCCCTGGCCCTGGCCGCGGCCATGTGCCTGTGGGAGGACGACGTGGCCGACCTGGCCTTTGACTACGACCGCAAAGAAGCCAAGACCCATGGCGAGGCCAGCGGGGCCAAGGCCATGTTCGTCACCGGGGCCCTGACCCCCGGAGCCAAGGTGCTGATCATCGACGACGTGGGCACCTCCATGGCCACCAAGCGCGACCTGCTGGAAAAGCTCGATGCCGAGGGCGAGCGCCTGGGCCGGCCCTTCGAGGTGCTGGGGGTGCTGTTGGGCGTGGACCGCCAGCAGACCCAGGCGGTGTACGACGACCAGGGCAAGCTCGTCGAGGGGGTGCGCGGGCCCGACGCCCTGGCCTCCTTTGTAGAGGACACCGGGGTCAAGGTGTGGGCCCTGCTGGGCATCCGGGAGATGGTGCAATACCTGGCCGAAGTGGGCGAGCCGGTCAAGGTGGCCGGGACCATGCGCCCCCTGGAGGAGGCCGACGTGCGGCGGGTGGAAGAATACCTGGCCGTGTACGGGCGGGAGCAGTAAGAGTGCGCCGAGCCCTGATATCCCCTCTGCTTTCGGGCCTGGTGATACCGGGCCTGGGGCAGATCGTGAACCGTCAGGTGGGCAAGGGGGCCATGATGGTGGCCGCGGCCAGCCTGCTGTTCATGCTCACCCTGGGCTTCGCCTTTCACGAGATTAGCCAGGCGGTGCTGGCCCTGGACGGCTACGCCGGGCCGGACAAGCTGGCCGCCCTGCGGGGCCAGCTGCTCAAACAGGGCGTAACCTGGCTGATTATCTTGGGCGGGCTTACCGCCGCCTTGTGGATATACGCCGTCATCGACGCCTGGCGGGGGGGCCGGGAGCGGGACGCCGGGTTGGCCGGCCAATAAGGATTAGCAGCATGCGTTCCATAGTAATAGATGAACTCAGGCCGCCGGACATGGAAAAGCTTATCGGCCACCTGGAGGCCACTCTGGGCTCCTCCGGCCTGCCCGACGTTTTTTGGCTGCAAGTGCCTGAGGATCTGTTGACCCCCGCCCAGAGGGAGCACCCCGACTGCGGCCCCCATCGGGTGGCGGTGGTTTTGGAGTTGGACAGCCTGAAGCTGGAGCTGTTGGTGCGGGCCTCCCAGAGCCTGCGCTGCTCCTGCACCGGCTACGCCGACGACAGCCAGCGGGAATGGCTCATAGCCTACGTGGACGAACTGATCCAGCAGCTCGAGCTGCAAACCTAGGAGTCGGAAAGATGCTGCCGGGTACGGGAAGGGGCGGGGGCCGGGGAAGCTTCCAGGATCTGGAGGCCACCAGCCTGTTCTGCCCCCGTTGCCGCAAGGCCCAGCCGGTGCGGCGACGCCTGCTTTTGGTGTTGCCCACCGGGGAAAAATATTCCTACCTCTGCGCCGTGTGCGGCGAGGAGGTGGGCAGCAAAACCGAGACCGGACCGATCAACGGGGTGATAAACACCCTGGATTAGGTGTGTCAGTTGAATCAGCTCAAACCTCAGCCCGTCCGGACGCTCATCACCGGCGGGGCTGGCTTTATCGGCGGCCACCTGGCCGGGCACCTATTGTCCCTGGGCCAACAAGTGGACGTCATCGACGACCTGTCCACCGGCAGTATAGAGAACATTGAGGCCTACAAGGACAACCCCAGCTTCACCTACACCATCGCCGACATGCGCGACCAACCTTTGTTGGCGGAGATGGTGGACCGGGCCCAGGTGATCTACCACCTGGCCGCCGCGGTGGGGGTGCGTCTGATCGTGGAGAGCCCGGTCAAGACCATCGAGACCAACGTGGGCTGCACCGAGACCGTCCTCAAGCTGGCCAACAAAAAGGGCAAGAAGGTGGTCATCGCCTCCACCAGCGAGGTCTACGGCAAAAACGAGTTGGTTCCTTTCCGCGAAGACCACGACCTGGTGCTGGGTCCCACCACCAAGGCCCGCTGGTCCTATGCCTGCTCCAAGGCCATCGACGAGTTCCTGGCCCTGGCCTATTGGCGGGCCCGGGGCCTGCCGGTGGTGGTGGTGCGCCTGTTCAACACCGTGGGCCCCGGCCAGACCGGACGCTACGGCATGGTTCTGCCCAGCTTCGTGCGCCAGGCGCTCAGCGGCAAGCCCATCACCGTGTACGGCGACGGCACCCAGAGCCGCTGCTTTTCGGCGGTGGAGGAGGTGGTGCGCTGCCTGTCCACCCTGGCCGACGCCCCGGCGGCGGTGGGCCAGGTGGTCAACGTGGGCTCCACCCAGGAGATAAGCATCCTGGAACTGGCCAAGCTGGTCAAAAAGCTCACCGCCAGCGACTCGCCCATCAAGATGATCCCCTACGAAGAGGCCTACGAAGAGGGCTTCGAGGACATGCCCCGGCGCCTGCCCGACGTGGAAAAACTGCGGGGACTGGTGGGATTCGTGCCGGAGATGGGCATCGAGCAGGTGGTGCAGTCGGTGATACGCTTTTACCGGGAGCGTTGAGCTTGCCCGCTACGCGCCCAGGCGAGCCTTCGGCATGAAACTTATCTACGCCTTTGCCCTGGCCCTGGCCGCGGCCGCCCTCTTAACCCCGGTGGTCATAGGCCTGGCCCACCGCCTGGGCTGGGTGGTGGCTCCCCGCCAGGACCGCTGGCACCGCAAGCCCACGGCCATCTACGGCGGGGCGGCCATATACCTGGCCTTCGTGGTCAGCTGGCTCATACTGGGCGGCCGGGACAGCCAGAGCCTGGTGCTGGTGGGCTGCGCCAGCGGCATGTTCCTCATAGGGCTCATCGACGACATCTTCGAGATGAAACCCCAGGTGAAGTTTTTGGCCCAGCTTCTGGTGGCCAGCGTGGCCGTGGCCCTGGGCCTGTGCTTTGATCTGCTGCCCTGGCTGTGGCTCAACGTGCCCTTCACCCTGCTGTGGCTGGTGGGGGTCACCAACGCGGTGAACATCCTGGACAACATGGACGGGCTCAGCTCGGGGGTGGCCCTGTCCGCCGGGTCCATTCTGGCCATGGTGGCGGCCATGCACGGCGCGCCGGAGGTGGGGCTTTTGCCCGCCGCCCTGGCCGGGGCCGCCGGGGGCTTCCTCATCTACAACTTCAACCCGGCCAAGATTTTCATGGGCGACTGCGGCAGCCTGTTTTTGGGCTTCAGCCTGGCCGGGTGCACCGTGTTGGGAGCGGGCGGAGCCAGCAACCTGGTGCTCTCGCTGCTCATCCCGGTGGGGGTGCTGGTGGTGCCCCTGTTCGACACCGCCCTGGTGAGCTTCCAGCGCACCAGCCACGGCCGCTCCATCGCCCAGGGGGGCCGCGACCACTCCAGCCACCGCCTGGTGTTTCTGGGGCTCAGCGAACGCAAGGCGGTGCTGATTCTCATCGCGGTGAGCCTGGCCGGCGGCCTGCTGGCCCTGTTCCTGCAATTCCTCAGCTCCCTGGTGGCGGTGGTGGTCATCGCGGTGGTGGTGGTGGTCTTCCTGTTCTTCGGGGTGTTCCTGGGTGGGGTCAAGGTCTACGACTCCCAGGAGCGCCGCCGCTTGAAGAGCCCCCTGCTGGACCGGGTGGTGCTGCACAAGAAGCAGCTGATGCAGATACTCACCGACCTGCTGCTGCTCTCGGCCGCCTACACCGCCGCCTGGCTCCTGCGCTTCGAGGGCCACCTGGGCCCGGAACAAATGCGCCTGCTCACCAAGTCCCTGCCCTGGGTGCTCTCCGCCAAGATCGTGTGCCTGTGGCTGTTCGGGGTGTACCGGGGCGAGTGGCGCTACGTGTCGGTGCACGCCATGATCCAGCTGGCCAAGGCGGTGCTCTTGGCCTCGCTGCTCATGGTGCTGGGGGTCCTGCTTTTGCAACGCGGCCAGGGCTACAGCCTGTCGGCGGTGATCATCGACTTTTTCGTGAGCTTCCTTTTCCTGGCGGGCAGCCGCTTCTTGGTGCGGGTGTTCACCGAGAGCATGGTGAGCAAAAAGGGCGATCCGGTGCTCATCATGGGGGCAGGCGATGGAGGGGAGCTACTGCTCAGGGAGCTGCGCAACAACCCGGGCCTGCCCTTTGTTCCGGTGGGCTTCGTGGACGACGATCCGGCCAAGCGCGGCCTGCTGATCCACGGCATACCGGTGTTGGGCTCGCGCCACGACATCACCGAGTTGGCCCGCGAGCGCGGGGTGGCCAGGGTGTTCATCTCCATCCTTTCTCCGGTGGAGGGGGGGCTGGAAGAGGTCTTCACCATCTGCCGCCAGGCGGGCCTGGAGTGCGTGCGCATCCAGCCCATCGTGGAGCGAGAGCTTGCCCAGCCCTGACAAACCGGCATATGCTGATCCCATGATCGCGCGGCAACGGGGGGACCTGGACTTCTTGGCCTTCCAGGAGCTGGAGGCCCTGCCCGGCCTGCTGCACGGAGTGACCACCCGCCAGCTGGACCTGGCCGCCGCCGGGCCCCAGGCCGAGCCCAACCTGGAGCGCCTGCGCCTGGCCCTGGGGCTCAGGCGTCTAGCGTGGGTGCGTCAGGTGCACGGCACCGAGATCGTGGCGGTGAACGGCGAGGAAGCCCTGCCCGCGGCCCAGGCCGACGGCCTGGCAACCGACCGGCCAGGGGTGGGCCTGTTGATCAAGCAGGCCGATTGCCAGGCGGTGATATTGGCCGCGCCGCAAAAAGGCGTGATCGCCAATCTGCACGCCGGGTGGCGGGGCAACATCGCGGGCATGCCCGCCAAGGGGGTGGAGTTTTTGGCCCAGCGCTACGGGGTGGCCCCGGACGAGCTTTACGCGGCGGTGAGCCCCAGCCTGGGGGCCTGCTGCGGCGAATTCGTGAACTGGCGCGAGGAGCTGCCCCAGTGGTTCCAGCGGTTCAAGGTGGGGGAAAACCATTTCGACCTGGAGGCGGCCACCCGCCACCAACTGGAGGCCGCCGGGGTGCGGCCCCAGCGCATATTCATCAGCGGCAGGTGCACCGTGTGCCAGGGGGAGTTTTTTTCCTATCGCCGCGACAAGACCATCGGGCGCTTCGGCACGGTGGTGGCCCTGCGGGAGTGACATGAGCCTCAGCCTCAAAGCCAAGGTGTCCAGTAACGAACCGGTGGGGCCGGAGATTTATCTGCTGTCCCTGGAGGCCCCGGCCATCGCGGACGCGGCCCGGCCCGGCCAGTTCGTCATGCTCAGGGTAAGCCCCGGCCCGGAGCCCCTCTTGGCCCGGCCATTTTCCATC
This sequence comes from Pseudomonadota bacterium, assembly GCA_018896025.1. Taxonomy (GTDB): domain Bacteria; phylum Desulfobacterota; class Desulfarculia; order Desulfarculales; family Desulfarculaceae; genus Desulfoferula. Next base: position 25,040 of record JAHIND010000032.1, read on the forward strand.
CACGGAGCAGACGGCGGCAAGCTCTTGATCCTCTACCAGGTCAAGGGCAAGGGCACCAAGCTGCTGACCCAGGCCTGTCCCGGCAGCGAGTTGCTCACCTGGGGGCCCTTGGGGCGGGGGTTCGATCTCACCGCCGAGCGCCCGCTGCTGGTGGCAGGGGGCATGGGAGTGGCACCGATTGCATTCGCCATTGAGTACCTATGTAATAAGTTCGATGAGGTGCGTCTGCTTTGCGGGGTGGCCGGAACCGTCCGACACGAGGCTTTGATAAAGTTATTCGCGGGCCGTCTTGGCTCGGCTAGGGTCAAGATCAGGTATTCCAGCGAGGACGGATCCATTGGCCGCAAAGGCCTAGTCACCGACCTGCTCAAGGAACATTTTTCTACTTCCCAACCTCTTAAACCCGATACGGTGCTGGCCTGCGGCCCCCTGCCCATGCTGAAAGCGGTGGCCCTGCTTTGCGCCGAGTTCGAAGTAGCCTGCCAAACTTCCCTGGAAGCGCCCATGGCCTGCGGGGTGGGGGCCTGCCTGGGCTGCGCCATCCCCGCCGCGGGCGGCGGTTATCTCAGGGCCTGTCAGGAGGGCCCGGTAATGGAAGCCTCTTTGGTGGACTGGGAGAAGATATGAGCGACGAGCGACCCCTGGAGGATTTTCTGGCCCCCGCCCCCGGCGTGCAGTGCGAGGCCGCCGAGATATTCGAACTGGCCCGGCGCACCGCCCAGGGCAGCGCCAACGACGTGGATGCGGCCCGGCGTCTGTTCGAGTTCGTGCGTGACACGGTGCGCTACAGCGTGCGGGTGCCCTTCGACTCGTTGGAGCATTACCTGGCCCTGAACACCCTGGCCAGGGGCCGGGGCTACTGCGTGCAAAAAGCGGCCCTGTTGTGCGCCCTGGCCCGGGCGGTGGGCATCCCCTCGCGCCTGGGTTTCGCGGACATCGAGAACAATCTCTTGCCCGAGGGGCTCTACGAGATCACCGGGGGCAAGATCCTGACCTACCACAGCTTCGTGGAGTGGCACGTGGGCGGGGCTTGGTACAAGGCCACTCCCAGCTTTGACAAGGCGCTGAGCGCCGAGCAAGGCTGGCGGCTGGTGGAGTTTGTACCGGGCCAGGACCTGCTTCTGCCCGCCACCGACCTGGCCGGGCGGCCCCACATCAGCTACTTGAGGTATCGCGGCTGGCGGCTGGGAGTGCCCATGGACGAAATGATGACCTCGTGGCTGGAGGACGCGGGCCCGCAACGCATCGACAACTGGCGGGCCTGGGCTCGGGCGGCGGAGGCGGCCTCGTGAGCCCGGCCACGGACATGGCCGTCACCGTGGGCGGGGTGCGCCTGGCCAACCCGGTCTTGGCCGCCAGCGGGACCTTCGGCTATGGCCGGGAGTACAGCCCCTATCTGGAGCCCGGCGCCATCGGCGGCCTGGTCACCAAGGGGGTCAGCCTTCAGCCCCGCGCGGGCAACCCGCCGCCGCGCATCGTGGAGACCGCCTGCGGCATGCTCAACGCCATCGGCCTGGCCAACGTGGGCCTGGACGAGTTCCTGGCCCACAAGCTGCCCTGGCTGACCGAGCAGCCGGGAGCGGTGGTAGTCAACCTCTACGGCGAGAGCGTGGGCGAGTTCGCCGAGTTGGCCCAGCGTCTGGGGGCCCAGCCGGGAGTGGATGCCCTGGAGCTGAACGTGAGCTGCCCCAACGTGAAGGAGGGCGGCATGGCCTTCGGCTGCCACCCCGGCGCAGTAGGCGAGGTCACCGCCGCGGCGGTGGCCGGTGCCCAGGGCAAGCCGGTGTGGGTGAAGCTCACCCCCAACGTCAGCGACCCGGCGCCCATGGCCCTGGCCGCAGCCCAGGCCGGGGCCCAGGCGGTGAGCCTGATCAACACCCTGTTGGCCATGGCCATCGACGCGGGGACCAGACGCCCCAAGCTGGCCAACGTGGTGGGCGGACTAAGCGGCCCGGCCATAAAGCCGGTGGGGCTGCGCATGGTCTGGCAGGTGGCGAGCGCCCTCAAGGCCGAGCACCCCACCGTGGACGTGGTGGGCCTGGGGGGCATCATGAGCGGCATTGACGCGGCGGAGTACCTCATCGCCGGGGCCAAGGCGGTGCAGGTGGGCACGGCCTCCTTCACCGACCCCGCCGCCGCCGGGCGCATCGCCGCCGAGCTGGCCGCCTATTGCACCGAACAGGGAGTATCCGCCGCCGAGCTGAGCGGCAGTCTGCGGGTTTAAGCTCAGCGGGGACGATGTAGAGATCGCCGTCAGCATAAAAATGCACCTCTTGTCGTTGCGAGCGAAGCGAAGCAATCTCTGCCACACCCCAAACCCTGGATGCCAAACCCAAGGCACCGATGGACCGAGCAAGCTTTTGAAGCCATCCATTTAGCGCCCACTAGCGAAGGAGGCAATTATGGACCTGAGCCCACATGCCATCGCCGAGGTTCGCATCACCCTTGACAGTTTTTTCGAGGCCTACGGCCGGGGCGACCTGGACGAGGTGATGAGCTACTTCCTGGAAGATCAGCGCATCATCGGTCTGGGCACCGGAGCCGACGAGCGCAACCTGGGCTGGGAGGAGTTCCGCGCCCAAGTGGAGCGCGACCTGCTCCAGAGCAGCAGCCGTCAGGTGACCATCGACTGGTTCAAGGGCGCGGGTCAGGGCGACGTGGCCTGGGCGGTCACCGAAGGCCCGGCCAGCGCGGTCACCGATGCGGGTGAGTTCACCGCCACCCTGCGCATGAGCTTTGTCTTGCTGCGCACCGGCGACGGCTGGAAGATCGTCTTGAGCCACGGCAGCGTGCCCCTGGCGGGGCAGGAGGCGGGGCAGAGCTTTCCAGGGGAGTAGTAGATAGCAAATTGGGGGGAAAGAAATGGCAGGTAAGGAAGAACAAGAACCCCGTCTGTTTAAATGGGGAGCGCTGATCCTTGGCTTCGTGGCCGTGGTCCTCGTTGGTGAGGCCGTAGTCGTCCACCAGGTGCTTGGCGACTGGGCCAAAAGCGGGACCTTCGGGGACACATTCGGGGCGGCTAATGCCTTGTTTTCCGGGCTGGCATTCGGTGGTGTCATCGTCGCTATTTTGCTGCAACGCAAAGAGCTGGAGTTGCAGAGGAAGGAACTGGAGTTAACGAGAAGAGAGTTGGCAAGGACCGCTGAGGCGCAAGAAAAATCAGAGAAAATTTTGCGACAACAACTGCATTATTCCTTCCTTGCATCCAAAATCGAGGCACTAAATACTGCGATAGCTTACTATTCTGAAGAGTATAAAAGCCACGGCCAGCAAGGCAGACAGGCCGACATGAGAAACGCTGAGCAAAAGATAAAAAAATGTAAGCAACAGATTGAAAACACCTTGAAAACTTTTCAAGCTTCTACCTTAGAGGAGTAAATTAAATCCAACTCCGTTTTTGTTTTCCAGACTCTCCAATTTTCCACCCCATAGCCGTCATTGCGAGCCGAGCCGCCCTCAGCGGCGCGCCTGCCAAGCGGCGACCCCTCGCGGCGAGGCGTGGCAAACTTCCTTTTCCCTCGTCATGCCTGCGAGTCAAAGACAATCTCAAGGGAAGATCGCCACGTCGCGGCGGAAGCGGCCTCGCCTATTAACCAACGCCCCGGCCGCCGCTCCTCGCGATGACGGCTATTGCTGGATGGGCCCGCTGGTACGGGGCTACGCTTCCACGCTCCAGTTAAAAACAACCCTTGTCGTTGCGAGCGAAGCGAAGCAATCTCTGCCCTGCCCAGGCCGCGCCCACCCTCTCACCCCGCGCCGATGACGCCTTGAACCCTACGGGAACGGAACCCACGGCCCGGGGTTGATGTTGTTTTCCCAGGTCCAGTAATTGAAGCGCCCACCCGCGATGCGGAATACCACGATGGTGGGGCAGTCCGGGGTCCCCGTGCCGATCTGCTTCAGCCAGTCGTAGGTGGCGTAAAGCCGTTCGCGAATCTTCATGTCCTGCACGAACTCGATGCGCCCGGCGATGCGCAGCACCACGCCTATCTCCGGCGGCGGGCCCGGCTGGTGAAAGGCTATCTCCACCTGGGGGTTGGCCCGTAGCTGGGCCGCCAGGGGCTTGACCAGGGAGGTGTAGAAATAAACCCCCGTGTCGTCCGCCAGCCACACGGTCATGGGGCGTACATGGGGCTTTTGCTCCTCCACCGTGGCCAAAAAGCCGGTGGAGTTCCTCTGCACAAACTCAAGGCATTCTGCGAAAGTCATGGCAACCCACCCCCTCGGAGAGCCATCGTCAGCGCCCCCACTGCACGCATGGTAGTCCACTCTCGTTTTGCCGGTCAATCGCGCATCCCCTCAGCCAGCCCCCCCCAAAAACCCCCTTGTCGTTGCGAGCGAAGCGAAGCAATCCCTGCCCCACCCCCACCGCCATCCCCCAAAAAAAAGGCGGGGACAAACCCCGCCTCGATGGCTCGAATTCGTGGCCGCGCCTAGGTGTAGCTGCTAAAGAGGTTGTTCACAGGATTCCAGAAGTAGAGACTGGTGATTGCGACATCAACCGTCTTTGCTTTGGAGGTTCCCGTGAACAACCCACATCAGAATGCAAGGACCACGTTTTATAGTCGAGCCCTGATTGTGCAAAGAGTTTTGAAGGAAGGGAAAAGCGTCAAGGAAGTGGCCGAGGCTTTGGGCGTGAGCCGGCGCACGGTTTACAAATGGCTGGCCCGCTACAAGTCCGGTGGCCAA
>JAHIND010000003.1 GCA_018896025.1 Pseudomonadota bacterium
ACGCCACGAAGCTGGCCCCCCCACGGGTGGAAAGGCATTTGGTAATCGCGGCCGTCAACGTGGTCTTGCCGTGGTCGATGTGGCCGATCGTGCCAACGTTACAATGCGGCTTGTTTCGCTCAAACTTTGCCTTGGCCATGACGACACTCCTTGGGGAGTTAGGGTTTGCGGGTCCGGGGGCCGCCGGCCACCGCTACCAAATCCAATAAATTTTGGAGCCCACGATCGGGCTTGAACCGATGAACCTCTTCCTTACCAAGGAAGTGCTCTACCTGCTGAGCTACGTGGGCTTATGTATTCCTCGCTGCATATCCGTACCGCCCGCGGCACACGCCCGGGCAGAGCAAACGCTTTTTGGTGGTGAGGGGAGGATTCGAACCTCCGAAGGCGTTGCCGGCAGATTTACAGTCTGCTCCCTTTGGCCACTCGGGAACCTCACCATTTATGTTCTTGCGCCTCGCGGCCACCGCCATCGGAGCAGGCTCCACCCGGCGTCGGGCCTGGGGCCCGCAGTCAGCCAGGGAGCCTTGCCTTCCGCTCACCGTCTCGCCGCGCCGCCTGCTTGGCTGGAGCTGGCGATGGGACTTGAACCCGCAACCTTCTGATTACAAATCAGATGCTCTGCCAGTTGAGCTACGCCAGCGATTAAGTGCGCAGAAATATACCCCACCGTTCACCCGGAGGCAACCTTTTGCCGCCCTAAAGGGCCGACCCTCCGGCTGAGGACGGGTGGCTAACCAGTCGATTATTACACCAAGGCCGGATCATTTTCAAGGCCGGAGCCCTAAAAAATATACGGCAACCCGCCGCCTTGCGACCAGGGCCCCAGGTTCTTATATTGAAAGTATAACCAACCCGCCGGGGCCGGGCCAGACCCTTGCGGGTGAAACACTATGTACGAAAGTAGGACCCTTTATGAGCCAGAGCAAAAACAACTTGGACAACGGCGACAAGACCAAGCGCAATGCTCCGGATCCCAAGCACCTGGAGCAGCAGCTCACCGACTATCTTGCCAAAAAATATTCCGACAAGGCCCGCCAAGCCGCCCCGGAGTTTTGCCCCCTGCCCGACCTTGAGGACGGCGGCGGCGGCGACGGGGTGTGGTCGCGCATCAACTTCGACATGCGCCCCGAGGAGCTGGTGGCCTACCTCGATCAATATATAGTGCGCCAGGACGAGGCCAAGGCCGTCCTTGCCACCAAGATCTGCACCCACTTCAATCGGGCCAAATACCTGAGCAAACGCGCCGGAAACGACCCCGCGGACGGCGTGGGGCTCATCAAGAACAACGTGCTCTTGATCGGCCCCACCGGAGTGGGCAAGACCTACCTGGTCAAGCTCATCGCCGCCAAGCTGGGGGTGCCGTTCGTAAAGGGCGACGCCACCAAGTTCAGCGAGACCGGCTATGTGGGCGGCGACGTTGAGGATTTGGTGCGCGATCTGGTGCGTGAGGCCGGTGAGGACATCGAGCTGGCCCAGTACGGCATCGTCTACGTGGACGAGATCGACAAGATAGCGGCCAGCCACAACCTGGTAGGGCCGGACGTGAGCCGCACCGGCGTTCAGCGCGCCCTGCTCAAGCCCATGGAAGAGACCGAGGTGGACCTTAAGGTGGCCCACGACCCCATCAGCCAGATCCAGGCCATCGAGGACTACCGCAAGACCGGCAAGCGCGAGAAGCGGGCCGTGAACACCCGCCACATCCTTTTCGTGATGTCCGGGGCCTTCGGCGACCTGCCCGAGGTCATCAAGCGGCGCATGAACAAGAAGGAGCTGGGCTTCGGGGCCAAGGTGGCCGACCCGGCCCTGGACCAGGAATACATGCACGAGATCACTCCCCAGGACCTGGTGGAGTACGGCTTCGAGACCGAGTTCGTGGGCCGTCTGCCGGTGAGCGTGATCCTGGACGAGCTGACCGCCGACGACCTCCACCAGATTCTGCGCAACCCCAACAACCCGGTGGTCATCAGCAAAAAGCGCGACTTCGCGGCCTACAACATCGACCTGCGCTTCGAGGACGAGGCCCTCAAGGAGCTAGCCCGGCGCGCCGCCCAGATGAAGACCGGGGCCCGGGCCCTGGTGACCGTGGTGGAAAAGGCGCTGCTGCCCTTTGAGCGCAAGCTGCCCAGCACCGACATCGCCCAGCTATTGGTGACCCCGGAGCTGGTGGCCGACCCCAAGGCCGAGTTGGAGCGGGTCCTGGCCCTGGCCGACGACCCGGCCCAGGAGCAGCGCTTTGAAACCGCCGGGCGGGCCGAGCGCATGGAACTACTAAAGATGATAGCCAGGCGCGAGGCCATGTACACCGACCGGCTGGAGGCCGAGCTGACCCCGGCGCGCATGGACCTGATCGCCGACGAGTACTACCGCAGCGGCATGAGCCTGGGCGCGGCCTTTGACCAGGTGATCGAGCGCCTGCACCAGGTGCGGGAGTTCGAGGTCGCCTTCTTCGACCGCTATGGTATAAAGATCAAGTTCAGCGAGGCCGCCGAGGTGGCCGTTTTGGCCGGGGCCGCCGCCGAGGGTTGCGGGGTGCAGCCCTACTGCGCGCGCCTCAGCCAAGTCCTGGAGCCGGGGCTCAGGTTGGCCAGGGAACGCACCGGCCAGCAGGAGTTCACCCTGCCCGAGGACGCGGTCTTTGACACCGAGCATTACCTGCACGGCCTGTTCCAGGCGCACTACAGCGCCACCTTGGAGTCGCGCACCAGTTAGAGCGCATGCTTTAACTTGGGCGGAAGCAAAACTCAACCTCTCCCTGGCCGCGGCCCGCGCCGTGGCCGGGGTTATTTGCGAAGGGAGCAGCGGAGGGAAGGCCCAGACACCCAGGCCCGCCCTTGTGCGTCCACAGCCTATGATCGGCATATCCAAGCTATATTGCGGTACGGTGGAGCCCAGCGACGCGCTGCGTTACGGGCGCAATTCCAAGGACTTGCCCAGCCACTTGCTCCAGTTCGCCGAGGACAAGAAGCCGGTGGTGGTCTGGAACATGACCAAGGCCTGCAACCTGAAGTGCATGCACTGCTATGCCCACGCCACGGCCGGCCCGGCCGAGCAGGAGCTGAGCACCGCCGAGGCCAAGGCCATGATCGACGACCTGGCCGAGTACGGCGCGCCGGTCATCCTCTTTTCCGGCGGCGAGCCGCTGATGCGCCCGGACCTGCCCGAGCTGGCCCGCTACGCCGTGGCTAAGGGCATGCGGGCGGTCATCAGCACCAACGGCACCCTGATCACCAAGGACAAGGCCAAGGAACTCAAGGATATAGGCTTGAGCTACGTTGGCGTGAGCCTGGACGGCACCAAGGCCATCCACGACAAGTTCCGGGGGGTGAACGGAGCCTTCGAGCAAGCGCTTGAAGGCATACGCAACTCCATGGCCGCCGGGCTCAAGGTGGGCCTACGCTTCACCGTGTTCTCGCACAACGCCGCCGAGGTGCCCGCCCTGTTCGACATCCTGGAAACCGAAGGCGTTCCGCGTATTTGCTTCTACCACCTAGTCTACGCCGGGCGGGGCAGCAAGCTGATGGACGAGGACCTGGGCCACCAGGGCACCCGCGAGCTGCTGGACCTGATCATGGACCGCACCAAGGCGCTGTTTGACAAGGGCATGTGCCCCGAGGTGCTCACCGTGGACAACCACGCGGACGGCCCCTACGTGTACTTAAGGCTTTTACGCGAAGATCCGGCCCGGGCCGCCGAGGTGCTCAAGCTGCTCAACTGGAACGAGGGCAACAGCTCGGGGCGGGGCATCGGGTGCATATCCTGGGACGGCAAGGTCCACCCGGACCAGTTCTGGCGGCACCTGGAGCTGGGCAACGTGCGTGAACGCCCCTTCAGCGAGATATGGTCTGACACCAGCCACCCCATCCTGGGCAAGCTAAAGGACAAGCGTCCCTACGTGACCGGGCGTTGCGCCACCTGCCGCTGGCTGGATATCTGCGGGGGCAACTTCCGGGTGCGGGCCGAGGCGGCCACGGGCGACCTGTGGGCCCCGGACCCGGCGTGTTATCTGACGGATGAGGAGATAGCCAAAGAAACCTGATTTATAGTAAAATTAATAAAACAAGGGGGGTAAATTGAATAAACGGCTGGTAGTTCTCACCAAATCTGACAAGGTGGGGGGATGGTGCATCGCTGGCAGGGAACTCATTGGAGAGTCTTTGGATTATAACCTTGGTAACTGGATTCGCCCCGTGGTCGCCGATGGACCAATAGGAAATCACCAGTGTGTTTTAAACGACTCCAGTTCAGTACAGGTGCTGGACATAGTAGAGATTCCGATGGCCGGCCCACGTCCCATTAAACATCAACCAGAAAATTATTTAATTAAAGAAGATGTCCCTTGGAAAAAACTGGGGACAATGTCTCCCTCTGCACTACGCAGTTTTATAGAACGCCCCGATAGCCTATGGTGGGACCCTTCAGCATTTCCGGAATACGTTACACCCCATTATGTCTCCAACACTCTTATAAATCAGTCTTTATATATCATTAAACCTGACAACCTATTTCTTAATTTATACCGATATGGTGAAAGAAATAGAACAAAAGCTATTTTCACTCATAATGGCCAAAGTTACCAGCTTCAAGTGACAGATCCCCGTGTAAAGTCTTTCACCGCTGGCAAGTTTAATACTACCAGCGCTACCGACGTTAAAATCGACCTGCCAAACCAAAATGATTATTTTATTTGTATAAGCCTTGCTGGACTCTTCGAACAACAGAGAAAACATTACAAACTCGTGGCGTCGATCATTGACCCAACAGGAAAATTGTTCTAGCACAATGCCACACGATCTATTTACCATAGGCCACTCAAACCACAACGAGGATGTTTTTATTAAGATATTAAAACATCACCATATCGATATCGTTGTAGATGTAAGATCCACTCCATTTAGCCGACACAACCCTCAATTCAATTACGATCCCCTAAGAAACATGTTGTCACAATATAAAATTCAATACGCATTTATGGGAAATGAACTCGGCGCTCGCAGAAAAGAAAGAGAATGCTATAAAAATAATCAAGTAGACTTTAACTATGTGCCATTTCTACCTCTTTTCCAAGCCGGAATTGACAGGATACTAAAAGGACTTAACAAGTTTAGAATTGCATTAATGTGTTCGGAAAAAGAACCATTAGACTGCCACCGAACAATTTTAATCAGCAGGAACATAAAATGGCAAAACATTACCATAAATCACATCTTAGGCGACGGCTCGTTAGAACCAAATCAGTTAACAGAAAAACGCCTATTAGATCGTTTAAATATTCAGCCACTATTATTTGATATAAAATATGACACTAAAGATTTGTTGGAGAAGGCATATGATCTCCGCAGCCACGAAATCGCCTATAGGGAGCATGAATCAACATGGCTATAAAGCTGTTCACAATAGGTTTCACAAAAAGGACCGCCGAGAATTTTTTCTATACACTTAAGCAGGCTGGCGTTAAAAAAGTGATAGATATTCGTTTAAATAATAATTCGCAGTTGGCTGGCTTTACCAAAGAAAAAGATTTAACTTTTTTCTTAAAAGAAATCGGAGGAATTGACTATGAGCATGATACTAGGCTTGCTCCCACCAAGGAAATTTTAGATGCATTTAAAAAAAAGGGCGGAGACTGGAAAATATATGAAAGAGACTTTACAGATCTCTTAAAAAAAAGAAAAGTTGAAAACTCGTTGAATTCTGCTGATCTAGACAACTCTTGTCTGCTTTGTAGTGAACCCACTCCCGACCACTGTCATCGCAGGTTAGTTGCAGAGTATTTAAAAGACAATTGGGATGAGGTTGAAATTAAACATCTAAGCTAGCTTCCTTTGTTGTTTCCGAAGTTGACCCCTCCCCCCCTCTCCGGTAATACTGTGCTCACGCACACTTAAACGACATTTGGAGGCATCTCATGTCTTTCCCCTTGGTGCGCATGCGCCGCCTGCGCAAGACGGCGGCCATGCGGCGGCTGGTGGCCGAGACGGTCCTCACCCCGGCGGACCTCATCTACCCCATGTTCGTCTGCCCCGGCAACGACGTCTGCCAGGGCATCGGCTCCATGCCGGGCGTGAACCGCTACAGCATCGACGCCCTGGTGGAGGAGTGCCGCAAGGTGGCCGACCTGGGCATACCGGGCGTGATCCTCTTCGGCATACCGGAGAAGAAAGACGCCCTGGGCACCGAGGGCTACTCGCCCAAGGGCATCATCCCCCAAGCGGTGCGCGCCGTGAAAAAGGCGGTGCCGGGCCTGTTGGTGATGTGCGACGTGTGCCTGTGCGAATACACCAGCCACGGCCACTGCGGGGTCTTGGAAAAAGGCCAGGTGCACAACGACGCCACTCTTGAGCTGTTGGCCCGGGCCTCGGTGGTCTACGCCCAGGCCGGGGCGGACGTGGTGGCCCCCAGCGATATGATGGACGGCCGGGTCTACGCCATCCGCGAGGGCCTGGACGAGGCCGGGCTGGACGACATCATCATCCTGTCCTACGCCGCCAAGTACGCCAGCGCCTATTACGGCCCCTTCCGCGAGGCGGCGGGCAGCACCCCCCAGCAGGGCGACCGCAAGGGCTACCAGATGGACCCGCCCAACTTCCGCGAGGCCCTGCGCGAGGTGGCCCTGGACGTGGAGGAAGGCGCGGACATGATAATGGTCAAGCCGGCGCTGCCCTATCTGGACGTCCTCAGCGCGGTGCGCCAGGAGTTCGACCTGCCGCTCAGCGCCTATCAGGTCAGCGGCGAATACGCCGTAATCAAGGCCGGCGGGCAGATGGGCTGGATCGACGAGGAAAAGGTGATGCTGGAGAGCCTGATCTGCATCAAGCGGGCCGGGGCTGATTTCATCTTCACCTACTTCGCCAAGGAAGCCGCCGCCCTGGTGGGAGGCCGCTGATGCGCCTGGCCCTTTGCGGCATGCCCAGCGCGGGCAAGTCCACCCTGTTCGCCGCCTTGGCCGGAAGGCGCAACGCGGGCGCGGGACGCAGCGAGGCCAACCTGGCTCTGCTGAACGTGCCCGACGAGCGGGTGGACAAGCTGAGCGCCCTGTACAGCCCCAAGAAGACCACCTACGCCCAGATAAACTTCGTGGACCCGCCGCCGCCCCCGGCCAAGCCCGAGGACCCGGCGGCCAAGCTCCCGGCGGAGCTGGGCCACGCCGACGGGCTGGTGCAGGTGGTGCGCAACTTCGACGGCGGCCTGGGCGCGCCCGATGCGGCCGGGGAGTACCGCGCCTTTCTGGACGAGCTGATCCTGCATGACCTCATCATGGTGGAGCGCCGTTTGGAGCGCATCGCCGCCGAGCGCAAGCGGGGCCGGGACATCGACAACGAGGAGATCGGCCTACTCAACCGCGCCCTGGAGATGCTGAACAACGAGCAGATGCTGGACGCGGACCCCGAGATACCAGACCACCCCAAGCTTCGGGGCTTCGGCCTGCTCACGGCCAAGCCCCGGGTGGTGGTGGCCAACAACGCCGAGGACGACCCCGAGCCCCCGGATTTGGGCGCGGACGCCCCGCCGGTGGTGGTGCGCGCGGCCATCGAGGCCGAGCTGGCCGAGCTGGAGCCCGAGGAGGCGGCGGAGTTCATGGCCGACCTGGGCATGGCCGAAAGCGCCCTGGACCGCCTGATCTTCGCGGCCTACCAAGCGTGTCGGCTCATCAGCTTCTTCACCGTGGGCGAGGACGAGGTGCGCGCCTGGACCATCACCCAGGGCACCCTGGCCCAGCAGGCCGCCGGGGTCATCCACTCCGACCTGGAGCGGGGCTTCATCCGCGCGGAGATCATGCGCCACCAGGACATCCTGGACATGGGCTCCGAGGCGGCGGTGAAAAAGGCCGGGCTCATGAAGGTGGTGGGCAAGGAGCACCTGGTGGAGGACGGCGAGGTCCTGCACGTGCGTTTCAACGTATAATAGGGCTTGAGGGTGTCTAACACTTGACAGAAGCGCCCCCACGCACTAAATATTAGCCTCTCTGGCGATGTAGCTCAGATGGTGAGAGCATGCGGCTCATATCCGCAGTGTCCGGGGTTCAAGTCCCTGCATCGCCACCAAAACGACCCTTCAGGCTCTTTTCGGGCACGCCCCGGAAAGAGCCTTTTTCTTTGCACCTCTCAAATCCCTATCCCAGACCGGCAATATTAATTTACAGCGCCGCTATCCTTAGGTAGGTTGACTTAGAAGGATTCTCCCCTCGTCAACAGGCCCCGCCGCCAGCGGACCAGGGATTGGACCAAGCAGCATGCCTTCCTACCGCCTGAACAACCTGGCCGTCACCATCGACAGGGAGGGCTCCGGCAGCTACGCCAAGGCCTCCTACCCCATCCGCTTTGGCAAGTACTCGGAGATCCGCACCCCCAACTACGAGTTCCACCTCAACCTGAAGGGTGAGATCAAATTCATCCGGGGCCTGGGGATGAACTGGCGGCATCCCGGCGAGCTACTCAAGCGCACCGACGGCAACGACTGGGTGTACTACTCCCTGGGCACGGTGGGCGGCAACATCAAGGGCCTGCTGGGCGAGTACTACCTGCCCTGCCTGCCTTACATGAGCAACTCCATCTGGGAGTTCAACCCCTTCACGGACATGAACATCATGCAGGCCCTGGGGGCCTGGGCCCAGACCTACGCCACCCTGGCTGAGACGCCCCTGGACGGCCTGCCCCAACCGCTCCGGGAGTTCGTGGGCCTGGTGATCTCCCGCCACGAAAACGCCCTGCACGCCGAAGCCCAGGCGCTAAGGGACATCGGCGGCGAGCGCATTTCGGTGCTGCCGCCGGACACCCGCCACGTGGACTATGAGGTCATCCCCCTGATGGTGGCCGACGGCTGCCGCTACCACTGCGATTTCTGCTGCGTCAAATCGCCCCACCGCTTCCAGGCCCGCCCCTGGGAAAACATCCTGGGCCAGCTTGAGCAGCTCAAGGCCTTTTACGGGCGCAACCTCAGCAGCTACAAGGCGCTTTTCCTGGGCAACCACGACGCCCTGGCCGCGGGCGGCGAGCTGGTGTGCGACGGTGCCGCCCAGGCGGTGGAGGCCCTGGGGCTGGTGGACGCCCAGGTCTTTTTGTTCGCCAGCGCGGACTCTCTGCTACGCGTGGAGGACGGGTTTTTCGAGCGCATCAGCCAAATAGCCGGGCGCACCTATATCAACCTTGGCCTGGAATCGGTGGACCAGGCCACCCTGTCCGGCCTGGGCAAGCCCCTGACCAGCGCCAAGGTGCGCGAGGCCTTCCAAAAGATGCTGGAGATCAACCGGCAATACCCCAACATCGAGGTGACGGCCAACTTTCTGCTGGGCGAGCGCTTTTCGCCGGAGCACTACGACTCGGTGAGCGAGCTGCTGGCGGGCGCGCCCGGTTCGCCAAGCCACAAGGGCTGTGTATACTTATCCCCATTGTTGGAAAGCACGCGAAAGCCCGAACTGTTGCCGACCTTCAGAGACATACAAAGCCAGAGCCGATTGCCTGCGTTCATCTATCTGATCCAACGTTTGTAGCCCCCCGTCGGCCGTCTGGAATATTCACGACCCTTGGCTCGTAACCGGGGCCCTGCCTTTTCTCGCAGCGCCCCGTATAGGCACCCGTGACTCATGCGTAACTTCGTGTTCCTCATAGCCCTGCTTTCGGCCTTTCCCGCCCTGAGCACCGACATGTACCTACCGGCCCTGCCCATCCTGCAAAAGACCTGGGGCGAGCCCCTGGCCACGGTGAATCTCACCCTGATCAGCTTTTTCATCACCTACTGCTTTTCCATGCTCATCTACGGCCCGGTTTCCGACCGCATCGGCCGCCGCAAGCCCCTGCTCTTGGGCATCAGCTTCTACGTAGTGGCCTGCGCGGCCTGCGCCATGTCCAGCGGGGTGTGGATGATGGTCTTCTTCCGGGCCCTGCAGGCGGCGGGCGCGGCGGCGGGCTCGGCCCTGGCCCTGGCCATCGCCAAGGACGTGTTCGAGTCGGACAAGCGGGCCCAGGTCATCGCCTACGTTTCGGTGATCATCGCCCTGGCCCCCATGCTGGCCCCCATCATCGGCGGCTGGATCATGACCTTGGCCGACTGGCCCTGGGTGTTCGCGGCCCAGGGCTTCATGGGCCTGGTGGCCCTGGCCACGGTGTGGCGCATGGACGAGCCGCTCAGGGTGTACAGCGAGGACAAGCTCAGCCATTCGTTCACGGTGTATTTCCGCATTTTGGCCAATCCCCGCTTCTCCGGGCTCAACGTGTCCACCGCCCTGATGAGCCTGCCATTTTTCGCCTTTATCGCGGGCTCCTCGGACATCTACATCACCCGCTTCGGCCTGAGCGAGACCGGCTTCGGCTACTTCTTCGCCTTCAACGCCCTGTCGCTGATGAGCGGCTCGTACATCTTTTCGCGCCTCACCCGCCTGGTCTCCACCAAGCACATCCTCACCATAAGCTTCGCAGGCATCCTGGCGGCCGGGCTGTGGATGGCGCTGAGCACCCACACCGGCCCCTGGGACCTGGCCCTGCCCATGTGGGTGCTGGGTTTCTGCGTGGGCCTGTCCCGGCCTCCGGCCACCAACCTGATCCTGGACCAGGTGGACCACGACACGGGCAGCGCCTCCTCGCTCATCGCCTTCAGCTTCATGATGCTGGGGGCGTTGGGCATGTTCATCGTGTCCCTGGACTGGATCGACAAGATTCAGGTGATCGGGGTGCTGGGGGTCGTGGTGGGCGCGGTGGACCTGGTGTTCTGGACGGCCTTCCGCAACAAGTTCGTGCTCAGGGCTTAGGGCGGGGGCAAAAAAAGGGAGCGGCCGGTGGCGAAGTCCTGTGGGGCGGGGTCTATGCCGACGACTTAAGCCGCCCCATTTGCTGGCCCAGACCCTGGGCCGGCATCTAAAACGGCATTAACCACGCGGGGCCGCCCAGCACATTTGGACGATAGGATTTGTCGAACCCAACTTCACCCATTACGCATATCTATGTTTCGCCATAACAAATGAGTGCAGGCAGGGATTGCCTACCCAAGTACATTTGAGTTGACTCGAGTAATTATGTTAATGTTTGCCAGTGAGAAATTATCTCACACGTGGGGTTTGTAATTTTAAGCATAGCGAAAACCGCTTCTTAGTTGCCAGCACTAAGTAGCGCAAGAGGCAGCAAACAGTGAAAATATTAGGCAAAGCACCTAAAATTGTCGGAAAAATATTTTGGCCAGTTGTTGTGCCCATTATTGTTAGCGTGGCGGCAACATTCGCTACAAACTATTTGCAAAAGCGCCGAGAAACTAAATTTGCTGCTGAAATAATTGCCCAGGATATTGCGACACAAATTATTACTATAGATACTCTACTCGCTGATAAAGAAAAGGAAATTTACCATAAGTTGCGGGTTTCTCAAAAAAATGTAATATGGACTATTTCTAACTTATTACTACCCGACCCTAGCTTTTGGTTCTTTTTAAACCAAGAACGTTTTTCCTCTTTATTATACAACAATTCTGACATTTCAATGCGGAGTAGAACCTTAATTGCCACATATTATAGGTCAGCGACGGCGGCAAAAGAGGACTTCGAAAGTTGCCGCAACATGCTCGAAAATATGGCCACACATGGCATTGAAATAAAAGGCTTAACCCAACTAATGCAAGATGCGAACGAACCAGATTTAATTAGAGTCATTGGCAAGATAAGGCTCGCAGAGCTACTAGTTAAAACCCTTTCCCTTCGTAGATTATTATACCGCACCGCTACTGATGGATGCAGCGCCTTAACTGCAATATACCAAGATATACTAGACAACAAACAGGCAGCTGATACTTGGGAAAACAATCGTTCAACTTATAGCGAAATTGCAGCAAGAGAAAAGGTGAAAATGAAGAAAGCCAAAGATTTACTTTCTAATATTCGCGGAGACACATACGCTAAATTGCCAAATTTAGTTTCAGAGGATACTAGGGAACTGCTAATCAAAATTATCATAGAATATTCAAAGCCTTTACGACCTAATCCTTAACTATCCAGCAACCATCCCGAAAGAGCACTCTGGGGTAAGTTCGTTAATCCTCATACCATTTTCTGATTCCGAACTTATTCTCCACCTGACAAAAATGATACCGTGCACACTTTTCCCTCGCCCTTTTTTTACTATCTTGGGGGAATATTTACTCCGACTGCATAGCCACCATAAAATCAAACAGGGCCGCCCATACGGGCGGCCCTGAATAATTCGGCGGGGTCTAGTGGGGTTACTCTTCGCCTAGTATGACCAGGGCCTCCTGCTCGGCCTCCTCGTCGTCCTCGTCCTCGGGCATGATCTCGTAGACGATGATGCCGTCGCTCTCTTCGCTGAAGGGGGCCATGCCGCCCACGAAGCTGTAGTCGCCCTGCATCACCTTGCAGTCGAGCATCACGCCCTGGGGCGGGATCTCCTCGATCTCCACGATCTCCTCGATGGCGATGGCGTCACCCTTTTGGAAGGGCTCGCCGTCCAGGGGGAACTTGGCGAACTCGGCGGCGCAGATGTCGCCGACCTCTTCCACCGAACCGGCCCGGAGCAGATAGCTGAAATAGCAGGAGCGGTCTTCGCCCTCCTCGCTGGGTTGCATGTCGGCATAGCAATAGACCATAAACAGCTTGCCGGACTCTTGATTTGCAGACGCCATATGGCACCGCCTTTTTTTATTTAGATGTTATGAACCGCAGTGCGGTTGGTTTGCATTTGCCGGTACTATATACCCTGAGGGCTGGGGCGCAACACATGCAACGTCTTTAAAGATGTCAAGAAAGTGAAAAAATGCCGTCCTGGGACGAGCTGAAGACCCACCCGGAGATCGTGGGCAACATCGATTGGGAGATAACCCCGGCCCAGGCCTTCGAGGCCTATCAGATAAAATCCACCACCGCCCGGCGGGGGCTGGAGGCGGTGTACTACTTCTATTTGTCCACCTGGCGGGGGGAGAACAAGGTGCTTCTGGTGGAGCGCACCTATGTGGACAGCCGGGAGGTGGCCCAGGCCCCGGCCCCGGCTGAGCTGGTGGAGGCGGCGGCCCAGGGCGGCGAGGGCCAGGACATGCCTCGGGGACAGCTTCCCCTCAGCCCAGCGCTAAAGCAGTGGCTGCGCCGGGAACTGGGATTGGAAGCAGAAGATGAGTCTGCGGTCTAACGCCCCTGGCAGGGGGCGACCCAGGCGCAGTCGTCCTGGCCGCAATCGTCTATCTGCTTAAAACAGGGCTGGTTGCCCTCGGCCACCTGTACCGCGCGGATCAATTCATCCTCGGGCATCTGGGCGTAGTTCTTCACCTTCAGCTTGCGGGCGCATTCATAAAGCTGCACGGCGCGGCTGAGGTCGGTTTTATTGAGTTTGCTGTACCCGGGTATTTGCAGCTTGCGGGCGGTTTCTTTAAGCTCTTTGACCGTAGCCATTATCTCGTCCCCCTTGTAAGGCGAAGCGCAATCTTCACGCCTCTATCTCTTAAGAAGTATCCGGCCATAATCGCCACCTGGCAAGGGTCAATTGTGTAGGGTTCGGTCGGGGCTATTCGCAGCCCGAGGCCCCGCAGAAGGAGCAGGCCAGGCAGCCACCGTCGGTCTTGAGCAACCCGCCGCAGCGGGGGCAGTGGCCCGAGCGGTGCACCACCGGCGGGGCCTCCCGGCCCGGCAGGGGCAGCAGTTCCAGCACCTGGCGGCCCCGGCAGCCGGAGCGGAACACGGTGACTCCCTTCAGCCCCAGGGCGTGGGCCTGGGTGAAGACCCGGCGCACCTGCTCCGGAGCGGCCTCGGCGGCCAGGTTCACTGTCTTGCTCACCCCGTTGTCGGTGGAGGCCTGGAAGGCGGCCTGCATGGCCAGGTGGGCGTCCGGGGAAATCTCGTGGGCCGTGGCGAACACGGCGGCCAGCTCCGGCGGCAGGCCGGCGACGGCCCCCGCCGCGCCACGGGCGGACAAGGCCCGGCGGCTCTCCGGGGTGTCCAGGCCCAGGGCGTCCAGGCGGGCCAAAAAGCGGGGGTTGAACTCCACCAGTTCCTGGTCCTCCAGCATCCGGCGGGTGTAGGCCAGGGCGAAGTAGGGCTCGATGCCCGAGGAGCAGCCCATCAAGAGCGACAGGGTGCCGGTGGGGGCCACGGTGGTCACGGTGGCATTACGCATGGCAGGCCAGCGCCCGGCCAGGCGGCTGGCCGTGAAGGCGGGGAAGCTGCCCCGCTCCCGGCCCAATTCGGCGGAGGCCGCCCGCGCGGCGGCCTGTATGCGGGCCATGACCTCCCCGCCCAGCTCCACCGCTGCCGGTGAGGCGTAGGCCAGGCCCAGGTCGGCCAACAGATCGGCCAGGCCCATGACCCCCAGGCCGACTTTGCGGGTGAGCCCCGAGGCCCGAACCACCTCGGGCAGGGGGTGGCGGGTTATCTCGATCACGTCGTCCAAAAACCGAACCGCCAGAGCCGCAGCCTCCTCCAGGGCCGCGAAGTCCACCGCCCCGCCGCGCACAAAGCGGGGCAACACCAACGAGCCCAGATTGCAGGACTCATGGGGCAACAGAGGCTGCTCGCCGCAGGGGTTGGTGGCCTCCAGGGGGCCCAACTCCGGGGTGGGGTTGGCCCGGTTGATGGCCTCGTAAAAAGCCAGGCCCGGTTCGCCGCTCAGGTGGGCCGCCTCCACGATCCGCTCCAGCAGGGCGTCCGCCGCCACGGTGCGCATCACCGCGCCGTCGCGGGGATTGACCAGATCCCAGGGAGCCCCGCCCTGGGCGGCGGCCATGAAGGCGTCGCTCACCATCACCGAGATATTGAAGTTCTCCAGCACGCCGGGGCGGCGTTTGGCGTCGATAAAGGCCTCGATGTCCGGGTGGCTCACCGACAACAGGCCCATGTTGGCCCCCCGGCGGGTGCCGCCCTGCTTCACCGCCTCGGTGGCCATGTCGAACACCTGCATGAAGCTCACCGGCCCGGAGCTGACCCCCTGGGTGGAGGCCACCACGTCGCCGGCGGGCCTGAGGTGGGAAAAGCTGAAGCCGGTGCCCCCGCCGGACTTGTGGATCAGGGCGGTCTGCTTCACCGCCTCGAAGATGCTCTCCAGGCTGTCTTCCACCGGGATAACGAAGCAGGCGCTGAGCTGGCCCAGCTCCCGGCCCGCGTTCATCAGGGTGGGGCTGTTGGGCAAAAACAGGCCTTCGCTCAGCAGGCCTAGGAAGGCCCGCTCCATCCGGCGCACCGCCGCGTCCCCGCCCCAGGGCTCCTCGCCCCGGGCCACGGCCCCGGCCACCCGCTCCAGCATCCGCTCCGGGGTCTCGACCACCCGGCCGGAGGCGTCCCGCGCCAGGTAGTGGTGCTCCAGCACCGGCCGGGCGCCCGGCCCAAAGGGGAAGGTGTCCTCGCTCATACTTCTACCTTATCTCCAAAACGGGGGGCCGATGCAATAGGCAGCGCTTGCCCCATGGCGGCTCCAGGCCCCATGATGGGGATATCAACTGGAGGTTTTTTATGATCGCCTTGCTATACCTGGCCGTGTTCATCGGCGGGGCCTGGCTGAGCATGAGCCTGGCCGCCAGCCCCTTGAGCTTCGACGCCGGGGTGAACATCCTCATCAAATGGCTGCTGGTGGCCTTCCCCGGCGTGGGGGGTCTGTTGGCCGCCTATGCCCACACCGCCAGGGCCGAGAAGACCGCCGCCTACATCGGCTGGCAACCGGGCAGCCCCTTCCAGTTCGAGGTGGCCATGGCCAACCTGGCCCTGGGCGTGGCCGGGGTGATGTGCCTGTGGATGGGCCACGGCTTCCAGGCCGCCACGGGTGTTGTCTTCAGCATCTTCGTATTGGGCGCGGCCCGTGGACATTTGGACCAGCGCAAAAAAAGCGGCAACAAGTCGCCGGGCAACTCGGGCATCTTCCTGTGGCTAAACGACATCGCCGCCCCGGCGGCCATTTTGGTGCTGCTGGCCATTCGGGGCATTTTCGGCTCCTGAAATAAAGAAGAGGGCGGGGATAAACCCCGCCCCTACATTAAGAGCCTTTTCCGGGTGTAGGGGCGGGGTTTATCCCCGCCCTCTCTCATGAGCGACACAACCAGGTCTCGCGGGGACCTGTAATGCCGTTGTATAAGCGCCTGCTCGCGCCCGGCACAGCCAGGGAGTGCCAGACAAGGCGGCAGGCGAATCGGCCCCTGCGCTTCCCCTCGGCACAGCCAGCCGCCCGGCACAGCCAGGCAGCGGCAGGCAAGGCGCCGGCGAGCGAAAGGCGCAGATGTAGTGTGAACCTACATCGAGCCTTGAGCGATGCCGGCAACGCAGCATCCCGCCGTCTGGCCGTGCCGAAGAAATAAAAGGAGCCCCGGACGGGGCTCCTAAGCGTGGCCGCCTGCCTGAGTCTATGATTTCAGGTTTTGGGCCGCGAAGTCCCAGTTGATAAGGTGGTCCATGACCCCTTTCAAATAGTCCCCCCGGCGATTCTGATAATCCAAATAATAGGCGTGCTCCCAAACGTCGATGGTGAGCAGCGGCTTCATGTTGTCCACCATGGGGTTGAGCGCGTTGCTGCTGCTGGCCACCACCAGCTTGCCGTCCTTTAGGCAAAGCCAGCCCCAGCCCGAGCCGAAGCGCTTGGCCGAGGCCTCAACCAGTTGCTTGGTGCAGGCGTCCACCGAGCCGAACTGGGCGGTCATGGCCTGGGCCAACTCGCCGGTGGGCTTGCCCCCGCCGCCCGGCTTCAGGCTGTTCCAATAGAAGGTGTGGTTCCACACCTGGGCCGCGTTGTTGAACAGGAAGTCGTCCTTGCCGTAGGAGCCCTTGATGATCTCCACCAGGCTCTTTTTGGCCCAGGGCGTGCCCTTGATGGCCGCGTTGAGCTTTTTCACGTAACCGGCGTGGTGCTTGCCGTAGTGGAACTTGATGGTGCGGGCGCTGATGTAGGGCTCCAGGGCGTTCTCGGCCCAGGGCAGGGGTGACAGGGTGAAGGTCTCGGCCCGAGCCACGCCGGGCAGGGAGGCCCCCAGGCCAACGGCCACGGCGCCCAGGGCGGCGGTCTTGATGAAACTACGGCGGTCCATGCCTCCATCGGGCTTGGCTTGCATTCGGGTCCTCCAAAGTATTGCGCGGCCCCTGCGGGCCTGGTTACACCCCTCTTATTTCAGCTTAAGGCCGCTGGGAGTCCGACTACAAATAATTTTTCTAGTTAGAAAATTTCATGAGGACATGCCGCTTCAGACAAAAAAGCGGTATTTACGACGTTGCCCGGCACAGCCAGACGTCGCAGGGCAAGGCGTCCGGCGAGCGCAGACCGTAGGCGTATTCTTACATACGCCGAGGTCTAAGCGATGCCGGCAACACAGCCCACGGGCAGCTGGCGCAGCCGAATTACTTGGAGCGGGGGCGTCCCAGGCGCTGGGTAGATGGCGGCGTAGGCAGCCGCGCCGAGCCGGAATGGGTGAGGGCATGCCACAGGTTGGGCCTAAGCTTCTTGTTCTCGTGGTGCAAATCTTCCAGCAGTTCGCGCACCCGGCCCCGGCGTCCCTCCCCGGCGCTGGGGCAGCAAGGCGGCTGCACCGGCAGTTCCTTGACGGCGCAAAAGCGGCGGGTGATGTCCGCGCTCATCAGGCTGAGCGGCCGGATGAGCACCAGGTCGCCGTGGAACAGCGGCTGCACCGGCAGCATGGTGGAGATGCTGCCCGAGTAGAACATGTTCATCAGGGTGGTCTCGAAGATATCGTCCTGGTGATGGGCCAGGGCCAGCTTGCGGCAGCCCGCCTCCCCGGCGGCCTGGAACAGCTCCTGGCGGCGCTTTAGGGCGCAGAAAAAGCAGGGGCTGTTCTCGCGGTTCTCGGGGCTGTGAGCCCTTGGGCCGTAGTCGGTGGCGATGAGGCGGAACTCCACCCCCAGGTCCTCACAAAATTCCCGCAGGGTTTGGTGGTTCGTGGCTCCGAAGCCCATCTCCACATGGAAGGCGATGAGTTTATAGTCGATGGGCACCCGACGAAGGCGCTCGGCCAAGAGCCAGGTGAGGCACAGGCTGTCCTTGCCCCCGGATAGCCCGACGGCCACCCGGTCCTGGTCCTGGATCATGGACCAGCCATGCACCGCCTTGCCGCAGAGGCTAATCGCTTGACGTTCTACAAATGCCATGGGGTTAGATCATACCATCGGGATAGACAGCCAGCTTCGCCAGACGCCCGGGGGCTGCGTTGCCGGCAGCGCTCAGGCTTCGATGTAGGCTTCCCTACACCTCCGGCCTTCGCTAGCCGGTCGCCTTGCCCGCAGCCGCCTGGCTGTGCCGGAGAAGATAAAAGGCGTTGTTGCCCTGACTCAAAGGCTGCTTCCCCGCGTTTTATTTCTGAAACATCCAAACATGCTGCCGACCGGTCTGAGCGCCGGAACCGGGCTATATGTCCAGTACTGTGCCCACTCCCAAGAAGGAAAAGCGCTCGCCCAGGGCCTGTTGCATGCGCCCGGCCATGGCCGGTCCGGTGCAGTGCCCGGCCACCACTTTGAGCCCCTCGCGCGATGCCAGCTCGGCCAGGGCGGCCTTTTGCTGGGCCTCGGGGGCCGGTCCCAGATGGGTGCCGCCCACCACCAGGTCCACCGGGCCGCCCGCCTTTTGCTCGGCGTCCAGGAGTACGTTGATCACCCCGGAGTGGGCGCAGCCGGTGAGCACCGCGTTCTTCTTGTCGCCCTGGACCAGGATGGCCAGGTCGTCGTGGAAGGGGTCTGGGGACACCTGCCCATCATGCACGGTGATGAGGGCGGGCGCGGGCACCTCGAAATCGGTGAGCCGGGGGATGTCGGCCAGCAAGGTGATGCCCGGCCAGGGCTCGGCCCAACGGTCCACGAAGGTGAAGCGGGCGCCCAGGGCCTCGTAGGCCATGCGGGTGAGCGGCGGGCCCACCTCCCGGCGTTGGCCCTCGTGGTCGGCCAGGTGGGGGGCGAACACGCCCAAATGGCAATACACCGGCAGGGGCTCGGTGCGGGCCCCCAGCAGGGCCTCGATGCCGCCGGTGTGGTCGTAGTGGCCGTGGCTCAGCACCAGGGCGTCCAGGCGGTCGGGGTCCAGGCCCAGGGTCTTAAGGTTGGGCAGCAGGGCCCGGCCCATGCCGGTGTCATAAAGGATGTTGTTGCCCTCGTGCTCCAGCCACACGCTCAGGCCGTGCTCGCCGAACAGGGGGCTGACGTGACCCACCAGGTTGTCCACCACCACGGTGATGCGGCTCATTTGTCTTCCCCTTGTTGATCCTGGCGCACCTTTTCCAAGGTGTCCAACACCCGCTCCACCCGGCTCTGGGCCGGGGCCAGGAAGCGCTCGCGCTCCTGGTCGGTGTAGTGCTCTTCAATAAAGGCGGCCACGTCGAAGTGGGGAGAGAAGCAGGTAAGCACGCGAGTGCAGGGCAGGCCCCCTTGCACTTGACGGCAGTAGGCGAAATTTATGGTCTGGCCCAGCTGGGGGCACCAGAAATGCTGCACCGCGTCGTACTGGTCGATGCCGCTCATGATTTTTCTCCTCGGGGCTGGTCTATGCCCGCCACCCAGGGCTTGATATCCAGCACCGGGGTGCCGTCGATCATCTCCAGGCCGCGCACCGTGAGCCGGTTGCCCTCCAGGGCCTCCAGGCGCACCAGGGTAAGCGATATGGGATTTATGCGGTGGGGGCTGCGGGTGTTGAACATGCCGGTGACCGGCCGGGAGCGGTCCCCCCGGGGATGCACCTTGAGCTTGGGCTCCTTGGCCTGGTCAAACCAGCACAGCACCCACAGCCAGCGGCCGGGGGCGAGCCCCTCCAGGCCCTCGCTCCAGGCCGGGTCCAGCTCGATCACCGCCGTGGTCCCGGCCTCGGGGCCCTGGGGAGGGGCCGCGTCCAGGTCGTTCAGGGCGCTTTTCACCACCCCGATGGGCCGAAAGGACGCGGCCTGGCTCATGGCCCTACTTGGCCGCGGCCTTTGGGCTGCCCATGGGCACCCATTCAACGGTGCTGCGCGAGTCGCAGCCGGGGATGGGGCTGCTGGTGGCTCCCTGCACCGGCACCAGGATTTCGGCCCTGGCCCTGAGGTCTCCCAAGAAGCCCTGCACCGTCTGGCGGCGCTCCTGGGCCAGCAGGATCTCCTTGAACTGCTCGCGCTTGTCGGCGATTTCCTGCTTGTCGGCCGCCTTGCGCCCCACCAGCACCGCGGCGGAGAACTGGTCGCCCACCTGCACCGGCTGGGTAAGCACCGGCTTGGTGTCCGGGCGCAGGAACAGGGCCCGCACCAGGGCGGAGCTGCCGCTCAGGTCCTTGACCTCGCCGCCCTTGGTGAGCCATCCGGTCTCCACGCTGCCGGGCATGCGCTTAAGCTCGGCCGCCGGGGCCTTGACCTTGGCCAGGTCGGTCAGGAGCTTGGCCGCCTCCTGGCGGGCCTTGTCCGTGGCCAACTGGGCCTCAACCGCCACGCGCACGTCCTCGATCACATCCTTGAGGGGCTTGACATGGGCGGGCACCCGTTCCTGGATGACCGCCACGATGGAGCCGCCCTCAAAGGCCACCGCGGGCACCGGCTGGCCCTTGTCCAGGTCCTTGGCCGAGGCGAAGAAATTCTTGAGTCCGGGTAGCCCCTCCACCTTGCCGCCCTCGGTCATTTTGGGGGAGGTCAGCACCGCGCCGCCGCTCTCCTTGGCCAGCTTGGCCAGGCTCTGGCCCATGGCCAGGCGGTCAAAGGCGCGCTCGGCCGCCGCCTGGGCCAGGTCCTTGGCCTGACGGTCCACCAGGCTGTTCTTGATCTCCGCCTTTACCTCATTAAGGGGGGTCACCGAGGGCTGCTCGTGGGCCACCACCTTGACCAAGTGCCAGCCGAACTGGGTGCGCACCAGGCCGATCTCACCGGGCTTCAGCTTGAAGGCCAGGTCCTCGAAGGGGCCCACCATGGTGCCGCGCCGGAACCAGCCCAGGTCGCCGCCCTTGGGGGCGCTGGGGCCCTGGGAATATTTCTTGGCCAGGGCGGCGAAGTCGGCCCCCTTCTTCTTGGCCAGGGCCATGACCTTGTCGGCCTTCTCCTTGGCCGCCTCGATCTCGGCGGGCGAGGGCTTTTCGGGCAGGGTGATCAGGATGTGGCTGGCCTTGACCCGCTCGGGCTTGGAGTAACGGTCCCGCTCCATGTCGTAGGTGTCGGCCACATCCCGGTCGGTGATCTGCACTTGGTCGCGCTGGGCGCTGACGGGGAAGACCAGATAGTCGAAGGTCACCGTGGCCGGGGCCATGTAGGCGCTCTGGTTCTTCTTGTAGTAGTCGTTGATCTGCTGATCGGTGGCCCCCACCTCCTTGCGGAAGTCCTCGGGCTTGAACAGGCGGTACACGCCCTGGACCTTGGCCAGCTGGGAAGCCAGCACCTCGTCCACTTGCAGGGGGGTCACCTGTCCGGCTCCGGCCACCAGGGCGGCCAGCTTTTCCATGCGGACTTCCTGGCGCAGGCCCGCCTCGTAGTCGGCCGGGGTCAGGCGGTTGCGCTCCAGGATGAGCCGGTAGAGCCGCTCGTCGAAGTTGCCGTCCTTTTGGAACATGGGGGTGGCGGCCACCCTGGCGGCAACTTCCTGGTTGCTGGTCTGCACGGCCAACTGGTTGGCGGCCTGGTTGAGCAGCACCTGGTCCACCAATTGGTCGAGAGCCTGTTGGCGCAGGTTCAGCAGAGGTGCTATCTGGTCGAACTGGGCGCCGAAGCGCTGCTTGCTCTGCTCCACCAGATTGGCGTACACCTCCGAGGCTCTGACCTCGGAAATGGTCTCTCCGTTGACCTTGACCGCCACGCGGGCCGGTCCGTCGCCGTAGTTGTAAACGCCCCAACTCAGGGCAAAAGCCAGGGCTATGGCGCCCAAAAGGATTTTGATCATCCAGTTGCCGGCGTGCTTGCGCATCAATTGCAGCATGGCAGGTGGTCTCCCGCTGGTTTGCCAGTTCTGTCGGGCCGTTATCAGTAGAGGCCAAAACTATCACGCCGGTGCCCTACAGTCAACGCGCCAGGGGCGCAACCTGTGCTTGGCCCCGGCGCGCGCCTGGCATATAATTGCTCCACCCAAACGGGGAAGGAGTAGCTAGCTCAATGGCCCGCCGCACCGACATCTGCGCTCAAGACATGCCCAAGGTGGCCCTGGCCCTGGTGGAGGCGGGAACTTTGGCCCCCCTTACCTCCGACGCCGCCGCCCGCCTGTACACCATCACCAAGACCGGGGTGGAACTAATCCTCAAGCGGCCCTTCATCGACGGCTTCCATATTTTAATGGACGTGCACAACATCACCCAGAAGCTTATCCAGGTGACCCTGCCCGGCGAGGGCGGCGAGGCCCCGGAGGGCCTGCGCCTGTGGGGAGACATCGTGTGCTTCAACCGCCTGGAAGGGGCGGCGGGGCCATGCTTCCTGGTGGAGTTGGCCTGGATCAAGGACAAGCCGGCCAAGGAGGCCCGCCAACGTCTGCTCAAGCGCCTGGGAAGGCTGAGCAAAGGCGGGGGGGAGCGGTCGGCTTGATGCTTCGCCGGACCCCGGTCCTGTTGTTGTGCCTCACCGCCTTTTGCCTGACGGCCCTGCCCGCCTGGGCCGCTCCCAAGCAAGACTTCTATTTCCGGGTGATGGACAGCCACGACCGTGTGTTGTCCGAGGCCCGCATGGACCTAAGGCCCCTGGCCGGAAAACCGGAGGGCGGCCCGGTGTTCGCCGCCGACCAGGCGGGGGTGATCCGCCTTCAGTGGCTGCCCCTGGGCAAGGAGGCCCTGCCGGGCAGCCACGACCAGGTGACCCGCTGGACCAGCGCCTTTCACTGGCGCATCTCCGCCCCGGGCTTTTTGCCCGCCGTGGGGGCCATCAACCAGGAAACCACCAGCCGCATCATGGCCGACCCCCTGTTGGCCAAGCTTAACCAACAGGCCAACACCGCCCCCCACGGGGAGACGGTGTTGCTGCGCCGCCCCAGCGAGATGTTCGCCTGGAGCGAGAAGCAGCACCCGCCCGAGAGCCCCCTGAGCGTGGCCTGCAAGGAGTTGCACCTCAAGAACGCCCGGGTGGCCCACCGCCTGGGGGCCTCCTTCGCCTGGCCCGCTTTCGCCCTGAGCGGCGACACCCTGGAGCTCCGTTTCGACTGGGTGGGAGCCCCCTGGGGCAACCAGGCCGCGGCCCCGCTCACCGGCAAGGTGGCCTTGTTGACCGGCCTGCCCCTGATGATCGCGATGGGCCAGGACCTGCCCCCCCTGCCCCAGGTGAAAAACTTGCGCCTGGTGTTCAACAGCGCCATCGCCCCCCCGGACGACGACTACGCCACGCCCGTGCCCGCCCAGGTGATCATGCAGGCTCCCCTGGAGGCGGTGCGCCGCCTGGGCATGGGCGAGATGGGCGCGCGGGAGTTCATGGGCCAATACCCGCCCCGCCTGGAGGGCGGCCCCCCGCCCAAGAAGCAGCCCGCCAAGGAAAAGGCAGCCAACAAGGCGCAGCCACAGGGCGGCCCCCAGGGCCAGGCCCCGGCGGGCAAACCGGGGCAGAGCGGAGACAATAGCGAGGACAAGCTGCTGGAAAAGGCCAAAAGCCAGACCACCGGCCGCAGGCCGCCACCGCCTGGCACCCAGCCCGCCCAGTAGGACGGGAGGTAATCGCCGTGAAGCAAGACTTGCTGCAAAAAGCCCACCTGCTTTATGAGTTGGAAGGCGACTACCTGGAGCGCATACTAGAAAATGATGCCACCTATGCCGGGCTTTTGGAGCGCCTGGGCCAGGCCGAGCGCCGCCTGGCGGGCAGCGACAAGGCCGGGGCCGAGGCCATGGCCGAGGCGCGGCGGCTGTTGTTGGAGATGGCCCGCGAAACCAGCTTCAAAATGGGCTTTCTGATGGCCCACGATTATCCCCTGGAAGAAGTGTTCAAGATGTAACCATCGTGCCCGCCCCCTGGGAGAGCATCCCATGCAATACAGCTTCGAACCCATGCACCATGAGCACGGCCCGGCGGTGCTGGCCGTACTGAACCACCACATCGCCAGCGGCTTTGCCGCCTACCCCAGCATGTCTTTGCCCGATAAGCTCTGGGAACGTTTCTTTCAGGCCCTGGACGGCTACCCCGCCTATGTGGTCAAGCACGATGGCGAAGTGGTTGGTTTCGGCGCGCTCAAGCCCTTTCTGTTGCCCGACACCCTGTCCCGCACCGCCGAGGTGAGTTATTTCCTCCTGCCCGACCACACCGGACAGGGCCTGGGTTCGCGCCTGCTGGAAATTCTAAGCGCCGAGGCCCTGGAGCGGGGGGTGGACAACCTTTTGGCCAACGTGTCCTCGCTCAACGAAGGCAGCCTGCGCTTTCACCTGCGCCACGGCTTTGTTCAGGTGGGGCGATTCCCCAAGGTGGGGCGCAAGTGGGGCAAGGACTTCGACCTGATCTGGTTGCAGAAGGTGCTGACGCCGCGCCAAGAGGACAAGTAACACCCTAAAGAGGGGTTGGCTCATGGCAAAAACGGTCACCTGCGCGCGTTGCAAGGGTAAAGGCTCCATCAGGGAAAAGGGCCTCCTGGGTCCGGGCAAGGAGAAGCCCTGCCCGGTGTGCGGCGGCTCGGGCAAGGTGAAGCAGAAGTAAAAGAGAGGGCGGGGATAAACCCCGCCCCTACATTTCACGTCCGGTGAAAAACCAAGCTTTGTCGTTGCGAGGAGCGGCCTCGCCGCGACGAAGCAATCTCTGGGCGGAGATGATACCCACCTATTGGCACCGTAATTTCTATTTCTTTTCAATCAAGTAATAGCCGTCATCGCGAGGAGCATCTCGCCGGAGATGCGACGTGGCGATCTTCGCTTTCCCCCGGGCGGGAGGGGTTGAGGCATGGATGGTGGTGTGGTTTGGCCGTGTCTGGTCGACGCAGGCATGACAAGGGAAACGGAAGATGGCCACGTCGCGGCGGGAGAGGCGTCCCTGCCCTCCCAACCCTTGCCTCCGCCGCTCCTCGCCATGACGGCTATTGGCTAGAGGCGTGGGCGAGGCGGGTTGGGTGTGGCCTAAAGTTGGCGACGGTGCGGGCCGTCTGCTGCGAGCAGAGATCGCTTGGTCGCTTCACTTGTCGCGACGACAAAATTATCTTTTTCTAAAGAGTTAAGGCGATGGGGACCAAAACTAAACGCCCCGCCCGATACCGGGCGGGGCGCTGATATTTCCAGAGAGAGGGTTTAGAGCTTGCGGGCGTCGAACACGCGCTTGGCCTTGCCCTCGGAGCGCTCGATGCTCTTGGGCGGCACGCAGCGCACCTTCACCCCGATGCCGATGGTGCCCCGGATGCGGCTCTCGATGTCCTTTTCCACCTCGCGCAGCTTTTCCTCGCCCAGGTCGTAGACCTCGGGCTTGGCTTCCACGTCCACGCTGAGCGCGTCCAGGTAGCCCTTCTTGCGGATGATCAAGACGTACTGCGGCTCCACCTCGGGAACCTCCAGCAGGATGGACTCGATCTGGCTGGGGAAGACGTTGACCCCGCTGATGATGAGCATGTCGTCGGAGCGGCCGAAGACCTTCTTCATCTTGAGCAGGGTGCGCCCGCAGGAGCACTGCTCGCGCTTGAGCTGGGTGATGTCCCGGGTGCGGTAGCGGATCATGGGCATGGCCCGGCGCTGGATGGCGGTGAAGACCAGCTCGCCCTTTTCGCCCAGGGGCAGGACCTCTTCGGTGACCGGATCGATGATCTCGGCCATGATGTGGTCCTCGTTGATGTGCAGGTAGCCGTCCTTGGCCGGACAGGAGAAGGAGGTGCCGGGCCCGCCCAGTTCGGTGAGGCCGTAGGCCTCGCAGGCTTCGATGCCCATGCGCTGCTCGATCTCGTCGCGCATCTCCACCGACCAGGGCTCGGCCCCGAAGATGCCCACCCGGAGCGGCAGCTCGCGGATGTCCACGCCCATGTCCGCGGCCTTCTCGGCGATGGTCAGGGCGTAGGAGGGGGTGCTGAACAGCACCGTGGAGCCGAAGTCCTTCATCAAGGTGATCTGACGCTCGGTCATGCCCGAAGAAGCGGGAATGACGGTGCAGCCCAGCTTCTCGGCACCCTGGTGGAAGCCCAGGCCGCCGGTGAACAGGCCCAAGCCGTAGGCGTTTTGCACGATGTCGTCGCCGCTGATGCCCGCGGCCACCATGTTGCGGGCCATGCACTCGGCCCACTGGTCCAGGTCCTCGGCGGTGTAGGGGCCGGTGATGGGTTTGCCGGTGGTCCCCGAGGAAGCGTGCACCCGAACCACCTGGTTCATGGGCACCGCGCACAGGCCAAAGGGATAGTTGTCCCTAAGGTCGGTCTTCACCGTGAAGGGCAAGCGGCCCAGGTCCTCCAGGCTCTTGATGTCCTCCGGGTTGACCCCCACCTCGTCGAATTTCTTTTTGTAAAAAGGAACTCGCTCATAGACCCAGGCGGTGGTTTCCTTCAGCTTGTCCAGCTGAAAGGCCTGCATCTCGTCGGTGGACATGGTTTCGAATTTCTCGTCCCACATAAACCCATCCCTCCCTCAGGCTGAAGGTGCACAAGGGCCGTATCGGCGGCCCCCGGCCACCCAGACCCTACGCGACATGACTGGAGACTACTCGCCCTCCTGGCCTCTTGTAGCACAAGGCTCTAGAAATGGGCAAGCTACTTTTTAGCTAAAATGTAACTTCTGGACTTCCAGGGCCCTTAGCGGCTGTTTTTTAGCATACCCTTAAATATCAATTGGTTAATCAACTATTTCCCGATGGGGGTGCCCTGTTCCAAAAGGGCGGCGTTGTCCATGAGCGCGGCCACCGGCTCCAGGCCGTAGGCGCTGTGCTGCTCGATGGCCTTTAGCACCGAGCCGCCGCCGGTGAAGAAGTAATACTGTGCGTTGTCCAGCACCGAGAGGTACAGGCCGGGGCACAGGTCCTTGAACTCCTGCAGGGTGTCGCCGCCGCCGTAGAGCTTGGCCGCCGCCCGGTTGGCGTCGATGGTGGTGTCCAGGGCTCGGCTGCCGTCGGTGAAGTGGGGGGTGAAGCCCATCACCGCGTTGACGAAGATGCTGGCCGCGCTGCCCAGGGCCTGGCTCACCGCCGGGGCCTCGAAGCTCTTGGGGTCGATGTCCAAGACGTAGCCCAGTTCCATGCCCGGCTTCAGGTCCTCCAGGGCCACGGTGCGGTACTTGCCCTCCTCGCGGCCCAAGATGTCGCTCTCCACGATGTAGGGCAGCTCGATTATCTTGCCCACCCCCGCGTCGGCGGCCACCAAATCCTTGGCCGCGGCGATGTCCTCATCGGCCACCCCGGCGATCTTCACCCCGTACTTGGCGCAGAGGTAGGTGTTGTAGATCACTCCGCCCAGTACCAGGCGGTCCACCTGCTCGTACAAGGCCTGCAAGGGGCCGATCTTGGTGTCGTACTTGGCCCCGGCCACCACGGCCACGAAGGGCCGGGCCGGATTGAGCACCAGCTCCAAATGGCGCATCTCGTCCTGCAGCAGATAGCCCGCGTAGGAGGGCAGGTGCTTGGTCACGTCATAGGTGGAGGCATGGGGCTGCCAGGAACCGAAGGCGTCGTTGACGTACACGTCGGCTAGCCCGGCCAGTTGCAAGGCGAAATCCTCGCGCACCTCTCCCTTGGCCTCCTCGCCCGCGAACCAGCGGGTGTTGGGCAGATAGATGCCCGCGATCTCGCCCTCGCGCAGGCGGCGGATGTTGTGGTTGATGCTGGTGTCGATGGCCGCGATGCCCTTTTCCCCGGCTGGGAAGGAGGGCACCTCGATTTTCACGTGGAGCTTGCTCTCCAGATAGGCCACGATGGGCTCCACCCCGGAGTCCTCGCTCACCTTGATGTCGCCGGTCTTCTTGTCCTTGGGGCGGCCCACGTGGGTCATCATGATGGGCTTGCCGCCCTGGGCCACTATGTAAAACAGGGTGCCCAGGGTGCGGTCGATGCGGAAGGGGTCGTTGATCACGCCCTTTTTGACCACGTTGTGGTCAAAGCGCACCAGAACCACCTTGTCCTTCAGCGAAGCCTGCTGCACCAGGGGCAGCCGCCGGTCCAAACTGGCCAACTCCATGGCTACGTACTCCCTCTCAGCCCCGCTGACCACGGGGCGCTGTGCACGGTTGGGTTTGCCACCATTGTAAAGCAAGCGCCCGGTCAAGCGAAGCATATCCGGGCCGGATGTTGGCCGGTAACGCGAGATTCACTCAGAGGGTTGGGCGGGCTCCGGTACAGCCAGGCTAAGAAACAAAAAAGGCCCCGCCCATTGGGCGGGGCCTTGATACTCCGAAGCTTGGTCTAGACCTTGGCGCCCAGTTTTTTGATGAGGTCGCCGGCCACGGCCATGGCCAACACCGAGATCACGAACAAGGGGAAGGCCACCCAAAAGCGCTCCAGGTTGCTGGCCAGGAGGTAGATGCCCGCAAACACCGCCGAGCCCACCAGGCCGTATACAAACTGCATTGCTTTCATGGGGCCGCCTCCTTTGCCGAGAAGTGATTTTCTACGTGTTCACTAAACTATAGCACATCACCGGACCGGCTCCAAAGGCGTGACGCCTCCAATGGGCAAAAGCAGCACCCGCCCGCGCCACTGGGGATGCTTCTCCAGGTAGCGGTGGATGTCCTCGGCGGGCCATCCGGCGGGGCCGTCGCCCAGGGGCAGCACCCCCCACTGGGTGGGCACCAGGCGGCGCGCCCCCAGGTCGGCGAAGGCCTGGAACAACTCGGGCACGTCCATGTGGGCGTAGTGCATGAACCAGCGCGGCGCGTAGGCCCCGGTGCCCAGCAGAGCCAGGTCTATCTTGGGCCAGCGACGTCCGAACTCCTTGAAGCCCTTGAAATAGCCGCTGTCCGCCCCGTAGTAGATCGTCTCCCCGCCCCGCGCGAGCATCCAGGAGCCCCACAGGCTCTGGTTGTAGCCCTGGCCGAAGCGGCGGCTCCAGTGCTGGGTGGGCAGGAAGGTGAAGGTGGTGCCGCCCACCACCGCGCTCTGCCACCAGTCCAGCTCCTTGACCCGCTTGGCCCCCATCTCTTTTAGCAGCCCGCCCAGGCCCAGGGGGCACAGGAACAGCGAGGCCTTGTCGCCCAAGGCGGCCACCGCGTCCGCGTCCAGGTGGTCGTAGTGGTTGTGGCTGATGAGCACCACCACCCCCCGGGGCAGGGCCTCGGGCCCGAAGGCGGGCGGCACATGGCGGCTCACCACCGCCGCGCTGCCCGAGAAAAAGGGATCGGTGACCACCACCTGGCCGCCCCACTGCACCACATAGGTGGCGTGCCCCACCCAGGTGAGGCTGGGCGGGGCCCCCGGGTCGCGCAGGTAGGCCCCGTGGTTGACCACCGTGGGCGCGGGGTAGTCCTCGTCTTTCATGTCTCCCAGGCTGGAGGTGCTGAGCCACCAGCGCAGCAGGTCCCAGGTGGACTTGTCCTGTTGCAGCCAGGGGTTGAAAAAGCGGCCGTCCGCGTCCCGGTGGGGGGCGTGCAGCTTGGCCGGGTCGGTGGCGGCCACGGTCTTTTGCCAGGCCGCCTCGTCAAAGGGCTGGGGGTTCAGGCAGCCCGCGCCCAGGAGCAGCGCGGCCAAGAGCAAGGCCAGGCCCAGGCGGCGGGCTATGTAAACGGCGGCTCGCATAATTAATCCTGAATCAGGCGGCACGGCGGTCGTCCCAAGACTTTCACCATAGGTTAGCAAAAAACAAACCGCCCAAAACGAGCGATTTTTTTATCCGCCGAGCTTGTTCCGGGCGGCGGCGCTGCCATACCATGAGCTGAATCAGACGACCTGGAGCTGACGGAAGTTAGGAGCAAACAAGTGGCGGCAATGACCCAGAGGTTGGCCGGGTGGTTGGCTCGCACCAAATACGGGCGAAAAGTCATGGCCGCCCAGGCCGACTTTTCCGCCTTCCGCCGCAGGCCGCCGCTTTCCCTATATGCCGGCCTGGCCCTCATTGCCGCCAGCTACCTCATGGGGTGGGCCGCCCTGATCCTGGGGGGCTACCTGGCGGTCGAGGGAAAACAGCCCTTGCTGCTGGTCCTGGGGGCGGCGGGGGTTTTCGTGCTGGTGCATCTTGTCTTTGTTGCCGGGGTCTGGCTGGCCGGGGCCAACTACGCGGCGGTCTTGCTGCACTGGGCCGCCAGAAAATTTCTGCTGCGTTACGCCTAGGCTTTCCATCTAGCCCTATCCAACTCCCGCAACTTCCCCTCCAGCAAGCGGGCCAGGTCTTCCAGGTTGTCCCGGCTGCCCAGCATATTGCCGTGGATCTCCACGTGCAGGTTCACCGCCGGGGCGGCGGCCTGGGGCGCGGCCCCCTGGTTCAAGGCCTTGAGCGCGGGCAGGGTGGCCGGGGTCACCGCCTCGGCGCGCACCACGTACTCTCCCCGGCGGGCGATGAGCGGCACTTCGTCGTGGGCCAGGGAGCTTATCAAAGCCCCGGCGTGGGCCTTGGGCCAGCCCATCACGTAGCCGCCGCCGTGCATCACCCCCAGGCTTACGTCTTCGTCCGAGGAAGACGAGCCCCCGCCGGACCCGGTGGAGCCGCCCTTGGAGCCACCGCCTCCGGTGGTGCCCAGGCCGGTCAGGCCCTCGCCCAGGCCCTGGGCCTGGCCCATGCTGTCGATGAGGTTGTTGATGGCCTCGGTGCCGTCCTCGGCCCCTTCGGTGAGGGTGTTCAGGGTGTTGCCGATAAAATCGCTCAGCGCCCGGTCGAACTGCTCCGCCTCCTCGCCGCCGCTGCTGAAGCCCTCGGCCAGGTCCCATATCTCGTCGCGGAAGGCGCGGGCCGCCTCGCCGCTCAGCCCCAGGCGCTCGGCCAGGGCGTCGATGCGCTGGTTGTAGAGGTTCACCGCGTCGCCGGTCATGGTGTAGCTGTTGATGGCCGCGTTCATCTCCTGCACCAGCCCGCCCACCTGGCCCTCCATGTCGATGGCCGCCTGGCCCGAGGCCAGAAACTCCTGGGTCAGGGGGTCCAGGGAGGCCACCAGGGCGTCGATCTGCTCCTGGGAATAACCGGCCACGGTGCGCAGGCGCTCCAGGGCCAGGGCCGCGTCCTGGGCGCTCTGGCCGAACAGGCCGAAGGTGCTCTCGCCCACCCCCTGCTGCACCTGGTCGAAGCTCACCCCCAGGGCCTCCATCTGGGCGGTCATCTGCTCGATGTAGTTCAAGTTGCCTTCCCAACTGGCCACCGCCTCCTCGGGGGTCATGGGGTCGCCGAAGCCAAACAGGGAGTTGATCTGGTCGTTGAACATCATCCCCACCAGGCCCGGGCCGAGGGCCATGGCCATGGCCATGCCCGGACCGGCCAGCCCCGCGGCCAAGGCCCCGGTGGCCATGCTTTGACTAGCCCCGGTTCCGGCCGCGACGCCCATATCCGTTACACCGGCGGTGACGCCCCACCCTTCGGCGATGGCCGCCGGCACCCCGCCGCCGGTGAACGCGCTGGTGACCGCCGCCGTGGTGCCTCCCCCAAACAGAGAGCTGACCCAGGAGGTGATGCCCTCCACTGTCTCATAGCCGGGCAGGCCCGCGAACAGCCAGGAATCCGCGAAGCTGTTGCCCTCGCCCCAGGTTGCCAGCAGGCCGTCTTTGCCGAATATCGAGGGGATTATGTCGAAGAGGCCGAAATCGCCGCTGCCCGAGAACAGGCCGGTGAACCAGTCGGTCACCGGGTCCATTATCATTTTTTTGAACATGTTTTGCAGGCCGGTCATGGCCCGGTTCAGGGGCTGGGTCAAGAGTTTGTCCCACAGGCCATCCACCTTGGTGACCATGTCGTCCCAGGATTTTTCCCAGATATCGCCCACCGGGTCCATCTCGCCGTCAAAGGCGGCCACCACCGTGCCCTTGAGGGCGTTTTTGGTGGAGTCGGACAGGGCCTTTCCCGCGTCGTCCCAGGTTTTGAGAACGTCAGTGGCCATGCCGGCAACGAAGACGTCGAATTGACGGTCAGCGGACTTCAAGACGTCGCCCATAAAATCGCCAACCGAACTGACTAGTTTCTTTATCTCTGATTCAGTGTCCCTGAAGGCTTGGCGATCGGGGATTGTGGAGATTTTCCAGGTTAACGAACCGGCATAAGACGAATTCATGATTTCTGGCTCCCGCTATAGGGTTGCTCAATCTTTCCCTCAAAACCATGACGCGCCCCACAGCCTTGGTTCACAAAAATATTTCCTCGACGAATATATAGTGTTATTCTTTTCTTAAAAGCTACACTCAATTTGCTTACATATGTGGGGGGGTACTTGATGAAAACCATTCACATCATTGCCATAATCGCCATTTCCTTTGTTGCCGGCATGTTCGGCGGGGCCTTTTCAGAAAGAGTCTTCGCTAACCCCAAGGACGAAGCGAAAATCCACGATGAGATAGTAGCCCATGGCTTTTTCTTGGTTGATGAAAATAAAAAACCGCGTGCCGGCATGTCGTTTGACAATTCCGGCAACCCGACCATTTTCGTCATGGACAGGGAAGAAAACGCCCGGATAAAGATAGGCAACGCTCCCGGTGGCTCTATCTTAACTTTGTCCGGCAAAGACGCTGGCATGAATGTGGCCCTGAAAGCCGATGATGACGGCAATTCGGGCATAGCTATAATGAAAACATCGGGTCAGCCACGCATGATGATGCAATATGAGCCTGGTAGGGGGCCCGCATTTGTGCTGTATGACGACAATAACACTGGCAAAGCGATTTTTATGGTTGACCACGGTAAGCCAAATATAACCCTTCTCCAGGGCAACCAGAAGCCTGCTATCTCCCTTCTCAGCGACCCCCAAAAAGGCGCGATGCTGGCCGCTTGGAACAGCCAAGGTCAACACCGCCTGTCCCTCGGCCTCATGCACGACAAGCCCCTGCTTTTCGCCTACAACCCCGATGACACCGGCCTGTTGTTCAACACCCAGCGCGATGGCCGCCCGGCCCTGGGCCTGCTCAGCGAGGGCCGCGTGGTGTGGTCCGCCAGCGGCGTGGCACCCGAGATGCCCGCCATGGACGGCATACTCGACCAGATACTTCGCTAGATAAGCGCCCGCCAGCGGGCCAGGTCCGTGGGGCGCACCCGGCGGCGGCCGCTGAGCTGTTGCCAGGCGCGGGCCTCCCACTCGTTGCACAGGGAATGCAGCGCCTCACCCTGCTCCATGGGCGGGACCGGACCAAGGCGCTGGGCCAGGGCCTGGGCCTCGCCCGCCAAGCGGGCGGCCAGGTCGGGCCGGGCCAGGGCCTTAACACCCCAGGTCTCCAGCCGCCGGGCCAAGAGCCAGCCCCAGGCGGGCGGCGTCTCACCCAACCAAAGCCAGGCGGCCAACTCCTCCCGCCGCCGCCGCCCCAGCCCCGCCGCCGCGGCGGCCACCTCGGGGCCGAAGGCCAGCAGGCGCATCACCGGGTTGAGGCGCGGGCTGCCGAAAGATAGGCTGTCCATGCCCTCGCAAAGATCCAGCAGGGCGGCGCGCTCGGCCTCGCCCAGGGCGGCGAAGGCCCGGGCCGGGGGGCAGCTCTCCCGTGCGCATTTTTCCTGAAAACCGGTGGGCCCGCGCAGGTCCTGGCCCTGATTCAGGGCCGGGTGCAGCAGGCACCCCGCTTGGCGGCCCTGGCGGTCCAGGTAGCCCAGGCCGGGGCACCAAAAGCCGGTGATGGGTTTGGTCGGCGGCCCCTGCTCGCGGAGTTGGCGGGTGTTCTCGGCCAGCAGACGGCGCAGGCTGCCCAGATGGTCGGCGTGGTCGTAGCCGGCCGGGCGGATGGGCGGGCAGCAGGCCACGCAGCTAAGCCCTCGCCCCGGCGAGCACAACAGCAGCCCGCTGTGCTTCACAAGTCGTCCTGGGCCAGGCGCACCCGCTCCGGCTCCAGCCCCAGCCCGGCCAGCCAGCGGCGCACCGCGTTGAGATAGCGCTGCAAGAAAACCTCGTGCCCGCCCAGGGCCCGGCGGCCGAAGAAAAAGTTCACCTCGATGAGCAGCGGCTCGCCCTCGGCGGTGATCAGCACGTCCACCCCGGCCAGGTCCAGCCCGGCCGCCTTTTGCAGCCGCTGGGCCAAGGCCACCGCCGCCTGGCGCTCCTGGGGCGGGCCGTCCTTGATGAGCGTCCCGCCCTGGCACAGGTTGGCCCGGAACTCCTCGTGCCGGGCCCGTCGCCAGTACACGTCCGCCGCGTCGTGCAAGAGTTCCACCCGCATGTCCACCGCCCCGGCGAAATAGCGCTGCAACACCATCCCCGAGGGCCCCCGGTGGCAATAGGTCTCCAGCCGCCCGACCAGGGCCCGCAGCTCGTCGGGATCGTTCACCAAAAACACGTTATCGCCCATGCCGCCGCCCGCGCCTTTGGCCACCAGGGGCGCGCCCAAAGCGGCCACGTCCTCGCGGCCCGCCTCCCAGGCCCGCGCCGCGCTCTCCAGGTCGTCGAACTCCAGCGTGGGGGGATGGGGCAGACCCAGGTCCCTGAACAGGCGGTGGTTTCCCACCTTGCCGTCCAGGCTCAGGTGCACCGCCGGGTTGGGGAAAAAGGGCGCCCCGCTTTCCTGGGCCAGGGCAAACAGGTCGGCCCGGCAGATCTGGGGCAAGAGGATGGCCGCCGCCTGCCCGGCCACCTCGCGGTCGTGGTCGTCCAGGGGCCGCTGGGACACCAGCACCAGGTTGATATCGGCTTCCAAGCCGGGATGATAGCTCACGATGGGCCGGGGCATTTCTTCCTCCCGGCCGGGAGTATACCGCGCTCTAGCGTCCCTGGGCCAGCCGGGGAGCCGTGGCCCCCAGCCCCGCCTCATTGAGCAGCCGGGCCTCGGCCTCGATGTCCCACTCCAGGCGCACTATCTCGGCGCTGGGTTGGGGGCTCAGCTCGATGAGGGCGTAGGAGGCCCGTGGGTCGCCGTCCTTGGCCTTGCCCACGCTGCCGGGGTTGACCACCAGGCCGCCGCCCACCCGGCGCACAAAGGGGATGTGGGTGTGGCCCATGCACAGGATGGCCGCCCCGGCCTCTTGCAGCCAGGCGGCCAGCTCATCCTCGGGGTGGGCGGGGTACACGTACTGGCGCACCGCCTTGGGGCTGCCATGCACCGCCAAGAGGCGGCCCGCTTGGGTGTCCATCTCTATCTTATGGGGAAGCTTGGACAAAAAAGAGCGGGTGCCTTGGCGCACCCGCCGTTCGGTCCAGGAAAAAACCGCCCTGGGCTCGTGCCCAATGCCCTGGCGCAGGAAGTTGTCCACCCCCTCGTCGCTACCGGCCAGCACCGCCAGGTCGTAGTTGCCGGCCAGGCAGGCCCACCCGGCCTCGGCCACCGCCCGGGCCACCTGGTTGGGCCGGGTCAGATACCCCACCAGATCGCCCAGCACCAGGACTTGGTCCACGCCTCGCCGCGCGAGGTCGGCCTTCACCGCCTCCAAGGCGCTGAGGTTGGCGTGCAGGTCGCTAAGGACCGCCAGGGGTCCCACAACCTCTAGAAATAGCCGGGGCGAAACACCTTGCCCGCCGGCTGCTGGCCGTCGGACGCACCGGAGGCACCACCGGACATCCTATCGTCGTACTGCGCCTGCACTTTCGCCTTCAGCACCCGGGAGGGCCGGAAGGTCACCACCTTGCGCGGAGGCAAAAGCAGCGGGTCTCCGGTTTGGGGGTTGCGTCCGCGCCTTTCGGCCTTTTCGCGCACCGACCATTTGCCGAAGCCGCTCACCAGCACCTCGTCGCCGGTGGACAGGGCCTGCTTGATCAACTCAAGGCCTTGCTCCACCGCGTCGGCGGCCTCGGCTTTGGTCAACTGCCCTTGTGCATAGACTTGGGCTACAATGTCCGCTTTAGTCAAGGTCATTGCCTGCCGCTCCTGATAAGTTACCCAGAGTTTAGTAAGTTTAGGACGTTATCTAATATAAAGTCAAGAGGGAGGTCGTCGGGGGCGATAAGCCGCCCAGGGGCCGGGAGCGCGCGGGGGAAAGCTTGTCTTGACTGAAACGACGGCGAAGTGTAGATAATGCCTTCATCATTGGCGGGCTACGGCCTGCGTGATGACAAATTGAGGTCCGAACTCCTAAAACCAAGGAGGTCCCCATGGGGCGGCCTCGCTGCCCCGGCGATGGTCCTTAAAGACCGGCGCCGGGCGGGGCGGGGTTAGTTTAAGTTTAATATCCTGCTGCTGGACTACCGGCAGGCTCTCCGCGCCGGCTCATGGAGCCGGGCGGCGGTCGTGGCGCCTCGCGTTGCGGACCGGGAGGGAGGCACGCTATGAAAGCCCTCGGAAGCCACCTAATCCTAGAACTCTACTCCTGCCCGGCCGCCTTGTTGGACGATCCGCAGCACGTCGACTCGGTGATGACCTCTGCGGTGGAGGCCTCCGGCGCCACCCTCATCAAACCCTTTTTCCATCAGTTCGCGCCCCAAGGGGTCAGCGGCGTCATCATCATCAGCGAGTCCCACTTCACCATCCACACCTGGCCGGAATACGGTTACGCCGCCCTGGACGTGTTCACCTGCGGCGATGTCATTGACATGGACGCCGCGACCAAGGCCCTGCGCAAGGGTTTCAGGGCCAAGTCCATGCAGAAAATGATGTTCAGCCGGGGCATGCTCGACCTGCCGCCGGAGATGATAAGGCACAAGCCCGACGCCCAGTCCCTTTCCCGCCCCTTGGAGAACTAGCCCGGTCGTCCGGGTGGGGGGGACAGCCGCCGGACTTAGCCAAAGCCCTGGGGAGTAACCATGCCCGAATACAGCCAACCTGCGGATGACGCCTTGTACCTGGAGCCCGCCGACCTGGGGGGCTCCCTGGGCCTGGCCCTAAAAGTAGACCGGGTGCTGCACCACGAACAGACCAAGTACCAGGAGCTGCACGTCTTGCAGTGCGGCCCCTTGGGGCGGGTGCTCCTGTTGGACGGCATCATCCAGACCACCGAGTTCGACGAACCGGCTTACCACGAGATGCTGGTCCATGTGCCGCTACTGACCCACCCCGCCCCCAGCCGGGTGTTGATCATCGGCGGCGGCGACGGCGGCACCCTGCGCGAGGTGCTGAGGCACCCCACGGTGCGCCAAGTGGACCTGTGCGAGATCGACGGCCAGGTGGTGGAAGCGGCCAAGCGCTTTTTCCCCGGCCTGGCCGTGGGCTTCAGCGACCCGCGCCTTAAGCTGAGCATCGGCGACGGGGTGGCCTATTTGAATGAGACCCAGGAGCGTTACGATGCCATCCTCATCGACAGCTCCGATCCCGACGGCCCGGCCAAGGGGCTGTTCGGCGAGGCGTTCTACCAGAGCGTGAA
Organism: Pseudomonadota bacterium; assembly: GCA_018896025.1. Taxonomy (GTDB): domain Bacteria; phylum Desulfobacterota; class Desulfarculia; order Desulfarculales; family Desulfarculaceae; genus Desulfoferula. The sequence continues at coordinate 37,079 of JAHIND010000003.1, forward strand.
AAAGGCCCTGGCCCCCGGCGGGGTGGCCGCCGCCCTGGCCGAGTCCTACTACCTTTATCAAGACCTGATCCGCGACACCTTTGCGCTGCTGGAAGGCATTTTTCCCCATGCCTGCTACTACACCGCCCAGGTGCCCACCTACAACAGCGGCCTCATGGGCTTCGCCCTGATGACCACCCTGGCCTATCCCCTGAGCCCGCCGGACGCCATGCGGGTGGGCGAGCTGATGCCCCTCAAGTACTACACCGAAGCGGTGCACCGGGCGGCCTTCGCCCTGCCCCGCCCGGCCCTGAACCTGCTGCCCCCGCGCATCGCCGCGCTCCAGGAGAACATCTTCGCCTCGGGCCGGGGCGGATTGGCCGGTCTGGCCGACTTCTAGGCCGCATCAACCAGACGCCAAAAGGCCGTGGGTCAATCGCCCACGGCCTTTGCTATTTCCTGCAATCGCGTAGGTTGGGTAGAGCAAAGCGAAACCCAACAATTCCTTCTACTGACCGTGCCGTTAACGGCCTAGGGCGGAGATAAACCCCGCCCCTACACTAAGAGCTTTCTTTTTGATGTAGGGGCGGGGTTTATCCCCGCCCTCCCCCCCGGCACAGCCAGGGAGTGGCAGGCAAGGCGTTCGGCAAGCGAAAGCCGGAGGCGTAGCAATAGCTACGTCGAGGCTTGAGCGCCGCCGACAACGCAGCATGGCGCTTCCTGGCGCAGCCGCCCGCACTACTTCTTGGCAGCCAACAACCTATCCAGCTTCGACTTCAACCCCATCATGGCCATCTTCCCCCCACTCAGGGTCCCCCGAGCCTTGGCCATGTCCACGTACATATCCTTGACGCTGCCCGGCACCGGCCTCTGCTCGGACTCGGGCTTGCGCTCCAGGGTCAGGGCGCCCGAGGGGCAGGTGCTCACGCACAGGCCGCAGCCTATGCAGCGTCCCAGGTCCAGCACCACCTTGTCCTCGTTGTCCAGGCTGAGCGCCTCCATCTGGCAGCGGTTCAGACACTCCCCGCAGCCGATGCACTCCTCGCGGTCGGCCGCGGCCACAAAGGGGCTGGCCGCCAGGTCGGCCGGGCGGGGCTGACGCTTGAGGGTCTTGAGCACCTGGCAACAGCAGCCGCAGCAGCAGCACAGGTTGATGGGCTTCTGGGCGTTGGAGGGCTGCAATACCAGGCCCGCCTCGTCGGCCTTCTGCAAAATGCCCAGGGCCTCCTCCTGGTCTATCTCCCGGCCCACTCCGCGCCTGAGGTAATAGTAGGCCCCGGCCCCGAACACCAGGCAGGTCTCCTCGGGCCTGTCGCAGCCCTTGCCCACCAGGGTGTGCTCCCGGCGGCAGATGCACGGAGCCACCAAAATTTTATTTTGCTGACGGATCAGCTTCTCCGCTTCCTCGTAGGCCATGATGTGCTGCTTGGCCTCGATGCTCTTGCCAATCGGTATGGTGCGTAGCTGCGGGGCCTTCTGCCATATCCCGGCCTCGAACAGGGTGGGGATGTAGGCGTTCATCAGCTCCACCAGCTCGGCGTCCAGGTTGTTCACCTGGTACTCCCAAATGCCGATGACGTACTGGGAGGCCATGTACAAGGGCTCACGGCCGGGAGGGTAGATGCCCAGGATCAGCCCCTGATCCACCATCTTTTCCAGGCGCTCCTTGGCCTGGTCCACGCCCAGCCCGGCGCGCCGGGCGATGACCCGCGCCTCCTCGGGAATCAGGGTGCAGTGCAGGGCCAGCTCGGCCTGCTCGGGGGTGAAGAGCTTTTTCAGGATCTTCAGTTCCACCCCATCTTCGGTGGGCGGATAGCCTCCGGGCAGGCTGTCCATATGGCGGGCCAGCTTTTGAAAGACATCGGGGGCCATGGGTTTCCTCCAGGCAGATTCGTGCGGTAGGCCCACTCTAGCATGAGGCCGGTTCATTTCCTAGGCAGCTTGTGGAGTTAGGTCGGGGAGCGTGTCGGGAGTGGGAATTTAAAGTAATCGCGTAGGTTGGGTTGAGGGCGCAGCCCGAAGCCCAACAAATCCCTTTTGGCGAGGGCGGGGATAAACCCCGCCCCTACACTAAAAGTCTTCTTCTTGATGTAGGGGAGGGGTTTACCCCCTCCCTGATACCGCCCGGAATCCGTCGGGACACCCCGTCAAAAAGCAAACCTTGTCGTCACGAGGCGCGGCTCCCAGCCGCAACGAAGCGATCTCTGTACGCAGAATTCACCCACGCCCAGACACCAACGCCCGACCAGGACCAACCCGCCCCGCCCTACCCTTCCAGCCATAGCCGTCATGGCGAGGAGCGGCGGAGGCAAAGACCCGGAAAACAAGGCCGCACCTCTTGCCGCGACGCGGCCATCTTCGACTTCCCTTGTTTCCGGCTCGGACGAAGCGGGGAAATAGTTGGTGAAAGGAAAACGCGTGAACGCTCCGCGGCTCTCTAGCGATAGAGTTAGCTGGGGTATAGGGTGCGTCCCGAAATAAAACAATTTATTCAGTTGAATTTCAAGACAAATATCCCTAGCACTAAACCGAACGTGTTTAAAATTATTGAAACGGTATATATATTGTTTTTTAGATTTTGCATCGAATTATTTTCCGCAATTCTATCACGTATATCCTTCAACAGTTTGTTATTTCGATCGATCGCTCCAATCGTTCTTTTATGGAAATCCGCTTCCACTTGATCAGGACGACGTAGAGGAGAAATCGTGATTTTTGATTCGACCGGCGGCTTATTGAAACCCCTAAATCCTTCGGCAGCATTTCTCATAAACGCATCTGCATTGCTTGCGCTATACAAATAGTGCTTCAAATTTCTACTGATAGCATCATCACCAGCTTTTAAAGTGGTTAATATATCGTGATTTGTCAAAAACAACCTGGCAAGCTCCCATTGAAGCTTGCCCATATCCATGCTATTTCTTATTCCATAATATCTTGCCATTTCATCTTTAATTTTGTCATTATTTTCATTGATATTACTATCAATAAAAGGAACTATACTAAGCCCTGTTGTTGACAAAAAAATAATAATTGCTGACACAATAAGGAGCCGCTTTTTTCGTTTGCTATTTTCTATATTTTTACCGGTGGGGCATTTTATTTTATTGGCTGACAAAATTTTCTCCCATCACAGCCCCCTACCTCTCCAACTCACTCTTGAGCGACTTCAACATCATCCGCTCGTACATCGCCGGGCTGATCTTATTTATTAGATACGTCAGCTTCCCAATCGTGGACAACACCACCAGCCGCTTCTCCTTGGCCACCGCCCGGTATAGCGCCGTGGCCACCTCCTGGGCGCTGGCGATGCGCCCCACCGTGGACTGGCGATGCTTGGTCAGGCTGCCGTCGCCGTCCAGGGCGGCGTGGGCGATGCCGGTGTTGGTGAAGCCGGGGCAGATTATGGTCACCGTGACCCCGGTGCCAGCCAGCTCGGTGCGCAGCGTCTCGAAGAGCCCGTGCAGGGCGTGCTTGGCCGCCGAATAGCCGCTGCGGCCATAGAGCGGAGCCACCCCGGCCACCGAGGAGATCACCGCGATCTGCCCCCGCCGGGCCAAAAGGCTGGGCAGGGCCGCCTTGGTGCAGTAGAGGCTGCCCAGATAGTTCACGGCCATCACCTTGGCGAACACCGCCGCGCTGGTGTCCTTGAAGGCGCTGCGGTGGGTGATGCCCGCGTTGTTGATCAACAGGTCGATGCCGCCCAGGCGCTCGCGCACCTGTTCCATGACCTCGCCGCATGCCTCCGGGTCGGTGACGTCGCAGGCCAGGCCCAGGGTCTGGGCCCCGGCGCCGCTCATCTCCACGGCCATGCGCCGGGCCGCCGCGCCGTCCAGGTCCAACAGGGCCACCTTGGCCCCCAGGCCCACGAACCGGCGGGCGAAGGCCGCGCCCAGGCCGCCGGCTCCGCCGGTGATCACCACCGTCTTGCCCTGGTAGTTACGTTTGGCCATGCCCGTCACGCCGGGCCAGGTAATACTCGAACGCCTCCCGGCTGGTCTTGGCCGGGATGTAGCCCATCACCTCTTTCAGGCGCTTGTTGTCCAGCACCGGGCGGTACTGCAAAAAGCCCACCTGCTCCGGCCCGTACTGGGTCAGGCCCAGGCGCTTGAGCAGCCACAGCGCGCCCCGCAGCAGACCGGCGGGCAGGGGCAAGTAGGGCTTTTTCAGGATGCGGGCCATCTCGCGCATGCTTACGGCCCCGTCCCCGGCCAGGTTGTAGATGCCGGTCGCCGTGCTGAAGATGCCACGCCGGATCACCCCCACCACGTCCTGGTCCCAGATGATCACAAAGGGGCTCTCGCTGCCCGCCACCCCCAAGAGAAACGGCTTGTCGAACAGGGCGGTGATCTGGTTGGCCGTGCCCGCCCCCAGGATGGTGCCCGAGCGCAGGATTAGCTGCTCCAACTCGGGGTAGTCGTGCCGCCAGCGGGCCAGCATCTCCTCCACCTGGCGCTTGTGGTCCGAGTAGGCGAACTCCTCGTTGCCCCTGAGGGCGTCGTCCTCGCTGAGCCAGGCCGGGTTGTCCGCATGGTAGCCGTAGGCCGCCCCGCTGCTGGAGTAGATCAGCTTCTGGGTCTCCGCCTTCACGCAGCCCTCCAGCACCAGCTGGGTGCCCATCACGTCCACCTCGTACTCCAGGCGGCGGTCGCTCTTTTTGCCGGGGGTCACCAGGGCGGCCAGGTGCACCACCACCTGGGGCTTCTCGGCTTCGATCCACCGTGGCAGGGCGCGGTCGCGCACGTCGGCGGTGAGGTAGCTCACCCCGGGCAGGCGTTTTTCCTCGGGCTCGGGCCGCAGGTCCATGGCCACTATGCGCTCCAGGCTGCCCGGGTTGGCGGCCAGATCGGCCACCACCTGGCGTCCCAGATAGCCGCTCGCGCCGGTGACCAACACCGAGGTGGGCCGGGACGGTTCAAAGCTCATGCCGCCGCCTCCTTAATGGGCCGCCGCGACCATAACGAGGCCACGATCAGCCCGGAGATGATGTGCCACACCCCCCACCAAGCGGTGATGATGGCCATGCCCCCCAGACCGCCGAAGAAGTCGAACACCAATATCAGGCCCAGGGCCGAGTTCTGGATGCCCACCTCGATGGCCACCGCCCGCACGTCCTTGGGCGGCAGCTTGGCCAGGCGGGCGCTGGAATAGCCCAGGCTGAGCGCCATGGCGTTGTGCACCGCCACCACCAGGGCCACCAGGCCCACGTACTTGATGAAGTTTTGCCAGTTGGCCGCCAGGGCCCCGCCCACCACGGCCAGAAACACGCATACCGCGAAGATCTTGAAGGGCTTTCTTATGCGGTCCACCAGGCGGGGAAACCAACGCCCCACCACCATGCCCAGCACCATGGGTATGCCCAGGATCATCACGATGGTGAAGAACACGTCCAGGGGGCTCAGGCTCACCGCCCGCAGGATGGGCGCGGTAGCCGGGTTCAGGCTGCCCCACACCGCCAGGTTCAGCGGGGTCATCACCACCGCCGCGGCGGTGGACACGGCGGTCATGGACACGCTCACCGCCGCGTTGCCCCCGGCCAGGTAGGTCATCATGTTGCTCAGGTTGCCGCCGGGACACGACGCAACCAGGATCATGCCCAAGGCGATGGACGGCGAGATGGGAAGCACCAGGGTAAGCAAAAAGGTGAATGCGGGCAGCAGGATGAACTGGGCCCCCAGACCGATGGCCGGCGCCTTGGGAGACTTTATGATGCGTGTGAAGTCGCTGGGTTTCAGGTCCAGGGCGATGCCGAACATCATCAGGCCGATGACCGCGTTGAGGGCCAGAAGCCCCGACGGGTTGAAGTTCAGCCTTACCGCGTCAACCGCCGCCGCGTCCATATCACTTCCCCTTGGGTTCTTGGTGCATAGCCTTGAAATGGATCAGGCCGGGAGCCCACATGTGCTTCACCGGGTCCACCTCCACGTGAATCACCGCCGGGAGGGGTTGTTCCAGGGCCGCCTTTAGCGCCTCTTCCAGGCTCGCGGGGCTGTTGGCCTTGGCCCCGTAGGCCCCCATGGAATAGGCCAACTCCTCCCAGGCGATGGGCCCCAGCTCGGTGCCGAAGGTCTTTTCCGGGTCCAGGGACTTCTTGAGCATGGTCTGCACCGGGTGCAGGGCGAAGCTCTGGTTTATCTTCACCATGCCCCACTGCTTGTCCGCGCACACGATGAAAATCACTTTTAGCCCGTGGCGCACCGCCGTCTCCAGCTCCTGGGGATGGAAGCCCATGGCCCCGTCGCCGGTGATGCACACCACCTGGCTGCCGGGCCGGGCCACCGCCGCGCCCAGGGCCTGGCCGGTGCCCGCGCCCAAGTGGCCCATGTGGTGGGTGCCCAGCTGGCAGCCGGGGGTGGAGAGCTTCACGTAGAAGTTGCCCCACACCGCGGTGTTGCCGCCGTCGAACACGTACACCGCGTCCGGGTCCAGCAGCTTGCTGCACACCGCGCCCACCTGGGCGGTCATCAGGGGCGAGCCGGTGTCATTTAGCTTCTCGTCCAGCTTGGCCCGGTCCTTGGTTTTCTCCTGGGCCAGCTTTTCCAGCTTGGCCTTACGCTCGGCCAGGGGCATGGCCCGATCTTTTAGCTCGGCGATCAGGGCCTTCATGAACTCTTTAACGTCAGCCAACACCAAAAGGTCGGCCGGGCGGATGCGCCCCAGCACCTCCGGGTCAATGTCCACCTGGATCATGCGCTGCTTGTCCCAAGGGGCCCAATAGGGCGGCTTGCCCCACCAGTCAGTCTCGCCCAGCTCCGAGCCCAGCACCAACGCCACATCGGCTTCGCCCCGCAGGGCGTTGACCGCCTTGATGTGCACCATGGGCCAGACCAGGGGCGAGTCCTCGCTGAGCACCCCCCGTGCGCCCCAGGAAGTGGTCACCGGGGCTTGGAGCAGCTCGGCCAACTGAGCCAGTTCCTCATAGGCCTGGGAGTGGATGATGCCGCTGCCCGCGTGGATCATGGGCAGCTGGGCCGTGAGCAGCATGTGCGCCGCCTGCTTCACCTGATCCGGGTCCGGGATCAGGGGCTCGGTGCGCCGGTAGCGGGCAGGAGCGGGCAGGCCCATGGGTTTGCACTCGCCGTTGATCACGTTCTCGGGCACGTCCAGATGCACCACGCCGGGGCGGCCGTCATAGGCGGCGCGCAGGGCGGCGCGCAGAAGCTCGGGGACGCGTCCGGCGTCCGAGGCGCAGGCCGAGTACTTGGACATGGCCCCAATCACCCCCACCTGGTCGAAGCACTGATAGGCCCCACCCCGGTCGGGATAGGTGATGGCCCCGCGCCTGCTGCTGGTGATGAGCAAGACCCGGTTGCCCTCCACCTGCTCCACCGCCACCCCGGCGAGCATGTTGGCCACCCCCGGTCCGTTGGAGGCGATGCACACCCCCAGCTTGCCGGTGAGGCGGGCGTAGGCCCCGGCCATCTGGGCGGCCACGGACTCGTGGCGCGGGGTGATAAGCTCCATGCCCCCTTCCACGCAGCTCTTGATCAGCTGCAAATAGGTGCCGTCCACGATGCCGAAGATTTTCTGCACGCCCTCGGCCGCCAGCATCTGGGCGATGATCGCCCCCCCGGTGGTGCCTGCCATTACTGTCTCCTTTTAGCCCGCACATTTCATGAGGGTTGTGGGGCATTAAACAACAAAACCGTATTCATGGGGCCGGTATGAAAAAACACCCGCGTTGTCAAGGTACGGTTTGTACCCTGGCCCGGCGCAGCCAGCCGCCGGCAGACAAGGCGTCTGGCAAGCGAGGGCCGCTGGCGTAGCCGAAGCTACGTCGAGGCCCGAGCGAAGACAGCAACACCGTATGCCTGTGGCTGGCGAAGCTGGACGCACGACCCTCATGAAATATGCGGGCCGGGCGGGGCCAATACCCGCCCGATGAGTTCCACGGTGCGCCTGATTTCCTGTTCCACCACCTTCTTGGTCAGGCGGCCGGTTATCTCCAGATATTCGCGCATGCGTATCTGGAAGTGCCGCGAGACCAGGGAGGCCAGGAACACGATGTATAGGCTGTTGATCCAAAAAGCGGACTGGTTTACCAGCAAGTCGGGCCGCACCAGGCCGCGCTTTATATCCCTGGCCAGGACGGCCTTGAGATGATCGGCGGTGTACTTCTCCACCTCCAGGGACAGTTTCTCGGCAAAGGGCTCCAGCCCGGCCGAGGACACGTTGAGGTAGAGGATGAGATATTCGGGATGCTTGCGGGCGAAGGCCGCGCCTTGGGTGAAGACGTGCTCCAGTTGGCGGTACACGTCCCAGTCTGGGTCCAGGCCGCCGTACACCGCCTTGCGCGAGCGGTTCAGGCCGTCGCGGCAGACGTAGAGGTAGAGCTCTTCCTTGGACTCGAAGTAGTTGTACAGCGAGCCCTTGGCCACCCCGGCCCGCCCGGCCAGCTCGGCCATGTCCGCCTGGTTGAAGCCCCGCTGGGCGAACAGCTTGGCCGCCTCGCTCAGAAGCTTCTCCCGCTTGGCGGGTTTGATTTTGTCCAGGGTGTCCTTGGGCACGTCCGCCTCCCTCTAAATGACTGACCGCCCAGTCACCACCCTAATCAAACCTATCATTACATGTCAAGTGGGTATTTGGGAGATTACCCGGATAGGCGTGGGAGGCCTTTGCACGCCGGGCGCGGGTTGGTGCGGGGAAAATCTCTCGGGCGGGGATAAACCCCGCCCCTATATTAAGAGCCTTTTCCCGGCCGTAGGGGCGGGGTTTATCCCCGCCCTCCCCCGTTGCATGCACCCCTGGTGTGTCAGAGCTTGCTTTGTCGCTACGCTCCTCGCAACGACAAAGGACTTCTTAGCGGCACAGCCAGGCACCGCGGGGCAAGGCGGCAGGCGAACGAGGGGCAGGGGTAAGTGACGCCGACAACGCAGCCATGCGGGTTCTGGCGAAGCCGCGCGGCACAGCCAGGGGGCCGAGAGCAAGGCGTCCGGCGAGCGCAAGCCGCAAGCGTGGCAAAGTCACGCTGAGGCTTAAGCGATGCCGGCAACGCAGCTATCGGTTGCCTGGCGCAGCCGCCGCATCAACACCAACGTACGACAGGGCCCCTGCGCCCCGTAATCCTCACATACTCTTCCTTGGGCCACCCCAGGGCAATCACCGCGTGAATTCTTTCCTCCGGCCTCACCCCAAAGGGGCGGCCCACCTCCGGCTTCTGGGCCAAGACCTCCACGGCGAAGCCGATTAGGCAAGTGCCCAGGCCCATGGCATGGGCGGCCAGGAGCATGTGTCCGGCGGCCAACAGGGCGTCCTCTTTGGGAGTGGAGGCTCCAGGCAGCGAGCCGATCATGATGGCCGCGGCCGCGCCGTGGAACAGGCGGTCGATGCCCTTCTCCTCCCACTCGGCCAGGCCCCGGCTCACCGAGTCGTGGTACTCGCGGTAATACTGGTCCAGCTGGGGCTTGCCTATGAGGCGCATGAGGCCCCGCAGCCAGGCCTTCTCGGACATGCGGTTGAAAGCGGCCATGACCTGGCCCACCCCCTGGGACAGCGCCAAGACCTTGTCCCGGTCGGGCAAGACGGTGAAGGTCCAGCGCTGGCTGTTGGTGCCCGAGGGCGCGCTGAGCCCGACCTTGACCAAGTCAGACAGCATGTCCCGGGGCACCGCCTCCTTGCGATAGTTGCGGCAGGAGCGCCGCGAGGCCATGAGCCGGGCCAGGCCGGGCAGGTCGTAGTTGCCGTGGGCCAGCCAGGTTTCGTCCAGCTCGAAGGTGGCGAAGCTGGCCTGCTCCGGGTCCAGGCTGGTGACCCGCACCGCTCCCTCGGGGCACACCGCCTGGCAGTGGCCGCAGTTCAGCGAGCTGTCGCCGGTCACCATTGCCTTGCCGTTCACCAGGCTCAGCGTCTGAGAGGGGCATACCCTGATGCAGCGGCCACAGCCGTTGCAGCGTTCAGGGTCGATTACCGTGGTCACCGCTTGGGGCATTATCGGCTCCATGCTGGGTGTGGGGGACTGGCGCGCTGTCTTTTAAAGCTCGAACAGATCGTCCATGCGCCGCCGCAAGAGGTTGGCCCGGTCGCGGAGTTCCTGGGGGTCGTCGGTCTTTTCCAGTTGCCGGGCCTCGCTGCGCAGTTCTTCCAGGCGCTCGCGCAGGCCGCTGACCCCCTGGTTTAGAGCCTCTGCCTCCTGCTGGAGCTGGTCGCCGCGCCTTAGGCTCACCTTCTGGTTCAGGCGGCCCTGGGCCATGTCCCGGAAGGCCACCTCCATGCGGTAGAGCGGACCGCCCATGCGGTGGGAAACGAACAAGGCCACCCAATAGACGATCAACAAGAGGGATAGCACCACCACGATGTTGAAGCCAATGAGGATGGGCAACACGTCGGGCACCAGCGAGCGGCCATGCACCAAGAGCAGGATGACCATGGAGAAGACGGAGGCGAGCCCGGCGGCCAGCACCGCCCCGCCCAGGCCCCAGACAAAGCTGGGCTGGAAGCCGGGGTAGAAATACATGCGCCGGCGGCGAGTTTCGCTTTCTGTTGCCATCTTTGCTCTCTCCCCCATGGACAGGTGGCGGACGCATACCGCTTTGGCGGTTGCGGCCCGCTAAGTATAAAACAAATTTGACCGGCCGCCCAAGTACCTTATAAATATAGAATCATCAGGATTTCCCCCGGCCCGCGCCACGGGCGGCCGGGAATCAATCCCTAGGGAGCCGCCATGAAACACCTGATAGCAGTTTGTATTATCACTTTACTCTGCGCCGCGCCCGCCTCGGCCGCCCCGCCGGACACCGCCCAGCTCAACGCCCAGGGCCTGGCGATCATCCAGCATTTTTTCGCGGCGCTCAAGGGCGAGCTGAAGGCGAGCCTGAAAAGGGGCGGCCCGCCCGCGGCCATAGTGGTGTGCCGGATACAGGCCCCGGCCATCGCCAGGCGGGTGGGGAAAAAAAACGGCTGGCAGGTGGGGCGCACCAGCGGGCGCCTGCGCAACCCGGCCAACGCCCCGGACCCCTGGGAGGCCAAGGTGCTGGCCGACTTCGCGGCCCGGGCCCAGGCCGGGGCGGCTCCCGGCAAGCTGGTGTATTCCGAGGTGGTCACCGACGCCCAGGGCAAGCGGGTCTTCCGCCTGATGAAGGGCATTCCCATGGGCGGCGGGTGCCTGGTGTGCCACGGCCCCTCGCCGTCGGCGGCAGCGCGCGAACAGCTGGAGCTGCTCTATCCCCAGGACAAGGCCACCGGCTACCGCCCCGGCCAGCTACGGGGGGCCTTCACCCTGCAAAAAGTTTTGGACTGAAGCGTCCGCCCGCCTAAAAGATCAGGCTCAGTTGGCTGGTGACCAAGTCCTGGGCGGCCCCGTCGCTGTACTCGCCGTGCAGATACTCCAGGGCCAGGGCCAGATGGAACCAGGGCGACCAGGACAGGCACAGACCGCCCTGGCGCTCCGGGGCCTCGGAATACAGGTCCCCGCCGCCTTCCCAGCGGCCGGTCAGGCGCCAATCCTCGGCCAGGGCCCAGGAAAGCTCCAGGTTGAAGGCCCAGGGCTGGGGCGAGGAGCCGGGCGGCGCGAAATCCAGCTCACCGGCGGAAAAGGGGTCGGAGCGGAAATACTCCGCCAACAGGGTGAGCGGGCCGTACTCGGCCGCGAGGCTGAAGGAAAAGCCCGCCACCAGCGATTGCAGGCGCTGCCCCGGCACCTGCTCCTCCAAGAACCCGCTGGCCGCGATGTTGTTGGTGTAGGAACCGCCCAGGGCCAGCTTGAGCCCGCCCAAGGGCTCCGGAGGCGGGGTCAGTTGCAGGCGCAGCAGATAGGTCTCGAAAAAGTCCCCGCCCGCCCCGGGGCGGCGCACCGCGGGATTGTAGCCCGCCAGATTGAACTGCAGCCACTCCCCGTCCCAGCCCGCCACCCCGGCCACGGCTTGGGTCTCGAATATCTCCTTGGTGATGGGGTCGCTGACCATGTAGCTCTCGAAGATGCCCACCGCCGGATAGACCCGCCCCCCCATGAGGTAGCCGGGAAAAGCCGCCGTCCGGCCCAGCAGCACGAAGGCCTCGTCCAGGTTGATGCCGCTGTCGCCGTCCTCGTGCAATAGGTGGCCGTACAGGCGGACGAAAGAGACCGGCCGCAGCTCCCCGAAGATCTCGGCCGTGGCCAGGGAGGCGCGGTCGCTGTAGGTGGTTTTGCCCTGGGCGTCCTTGTCCTTTTGCCAGGAGGCCTCCAGTTGCACCTGGCCCCACACCTTCCAGGTGACGCCCTTGAGGCCCGCCGCCGCCTGGAGGGGAGTGGGCACCTCCTCCAGGGTGCGCGAGATCTTTAGCGAACCGCTCACCGGCGGCAGGTCCATCTCGCCCCATTCTTCCAGGTCGCCGGCCGCGGGCGAGGCCTCCGGTCCCTGGGCCAGGGCTCCGGCGCAGGCCAGCAGCACCAGGGCCAAGGCCAGGCCCCAGCGGGCTATCGGTTTCAACCACGAACACCCGGTTTGCAAATCGCCCATACCCCTCGCTTCGCGGGTTAAAGCCAAAGTATTTTTACGGCCTTAAAATATTTTCAAGCGAAGTAAATTTTTGTTGCCGCTCCGAGAACCCTGGAAGATAATAACCTAATCTCAACAAATTAAGGGAGACCAAACCATGGCCGGCGCCCCTGGAGAGGACCTATCCTCCAACCTGGAAGATTATCTGGAGACCATATACCACCTGGAAAAAGAGAGCCGGGTGGCCAGGGCCAAGGATATCGCCGAACGCCTCAAGGTGTCCCGGGCCTCGGTGACCGGGGCCCTCAAGACCCTGGGCGACAAGGGCCTGATCAACTACGAGCCCTACTCCTACGTCACCCTGACCAAGCAGGGCCAGAGCATCGCCAGCGAGATAGACCGGCGGCACCGCATTCTCAAGGGATTCTTCCAGGATTTCCTGCAACTCAGCCCGGAGCTGTCCGACGCCAACGCCTGCCGGGTGGAGCACGCCATGGATCAGGCGGCCATCAACCGCCTGGTAGATTTCTTGGCCTTTTTGGAGGAATGCCCCCGCACCGGGCCGGACTGGCTGGAGGCCTTCGACCACTACTGCCGGGACCAGAAGAGCCCGGAGCGCTGCCGCACCTGCCTGGAGAAGTGCCTGGAGCGCGCGGGCAAGTCCGGCTCCTAACCCTTCTCACCCCGCTCCGCCACGGGCGGCTCCAGACGTAGCGCCGCCCGCTCCAGCGCCCTCTGCACCTCCTGGTGCTTCTGGCTGATCAAATCCCGGTCCCAGGCCAGCTTCAGATTGTCCAGGCTGTCGGTCTTCACCGCCAGGGCCTGGTGGGCCAATACCTGGTGGTCCTGGGGCAGGCGCACCTGCCGGGCCAGGGCGCCCAGCACCTCCAACAACCGCACCGTGCATATCACGTTTTCCCGGGCCGCGCGCCGGATGGGCTCCAGGCAGCTCTCGGCCACCAGGGCGAAGCTCACCTCCGGGTGAACCAGGCGCAGCTCGCCGCCCTCGTCCAGGCGGTAGGCGGGCCGCCGCCCCCGCCCGGCCATCAGGGCCAGGCCCGATCCCAGCCAGTCGATGCAGGTGACCGCGGTGTAGGGATCGTTCACCCCCGGCGACAGGGCCCGGAGAGCCGTCTCGGCCAACAGCCGGGCCACGTACTCCACGTCCTGGGCCTCGGTGCGCTCCACCCCCATGGTAAAGCTGCGATGCAGGCGCGCCGCCAAAGCGGCGGTGAAGCTCTCCGGCGGCCAGACCAGGCACAAGGGATTTCCCTTTATCACGAAGTCGCCGGGACGTCTTGTCACTTGAATAAGGAGGTTTTGGTCGCGGGCTAAATCGTAAAGGCGGCCATGGTCGATCATCTGCAAGTAGCCGCTCTGGTGGACCCACAACTCCTCGGCGCGCTGAGCGAAACCCTGGGGCAGTTCAGGAGTGGGCCAGGCAGCCGGTCCGTCCGAGGCCTCGGGGTAGAGGCGGCGCACCGAGTTTTCGAACTCGTGCCCCACCCGGGCCACGAGGTTGTTGGCCTGGATGGAAGAGGCCACGTGGTGGATGAAGTAGATGAGCACCCCCAGGCTGGCCAGGGCCAGGGCCAGGCCCATGTTGACCGAAAGGCTGGGCAGGGGGTCGCTGCCCGAGCCATGAATGGTGCGCAGCACCACTAGGCAGTAAACGAAGGTGGCCACGAAGGTGCCCAGCACCAACTGGTTGCCGGCGTCGTCCATGAAGTTGCGCACCAGGCGCGGCCCGAACTGGTTGGAGGTGAGGCTCAACACCACCATGGTCAGGGAGAACACCACCCCGGCCACGGTTATCATGGACCCGGCGATGGTGGAGAGCACCGCCCGGGCCCCGGCCGGGCTGCCCTGGTATATCCACCAGGTGTCCACTCCACCCAGAGGCTTCAGGTTGGCGTCCAGCCCGGCGGTGGCATAGGCCAGGGCCAGGGCCCCGGCCACCATAAGGCCCGGCACGAACCACAGGCTGTAGCGCACCCGGTACCAAAGGCTGATTATGCGATTTTTCAAAACGCGGGCTCCTTCGGTGGGGCCGGGTCATGGTGTGTGGGGGCCGGGCCCCGATGCAAACGACCTTACTAAAAATTCTAGCCGCGCGCGGGCCTCCGGGTCAAATCAAGCGGGCGGCCCGCGCTTTGCGCCTATTTTATGGCTCTGTGGCTTGATCGCCGTAATGCAATGCGCTACCATGGCCGCGACTATCGTTTAGCCTGCCCGTTTTAATCGATAATCCATTTTCAGACATAGGCTCACCAGGCTTCGGGTTGCCCGGCCGCACGCGGCAAGAGGTCGGCTCGATAAAGCAAACGTGGCGCCAACCGCAGAACCTGTGACCGGGAATAAGCGCGAAAAGGGAGCCCTCACCTGGCGCCAAACCGCCTTCATCATCGCCTTCACCGACGTGGCCGACGACCACGACATGGTCAACCCCTGGGCGGGCTGGCCGGGCTACACCTCCATCATGGAGCTGAACAACGACAAGGCCGGGCAGCGCACCTTGCTTTTCCGCCTTGGGGCCGACCTTGCCCAATAGGGGATCAAGGGTCTTGAAGCCACCCTCACCCACACCAGGTCCACGGTGCCCGACGGCAAGGCCCTCATTCTGCCCGACCGGTTGGAGACCGACGTGGACCTGCGCTACTATTTCCTGGGAGAGTTCAAGCCGCTTTGGCTCAGGCTGCGCGCCGCCTACGTGGACCAGGACATCACCATCGGGGGGGACACCTACACCGACCTTCGCCTGATAGTGAATTACGATTTCTAGCTCTAGGAGGGGCCGTGACGGTGTATCGTGTGTACAAACGGCCCTATAGAGGGCCGGGAGCGGCATGGGATTAAAAGGTAAAATCCGTGGGGGTTAGGCGCCCATCCAAATATTCATTGTCATATAATGATTTATTAGGGCTCCGGAAAACATAAGCTCCTGCCCTGTCTTGTTGGAAACCGCCCGCGCCGGCGGGCATTTCCGGTCCGAAACGAGACATCCGGAGTCTGCCATATAAATCCACAAGGGAAATCATGGCACCGGTGCGCGACATCAAAGAGCTTGAGTATAGCCGCCAAATATTGGTGGTTGACGACGACCGCGGCCTGTTGGAAATGATCGAAAGCTTGACCGAAGGCCGCTTCGATCTGGTCACCGCCGACAACGCCGCCAAAGGCCTTGCTATCCTGGACCAGCAAGGTCCCTTCGCGGTGGTCATGTCGGATTTGCACATGCCGGGCATGGACGGCATCGCCTTCCTCAACCAGGTGCGGGAGCTGTCCCCGCGCACGGTGCGCATCATCGTCACCGCCTTCGCGGACATGGAGGCGGCCCTCAAGGCCATTAACGCCAGCCACATCTACCGCTTTCTCACCAAGCCGCTCAAGGCCCAGGACATCATCGACGCCATCGAGGACGCCCTCAAGCAGCACCGCCTGCTGGTGGCCGACGAAGCCAATCTGGTGCAGCGGGAAAAGAGGCTCCGCACCGCCCTGATGCAGCTTCCCCTACCGGCCATGATCCACGCCGAGGACGGCGAAGCGGTCATGATAAACCAGGCCTGGAGCCAGCTCACCGGCTACGGCAACCGGGAGATGCCCACGGTGGAGGCCTGGGCCCGCCTATGCTGCGGCGATAAATGGCAACAGATATCCCAAAAGCTGGCCGCCCTGCACCAGCTCCAGGGAAGCGCCGCCCAGGGAGAGCAGGAACTCACCAACAAGTGCGGCGAAAAGCTGATTTGGGATTTCAACTCAGCCCCCCTGGGCGCGCTCCAGGACGGACGCGGCCTGGTCATCACCATCGCCTCGGACGTCACCGAGCGCCGCCGCATGGCCGATTCCCTGGCCCTGTCCGGCCTGGTGTTCAAGACCACCACCAACGGGATTTTGGTCACCAACGGCGAGGGGACCATCCTGGACGTGAACCCGGCCATGTGCAAGATGAGCGGCTACGAGCGCCACGAGCTTTTGGGCAAGAACCCCCGCGTGTTCAAGTCCGGCCGCCAAAACAGCGAATACTACTGCGACATGTGGGACGCCCTGAACAAGAAGGGAAGCTGGCGCGGGGAGATATACAACCGCCGCAAGGGCGGCGAAGTCTACCCGGCCTGGTTGACCATCACCGCGGTGGGCGACAAAGACAAGGGCGCCCATCACTTCGTGGCCATCAGTTCAGACCTCAGCGCGCTCATGGAAGCCCAGGAGCGCATGGAATACCTGGCCCGCCACGACTACCTCACCGGCCTGCCCAACCGCCAGGCCCTGAGAGCCTGCCTGGAGCAGGCCATGTCCCTGGCCGACCAAAAAGGGCGCAAGGTGCTTCTGGCCTATCTGGATTTGGACCAGTTCAAGCTGGTCAACGAGTCCCTGGGCCACGAGAGGGGCGACAAGGCCCTGTTGGCCGTGGCCGAGCGCCTGCAAAAAAGCCTGGCCGAAGGCGACAGCCTGGTGCGCTGGGGGGGCGATCATTTCGTGGGGGTGGTGAGCCTGGACGGCGACGGCGAAAAGGCCGAGGAGGTGGCCGGCAAGCTTTTGGGCTGCTTCCAGGCGCCCTTCGAGGTGGCCGGACAGCAGCTTTACATGTCCGCCTCCCTGGGCATGAGCCTCTACCCCAACGATGCCCGCGACCCGGACACCCTGGTGCAGCACGCCGACACGGCCATGCACGCGGCCAAGGAGCTGGGGCGGCGGCGCTATAAGTTCTTCTCGGCCCAGATGAACCGCCGGGTGGTGGAGCGCCTGGCCCTGGAAGGCGACCTGCGCTCCGCCCTGGACAAAAAGGAGTTCTTCCTGGTGTACCAGCCCAGGGTGGAGGTCAAGACCGGGGCGGTGGAGGGGGTGGAGGCCCTTATCCGTTGGCAGCACCCCCGCCTGGGCCTGCTGATGCCGGACCATTTCCTGTCCACCGCCGAGGAGTCGGGCCTCATCGTGCCCATCGGCCAGCAAGTGCTGGAGATGGCCTGCTCCCAGATCAAGCAGTGGCTGGCCCAGGGGGTGCCGGTCAAACGGGTGGCGGTGAACCTGTCCGGCCGCCAGTTCTGGGAAGAGGACCTGGTCGGCATGATCACCGGCACCCTGGCCCGCTACGGCCTGACCACCAAGCACTTCGAGCTGGAGGTCACCGAGAGCGTGGTCATGGGCACGGTGGCCGCCGCCGCGCGGGTGCTCAGGGAGCTGCACGACCTGGGCATGGAGATCGCCCTGGACGACTTCGGCACCGGCTACTCATCCCTGTACTACCTAAAAGAGCTGCCCATCGACAGCCTGAAGATCGACAAGTCCTTCATCACCCAGATACCCGACGACCGTGACAGCACCACCATCGTGGCCACCGTGGCTTCCCTGGCCCACGGCCTGGGCATGCGGGTGGTGGTGGAGGGCGTGGAGACCCTCCGCCAGTTGGAGACGGTGATGGGCTTCGGTTGCGAGCAGGTGCAGGGCTACTACTTCAGCCGCCCCATCTCCCCGGAACAGGTGAGCACCCTGCTCAAGGCCAGCAGGTTCCCCTTTGCCGACAAGCTCCCCAAACAGGCTTGAGCCGCCGCCGGGGTAGGGAGCGCGCGGGCCGAAAAAGCGCCCTAGGCCAAGGAAGAGCTGGGGGGAGAAGGCCCGGCCGGGGCGGCATCACCGGCCAACCATAGGTATTTTCAGGCCATCCCCTACGCCATTGCTTTTAATAATCGCTACTTTTATTTATAATCAAGCAACGCGATGTCTCGCCCAGACCCCGGATGGGGCGCTGGGGAGGCAAAGCCTTCACAACTCAACCTGGAGATCCCACCCATGAGATGCCCCTCACTTGGGTTCGCTTGCATGCTCATTTTTGTGTGCCTGGGGTTGTCTTCGGCCGGGGCCGCCCAGGTGAGTTACCGCGTCCATCAAGACCAAAACCTTTCCTATTCCCTGGAGCTGCCGGCCCACTGGCGCGCCAGGCCCGACTCCAAAGACCGTTACCTGGTATTCTCCGGCCCTCAGGGCAGCCCCGAATTCCGCCTCACCATAAGCTTGCAATTGGTGGACGCCATCGCCTTCCCCAACATCGGGGCGGTGGACGGCAAGCTCACCGCCCAGTGGTCCCGCCTGAGGGGCTATCATCTCCTGGCCCGGCAGAACGGCTCCCTGGCCGGGCAAAGCGCCCTGCGCCTGCTGATGACCTTTCAAATCGGCCAAGGCCAGGTGTTCCGCCGGGAGCAGTTCATCTGCCGCAAGGGCCCCTACTATTACCTGCTGGCCTACACCGCCCCGGAGAAGCTCTTCTCGGGCGGCATGCCCTACCGCAACCAGGCCCTGGCCAGCCTGCGCTTTTTGTCGCCCCAGGAGGAGCGCGAACGCGGTGAGCGCCTGAGCGTGGCCGCCTACGGCCCGGCCCTGCTGGATCAACTGGCCGGTCCGCTTTACTCCCCGGCCTTTGCCAACGGCACCCCCCAGGGCGAACAGGTGGCCCAGGTGCACGGGCGGCTGGTGGCCGAGCTGGCCCGGGCGGCGACAGACCAGGCGGCCGCCCAGAAACCGGTGCTCGCGGCCTTGGAGTGCCTGGGCGAGCTTCAGACCCGCCAGATGGCCCTGTTGGAGGAACAGGCCGCCGCCTCGCCCCAGGCCCAGGCCTGGTGGGCCCGCCTCAAGCCCCTGTACAAGCTCCAACTCAACTACTTCCTGACCCAGTCGGCCCAGCGGGGCATGGTGGAGGGGGCCCTGGCCGGGCAAAGCAAGCCCGAGGTGGTCAGCCAAAGCCTGGCTTCGGTGCAGATGCTGGCCGGGCTGCAACTGGCGGTGAGCGACCAGCAGGCCCTGATCCTGCGCGGCAACCAAGAGGTTTGGGCCCAGTCCCTGGCCCTGTGGGATGAGATGAGCGGCGACCTTAGCCTGCCCGCCGCCTTCCGGCTGCGCCTGGCCCAGCTAAACCACGAGCAGCGGAGGCTGGCCCTGGACCTGGGCCGGGTCACCCTGGCGGCCAACGCCGCCCAGGCCCAGGGCGTTATGGTGGTGCGGGCCATGGAGCTGTTTTCCCAGGAGGTGACCCGGGCCTACGGCGCGGCGGTGGGCGAGGCCATCCCCCGCCTGCGGGCCCAGGCCGTCCAATTGGCCCAGGCCCGCCCCGGCGACCCGGCGGTGCAGGCGGTGAGCGCCATCCTGGACAACCTGGAGCGCACCGCCACCCAGATCAAGACCGCCATGGCCCCGCCGCCGCCCGGCCTGGGCCGCCGCCTGGCCGAGGCGCTCACCCCGGCTCCCGCCCATGCCGGAGCCTTGCAGTTCGCCAAGGACTTCGGCAACAACCTGCTTTGGTCCGTGGCCGTGGCGGGCAAGGCCACGGCCAACGCCGGGCGCTTCGTGGTCAGCGGAGTGGATACCAGCAGCAAGCAAGTGGCCAACTACCTGCAGTTCGCCACCTACAGCCCGTTCAGGGTCACCTCCAACCCGGGGAAGCTGGTGGGCAGCGTCGACGAGATCATCAAGAGCAACCCCGAGATGGCCAAGCACCGCCAGGTCATCGAGGAGCGCCTTCAGGCCATGGCCAAGGGCCACGCGGCCAGCGACCTGCAGGGTTACATGCAGCTCAAAAAGCAGACCGTGGACGCAGCGGTGGCCGAATACGCCAAAGGCGAGTACGGGGTGCGGGCCCTCAAGACCGGGGTGGAGTACATCGACCAGGTCAGAACCATGAAGATAGAGCCCGCCGCCAAGTGGGTGGCCGACCGGGTGACCACCGGTATCATGGGCAACCAGGTGGGCGGCGTTATCAGCCCGGCGGCCCAGGGCACGGCCAGCCTGTTGGCGGGCACCGCCTACAAGGTGGTGGCCGATTTGCCCAAGAACGTCATGGTGCTCATGAACCCCCAGACCAGCAACGCCGAAAAGGGCCAAGCCACCTACGAGCTGGCCGGCAGCGTGGGGGCCTCGGTGCTGTGCTACACCGGCACCGCCGCGGCCATCGCGGGCAAGGTGGCGCCGGGCCTGGCCTCCGGGGCCTCCTGGGCCTACAAGGCCGGGGCCGGGCTGGTCAGCCGCATGATGCCCGCCGGGGCCCAGGCCGCCGCCCAGGCGGCCACCAAGATGGTGGCCCCGGTGGTGCAGCAGGCGGGCAAGCAAGTGGTGCGGGAGATGGCCGCCCTGCTGCCCGCCGAGGCCGCGGCGGTCAAATACGCAGCCACCGGCATAAGCGCGGGGGTGCAAAAGCTCACGGCCATGGCCGCCCAGCCGGTGGGAGCCACCCTGGCCGCCGAGACCAAAGCCATGCTCAGCGAGGTGGTCAAGAACATCACCACCTCCGGCACCCCCGCCCAGATCCTGAAGCAATTTGCCGGCAACTTCGCCATCAAGCCCCTTCTGGAGGGCGCGGCCAACGACAGCTTCTCCGGCAACGTGCTCCTGCCCGTGTTGCAATCGGCCGAGGCCGCGGCCAACGCCACTCCGCCGTCCAGCGGGGTGTCGCGCAGCTTCGACAACAGCAACCTGCTCAAGGCCGACCAGGGCAAGATCGAGGGCAGCTTCAACAACCAGAATTTGCTGAAAGCGGACCAGGGCAAGATCGAGGGGAAATTCGACAGCGGCAACCTGCAAAAGAGCAGCGAGGGCTTCCAGCTCCGCGCCGCCACCGGGGCCAAGGAGCCCGAGGCCAAAACCGAGCCCAAGCCGGTGAAGAAGCGCGCCGAGACCGCCGAGGAGCGCAAGAAGCGCCAGGACGAGCTGATGGCCAAGGCCAAGCAGCTGGCGGCCCGCCAGGACAACCCCGTGTACGGCGAACAAAAGGTGGACGCCACCCAGGTTATCCCCGAGACCTGCACCGTCGACGCGGTGGCCTGGCACCCCAAGTACCCCGACAACAAATGGAACGCCACCTACTACATCCGGGGCGGCCAGGTGACCGCTACCTCCGACCATAGCATGAGCTACGAAAAGTGGTGCAATGAAACCTGGTGCTGCTCTCCCCAACGCACCACCGGCACCTTCAGCGGCAGCCTGACCAACAACGTCATCACCGGCACCTGGAAGCTCACCGGCGCCCCCAACCGTTGCTGGAGCCTGTGGAACAAAGGCACCAAGGGGGCGGACGGCAAATACACCTACGCCAAGGTTCGCTGCGAGTACAGCCAGTCCTACTCCACCACCCTGCACAACACCTTGACCCTGAATGTCAATGGCCGCCTGGAGGAGACCTACAGCGGCAGTGGATCATCCAGCACCAGTTGGGGCCCGACCTGCTATGAAAATATGGCGGGCACCACCCAAAATCATACCTGGACCTCATCCTGGGACGATCCTAAGATGGAGGCGGATCTGCGCAAACCCATGACCGGGGTGTGGGAGCTGCGCAAGGGCTCCAAAGCCGAGGAGAAGTAAAGCGCCATGAACCACCGAGCCATGATATCCCTCCTGGCCGCGGGGCTGCTCTGGGCCGCCCCGGCCGGGGCCCAGTGGGTGCCCGGCGGCGCCCCCGGCGCCTCCCAGGGGCAAGCCCAACAGAAGGCCGCGCCCGCCCCGGCCAAGGACTCGCCCTTCAACCTGCCCGCCAAGGGCCAGGCCGCGCCGCCCGCCCCGGCCCAGGGGCAAACTCAGGGCGACAGCCCCTTCGCCCTGCCGGGCAAGGGCCAGACTCCCGCCGCGCCCCCGGCCAAGCAACCGGCCTCGGGCGACAGCCCCTTTGCCCTGCCCACCAAGCCCCAGGCTCAGCCCCAGGCCTCCAGTGCCCAGGCCCTGCTGGACCACGGGGTGGCCCTGGCCCAGGAGGGCAAGCTGGACCAAGCCCGGGACGCCTTTTTCGCGGCGGTGAAAAAAGACCCCACCAACGCGGTGGCCTGGAACAACCTGGGGCTAACCCTGCGTCGTCAGGGCCAGCTCAAGCAGGCGGTGCAGGCTTATCAGAAGGCGGTCGAGGCCGATCCATCCTATGCGGTGCCCTACAAAAATCTGGGGGTGCTCTTGGAAAAGGCGGGGAAATTGGATACGGCTGCCCGGGCCTACCGCCGCTACACCGAGCTGGCCCCCCAGGCCCCGGACGCGGCCTCGGTGAACAAGCGGGCCGCCTGGCTGGAATCCAAGCTCAAGTGAAAATGATGAGGAAACACCACATGCCTGCAACGCGAATCGCCTGCGCCCTGGCCGCCCTGGTCCTGCTGGCCCTTTTGGGCGGCTGTGCCGAGGTCGGCAAATCCGTGCCCCAGGAATGGAGCGCGGCCTTCAAGGACGGCCAGAAGCGCTACGTCTTGACCAGCGGCCTGAACCTGCGCGAATGCCCCGCCAACACCTGCCGCATCCTGGCGGTGCTGCGCCATGGGGAGTTGGTGCTCACCACCGGCGAGAAGAAGGGTTGGTCCTACGTGGAAGCCGCAGTCGGCGGCAAGCGGGGCTGGGTGGCCAGCCGCTACCTGGGCGCCGCCCCCGGCCAAGCCCCGCCGCCCAGCTCGGCCAAGTCCCCGGCCGAGCCGCCCCCCCTGCCCAAGGAGCAGTGGGGCGCGCCGGGCGCGACCCCACCCCCGGTCAAGGAGCAATACGGGAAATAGACACGCTCAGTGCTGAAGGCCTCTCCTGGCCCATTGTTTGTTTATCGGGTCATGGTTCGCGCCAAACCACGGCACAGCCAGCCGATAGCTGGAGGCCCTAAGGTTTGGTTAAGCGGAAGCTGTCCACCACCCGCTGGAAGGCCCCCAGGTTGGCCTTGTAGATGGGCGTGGGCGCGCTGTAGCTGATCAGGAAGAGATGGCGCCCCCTTTCCACCCCCACCTGGGCGTGGCCGAACTCCACAGGTTGCCCGGCCAGGTCATTGGCCTGGTAGGAGGCCAGGAAATATGGGGCCTGCTGACCGGCCATGGTCACTTCGCCCTTTTTGATTATCTTGCCCTGGGGCACCTGGCTTATCTGGGCCACCATGGCCTTCATCTGGCCCATCAAGGTGGTTCCGCCCGCCTGCTTATCGATGATCTGCACCACCAGGGATACCTCGTGGGCCGGGGTGCCCTTGGGGCCGCTGATCAGATAGTCCTTGGTCTTGGTGAGCTGCCAGCCCCAGGCGCTGGGAACCTGGAAGGAGAAGCCGAAGTTGGGCTCGTTGATCTCCTTGTAGCCCGGGGCCACGGGCGCGGGGGCCGCCGGGGCCGCAGGCGGGGCGGCCTGGGCCATTGGCGCGGGGGCCGGAGCCGCCTGGGGCGGGGCCTGGGCCGGGGGAGCGGACGCCTGGGGAGCGGGCGCCGGGGCCGCAGCCGCCGCCTTGTCCTGGGCCACGCTGAACTGGGCCGTCTGCACCTGCTTGCCGTCCAGCAGATACACCACCTCATACTTGCCCAGGGGCCAGCCGTTGGCTGGGGGCGAAAGCTGGAAGCTCACATAGGCTCCCTCTTTCAGCTCGATCTGGTCCTCGGCTATCTGGCGGCGCTGGCCCTCCAGGTAATAGAAGATCGCCTTGACCTTGGTGCCCGACGGGGCGGAGCTTACCTTGGCCGTGGCGTAGATGGGCCCGGAGGTGGGGGGCACCTGGCTCACCACCTGAGTGGGGGCCATGGTCTTGGGGTCCACCGCCGTGGCGATCTTGGGCTCGCTCAGGCTGGCGGTGGAGCAGGAAAAGGAACCCTCGCAAGCGGCGAGGCCCACCAGGGCGGCCAACATCAGGAAGCAGAGGTAGCGAGGCAGTCGCATTTTGCTCTATCTCCATGGCTAGGACGGCAGCGGAACGCTGGGTCCGTGGACTGTTTTCATACTGGTTGACTTAGGATAGCACGCCCATAAAACGCACACCAGAAGCCGATGTCAGGCCGGGGGAGCCGGGGGGGCGACATCCAGGCACAGGCCGATGATCTCGGGGCTGGTGTGTTTGCGCACCAACTCGTAGATCAACTCCCGCCTGGCGGGATCCATGCGCGAACGGATGGCCGAGACGGTAATGGCGCAGATGACCCGCCCGGCCTGGTCGAACACCGGCACCCCCACCGACACCGCGTCCTTGTGGAACAGGGCGTCGGAGTGCACGTAGCCACGCTCGCGGGCCTTGGCGGCCATGGCCCGGATGCGCTGTGCGTCCAGCTGTTCGTATTGGGCGAAGCGCGGCTGATTTTCGCGCAGCACCCGGTCGATATCCTCCTCGCGGTCAAAGGTGATCAGCGCCAGGCTGCCCGCGCCCACCCCCAGGGGGCGGCGGAAGCCCACGGCGATGAGCATGGTGCGGATGGGGTACTCCCCCTCCACCATGTCCACGCAGATGGCGTCGTTGCCCGACCGGATGAGCAGAAAGACCGTGTCCTGGGTGGCCTCGGCGATGGCCTCCAGGGATTCGCGGAAGCGGGTGCAGATGGTGTACTGATGGGCCTGGTTGCCCAGGCGGTACAGCTCCAGCCCCAGGTGGTAGAGCTTGCCCACCTGGTCGTAGGTGATCAGCCCCTCTCCGGCCAGACTTTGCAGCACCCGGCGGGCGGTGGCCACGTGCAGGTCCACCTCCCGGGCCAACTGGGAAAGCCGGGCCCCGCTCTGGTTGTGCTGGGCCACGGCCCTCAGCAACCCGATGGCCCGGGAAATGCTTTGCACTCCCAGGGGATTGTTGTCTTTTTGAACTGTTTTCGTCTTTTTGGTGGCCATGCCGCCCAATCCCGCTTGCGCTACAAAATCCCGCCCAGACCAGACCCCGCGGCCGGGCGGGCCGGCGGAGCCCACTTACTGTAACTTGAGAAGGGGCGCGGCTGGTAGAAGAAAAGTGACTACCGCAACCCGCCAAACTGGGGTAGTTTTAGTAAGATGTGGACCGAATTCGCACCCGCCATAATCCTGGCCCTGGCCGCCTTCACCTTCTCCTTCGCCGGATTCGGCTTTCCCTGGGTGGCCCTGCCTCTGCTTTCGCTGGTCATGCCCCTGCGCGAGGCCATCATCTTCCATTACCCCTTTGTCCTGGCCCTGGTGTTCTACCATGCCTGGCGTTACCGGGGGCACCTGGCCTGGCGGCGGCACCTGCCGTTGCTCATAGGGGCGTGCATAGGCATGCCCCTGGGGGTGTGGCTCTTGCTGGTTCTGCCCGAACAAGGCATGCGCAAGGGCATGGCCGTGTTCGTGGCCCTGTCGGTGTTGGCCCTTAGCCGCGACTGGGGCGAGCGCCTGGCCCGCAAGGTGAGCTCCACCCCCCTGGGCGGGGTGGCCATCGGAGTGCTCAGCGGCTGGCTGCAAGGGGCCTACGCCATCGGCGGACCGCCGGTGGTGCTCTACATCATGGCCAGGGCCCAGAGCCCCCAAGAGATCAAGGGCTTCCTGGGGGTGTACTTTACCTTCATCTGCGTGGTCACCGCCTCCCTGTACGCGGTGGGCGGGCTGTTCACCGCCCACT
The DNA here is from genome assembly GCA_018896025.1 of Pseudomonadota bacterium. Lineage (GTDB taxonomy): Bacteria > Desulfobacterota > Desulfarculia > Desulfarculales > Desulfarculaceae > Desulfoferula. The sequence continues at coordinate 62,774 of JAHIND010000003.1, forward strand.
GGCTCAAGATGTCGCTCTACTTCAGCCCGGCGGTGCTGGTCGGCGCGGTGGTGGGGGCCTGGGCCTTCAACCGGGTGGGCGCCGGATGGTTCCGCCGCATCGTGCTGGTTCTGCTTTTCGCCGCCGCCGTGGCCCTTTGGTTCAGCTCCTAGCCCGGATATTTGGTCAAGGCCAGACGGCGGCCTACCTCGAATTAGTCCTCACACGATCCCCTTTAAATATAGAGCCCCCGCCCTATCCGGGAGCGGCTTGCTCCGGGCCCATTGCCGGGTTTTGGTCAGTTTTCCATGCCCATCTTGCCTATCTTGCCTTATTAACACCCCCTAAGACCTGCTTCAGGCCCTCCAGACCCCATTTTAGCGGCACCTTTGGGTCTCAATTAGCCCCGCCAGATACGCCAGTGTAGGTTTTACACCCAAAAGATGGACACAATGTGAGCTAAACCATGTTTTTTACACATTGTATAAATAAAAATGAACAATGTGTAAAAAAATAGTTGATCGGCAAGCGTTGCCGCTCTAGGGTTTAAAAGAAAGCATCACACTCAGGGTTGAGAGAGGTTATGACCCCCCAGGCACCGGCCGGAGCGGACCAAGAAACCAAGAAGTCCCAGCGCGGGGTGCAGAGCATCCACCGCGCCATCGGCCTTCTGCGCACCGTGGTGGCCCACAACGAACGGGGCATCAGCCTGGCCGCCCTGGCCAGGGAGTGCGGCCTGCACGTGGCCACCGCCCGGCGCATGCTGGGAGCCCTGGAGAACGAGGGGCTCATCAATTACGATCCCGTGACCAAGCTCTATCACCTGGGCATCGAGCTGTTTTATTTCGGCGCGGCCGCCTACCAGTTCCAGATGCGCGACCGCTACCGCCTGGCCCTGGAGCGCATCGCCCAGCGGACCGAGGACACCTCCTTCTTGCTGGTGCGCTCGGGCAACGACGCCCTGGTCATAGACCGGGTGGAAGGGGCCTTCCCCATTCGCACCCTCACCCACGAGGTGGGCCAGCGCTCCCCCCTGGGCATGGGCGCGGGCAGCACGGTGCTCTTGGCCAGCCTGCCGGAGAAAAAGACCAGGGCCATCATCCAGGCCAACAAGCGGCGCTACGCCCAATACAAGAACAGCACCATGGAAGACGTGTGGATGCTCATCGAGCACTACCGCAAGCACGGCTACTCACTCACCGGCGGGGTGTTCATCCCCGAGGCGGTGGGCCTGGGCCGCGCGGTGCACGACGCCTCGGGCGAGGTGGTGGCGGCCATCAGCGTGGCGGCCATCAAGCAACGCATGGACCTGGAGCGCCGCGAGGTGGTGGCGGAGATCATCAAGCAGGAGATCGAAGCGATAGAAAAGCCCAACGGCTAAAGCCGTGGCTTACGCCGATAGAACCGGAGGGAGCCGCCGAGGAGGGGGTTCTAATCACACTGTGCATAGCGAGAGGTAATCATGTCTGGGATTTCATTTAAGTTGAGAAAAGCCGGTCTGGCCCTGCTGGCCATGACCCTGCTGCTGGCCCTGAGCCTGCCCGGCCTGGCCGCGGACAAGCCCAAATTCGGCGGCAGCATCACCGTGGGGCTCAACACCGACCTGACCGCGGTGGACCCCCACACCAGCGTGGCGGTGGTCAACGCCATCGTGCTGCACCACGTTTTCGAGCCCCTGCTGGCCTACGGCGAGGACCTCAAACTCATGCCCGTGGCCTGCGAGAGCTGGGAAGCCAACAAAGACTACACCGTCTACACCTTCCATCTTCGCAAGAACAAGTTGTTCCACAACGGCCGCGAAATGGTGGCCGCGGACGTGAAATTCTCCCTGGACAGGGTGATGGACCCCAAGATCAGCCCCCGGGCCAAGCACTTCACCGGTGTAGCCGGCGTGGAGGTCAAGGACAAGTACACCGTGGTGGTGAAGCTGAAGAAGCCCTTCGCCGCCTTCCCCCACCTGTTGGCCTACATCAACCCGGTCATCGCCATCGTTCCCCAGGAGGAGTTGGCCAAGCAGGGCGGCGTGTTCAAGGAAAAGCCCGTCGGCACCGGCCCCTACATGTTCTCCGAGTGGAAGCCTGACCGCTACATCATCCTGAAGAAGTTCGACAAGTACACTGGCCCCACCGGCCCGCGCAGCGGCCTGGGCGGCGAGCGCATCGCCTACCTGGACACCATCAAGCTGGTGCCGATCCCCGAGGAGTCGGTGTCCATCATGGCCCTGCTCAACAAGGAGATCGACCTGCTGCAGTACTTCCCGCCCAAGTACGTGGAGAAGTACAACAAGAGCTACGCCAAAAAGGGCCTGGTGCTCAATGAGGTCCCCGGCCTATCCTGGTATCAGGTCTACTTCGGCGTAAACCGCCCGGTGACCAGCAACGTCAAGTTCCGCCAGGCCTGCGCCTACGCCATCGACCTGGACAAGGTGACCCAGGCGGCCTATCTGGGCCACGCCAGGAGCAACCCCTCGGTCATCGCCCGGGGCAGCGTCTACCGCACCGCCTACCACGACACCTGGTACAAGTTTGACCAGGCCAAGGCCAAGCAGCTCCTCAAGGAGTCCGGCTACAAGGGCGAGACCGTGGTCTTGGACACCACCAAGAAGTACATCGCCATGTTCCGCCAGGCGGTGGCCGTGCAGGCGGCCATGCAGGCGGTGGGCATCAACGTGAAGCTCAACGTGGTGGAGTGGCCGGTGCTGCTCAAGAAGTGCGTAAGCGGCGACTTCCAGATGCTCTCCTACGGCGCGGGCGGCACGCCCAACCCGGCGCTGGCCTACGCCTACCTGAAGCGCGGCGGCTTCGAGGACGCCTACCCCGAGATCAAAAAGATCAAGGAAGCGGCCCTGATGACCGACGATCTCAAAACGCTGCAGGGTCTCTACGAGAAGGCCCACCGCATCACCATCGAACAGGTGCCCTGGATCCAACTGTACAACTACAACTACCTCCAGGCCCATTGGAACTACGTCAAGGGCTACAAGACCATCAACACCGGCTACCCCATCCTGTGGGGCGTGTGGCTGGACAAATAGACCCTATTAGCTGAACGTCCCGGAGGCGGCGCCAACGCCCGCCTCCGGGACGCCTCCCAACTCCGGTGGCGGCCCAACGATGTTAAAGTTTGTTTTAAAACGCATCATCTATCTGATACCCACCCTGGTCCTGGTGGCGGCCTTGGTGTTTCTGCTCATCCACATGATCCCCGGCGACCCCGCCGCGGTGATCCTGGGACCGGACGCCACCGCCGAGGACGTAGCCTCGGTGCGCCAGGCCCTGGGCCTGGACCGGCCCCTGTACGAACAGTTCGTGGTCTGGCTGGGCAATCTGGCCCACGGCGACTTCGGGGTGTCCATCCACTCCAAACGCCCGGTCATAGACTCCATCGGCGAGCGCTTCCCAGTCACCCTGTGTCTCACCACCCTGGCCCTCATCTTCGCCTTGGTGATCGCCCTGCCCTCGGGGGTCTTGGCCGCGGTGTACCACAACACCAACAAAGACTATCTGTTCATGATCGGGACCATCCTGGGGGTGTCCGTGCCCGGCTTCTGGCTGGGGCTCATGGCCCTGTTGGTGTTCTCGGTCAACCTGGGCTGGTTCCCCTCCACCGGCTTCGTGGCCATGTGGGAGGAGTTCTGGGAAGGCCTGCGCTACATGATCTTGCCGGCCATCACCCTGGGCCTGTTCATGGCCGCGGTGGTGGCGCGCATGGTGCGCTCTTCCATGCTGGAGGTGCTGCGCCTGGAATACGTCACCCACGCCCGGGCCAAGGGCCTGAGCGAGTGGAAGGTCATCACCAAACACGCCCTCAAAAACGCCTTCGCCCCCACCCTGACCACCATCGGCATCCAGTACGGCATGCTCCTGGGCGGGGCGGTGGTCACCGAAACCGTATTCAGCCTGCCCGGCCTGGGCAAGTACCTGGTGGTCTCCATTTATATGCGCGACTATCCCGTGGTCCAGGGCTGCATCCTGTTCATCGCCCTGGTCTACGTTTTCATCAACACCATCGTGGATCTGCTCTACGGCTACTTTGATCCGCGAGTGCAGTACTCATAGGGTGGCCCAAAGTGTTTTGGAAAAAGTTTCTGCATAACCCCATCGGGATGATCGGCGTAGTCGTGATCACGCTCAACATCTTGATGGCCACCTTCGCGCCGGTGTTGGCCACCCACAACCCCCTGGCCATCAACGTGGCCCAGCAGTCCGAGGAGCCCTCGGCCCAGCACTGGTTCGGCACCGACGAGTTCGGCCGCGACATCTACAGCCGGGTCATCTACGGCTCTCGCATCTCGCTGTACATAAGCCTGTTTTCGGTGCTGGTGGCCACCTTCCTGGGCGTGGCCATCGGGGCGACCTCCGGCTATTACGGCGGCTGGATGGACAACCTCATCATGCGGGTGATGGACGCCATAATGTCCTTCCCGGCCATATTGCTGGCCATCGGCATATTGGCGGTGTTGGGGCCAAACCTGTCCAACGTGGTGCTGGCCCTGGGCATTGTGTATACGCCCCGCTTCGCGCGCATCGTGCGCGGCTCGGTGCTCTCGCTCAAGGAAAAGGAGTTCGTGGAGGCGTCCAAGGCCATCGGCAACGGCGACGCCTACATCATCTTCCGCCACATCCTGCCCAACTGCACCGCGCCTCTGATCGTGCAGGCCACGGCCAGCCTGGCCTACGCCATCCTGGCCGAGAGCATGCTTTCTTTCCTGGGCCTGGGCGCTCCGCCGCCCGCGCCCTCCTGGGGCAACATCCTCAGCGACGCGCGCAACTTCATGATGGACAACGCCATGATGACCGTGTTCCCCGGCCTGGCGATCACCATGGCCGTGCTGGGCTTCAACCTGGTGGGCGACGCCCTGCGCGACGTCCTGGACCCCCGGCTCAAGTGACGCCATGGAATCACTGCTCAGCATAGAAAACCTGGAAGTGAGCTTCCACACCAGCCAGGGCGTGGCCCAGGCGGTGTGCGGAGTCAGCTACGACATCGGCCGAGGCGAGGTCTTGGGCGTGGTGGGCGAGTCCGGCTCGGGCAAGAGCATCACCGCCCTGTCGGTGCTGCGCCTGGTGCCCTATCCGGGGCGCATCAGCGCCGGATGCATAAACTACGAGGGCCACGATCTGCTCTCCATCCCGGAAAAACAGATGCGCAAGGTGCGCGGCGACCGCATCTCCATGATCTTCCAAGAGCCCATGATCTCGCTGAACCCGGCCTTCACCATCGAGAACCAGCTCACCGAGGCCCTGCACAACCACCGCAAGATGAGCCAGAAGGAGGCCCGGGAACGGGCCATCGAGATGCTGGCCATGGTGGACATCCCGGACCCGGCCAAGCGCATCAAGGACTATCCCCATCACCTGAGCGGCGGCATGCGCCAGCGGGTGATGATCGCCGAGGCTCTGTTGTTGGACCCGGATGTGCTCTTGGCCGACGAGCCCACTACCGCCCTGGACGTGACGGTGCAGGCCCAGGTGTTGGACCTGATGCACCGGCTCAACGAGCGCATCGGCACGGCCATCATGCTCATCACCCACAACCTGGGGGTGGTGGCCGAGTCTGCCCGGCGAGTGGTGGTGATGTACTGCGGCCGGGTGGTGGAGCAGGGTCCGGTCAAGGAAATCTTCGAGGAGGCCCGCCACCCCTACACCCAGGGCCTGCTCAAATCCATCCCCAAGCCGGGCGGCCGGGGCAAGCTTTATGAAATGGAGGGCATCGTGCCCAGCCTGTTCGAACTGCCCCAGGGTTGCCCCTTCAATCCCCGCTGTCCCCAGCGCCGCCCCGAGTGCGCCCAGAGCGCGCCCCCCTGGCGCGAGGTGCAGCCGGGACATCATGCCCTTTGCTGGCTCTACGCGTGAAACGCCATGTCGCTTAAAACCATACTCAAGGTCGAAGACCTAACCAAATACTTCGTGGTGGGCCGCTCCCTGTTCAACTCCGGGGAGGTGGTCAAGGCGGTGGACGGGGTCAGCTTCTCGCTCATGCAGGGTGAGACGCTCAGCCTGGTGGGCGAGTCCGGTTGCGGCAAGTCCACCACCGGCCGCCTGGTGCTGCGCCTGATCCCCCCCACCAGGGGCACGGTGCTCTACCAGGGCCAGGACATCGCCAAGCTGCCCGCCGACAAGATGCGCAAGCTGCACAGCGATATGCAAATCATCTTCCAGGACCCCTGGTCCTCGCTGAACCCCCGCATGACCGTCAAGGAGATCATCGGGGAGGGGCTGCGCCGCCAGCCGGAGCTGAGCCGGGCCCAGCGCAAAAAGATGGTCCTGGAGATGATGGAGACAGTGGGCCTTCGGCCCGAGCACTACGACCGCCACCCCCACGAGTTCAGCGGCGGCCAGCGCCAGCGCCTGGGCGTGGCCCGGGCGCTGATCATGCGCCCCAAACTGGTGGTGGCCGACGAGCCGCTGTCGGCCCTGGACGTGTCGGTGCAGGCCCAGGTGGTCAACCTGTTGGCCCGGCTCAAGCGCGATTTGGGCCTGTCGTACCTGTTCATCAGCCACGACCTGGCCATCGTGGAGCACATCAGCGACCGCATCGCGGTGATGTATCTGGGCAAGCTCATGGAGCTGGCCTCCAAGCGCCGGCTCTTCGCCCAGCCGCGCCACCCCTATACCCAGGCCCTGTTCTCCGCCGCCCCCACCACCGAGGTGGGGCGCGAAAAAAACCGGATCATCCTGAGCGGCGACGTGCCCAGCCCGCTTAATCCGCCCAAGGGTTGCCGCTTCCACACCCGTTGCCCCCTGGCCCAAGAGGACTGTGGGCAACTTGAGCCCGAATTCAAACTTCTCGCACCGGGGCACTGGGTCGCCTGCCACCACCCCCTAAACGGCTAGTTCAGCGAGCAGGCAAATTCAAGGAGACTAATAGATGCAATCAGCCGAGATAAAAGAGCTGCTTTTTTCCGCCGTGGATGAATTGCGGCCCCAACTGGTTCAGACCCTGCAAGATTTGGTGAGAATCCCCAGCGTGGTGGGCAACGAGGCCCAGGCGCAGCAGTACATGAAAAAGCTCTACCAGGACCTGGGCCTCACGGTGGAAATGGTGGAGCCAAACATGGAGGCGGTGCGCAAGCATCACGCCTTCATCGACACCAAGGTGCCCTATGAGGGCCGCCCCAACGTCATCGGCACCCTGCCGGGCGAACAAGGCGCGCCCTCCCTGGCCATCAACGGCCACGTGGACGTGGTCTCCCCCGAGCCCCTGGAGGCCTGGACCCGCGACCCCTGGAGCGGCGACGTGGAGGACGGCCTGCTCTACGGGCGCGGCGCGGCGGACATGAAGTCCGGCCTCTTGGCCAACTACTTCGCCCTCAAGGCCGCTCTCAAGGCGGGCCTGCGCCCCAAGGGCATGGTGCGCCTGATGAGCGTCATCGACGAGGAGGCCGGCGGCGCGGGCGGCACCCTGGCCTGCCTGCTGGCCGGTTATAAGGCCGACGCCCTGCTCATCACCGAGCCCCACGGCATGAACGTGACCGTCTCCAACGCCGGGGTAAACCACTTCAAGGTGTACGTGACCGGCCGCTCGGCCCACGGCGGGGTGTCCCACCTGGGGGTCAACGCCATCGGCAAGGCCCTGCCCATCTACCAGGCCCTGGCCGACCTGGACGAAAAGCGCGGCCGCGAGGTGAAGTACGAGCTGTTCGAAAAAGGCTCGGGCCGCTCCTGCCACGTAACCGTGGGCACCTTCCACGCCGGCGACTGGCCCTCCACGGTGCCCGGCGACGCGGTGATGGAATGCCGCATCAGCTTCGTGCCCGGCGAGACCAAGGCTGAGATCCGGGCCATGGTGGAGGACCTGGTGGCCAAGGTGGCCCAGGAAGACCCCTGGCTGCGGGAGCATCCCCCCAAGGTGGAGTGGTTCGCCTGGCAGACCGAGCCCTGGCAGCAGGACCCGGAGCATCCCTTTGTGCAGACCCTGCTTCAGGCGGCCCAGGATGTGGCCGGGCGGCCGGTGGACCTCATCGGCCGGGCCTCGGGCCTGGATTCCCGCTTCGCCCCCGACTTTGGCATGGTGGCGGCCTGCACCGGCCCCAAGGGCCGCAATTACCACGGCATAGACGAATACGTGGAACTGGACAGCGTGGTGGAAACCACCAAGGTGGTGGGCCTGACCATGTTGAACTGGTGCGGCGTGGCCGGGAAATAACCCGCAGCGTCCAAGCGGAACCTGGAGAAGCTCAAATGAACGACGCACGGCTCGCGGACAGAAAACTTCGCCAAGTGCCCCAGGGAGTGGGCACGGTCACCCCGGTGACCATGGCCAAGGCCGAGGGCGCCCTGATCTGGGACCAGGACGGCCGGGAATACATCGACTTCGCCGGAGGCATCGGCGTAAACAACATCGGCCACCGCCATCCCAAGGTGGTGGCGGCCATCAAGGAGCAGGCCGACAAGTATCTGCACGGCTGCTTCCACGTCTCCATGTACGAGCCCTACGTGGACCTGGCCGAAAAGCTAAACGCCCTGGCTCCCTGCCGGGGCGAGAAGATGACCATGTTCGCCAACTCCGGGGCCGAGGCTGTGGAGAACGCGGTGAAGATCGCCCGCTACGCCACCGGCCGCCTGGGGGTGGTCTGCTTCGAGGGGGCCTTCCACGGCCGCACCCTGCTGACCATGGGCCTGACCTCCAAGGTGATGCCCTACAAGTACAAGCTGGGGGCGGTGGCCCTACCGGGAATCTTCCGGGCGCAATACCCTTATTGCTACCGCTGCCCCTGGGGCCTGGAGCAGTCCTCCTGCGGCATGCGCTGCGGGGAGCATTATTTTGAAAGCGAGTTCTTCAAGTACCACGTGAACCCCGACGAGGTGGCGGCCATCCTCCTGGAGCCCGTCTTGGGCGAGGGCGGCTTCATCACCCCGCCGCCCGAGTACCTGGGCCAGCTTCGCAGCATATGCGACCGCCACGGCATGGTGCTCATCGTGGACGAGGTGCAATCGGGCATCGGGCGCACCGGCAAGATGTTCGCCACCGAGCACTTCGGGGTGGAACCGGACATCGTCACTACCGGCAAGTCCCTGGGTGGCGGCCTGCCGCTTTCGGGCATCACCGGCTCTGCCTCCATCATGAACACGGTGCACCCCGGCGGCCTGGGCGGGACCTACGGCGGCAACCCGGTGTCCTGCGCCGCGGGCCTGGCGGTCCTCACGGCCTTTGAGCAGGAGAACCTTTTGGAGCGCGGCGCGGCCCTGGGGGCCAAGGTGCGCAGCGCCCTGGAGGGCATGCAAGAGCGCCACCCCTGCATCGGCCAGGTGCGGGGCCTGGGGCCCATGCTGGCCATGGAGCTGGTCAAGAGCCGGGGCCGCAAGGAGCCCGCGCCCGAGCTGGCCAAAAAGGTCACCGCCATTTGCCACCAAGAGGGCCTGCTCATCCTGGACTGCGGCACCCTGGGCAACAATCTGCGCACCCTGATGCCCCTGGTAATCACCGACGAGCAACTGGAGCGTGGGCTGTCGATCCTGGAGAAGAGCCTGGACCGCGCCCTGGAAGAGACCAAGGCATAAAGACACACGACGGACGGGGCCGCCCGGCCCCGTCCGCCTCGAGGAGGACGCCCACTCAACCACCGCGTCCCTTGCAACCCCACCGCCCCGCCTTGGGACGCTGAATACTTTTCCCTACTACAATCCAGTGTAATACCGCCGGTCTATTGGATATAATTGCGCGGCATGGCGGCGTGGCCAACGACGCCGACAAAAAGTATGTAAGCACATCGGACCAACCCTTCTAGGGAGCACCGCGTTGAGTAGACATTCGGCAAGTGTCGGGCTGGCGATCCTGGCCATGGCGGGCATGCTTCTGCTGCCTCCCGTAGCGGCCTATTCCAAGGACAAGCCTCCCGAATCCGGCCAGCCTCCCACCGTTACCGTGAGCGAAGTGCCGGAGATGGAAGTGAACCCGGCGGCGGAGTTCGTGGGCCGGGTGGAGGCCATCCAGGCGGTGGACCTCAGGGCCCGGGTGGAGGGCTACATCACCAAGGTGTCCTTCACCGAGGGCGGCGCGGTCAAAAAGGGCGACCTGCTCATCCAACTGGAGCAGGCTCCCTACCAGTCCCGGGTCAACGAGGCCAAGGCCCAGGTGGCCCTGGCCCAGGCCTCCCTGGACAAGGCCCTGCGCTACATCAAGCGGCTCAAGTCGGTGCGCTCCGGCGGAGTGGCGGCCACAGACATGGACAACGCCCTGTCCGCCCAGGAGACCGGCCTGGCCCAGCTCCAACAGGCCAAGGCGAACCTGCAACAGGCCGAGCTGAACCTGGGCTACACCACCATCACCGCGCCCATCGGCGGGGTGATGGGCCGGGCCCAGTACACCCTGGGCAACCTGGTGGGCCCCAACTCCGGGGCCCTGGCCCGCCTGGTGCAGCTCGACCCCATCCGGGTGGTCTACTCGGTCAGCGAAAACGAATACGTGGCCGCCAGGACCAAGGCCGGCGACCACCCCGAACAGATCCCCGCCGAGCTGGTGCCGCGGCTCAAGCTGCCCGACGGCCAGATGTACCCCCAGGCGGGCAGGCTGGACTTCACCGAGCCCCAGGTGGACCCGGGCACCGGCACCATCGCCATGCGCGCGGTTTTCTCCAACCCCCACCGGGTGCTGTTGCCCGGTCAATACGTCACTGTGTTCATCAGCCGCCGCCAGCCCCGGCGCATGGCCATAGTGCCCCAGGCCGCGGTTTTGGAAGACCGCCAGGGGCTGTACGTGCTGGTGGTTGACAAGGACGACAAGGCCCAGCGGCGCGGCATCGTGCGCGGCGCCCCCCTGGGCACCGGCTGGGCGGTGGAGTCGGGTCTCAAGCCCGGCGAGACCATCATCGTGCACGGGTTGCAGAGGGCCGTGCCCGGCCAGACGGTGCGCCCAGTGCGCGCCGCCGGGCAGTAGCCCAGCACCATGCTAAGCCGCACCTTCATAGAGCGCCCCCGCTTGGCCATCGTCATTTCGGTGGTCATCGTCATGGCCGGCGTGCTGGCCCTGTTCAGCATTCCGGTGGCCCACTACCCGCGCATCACCCCTCCGGAAATCAGGGTGCAGGCCACCTACCCCGGAGCCAACGCCGAGGTGCTGGCCAACAGCGTGGCCTCGCCCATCGAGGCCGGGGTCAACGGGGTGGAGAACATGCTCTACATGAGCTCCACCTGCTCCAACAACGGCCAGTACACCCTCAGCGTCTACTTCGAGGTGGGCACCGACCCGTCCATCGCCCAGGTCAACGTGCAGAACCGGGTGCAGCAGGTTGCCTCCCAGCTGCCCTCCGACGTGGTGGACCAGGGCGTGGAGGTGCGGGCGCGCAGCTCCGACATCCTGGGGGTGCTCAACTTCTTCTCCCCCAAGGGCACCCACGACGTGCTCTACATGAGCAACTACGTCAGCATCAACGTCAAGGACGCCCTGGCCCGGGTCAACGGGGTCAGCGAGGCGCGCCTGTTCGGGGCCCTTGACTACAGCATGCGCATTTGGATGGACCCGCGGCGCCTCACCGCCCTGGGCATCACCGCCGACGACGTGATCAACGCCATCAAGAAGCAGAACATCCAGGCCGTGGCCGGCTCCATCGGCACCGCCCCCGCCGGGGCGGAGCAGCAGGTGCAGTACACGCTCAGGGCCGAGGGCCGCCTGAGCAGCGTGGAGCAGTTCAAGAACATCATCATCAGCGCCAACCAATCCGGCGGCCTGGTGCGGGTCAAGGACGTGGCCCGGGTGGAGCTGGGGGCCTCGTCCTACACCCGCTCCTCCACCCTGAACGGCAACCCCGCCCTGGCCATGGGCGTGTACCAGACCACCGGGGCCAACGCCCTGCAGACCGTGGAGCGGGTGCGCGAGGAGATGAAGCGCCTGTCCAAGCGCTTCCCGGCGGACATAGAATACGAATTTACCTACGACACCACCCGCTACGTCAGCGCGGCCATCAGCGAGATCGTCACCACCCTGATGATCACCTTCCTGCTGGTGGTGGCGGTCACCTATCTGTTCCTGCAGGACTGGCGGGCCACCCTCATCCCCTCCCTGACCATCCCGGTTTCGTTGGTGGGCACCATCGGCCTGTTGTTGGCCATGGGCAACAGCATCAACACCATCACCCTGTTCGCCCTGGTGCTGTCCATAGGCCTTGTGGTGGACGACGCCATCGTGGTGGTGGAGAACGTGCAGCGGGTCATGGTGGAGGACAAGCTGTCCCCGGTCAAGGCCACCATCAAGGCCATGGGCCAGGTCACCGGCCCGGTCATCGCCACCACCCTGGTGCTGTTGGCCGTGTTCGTGCCCGTGGCCTTCACCCCCGGCGTCACCGGCAAGCTCTACCGGGAGTTCGCGGTGACCATCTCCACCGCGGTGGTGCTCTCCAGCGTAAACGCCCTGACCCTGAGCCCGGCCTTGTGCGCCACCCTGCTGCGCACCCCCTGCCCCATAACCAGGGGCCCCCTGTTCTGGTTCGGCCGCCTGCTGACCGCCTCCCGGGATGGCTACGTGTACGCCGCCTCCTGGCTGGTGCGCCGCCTGCCCCTGGCCGCCCTTTTGCTGGTTTTGGTGTGCGGGGCGGCCTACCTGTTGTTCGTCACCCGGCCCACCAGCTTCTTGCCCAAGGAGGACCAAGGCGTCTTCTACGTGAACGCTCAGCTTCCCGAGTCCGCCTCCCTGGAGCGCACCCGCAAGGTGATGCACCAGGTCAGCAGCATCGTGGGCAAGATGGAGGGGGTGCAGAGCATCATCGCCATCACCGGCCTCAGCTTCATCTCCGGCAACAACGAAAACGTGGGCATCGCCATCTGCGTGCTCAAACCCTGGGACCAGCGCACCACCCCGGAAACCCACCTGACGCAGCTCATGGAGCAGGCCAGGGACAAGCTATCCGCCGTGCCCCAGGCCGAGCTTTTCGTGTTCTCGCCGCCGGCCATCCGGGGCCTGGGGCGCACCGGCGGCTTCGACTTCCGCCTCCAGGCCCTGGGCAACCAGACCCCGGCAGAGCTGGGGGCGGTGACCCGCGCCCTGGTCATGGCCGCCAACCAAGACCCGCGCCTGAGCCAGGTGTTCACCACCTACTCCGCCGACGTGCCCCAGATCTTCATCGACCTGGACCGCACCAAGGCCGAGGCCCTCAAGGTGCCGGTGGCCGCGGTGTTCAGCACCTTGCAGGCCCAGCTGGGCTCACGCTACGTCAACGACTTCAACCTGTTCAACCGGGTCTTCCAGGTGAAGGTCCAGGCGGACCAGGAGTTCCGCGACGCGGCCGAGGACATCCAGCGCCTGTACGTGCGCAGCGAGAACGGCAACATGGTGCCCCTGCGCAGCCTGGTCAGACTGTCCAAGCTGCTGGGTCCCCAGGTGATAACCCGCTACAACCAGTTCCCCACCTCTCAGATAGACGGCGAGGCGGCGACGGGGCTCAGCTCCGGCGAGGCCATGGAGGCCATGGAGCAGGTGTCGGAGCGCACCCTGCCCCAGGACTACGCCTTTGAATGGTCCGGCCTGAGCTATCAGGAGCGGGCCAGCAGCGGCCAGGCCCCCTTCCTCCTGGCCCTGGCTTTCCTGTTCGGTTATTTGTTCCTGGTGGCCCAATACGAAAGCTGGACCATCCCCCTGGCGGTGATCACCTCCATATCGGTGGCCACCCTGGGGGCCCTGCTGGGCCTGTGGCTGGGCGGCTTGAGCCTGAGCATCTACGCCCAAATCGGCCTGGTGCTGTTGGTGGGCCTGGCCAGCAAAAACGCCATCCTCATCGTGGAGTTCGCCAAGACCCAGCGCGAGGCGGGGCTCTCCATCCCCGAGGCGGCGGCCATGGGGGCGCGCATCCGCTACCGCGCGGTGCTCATGACCGCCTTCTCCTTCATCCTGGGCGTGTTCCCCCTGGTGATCGCCGAGGGGGCCGGCGCGGCCAGCCGCCAGGCCATCGGAGTCACCGTGTTCTCGGGCATGTTGGCCGCCACCCTGCTGGGCATCTTCCTCATCCCCTCGCTGTACGCCGGTTTCCAGGGATTGCGTGAGCGCCTCAAGGGCCTGGGCAAGGGAGGCCAAAGCCATGAGGCCTAAGAGCGCCCTTCGCCTGTCCCTGGGCCTGGTCTCGGCCGGGCTGCTGCTCCTTAGCGCCTGCGCCCCGGTGGGGCCGGACTATTCCCCACCACAGGCCAAGCCCCCGGAGGTCTGGCACAGCAAGATGCAGGACGGCCTGCGGGCCGGGCCCACCCAGGCACGGGAGCTGTCCCGCTGGTGGGAGAGCCTGAACGATCCCACCCTCACCCAGCTCATCGCCCAGGCGGTTGAGAACAACCTGGAGCTGAAGCAGGCCGTGGCCAGGGTGCGCCAGGCCAGGGCCCTGCGCGGGGTGCGCGAGGCAGGGCTGTGGCCCAGCGTGGACGCCGGGGCCCTGGCCCAGCTCCACCGCGACACCGCCTCGGGCGACACCGGCACCATCGACCAGTGGTACAGCGCCGGTTTCGACGCGGGCTGGGAGCTGGACGTGTTCGGCGGGGTGCGCCGCTCCATAGAGGCGGCCCAGGCCCAGCTGGAGGCCAGCGAGGCCAACCTGCGCGACGTGCTGATCACTCTCACCGCCGAGGTGGCCCTGAACTACGTGGAGCTGCGCACCTACCAGAACCGGCGCCAAACCGCCCAGGCCAACCTGAAGAGCCAGGAGAACACCTACGGCTTCATCCGCTCGCGCCACGAGGCCGGGCTGGTAAATCGCCTGGCCCTGGAGCAGGCCCGCTACAACCTGGAGAACACCCGCTCCCAGATCCCCAACCTCACCAGCGGCGTGGAGGCGGCCATGAACCGCCTGGCCGTGCTTTTGGGCCAGGCTCCGGGCAAGCTCTCGGCCCGCCTGGCCACCCCGGCCCCGGTGCCGGTGCCGCCGGCCTCGGTGGCGGTGGGGGTGCCCGCCGAGGCCCTGCGCCGCCGCCCGGACATCCGCCGGGCCGAGCGCCAACTGGCCGCCGAGACCGCCAAGGTGGGGGTGGCCGAGGCTGACCTCTATCCCAAGTTCCGCCTGGCGGGCAGCATCGGCCTGGCCGCGGTTAGCTCCGGCGACTTCATGAATCTGGCCACCAGCGGGGTGTGGAGCGTCTTGCCCTCCATGTCCTGGAAAGTCTTCGACGCCGGGGCCGTCCGCAACCGCATCGCCGCCCAGACCGCGGTGCAGGAGGAGTTCCTGCTGGCCTACGAGGCCACGGTGCTCGCGGCCCTGGAGGAGGTGGAGAACAACCTCACCGGCTACGCCCAGGAGCAGCTGCGCCGCCACAGCCTGCGCCAGGCGGTGGACGCGGCCCAAGAGGCCGAGGGCCTCTCCCAAGACCTCTTCGGCGCCGGGCTGATCAACTTCGACAGCGTGCTGGACGCCCAGCGCTCCCTGCTCACCTTCCAGGACCAGTTGGCCATCAGCGAGGGCGTGGTCACTGCCCGGCTCATCGCCCTGTACAAGGCCCTGGGCGGCGGCTGGGGCGCCCTGCCTCCCAATCCACCACCGGCCAAGGCCCCGGCCAAGCAGTAGCCTGTGTTTGCACCATGCAAAAGGGCCGCCCACCGGGGCGGCCCTTGCCATTTGCGGTATCGGCGGGGAGCTATTTGGCGGCGCCCCCCTGGTAGGCCTTGATGCGCTGGGCGATGTTGACCTTGAGGTTCTCGTAAAACAGCGAGTAGTCGTAGCAGTGGTACACCCCTGGGCCAAAGGACATCTGGGTCAGGAGCTTGGTGTCCTTGGGAGCCACCACCAGGCCGCCGTCCTTGTTTTGGGCCGAGGTGAAGTGGGATAGGGTTTGGCTCTTGCCTTGGTCGTCAAAAAACACCGCACCCAAATTTTGTGAAGCCGGAACCAGCTTGTCGTCGGTGGTCCAGGACAGGGGGTTCACCGAGATGGCTCCGGGCAGGATGGTGGGGGCCTTTTTCTGATAACCGGCGGCCACGCTGTTGTAGGTGACGATGCAGCCGGTCTGGGCGGCCGAGCGGCAGATGTGCAGGAAGGGGTATTGGGCCAGGTCCTGCTTGGTGATGGACCAGCCGAGTAGGTAGGCGGCCACCATTTTCTTTTGCAGATCGGGGCGCTGCAGGTTTTTGCGGGCGAAGGCGGTCAGGAGCTTGGAGCCCTGGCTGTGCCCGGCCAAGATGAAGGGGCGGCCCTGGTTGAGGTTTTGCAGGTAGTAGTCAAAGGCCGCCTGCACGTCGCCCAGGCCCGCCCTCAGGTAGCGGTCCTTTTGGGCCTGTTCCATGGACAGCACCGAGATGTTGGCCTGACGGTACAGGGGCGCGAAGAGGTTGGCCTGGCCCGCGAACACGCTGGCCTGGGCCGCCAGGGTGCCCTCCGCCCCGGCGCGCATCTGGGGGTCGTTGACCTCGGCCACTGTGGCCTTGCCGTCATAGACCGTGGGGTAGACCCAGAACACGTCCACCTTCTGGTCCGTGGTTTTGGGCAGGTAGAGCCAGTTTTGGGCCTGGGAGTAGTCCGGGCTCTGATCCTGGACCATGGCCCAGGCCGGAGCCTCAGCGCCGGGCAGGCACACCGCCCCCAGCAAAAACAAGATCATCCCCAAAGCGGCGGCGAATTTTCTAAGCTTCACGTTGTACTCTCCAAGCGGCAGACGAAAGGACCGGGTTTAAAGGCAGGCGGCGGCTCCCTCGCCGGGAGCTGCCGCCGCTTTTTTCCCTAGCAATACTTGGCTCGGAGGCCCGTGTCAACGAATTCGGGGCACCAGTCCTAGCTACGCGCCTTGAGGCGGCGCAAAAAGCCCAGGTGGTGCTTGCCGCCCAGCTTGAGGTGGCGGTAGAGCTGGAGCTTGGCCAGGTCCTCGATGAACATCCAGGCCAGGCAGTAGCCCCACACCAGGCCCACGTAGCTCCAGGGTATGGGCTCCACGATGATGCCCAGGCCCACGATGAGCACCGCCACCGACTGGGTTCCCAGCACCGCCCACAAAAGCACTCCCGCCGGGTGGGGGCGCTTCCAGAAGGGCTCCTTGGTGCGCACCACCAAAAGAGTGAGGTGACCGGCCACGGCCAGCTTGAGGTAGATGAACGACTGCAACTGGGCCACCGTTAGGCCCAGGTATTCCCGGGCGATCACCAGCAACAGGAAGGTCTCCACCACCCCGATGAGCCCCAGCACCGTGGAGATGGTGAGCACCCGGCGCATCTTCCAGCGCACCGGCTCTGGGCTCAGCCAGGTGTTGTCGTAGGCTATGGTCATGATGGGCAGGTCGTTGAGTAGGGCCAAAAGGATCACCAGCACCGTGGTGATGGGGTAGATGTTGAACACCAGCATGGCCAGCACCACGAAGAACATGATGCGGATGGTCTCGGTGATGCGGTAGATGGCGTAGGAGTTCATGCGCTCGAAGATCTTGCGGGCCTCCTCCACCGCCCGGATTATCACCGAGAGCCCCGGCGCGGTGAGCACCAACGAGGCCGCCGCCCGGGCCGCGTTGGTGGCCCCGGACACGGCCACCCCCACGTCGGCCTGCTTGAGCGCCGGGGCGTCGTTGACCCCGTCACCAGTCATGGCCACCAGATGGCCCCGCTGCTGCAAGGCCTTGACGATGCCGAACTTGTGCTCGGGAAACACCTGGGCGAAGCCCTCGGCCTTTTCCACCTTTTCGCCCAACTCCAGGGGCGGGTTGGCTGGGTCGATCCCCCCGCTGAAAAGTTCCTCGGCCACCTGGATATTGGGGCGCATGCCCAGCTGGCGGGAGATCTCCCGGGCGATGGCCAGGTTGTCGCCGGTTACCATCTTCACCTCAATGCCATGCTCGTTGGCCTGGGCGATGGTCTCGGCCGAGTCGTCTCTAGGCGGGTCGTACAGGGGCAACAGGCCCATGAAGCGCCACTTGCCGTCCCCGTCGGTGCGGGCCACCCCCAGGGTGCGGTAGCCCTTGGCGGCCAGCTTTTCCACTGTCTCCTGGGCCCGCCGGCGCTCCTCGCCCTCCAGGCCGCAGAGATCGGCCATGACCTGGGGCGCGCCCTTGCTGCTCTTGAACTCGCCGCCCTCCCCTTTTATAAGGGCCTCGGTGCGCTTGCTCACCGGGTCGAAGGGGGTGAACTTCTCCTGCTGGTAGTTCTTGAGGGATTCCTTGTCGGTGAGCCCTCCCAGCACCGCGTCGTCGATGGCGTCGCTGTTCTCCTCTTTGGAGGCCAGGCAGGCGGTGAGGATAAGCTCCTGGGCATCGGCGGCCGCGAACACCATCGGATCGCCCAGGGTGAGCTGGTTCTTGGTCAGGGTGCCGGTCTTGTCCGAGCACAAGATGTCGATGCCCGCGATCTCCTCGATGGATTGCAGGCGCGAGACGATGGCCTTTTCCTTGGCCAGGGTCAGGGCCCCCAGGGCCATGGTGAGCGAGAGCACCGCGGGCATGGCCACCGGAATGGAGGCCACCACCAAAATCAGCACGAACTGGAACACCCCCAGAGCCGAGTCGCCCCGCACCAGTTGGGTGAGCACCAGGGCGGTGGCCAGGCCCAGGCTTATATAGATTAGATAGTCGCCGATGGTGAGCACCGCCTTTTGGAAGTGCGAGGGCGCCTCGGCGCTCTCCACCAGCTTGACGGTCTTGGCGAACTTGGTGCGCTCCCCGGTGGCGATGACCAGGGCCTGCATCTCCCCCTGCTTGGCCACCGAGCCCGAATAGGCCACGTCGCCCTCGGCCTTGTCCACGGGCAACGACTCGCCGGTGAGGGCCGACTGGTCCACGCTGAGGTACTCGCCCTCGAAGAGCATGAGGTCGGCGGGCAGGATGTCCCCGGCCCGAAGGCGCACCACGTCACCGGGCACCAGTTCCTCGGCGCTTATCTCCTGCCACTGGCCCCCGCGCCGCACCCTGGCGTTCAGGGCCAGCTCGCCCTTGAGCGCCTCCAGGGCGTTGTCCGCCTTGCGCTCCTGCCAGAAGCCCACCGCCGCATTGAACACCAGCATCACGCAGATGATGATCATGTCCGACCAGTGGCGCACGATGAGCGACAGCACTGCCGCCGCCTCGATCATCCAGGGGATGGGGCCCCAGAAGTAGCTGAGCAGCTTGAGCAAGGGGCTCTTCTTTTGCTCGACGATGGTGTTGAGGCCCACCTGGGCCAGGCGGCTTTTGGCTTCCTCGGGGGTCAGCCCCTCCTGCCCGCTGTTCAGGCGTTCAAAGGCCTGCTCCGGGCTTAGATTTTCCGCGTCCTGGGATTCCAGAGTGTTTTCCGGCATGAATCGCGCTCCCCTTATGTCCGGTTCGGTGTCTGCATTTATTTTATACCTGCCGAGCAGGCGATGCATAACCGGCAGGGGGGGAGTACGCGGACCGCAGGTGGCCAGCCCGAACACTTCATGAAGCCTGGGCGGCAACGCAGTATTGCGCCTCTTGGCGAGGGCACCCGGCATAGCCAGGAGGTGCTAGGCTAGGCGGTCGGCAAACGAGGGACGCAGGCGTAGTCTACCTACGCCGAGGACCGAGTGACGCCGACAACACAGCCATGTGGCGTCTGGCGAAGCCGGGGCTAGGGCAGCAGATAACAGCAATTCCCGCTGACCACCTTGGACATGAGGTTCTTGCCTTCGGCGGGCGGCGGAAGATGGCCGGTCAGTTCGCGGGGCGGCGGCGAGTTTTTATCCAGGGCCAGACGCTTGGGCTCCAGGCCCAGGGCCAGGCCCAGGAGCTGGGGATAGAGCACCACCCCGGGCAGGGACGCTTTGCCCTGCACGGTCAGGGTCTCGTGGGCCCACTTGACCTGGAGCAGGGTGTGGGGGCAGTCCACGTTCAGCACCTCGGCCCCGCTGTCGGCAAACTCCTTCAGGCGCATCATGATGGTAGCCAGCGATAGCTCCGGGTTGCGCTCGCGCAAGGGGCCCCCGCAGCACTTGAGCCTGCCCTTCCAGGGCACCGCCTCGGCCCCCACCGCCTTCAGAAGGTCCTCGATGAGGCTGGGGGCGAAGGCGTTGTTGTCAAAGCCGGTGATGCGGCTGGGGCGCAGGGCGTGGCAGCCGTACATGGTGGCCACCTTGAGCCCCTGCAGGGGGCGCGTGAGCAAATCAGAAATTTTCTCCACCCCCACCTCGGCGTGCAGCACGCTCTGCAAATGGCGCACCGAGGTGGTGCCCTGGTAATCCAGGCCCTCCAGGGCCAGCTTGGCCCGGACCATGGACAACAGCTCCGGCTGCTGGGCCAAAAAGCTCTGGGCCCGCTTCAGGCTGCCCAGGCAGCACTTGCACAGGGTGATCACCGGCACGCCCTTGGCCTCGGCCAGGGCCAGGTTGCGCGCCGCGGCCAGGATGAAGGAGTGGAAGTGCTGGTCCCTGAGGGGATAGCCGCAGCAGTTGAACTCCACCGCGGCCAGCTTGAGGCCCAACTCTTTCAGAACCGCGCGGGCGGAGGTTTCATACTGTGGGGCGTAGCTGGGAATCTTGCAGCCCAGAAACAAGGCGTAACGCATGTCGGTTCTCCTAGGCCGTGGCGGCCTGAGCGGCCTGGGCCGCCAGGTAACGCAGCTCGTACATCACGTCGGTGACCTGCACCAGGTTGGGGCAGGCCTCCTGGCACTCGTAGCAGGTAAGGCAGTTCCACACCATGCGCGCACCCATGGCCTCTTCCTTGAGGCCCAGCTTGAGGCAATACATGACCTGATGAGGAAGGAGGTCCAGCTCCTGGTTGGGCCATTCGGACATGAACACCAGGGGGCAGGCGTTGGTGCACTCACGGCAGGAGTAGCACTCGGCGAAACTATTGGCTTGGGCCGAGTGCTTCAGCTCCTTTTGGAAGCCGTTGGTGTTGACCAGCACCTCCTTGCGGCCGCGGCTGGGCAGGGCCGCCTTACCGGCGAAGGTGGATATCTCCTTGAGCGGCGCGCCCAGGCCCTCGTCGGCCAGGTCCTGTTTGAGGGCGGTCCACAGGTCGTTGAGGTTGATGCCCAGGGGGCACAGCCGGGTGCAGCGCTGGCAGTTGGTGCAGATGTAGGCCCCGTCGCGCATGGCGGCCAGGTGGGCCCGGTCGCCGTTGTTGCCGTGGGCCTTGGCCGCCAGGGAGGCCAGGCGTTCCGAGGGCAAAATCTCGTCGTTGGGCAGCAGGCGCAGGGTCACCGCTACCGAGCAGTGCACCGTGCAGGTGCCGCAGTGGGTGCAGGCGTCCAGCTCCAAGGCCCTAAGGGCGGCCCGGGCAGCCGGGTTCATGGTGGCCCGCTGGGTGGCCGCGTTCACCGCCAGGATGACCGGCCCCACGATGAGGTGCAAAAACTTGGTGAAGGGCAGCATGGCCAGTCCCAGGAAACAGGCCAGGAAGTGGATGAAGTACAGGGCCTGGGGGCCGCCCGCCCGGTCCAGGGCCAGGGCCACCGACCGCAGGACCATTGACAGGCCGTAGGAGGCGAAGGCGTGGGCCGCCGGGGAGTGGCACTCCACGCAGCTGTTTTGGTTAAGCTCCCGGCCCAGGGCCATGAGCTCCTCGCCGCCGCCGGTCTGGCCGGGAGCGAAGACCACCCCGTAGTCCGTGGCCCACACCGAGCGCAGGGCCTTGATCTCCTGGGGGTCGTCCAGCCCGGCGTACTCGCGGGCCATGCGGTCGAAGGCCTCGGACGAGGTGATCTTCACGGCCTGCAGGGCGAAGCCCGAGAGCAGCACCACGGCCAGCAGGATGATGGCCAGGCGGTCGCGGGTGCGGGTGGTCAGGCGCAGGCCCCGCACGAAGAGCCGCCGCGCGATGATCAGCCCCACCCCCACCAGCACCATGATTCCCAAAGCGTCGCGCAGCCACAGCCAGGGGTCAATGGTGGGGTAGTAGTCCCGGAACAGGGAGGCGGTTATCTGCCCGCCCAGGGCGTGCAACAAGAGCAGACCCATGAAGCCCACGAACAACAAGATGTGGGCCACCCAGGCCAGGCCGCTGTGGTGCAGGGAGCGGCCTTGCAGAAGGCCGTCCAGCACCAAAGCCCGGAGCATGGGCCCTATGCGGCGGCTGAACACCGCCCGGCCCAGCCCGGCCAGGGCCGCCCCCGCCCGCTGGGCGGGGGGATATTGCCGGTCCTGATGGTCCACCGAAACCGTGAGCCAGGAGCGGATTTTATAGATAAGACCCGCGACACATATGGCCAAGGCAAGGTAAAGGCTTATGTCGAAAATCATGTGGCAAGGCCTCTCAAGTTATATTCACCGCAAAGCTGATAAACGGCCCCGCATCCTTGGCGCCGCCGATCCCCCGCTCCCTAGCTTCGGCAGCCCCCTCTGCCGCCGCCCCGGCCTCCTCCTCCACCGCCGCGTCCCCGGCCCCCACCGGGCCCCATGCTCCGCCCCTGACCCTGACCCTGGCCCATGCCCGCCCCGGCGGGGGCGGCGGAGACCGCTTCCGTGGCCGCCTGGGCCATACGGCCCTGCTCATAAGCGGCCAGGGCGTCGGCCACCCGGCCCTGGGCTCCCTCGATCACCTCGATGCCCGCCGCCCTGAGGGCGTTCATGGCCTTGGGCCCCACCATGCCGCTGAGTACCTTGCTCACCCCGGCCTTGGCCAGGGCCTCGGCGGCCTGGATGCCCGCCCCGGAGGACATCTGCCGGGCGGCGGTGTTGTCCACGGCGAACACGTTGCCGCCGTCATCCCTCACCACGAAATAGGCGGCCCGCCCGAAGCGGGGGTCCACCTGGCTTTCCAGGGTGTCGCCCTGGCTGCTCACCGCGATCTTGGCCATCATTTCTTCCTTTCGCCCAGCAGGTCCCGGACCTCCTCAACCATCCCCTGCCAGGGAGCCGCCTCGTCCCGCTCCCGGCGCAGCAGCTCCACCAGGCGGCCCGCGTCGGCGGCGGCCATGAGGCGGGGGTCCCAGGGCATGCTGCCCAGGAACTTGACCCCGAACTTGGCCGCCGTGTCCCGGCCCCCGCCCTTGCCCAGGAATTCCACCGGCTCGCCGCAGTGGGGACAGATCATCCCGGCCATGTTCTCCACCAGGCCCAGCACGGGCAGCTCCAACTTGCGGCAGAAGTCCATGGACTTGCGCAGGTCGGCCAGGGCGATCTCCTGGGGGGTGGTCACCAGCACCACCTTGGCCCCCTCCACGTTCTGGGCCACGGTGAGGGGCTCGTCGCCGGTGCCCGGAGGGGCGTCGATGATCAGAAAATCCAGGTTGCCCCAGGTGACGTCGCCCATGAGCTGGCGGATCACCCCGATCTTCATGGGGCCCCGCCAGATCACCGAGGCGTCCTTGTTGGGGATAAGCAGCTCCACGCTGATGACTTTGAGGCCCTCGTCGATGATCACCGGCTTGATGAGCTGCTCATCCACCAGCACCTCGGCGTGGCCCTTGAGGCCCAGCATGCGGGGGATGGAAGGACCGTGCAGGTCTACGTCCAACAGGCCCACGCTATGCCCTGCCAGGGCCAGGCCCACGGCCAACTGGACGGCCACGGTGGATTTCCCCACCCCGCCCTTGCCGCTCATGACCACCAATTTGTGTTTGATGTCCGCCAGGTTATGGCTGAGGCGCTGGTCCAGGGGGTCCAGCTCGGCTTGCAATCCCGAGCCTATGGCCGGGGATGAGGTTGCTTGACTCATGCTGCTGTCTCCAGGGCCCCGGCATAGGCCCCGGCGTTCTGGAGACGCCGGGGCCAGGGGCTCGCGCAGGCGAAATTAGGGTTAAGGCAAGTTTCTCCCGCATACACGTTTACGGAGGCTTTGGGCGGCCTGCGCGGGAACACAGGACCACACCGGGTATGATCGGGTTCAAGTTGTGTACCAGGTGGGACTATATGCGATAACTATTGGTTTTTATTTAATTATTTTCCAGAGACGGTCAAGGGCGGGCGAAATTGGGCATTTCTATTTGAAAGAAGTCATTTCATTTTGAAATTATAGCGGCCGGTCCTCGGCCAAGGGCGGATCTAGGATTGAATGCCGTAGGCCTTCATCTTGCGCCAAAGGGTGGTGGTGGAGATGCCCAGGCTGGCCGCAGTGCGTCCCCGGTGGCCCCCCCGACGGGCCAGGGCCTCCAGGATGGCCTCCCGCTCCCGCTGAACCAGGTTCAAGGGCTGGTGGTTGGCCTCGGCTTCCAGGTAGGCCCCGTTTTGCAGGCCTGCCGGCAGGTGGCTGATGTCCACCGCCTGTCCCTGGGCCAGGACCATGGCGTGCTCCAGGGCGTTGCGCAGCTCGCGCACGTTGCCCGGCCAGGAGTATTCCATGAGCCGGGCCATGGCCCCCGCAGTGATCTTGCGCACCGGCTCGCCGCGCTCGGCGGCCAGGACCTCCAGAAAATGACCGACCAGCAGGGGGATGTCCCCGCGGCGCTTGCGCACCGGCGGCACCCTGATCTCCACCACGTTGAGCCGGTAATAGAGATCCTGGCGGAAGTCGCCGCGAGCCATGCCCTTTTCCAGGTCCCGGTGGGTGGCGGCCAGCACCCGCACATCGGCCCGCTGGGCCTGGTTGCTGCCCAGCATGGTGTACTCCCCGCTGTCCAGGGTTCTGAGCAACTTCACCTGGATGCCCGGTTGCAAATCGCCCACCTCGTCCAGGAACAGGGTGCCGCCCTTGGCCGCGGCCAGGCGCCCCTGGCGGTCGCGGTCCGCTCCGGTGAAGGCCCCGCGCACGTGGCCGAACAGCTCGCTCTCCATGAGGGCCTCGGGTATGGCCGCGCAGTTCACCGCCACGAAGGGGCCCTGGTGGCGGTTGGAAAGGTCGTGGCAGGCACGGGCCACCAGCTCCTTGCCGGTGCCCGACTCCCCCCGGATCAGCACCGTGGCCCCGCTGCGGGCCGCGCCGGGCAACACCGTGAAGAGCTGGCGCATGGCCTTGGATTTGCCCTTGAGGTCGCAGAAGGTGTAGCCCGAGGTGAGCTGCTTGCGCAGGTGGTACACCTCGCTTAGGTCGCGGAAGGTCTCCACTCCGCCCACCACCCGGCCCTGGTCGTCGCGCAGCACCGCCGTGCGGATGCGTAGCGGCAGGCGCTGGCCCTGGGCCCCGGTGATCTCCACATCCACCTCCAGGCCGGGCTCGCCGGTGGCCATGGATTTGCGCAAGGGGCAGGAGGTGCCGCAGATGGCTGCCCTGAGCACCTGGTGGCACTTGCTGCCCACCGCTTTTTCGGGGCTGATGCCGGTTATCCCCTCGGCCGCCTTGTTGAAGCTGACGATGCGCATCTGGGGGTCCACGGTGAACACCCCTTCGGTGATGGAGTTGAGGATAAGTTGGTTCAGGGCCGGGGAAGGGGCTCTGGGGGTGGAGTCGCGCACAATGTGCTCCAGGGCAAGAGAGGGGTGCAAGCTGGCTTTACAAGAATCTTACTCCTTTCAATTTGAAATAGTATATTTTTTTAGGTGATTTTTGGAGCCAAGCCCCCGACTTGGGCCCCATTTGCGGGATGTATCGTAAATATATTGTTATTACAAACTGTTAAGCGGCAGAGATAACCGGGGACGGTTTTTCAGGGAGGTCAATTCCTGGACTGGCTCCGGCGGATGGGTTATGCTGCCGTCACGGCCAAAGAGAACGAAGCGGCCCCAAAAATTGACTGAATTCGGGCTCATGAGGCTTCCGCCCTGGGCGCGGGGAGGAAAATAAAATGAAAAAATCCCTTTGGGCTTTGATGATCTTTTGTTTGGCCACGGCCTTCATGTTCAGCGGCCAAAGCGCCCTGGCCGCCAAACAGTTCGTGACCATCGGCACCGGCGGGGTCACCGGGGTCTACTTCCCGGTGGGCAAGGCCATCGCCAAACTGGTCAACGCCCAGGGCGAGACCTACGGCCTCAGGGTCACCGTGGAGTCCACCGGCGGCTCGGTGTTCAACATCAACGCGGTGATGAACGGCGACATGGACCTGGGGGTGGCCCAGTCCGACCGGCAGTTCGAGGCGGTCAAGGGCCTGAGCGAGTGGAAGGCCAAGGGGCCGCAAAAAGACCTGCGCTCGGTGTTCAGCCTGCACTCGGAAACCTACTTCATGGTGGCCTCCGAGGAAAGCGGCATAAAGGGCTACGCCGACCTCAAGGGTAAGGACGTGGCCGTGGGCAACCCCGGCAGCGGCACCCTGCAAAACTCCAAGGACGTGCTGGCCGCCTACGGGCTCACCCTGGACGACCTGGGCAAGTCCGAGTGGCTCAAGGCCTCCGAATCGGCCAAGCTGTTGCAGGACGGGCGCATCGACGCCTTCGCCTACACCGTGGGCAACCCCGCCGGACTCATCAAGGAGGCCACCAGCGGCCGGATCAAGGTGCGCTTCGTGCCCGTCTCCCCGGCGGCCTTGGCTGAGCTGCTCAAGGGGCGACCCTACTACGTGAAGACCGCCATCCCGGTCTCCTTCTACCCCATGGGCCTGGACAAGGCCGACGTGCCCACCTTCGCGGTGAAGGCCACCCTGATCACCCGGGCCGAGGTTCCCGACGAGGTGATCTACGCCATCACCAAGACGGTGTTCCAGAACCTGGACCAACTAAGAAAGCTGCACCCTGCCCTCAGCGGCCTGACCCCCCAGGCCATGCTGGAGGGCCTCAGCGCCCCGCTGCATCCGGGAGCGCTCAAGTACTACAAGGAGGCGGGCCTCAAATAGGCGCCCGATCCCCAGAGCAAGTGCCCCAAGGCTCCAACCCCGATAGCCCCCTGGCCCAGGCCCGGGCCGCCGCCTCGGCGGACCTGGGCCTGCGCGAGCCCGTGGGCTGGCAGCGTAGCCTCATCCCGGTGGTGGCCGCCGGGTGGTCGGTGTTCCAGCTGCTGTTGCCCTCGGCCATCCTGCTGGAGACGGTGTACGTCCGCTCCATCCACCTGGCCTTTGCCTTGGTGCTGGTCTTTCTCAGCTTCCCGGCGGTGAAAAAGCTGGGTCTGGGCGGTCATCTAAGCTTCCTGCGCCGCCGGGGCCGCATCCCCTGGCTGGACCTGGCCTTGGCCTTGGCCGCCGGGCTGGCCGCCCTGTACATCGCCATCGACCACCATGGCCTGTCCATGCGCCAGGGCGATCCCTTGACTCGCGACCTGGCGGCCGGGGCGGTGCTGGTGGTGCTGCTGTTGGAGGCGGTGCGCCGGGCCCTGGGGCCAGCCCTGGCCGTGGTGGCGGTGGCCTTCATGATCTACGCCTTTTTCGGGCCCTACATGCCCGAGGTCATCGCCTTCAAGGGGGTGAGCCTGTCGCGCTTCATGGGCCAGGAGACCATGTCCACCGAGGGCATCTACGGCATCCCCCTGGACGTGTCGGCAACCATCGTGTTTTTGTTCGTGCTCTTCGGGGCCATGATGAACCGGGCCGGGGGCGGGGCCTATTTCGTGCGCCTGGCCTTCAGCCTGTTGGGCTCCTTCAGGGGCGGCCCGGCCAAGGCGGCGGTGTTGGCCTCGGGGCTCACCGGCATGGTCTCGGGATCGTCCATAGCCAACGTGGTCACCACCGGCACCTTCACCATCCCCCTGATGAAATCGGCGGGCTATCCCCCCAAGAAGGCGGCGGCCATAGAGGTGGCCGCCTCCACCGACGGCCAGCTCATGCCCCCCATCATGGGAGCGGCGGCCTTCATCATCGCCGAATACTGCAACCTGCCCTATCTGGAGGTGGTGCGGGCGGCGGTGGTCCCGGCGGTGCTGAGCTACCTCACCCTGTTTTTCATCACCCACATCGAGGCCTGCAAGCTGGGCCTGACCAGCATCCCCCGCAAGGACCTGCCCGAATTTTGGCCCACCCTGCTCCAGGGCCTGCATTTCCTGCTGCCCCTGGGGGTGCTGCTCTACCAGCTGGTATACCTGCGCCACAGCCCTTCCCTGGCCGTGTTCAACGCCATCATCTTCCTGGGTGGGCTCATCGTGGCCCAGAGCCTCTGGAGCGCCTGGCGCGAGGGACGAAGCGCGGCCGCCGGGCTGCGCGAGGCCCTGGCCATAATCTGGCAGTCGCTGGTGGACGGCGGACGCAACATGATGGGCATCGGGGTGGCCGTGGCCGGGGCCGGGCTCATCGTGGGGGTGGTGAACCTGGGCCTGGGCGGGCTGATCACCGAGATCGTGGAGCTGATGGCCGGGGGCAACCTCTACCTGCTCCTGGGGCTCACCGCCCTGGCCTGCCTGGTCATGGGCATGGGCCTGCCCACCACGGCCACCTACATCGTCATGGCCTCGCTCATGGCCGTGGTCATCGTGGACCTGGGGCCCTCGGTGGGCCTGGTGGTGCCCTTGATCTCGGCCCATTTGTTCGTGTTCTACTTCGGCATACTGGCCGACGACACCCCGCCGGTGGGCCTGGCCGCCTACGCGGCCAGCGCCATAGCCCGCTCCAACCCCATCCCCACCGGCCTGCAGAGCTTCGCCTACGACATGCGCACCGCCATCCTGCCCTTCATGTTCATATTCAACTCACAGCTTCTTTTGATAGGAGTAGACTCATGGTTTATGGCCGCCTGGGTGATGCTCAGCGGATTGGCGGCCATGTTCGCCTTTGCCGGAGCCACCCAGGGCTTTCTGGCGGCGCGCTGCCGCTGGTACGAGACGCTGCTCCTGCTGGCCGCGGCGGCGGTGGTGCTGCAACCGGCGGCCTCGGCCCGCTGGCTGGGCCTGGCGGCGGCGCCCGGCGCCCAGGCCCTGGGCACCGCCTTGTTCGTCATGGTCTGGCTCTGGCAGAAGATGCGGGTGGCCAGGGAGAGCAAGAGCGGGGGTTAACTTCTAGGGGCCGCCCCACAGCAAAGCAGCGGATGGTGATACGTGTATGAAAATCTGGCCATAATGGCCGTGTTCGTCTTCATCTACAGCGCGGTGGCCGGGGGCGTCGAAAAAAAGCCCATGAGCGGCCCCATCATCTTCATGGCCTTCGGGGTGCTGGCCGGGCCCATGGTCCTGGGGCTCATGGAGTCGGACATCACCGCCGGCATGCTGCGCAGCTTCGCCGAGCTGTCCCTGGCCCTGGTGCTGTTCACCGACGCGGCCAACGCCGACATCACCACCCTGCGGCGCAGCCGGGGCCTGCCGGAGCGCATGCTCCTGATCGGGCTGCCGCTGACCATCGTGCTGGGCTTCCTGGCGGGCCTGCTGTTCTTCCCGGATATGCCTCTGTTGCAGGTGGCCCTGCTGGCGGTGATGCTGGCCCCCACCGATGCCGCCCTGGGCAAGGGCATCTTCGCCAACCCCAAGGTGCCGGTGCGCATCCGCGAGGCCCTTAACGTGGAGAGCGGGCTCAACGACGGCATCTGCGTGCCCATCCTCTATTTGTTCCTGGCCCTGGCGGTGACCACCGAAATTCATGCGGGCCCCGTGAGCCTAGCCCTGACCCTCTTGGCACGGGAGATCGGCATCGGCATGGCCGTGGGCCTGGGGGCCACCGCCCTGGGGGTGGTGGTGCTCAAGCTGAGCATCAAGCGCCGCTGGGTGCAGGAAAACTGGATGCCGGTGCCGGTGGTGGCCCTGGCCTTCACCTGCTACGCCGTGGCCCAGACCCTGGAAGGCAGCGGCTTCATCGCCTGCTTCGTGGGCGGCCTGTTGTTCGACATCATGTTCAAGGGCGGCAAGCACAAGGTGCTGGAAGCGGCCGAAGGCATGGGCAACACCCTGGCGCTCATCACCTGGGTGATCTTCGGCTTCGCATTGGTGGGCCAGGTCCTGACCGCCTTTAGCTGGACCATCGTGATCTACTCGCTGCTCAGCCTCACCATCATCCGGGTGCTGCCGGTGTACCTTTCCCTGGCGGGCACCGGGGAGAGCGTCTACGGCAAGCTGTTCATGGGCTGGTTCGGCCCCCGGGGCCTGGCCAGCATCGTGTTCATCATCATAGTGTGGGAGAAAAACCTGCCCAACGCGATGACCATGGGGGTTACCGTGGTGTGCACGGTGATCCTGAGCGTCATCGCCCACGGGCTCACCGCCAACCCCATGGCCAAACTGTTCGGGCGCTTCAAGATAGAATGAAAGATAACGGCGCTCTAGGATAAGACCGTCTTGAGCGCCGCCTTGATGATGCCTTCCAGAGAAGCTCCGGTTTCGGAGCCCTTGATAGCCTTTTCCACTGCTTTTTTGGCCTTGGCCTCGGGATAGCCCAGGTTCATCAGGGCGCTCACCGCGTCGTCGCTCATAGGGGTGGCCGGGGCCTCGCCGGCTCCGCCTTCGCCGGTGTCCTTGGGCAAACGGCCTTCCAGCTCCACCACCAAACGGGCGGCGGTCTTCTTGCCCACGCCGGGTATGGCGGTGAGCCGCACGGCGTCGCCCGCCCGGATGGCCTTCCACAGCTCGGCCGGGGGAATGCCGCTAAGGATGGCCTGGGCCACTTTGGGGCCGATGCCGCTGACCGTGATGAGGTTGGCGAAGGCCTGCCACTCGGCCTCGCTGACAAAGCCGTGCAGATGGATGTGGTCGTCGCGCACGATGGTGTGGATTAGCAGGGAGACCGGGCTGCCGATCTCGGGCAGATCGCAGAAGGTGGTGAGGCTCACGAACACCCGGTAGCCCACCCCGCCGCAGTCCACCACTACGTGGTCCGGACGGCGGGTGAGGATGGTGCCGCTGACCGAGGCGATCATTTCAGGCGCTCCAGGGTGGCCGCCAGGCGGCGGCTCTGCAAGTGGGTCAGGGCCAGGGCCAGGGCGTCGGAGGCGTCCAGGGGCATCTTGCCCTCCTTGGAGCCCACCAGGCGCAGGGCCATGGCCCTAACCTGCTCCTTGGTGGCCCGGCCGTTGCCCACCAGGGATTTCTTCACCGTGGCCGGGGGATATTCGTGGATGCTTAGCCCGGCGCGCACCCCGGCCAGGATGGCCACCCCCCGTGCCTGGCCCAGCACCAGGGCGGTGTGGGCGTTCTTGGCGGTGAAGACCCCCTCCACGGCCATCTCGGCGGGCTCAAGCTCGGCGATGATCCTGACCAGCTCGGAGAAGATGTAGCCCAGGCGCTCGGGAACCGGGGCCCCGCTAGGAGCGGTGATGGCCCCGGCCCGGTGCAGCTTGATACGCCCGCCGGCCCCCGGCGTCACCACCGCGTAGCCGGTGCACCGGCTGCCGGGGTCCAGCCCCAGCACGGCGGGGGCGGGGGCCTGGGGCATGCCTACTCGTCTTCCAGCTCGGCCAGGATCTTTTCGTCGATGTCGAAGTTGGAGTAGACGTTCTGCACGTCGTCGGCCTCGTCCAGGGCATCCATGAGAGCCATGGCCTTGGACGCCTCGCCCTTGTCGGTGATATCCACTATGGTGGTGGCCTGTTTGGTCACCTCGGCCTCCACGGGCTCCAGGCCCGCCTCGCGCAGGGCCTCGTTGAGCGGGTTGAAGGCGCTGGGGGAGCAATGCACTTCCCACACATCGCCCTCGTCCACCACGTCGTCGGCCCCGGCCTCCAGGGCCGCTTCCATCAGGGCGTCCTCGTCCACCGCCTCTTTATCGAAGGTGATGATGCCCTTGGCCTCGAACAGGTAGGCCACGGCGCCGGCCTTGGCCAGGGAGCCCCCCCGTTTGGTGAAGATGTGGCGAATGTCGGCGGCGGCCCGGTTCTTGTTGTCCGTGAGGCACTCGACCAGGAAAGCCACCCCGCCGGGGCCGTAGCCCTCGTAGAGGATCTCATCGTAGGTCACGCCCTCGAGTTCGCCGGTGCCCTTTTTGATGGCCCGGTCGATGTTCTCCTTGGGCATGTTCTGGCCCTTGGCCGCGGCCACCGCGGTTCGCAACCGGGGGTTTCCCTCCACGTCTCCGCCGCCCTGTTTGGCGGCCACGGTTATTTCCCGCATGAACCGGGTGAAGATCTGCCCCCGCTTGGCATCGGCGGCGCCCTTCTTGCGCTTGATCGTGCTCCACTTGGAGTGACCGGACATATGATTCTCCTGAAACTAGAGGCTTTATCCCGGGCGGGCCTGTTTGCGGCCCCTGCCCAGTATGTAAATTTCCTTGCTGGCTGACCGGCTGGCGTCGGGTTTGTGGGCCTTGCCCAGCTTGAAAGCCCCCTTCACCTGCCTGATCAGATCCTCCACACCCGGACCGAAAAAGACCTTGGCCAGAAACGACCCTCCCGGCTTGAGCAGGGCCAGGGCCATGTCCAGGGAGGCCTGGCTCAGCTCCAGCGACGCGGCGGCGTCGCGGTCCTTGATCCCGGTGGTGTGCGGAGCCACGTCGCTCAGCACCAAGTCGAAGACCGCCAGGCCCGAGCGCTCTTGCACCTCGGCCGGGGTCAACTCCAAGAGGTCGGCCTGGATGAAGCACGACCCCTGGGGCATGCTCACGCCCGGCTCTTGCAGATCCACCCCCACCAGGCGGCCGGAACGGCCGACCTTCTGGGAGGCGAACTGCAACCAGGAACCTGGGTGACAACCAAGGTCCAGCACCGCCTGTCCGGGGCGCAACAGCCCGTACCGCCGGTCCATCTCCTGGAGCTTGAACACGCTACGGGCCGCGTAACCCTGGCTTTTTGCCCGGCGGTAATAGGCGTCTGGGCTTCCGGGACGGGTCATGGCTGGTCAAATCTAGCACAGGGGCCCAGCGGGTACAAGGGGTCAGAAATGCTGAAATGTCGCCCCCCCGAAGGCCTTGGCGGCCTGCCCACCCTGGGCTATAGTGAAACCAGGAGAGGCTCATGGACGACCTGGCCCCGGAGATATTTCGCCAGCGCCTTTTGCTGGAGGGGCACTACCGCGCCACCCTGGACGCGACCGCGGTGGAGGCCTTTATGCTGGAGTTGGCCCAGGCCCTGGGGCTTACCCCCTACGGCCGGGCGGTGGTGCACGCGCCGGGCGGACAGGGGCAGGAGATCAACCAGGGCTTCGACGCCTTTTTGCCCCTGGTGGACAGCGGCATCGCCGCTTATTTCTGGTCAGGGCCGCGCTTGTTTAGTATCGTCGTCTATTCCTGCGCGCCCTTCCAGCCCCAGAAGGCGTTGGATTTTTGCCGCGAGGCCTTGGAGGCCGACGGCCCCCTGGCCTGGAAGGAATTTTAGTCCGCCCCGAGGCGGGAGGGAGAATACGGCCCATGTTGCTCATCGAAGACTTGCAGGTGGAGCTTTCGGGCAAGCTCTTGTTGCGCCACATCGACCTGGAGATAAAGCCCGGCGAGACCCACGTACTTTTCGGGCCCAACGGCTCGGGCAAGACCTCGCTGCTCATGACCATCCTGGGCATGCCCGGCTATGTGGTCAAAAACGGCCGCATCGTGTTCAAGGGCGAGGACATCACCTACATGCCCATCCACGAGCGGGCCCAGTTGGGCATCGGCATGGCCTTCCAGCGCCCCCCCACCATCCACGGCCTTAAGACCCGCCAAATGGTGGGCATCTGCGCCCACGGCCGCGAGGTGGATGTGCAGGAGATGGCCGAGGAAGTCAACTTCAGCCACTTCCTGGACCGCGAAGTCAACGCCGGGCTCTCCGGCGGGGAGATCAAGCGCTCGGAGCTGTTGCAGCTCATGGCCCAAAACCCGGACCTCATGCTCTTCGACGAGCCCGAGTCCGGGGTGGACATGGAAAACATGCACGTGGTGGGCGAGACCATCGCCCATCTGCTGCAAAAGGACAAGGCGGTGTTTCACGCCAACGGCGACTCCATAGCCGACAGCCGGCGCAAGCGCTCCAAGATGGGCCTTATCATCACCCACACCGGCTACATCCTGGACTATCTGGAGGCCGATTCGGGCCACGTGCTCTACAACGGCATCCTGTCCTGCCCCTCCAACCCCCGCGAGATCCTGCGCTGCGTGGCCCAAAACGGCTACCAGGAGTGCGTGAACTGCATGGTGCCCCTGAGCGCCCACCTTCTGGAAGAGCTGCCCACGGCCAACGCGGACTGACAAGGAAAATCTGAAAATGGCTGATTCAAAAGAGCTGCGCCAACGGGCCGAGGCGGCCCGCGACAAGGTTGCCGCCATCGGCGCCGACCTGGATATGAGCCAATACGAGCACAAGGCCCTGACCCACCAGGCCATGGCCGAGGACGAGCTTTGCACCCTGCCCGCCGAAGACCAGCAAAACCTGCTCTTGTCCGGGGTGGACGTGAGCGGCAAGGACCGGGGCGGCACCTTCATCATGAAGGACGCCTCGCCCCTGCACTGCTCCAGCAAGCAGGACGGGGTGGAGGTGCTGCCGCTCAAAAAGGCCCTGGAGGTGCATCCCTGGCTCTGGGACTATTACTGGAAGCTGGTGGACGTGGACGCGGACAAGTACACCGCCGCGGCCGAGTTGGAGTTGCACGACGGCTACATGATCCGGGCCCTGCCCGGAGCCAAGGCCATCCATCCCATCCAGGCCTGCCTGTACATGGACCAGGACAACATCCAGCAGAACGTGCACAACATCATCATCGCCGAGGAAGGGGCGGAGCTGCACATCATCAGCGGCTGCGCCACTGGCCCTCACCTTAAGAAGGGCCTCCACGTGGGGGTGAGCGAGTTTTTCGTCAAGAAGAACGCCAAGCTATCCTTCACCATGATACACAACTGGTCCGAGGGGGTGGCGGTGCGCCCCCGCTCGGTGGCCACGGTGGACGAGGGCGGCCTGTATTTGTCCAACTACGTGTGCATGCGCCCGGTGAACAGCCTCCAGATGTACCCCACCTGCCACCTCAACGGGCCGAACGCGGTGGGCCGCTTCTATTCCATATTGGTGGGCTCGCCCACCAGCGACATCGACGCCGGGGGGCGGGTGATACTCAACCATCCCGGCTGCCGGGCCGAGGTGGTCAGCCGGGCCATAACCAACGGCGGCAAGATCATGGCCCGCGGCCACTTGGTGGGCAAGGCGCCGGGCATCAAGGCCCACCTGGAGTGCCGGGGCCTGATCCTGGGCGGCGGGGCCATGTTGGCCGCGCCCTTCCTGGACGGCTTTGTGGACGGGGTGGAGATGAGCCACGAGGCGGCGGTGGGCAAGATCGCCCAGGAGGAGATCAACTACCTCATGGCCCGTGGGCTCAGCGAGGACGAGGCCACCGCCACCATCGTGCGGGGTTTCCTCAGCGTGGACATCCCCGGCCTGCCGCCCCAACTCCAGGCGGAGATAGACAAGGCCATCAACGCCACCGACGAACACGCCATGTAGGGAGGCGCGAGGCCCCTTGGACGCCTACCAGATATACGCCCTGCGCTACGCCGGGCCGGAAGAAAGCTCCCAGGCCCTGCTCCTGTGGAACCGGGACTGGGACAAGCGGGTAAAGCGGGCCTATTACTTCTGGTGCCTGCTGGGGCCGGAAGGCCCGGTGGTGGTGGACTGCGGGGTGAGCCCGGAGCGGGCGGCCCAGAGGAACCTCAAGGGCTACGTCCACCCGGTGGAGCTGTTGAAGTCCCTGGGAGTGGAGCCCCATGAGGTGCGCCACCTGGTGCTGAGCCACATGCACTGGGACCACTGCGGCGGAGCGGAATTGTTCCCCCAAGCCCAGGTGCACCTGGGCCGGGCCGAGTGGGATTTCTGGAGCACCAGCCCCCTGGTGCGCCGCTCGATCTTCACCCTATTGCACGAGCCCGGCGACCAGGCCGCCCTGGTCGCGGCCCAGGAACAGGGCCGCCTGCATCTGCACGCGGGCGACGCGCCCCTGGCCCCCGGCCTGGAGCTGGTCGCCGCGCCGGGGCACAGCCCCGGCCTCATGGCCCTGAAGGCCGTCACCGAAAAAGGCGAGGCGGTGGTGGCCAGCGACTGCGGCCACACCTTTGCCAACTTTCGCGAGGACTGGCCCAGCACCTTCATCTTCGACCTGCCCGCCTGGCTGCTCTCCATGAAGCGCCTGCGGAACTTGGTCTCGTCGCCCGAGTTGCTCTTTCCCGGCCACGACATAGGCATGAGCGAGGATTACCCCGAGGTGGCTCCGGGCATAACCCGACTAGTTTAGGCGGCTTAGCCGGAAGCCGCGTGGAAAGTCCCTCGCGGAGATGACACCACCTCCCGCTTCCGTTATGCTTAACTCACCAAGCGCTTCGAGCGCCCGGCCCGGCTGAAATCACCCTTCCCGACCGCCGCCGGCCCTCCAAATTTTTTACAAAAAATTTGGGCCAACCCCTTGCAAAGCAAGCACTTGGTGCTTATTGTTCGTGTATTAGCACTCAGTGTCGGAGAGTGCTAATAAACGAGTGCTAATAAACGCGCTTTCAAGAGCCCCGAAAGAGTCGGGGCAAACTAATTTCGCTATAACGGTTATTTAAGGAGAGGCACGCATGAAAATCAAACCGCTGCAGGACCGCGTGATCGTAGAGCGGCTGGAAGAAGAGACCAAGACCGCCGGTGGCATCATCATTCCCGATTCCGCCAAGGAAAAGCCCCAACAGGGCAAGATTCTCGCAGTGGGCCCGGGCAAGGTCATGGAAAACGGCACCAAGCTGGAAATGTCCGTGAAAAAGGGCGACACCGTGCTGTTCGGAAAGTACTCCGGCTCCGAGGTCAAGATCGACGGCAAGGAAGTCCTGATCATGCGCGAAGACGACATCCTGGGCGTCATCGCCTAACGCGCGCCTTTCACATCCCTATCTAGAAAAAACCAATTTCCAGTTTTGGAGAGGAAGATAGAACTATGGCCAAAGAGTTGAAATACGATGTAAAGGCCCGCGAGGCCATGATGAAGGGTGTCGACGCCCTGGCCAACGCGGTCAAGGTAACCCTGGGCCCCCGCGGCCGCAACGTGGTTATCGAAAAGACCTTCGGTTCGCCGACCATCACCAAGGACGGCGTGACCGTGGCCAAGGAAATCGAGCTGGAAGACCGCTTCCAGAACATGGGCGCCCAGATGGTCAAGGAAGTGGCTTCCAAGACCTCTGACGTGGCCGGCGACGGCACCACCACCGCCACCATCCTGGCCCAGATCATCTACCGCGAGGGCTCCAAGCTCGTGGCCGCCGGTCATAACCCCATGGCCATCAAGCGCGGCATCGACAAGGCCGTTGAGGGCGTGGTCGCCGAGTTGCAGAAGATGTCCAAGGCCACCAAGGACCAGAACGAGATCGCTCAGGTCGGCACCATCAGCGCCAACAACGACACCACCATCGGCAACATCATCGCCGAGGCCATGAACCAGGTGGGCAAAGAGGGCGTCATCACCGTGGAAGAGGCCAAGAGCATGGAGACCACCCTGGAGGTGGTCGAGGGCATGCAGTTTGACCGCGGCTACCTGAGCCCCTACTTCGTCACCGACCCCGAGAAGATGGAAGCCAACCTTGAGG
Organism: Pseudomonadota bacterium; assembly: GCA_018896025.1. Lineage (GTDB taxonomy): Bacteria > Desulfobacterota > Desulfarculia > Desulfarculales > Desulfarculaceae > Desulfoferula. The sequence continues at coordinate 99,722 of JAHIND010000003.1, forward strand.
AGCCCTACATCCTCATCCACGAAAAGAAAATCAGCGCCATGAAGGACCTGCTGCCCGTGCTGGAGCAGGTTGCCAAGAGCGGCCGTCCCCTGCTGATCGTGGCCGAGGACATCGAGGGCGAAGCTCTGGCCACCCTGGTGGTCAACAAGCTGCGCGGCACCCTGAACGCCTGCGCCGTCAAGGCTCCGGGCTTCGGCGACCGCCGCAAGGCCATGCTGGAAGACATCGCCATCCTCACCGGCGGCACCGTGATCAGCGAAGACCTGGGCGTCAAGCTCGACGGCGCCACCCTAAAGGACCTGGGCACCGCCAAGAAGGTCACCCTGGACAAGGACAACACCACCATCGTCGATGGCGGCGGCTCCCGTCAGGCCCTGGAAGGCCGCGTGCGCACCATCCGCGCCCAGATCGACGAGACCACCAGCGACTACGACCGCGAGAAGCTCCAGGAGCGCCTGGCCAAGCTGATCGGCGGCGTGGCGGTGATCAACGTGGGTGCCGCCACCGAGACCGAGATGAAAGAGAAGAAAGCCCGCGTGGAAGACGCCCTGAACGCCACCCGCGCGGCCGTGGAAGAGGGCATCGTGCCCGGCGGCGGCGTGGCCCTGCTGCGCTGCTACGATGCGGCCGACAAGGTGCGCGACAAGGTCAAGGGCGAGGAGAAATCCGGCGCGGACATCATCAAGCGCGCCCTGGAAGAGCCTCTGCGCCAGATCGCCATGAACGCCGGCAAAGAAGGCTCCATCGTGGTGGAAAAGGTGCGGACCATGAAGGGCGCCGACGGCTACAACGCCCAGACCGACACCTACGAGGACCTGTTCAAGGCGGGCGTCATCGATCCCACCAAGGTGACCCGCTTCGCCCTGCAGAACGCCGCTTCGGTGTCCGGCCTGCTGCTGACCACCGAGTGCATGATCGCCGAGAAGCCCAAGGACGACAAGGGCGGCCCGGCCATGCCTGGCGGCATGGGCGGCATGGGCGGCATGGGCGGTATGGGCGGCATGTACTAGGCCTCCCCGCTTAAGCCAAGCGACCCAAAAAGCCCCCGCTCTCTGGAGCGGGGGCTTTCTTTTGCGCGGCGCTTATCTAAAGACTTCTTTTAAAACCATCCCGCCCGCCAGGGTCCCGGCACAGCCAGGCGTCGAAAGACAAGGCGCCCGGTGAGCGCAGGCCGCAGGCGTATTGCTAATACGCCGAGGCCTAAGCGATGCCGGCAACGCCGTATTTCGGCGTCTGGCGAAGCCGGCTAATGCGGGGCCGCCGCCTCCTCGGGCGAGGCCACACTGACCATCAGCCCGTTGCAGTCGCTACAGTACTCGGGCACCCGCACCGTCTCGTCGTGATACACCCGCTGGGGCTTCACCCGGTCCAGAAACTTCTTGGCCTCTTCCCAGGCCGCCTCGGGGCTGTAGTCCACCGCTGCCAGTTGCAGCGATTGCAGCACCTGGCCCTCGCTGGAGTGCTGCACCACGGTCATCACCTCCGGGGTGCCCCCCTCCTCGCCGAAAACGGTGATGGTGGCCAGGCCGCCCAGGCCGTCATAGGCCGCGTTGAGGGAGCCGTGGCGGCAACCGGCGGGCGGGGTGGCCGGGTCGTTGACGTACTCACCCACCGCGTGGGCCAAGTCGTGGGCATTGCCCAGGTCGTGCTCGCCGTCTTTGGCCCACTGGCCGAAGGGCCCGGCGGCAACCGGCACCGGCAACACCTCCACGTTCATCTCCCTGAGGAAATGCATCAAATACCAATTTTGCTTGGCCTGGCGGCGGAAATCGGCCAGGCTGGCCCCGCTGGAGGGCCGCTTGTAGATGGCCTGCCAATCGCTGAAGGAGAAAACCGGCAGACGCACCGTGTCGTGCCCCTGGGCCACGAAACGCCGGGCCAGGTCACGTGAGCTGTTTATCACCTTACTCAGGTCCACTTCACCCTCCATTTAGGAATCATTTTTATCATTTTCCGCTCTAAGCTTGAGGAGGTCAAGCCGCATAGGGGAAAAGGCGCCTGAAGGGGCTTCAGACCCGCCGAGAAAGGCTGGCCCAGGAAGCGGCCAACATGGCCAGCCAGGGCAGGAACATGAAGTGGTAGCGTGGTTGCACCTCCAATACCGCGTGGCTGGCGCTGGTCAACAGGGCGGCCAGGGTCAGGCTGAACAACACCCCCGCGGGCAGGCGTCGCCGAAGGCCTCCCCACAACAGGGCCCCGATAGCCACTGCCATGAGCAGCTTGTAATAGTAGCTGGCCACGGCCTCGATATCCTTGCGCCATTGGCGCAGCACCGAGGTGACTAGGCTGTGGCGCAGGTGAGTGGCTCTGGCCCACAGGGACAGAGGCTTGTGCACCACAGCCAGCCAAAGGTAGCCCATGGGGTCGGCCATGATCCGCTTCCAGGTCAGTTCCCGGGACACCTCCTCGGCGAAGATCAGGGGGTTCACATTGGGCGGCACCGTGCGCCGGGCCACTTCTTCTTGCAACATGTGCACGTCATTTAAAGTGAACCAGCCCCGGCTTTTGAGGTTGGCTCCCACCAGAAGGCTCCAGTTGCCCATCTGGGAGGGACTGATGCTCACGATCCCCAGTTCCTCCAGATTGTGTTCCAAGATGGGCACCACCAAGAGGGCAGTGCCCAACAAAAGGCATCCCGCCAGGCAGGCCAGCTTGGCGGGCCGCCGCCACCACCCCAGCGCCATGGTGGTGAGCAGCGAGACCAGGAACAGGGGCATGGTGGGGCGCATCCATTGGGCCGCTCCCAAGCTGAGCCCGCTCAAAACGGCCCAAAACAAATCGCCGAGGCGGTCCCTGAACTTACTGAACAGGAAAAAGGCCAAGGTAATCAGGCATGAGAAATAGACGTCGCTGCCCATGAGGTTGCAGAACAGCACGTGGGTGGGGCAAAGGGCCAGGAACAAGGCGGCCAGGGCGGCGGTGTCGCGGTCCCAAAGGCGCAGGGCGATTCGGTAGACCAGGTAGACCTCCAGAGCCGAGGCCAGAGCGACCGGCGCCAGGGCCGCCTCCTGGTAGGGCCCAGCTACGCAATAGGCTCCTGCCGAGACGATGGAGGGTCCGGTGCCCACCAGCCAATAGATGCCCTTGTGCATGGCTTCCAGCCCCAGCCCTTTATATGGGAGCAGCAAATACGACCCCTCATAAATCTCCCTGGCCATGCGGGCGAAGTGGGCGTAATCGCTTTCCTGTTTGACCCCGCTGAACAGGGCCCAGGACAGGCGGGGCAGTAAGGCCAGCAAAAAGACGGCCCAACCCGGCAGGTATGGCCCCAGGCGACCCAGCCAACCCAGCCAACCCAGGCGCCAGGCGGCCAACAAGGCGGCCAGCAGGGCGACCATCACCAGCCAGGTGTATTTGCCCACCACCCATTCCTGGGCCTGCCAGCCGGGTCGCAAGGAGAATATGGCGGCGTAGGCCAGGTACAGGCCCATGGTCAGGTAAAGGAACGGCGCGGCCCATCTCTGCGTGAAGCGCCCAGCCGCCTCGCCGTCCGGTTGGGTCAGCAGGCCGCGCAGGGGCCCTTGCACCCAGGCCGCCAGCCGCCGCCAGGCCGGCGGCCCCCAGCGAATCCCGGCGGCGGAAAGCCCTCCCGCTCCGGCTAGGATCAAAAGCGTCTCGCTGGCAAGCACCAACCTCAGCCCGCTCCCGGCCAGCCAGAGTCCGGCGGCCAGGGCCAGCCAGGGAGGAGCCAACACCAGGCAGCGCGGCAGGGTCCGCCGCCCCGTCCGCCCCAGCCCGGCGGCCACCCACAGCCCACCCAATTGCAGAGCCAGGGCCAACAACAGCCAAATCAGACGCCCTCCCAGGCCCGGCTCCAGTCCGTGCCGGCTGGGCAGCAGCAGCAGAAAGCGGGGGAAGTTGCTGTTGTTGACGAGATAGTTCTTGAAGCGGTAGCCGGAAACCACCACCGGCCGGGGAGTGGGGTTGTGCAGCAGGGCGCGGCCGTGCGAGCCCGGCGGTATCATAAAATACAGCCGCTGCTCCTCCCGGGATGCGGGTGAGACATCCCCGGCCCCACCGGGCAGGCGCAGGCGCAGCCCGCCGCAGGGCCCCCGGCAAAAGGCCGTAAGCTCCAGGCCCCCGTTCCAGGGAAAAGCCGGGCCGGGTTCCAGGTCCATCTCCCTGCCGGCCTCCAGCGTCTGGAATTGGCTCTCAAGTAATACCTGTTGGTGGCAGTAGGCCCGGTCCTGTGGGTCCACAAAAAAAACGACCAGCAATAGGCAGGGTATCGCGCCCGCCAAAAAAAGCGCGGCAAAAACCAACCGTTTCACGATCACTAAAACCTTTGCCCTGAGCAGGTGGTAACCAAACCCTTCAGAACCAAGTCGTGAACCGCGCGGAAAATGTTCGCTGAATATATGGCGGGCTGAGGAGGAGCGTCAACAACTATGATAGCTGTTTATCGCGGTAGCTTATGGCAATCATGGCCCAAAGGAGGCATTATTGGGGCGTTGGACAGCAACTACTTGAGGGAGGTTTCATGAGCCCGCCGCGGCCCTACCCCGTGATCCACGAGGGCAACCGCTTCGCCCGCCGCGCCTGGTGGCGCGGCTTCGAGCTGACCCCCGGCGTAACCCTGAAGGCCACCGCCCGCCTGCGCCCCGCCCTGGCGGACGCATCGCCCTGGCGGCGGCTGGCCGCCATAACCTGGGCCGCCTCGGCCGCCCTGGCCCTGCACCCCCGCCTGAACTTTTTCACCTTCTGGGGCCGCCTGGCCTGGGCGGGCTGGCCGGTCAGGGTGGGGGTGGTGTTGGAAAACGGCGACGCCTCCTGCGACATGGTGGTGGTCGAAGCGGCCCACCACCTGGAGCTTGACGCCCTGGAGGAGCTTTTGCGCGCCCGCCAAGGGGCCCTGGGCCTCCCAGGCCTCAGGGGCCATATGCGCGAAACCCTGCCCGTGGCCAGCTACTGGGCCGAGCGCCTGACCGGCGCCTTTGCCCAGGACTACGCCCGGCGCAACGCCCCGCTGTTCATCAGCATGGTGGGGCTGAAGGGCATCGAGGAGGCCTCCTTCACCCCGGCCCACTCCATGGCCCTGTATCCCGGCTCCCTGGATCAGGGGCGCCTGCCCCTGGTGCTGTGCTTCAATCACCAGTTGGCCAACGCCCGGCCGGTGGGGAGGTTGCTGGTGTGCCTCAAAGAGCTCTTGGAGTGATCCAGGGTTGGCTATGCCGATTTTTGATGCAAACGGCCACCCCGCGAGGCCTGGACCCTTTATAAAAAGACAACGAAAAAACTGAATCGTTGTTCAAAGCTTTCCGACCTGCCTAAAATAACCAGTTTAGAAAGCGTCCCGTAGGGCCTGCTTGATCTGCTTCAAGTCAGGCTTCAGCTCCTGGGCCAGGAGCAGCTTGCCGCTCTTGTCCAGCACCAGCACCGCCGGGGTGCCGATGATGTCGTAGGCGTCGGCCATGGGCAGGGAGTCGCCCGGGCCCATGTCCATCAGCCAGGGCTGGGGCAGGCCCTCCTGCTTGGCGTAGGCCTTCACCGCCGGGGTCATGGCCTTGCCGTCCACGTTGACAAAAAGCATGACCATGGGGTTGCCCTCCAGGCTCTGGGCCATGGAAAGCAGGCGGGGGATTTCGGTGCGGCAGTGGGGGCAGCTCACCGACCAATAGACGATCACCACCGCCTTGCCCTTCACCAACTCGGCCAGGCTGTGCTTGGCTCCCTCGGTGTCGGGCAGGGTGAGATCGGCCAGGGGTTTTCCCGGGCCCACCAGGGCCAGGGCGGGGGCGGCCAGGCAAAGGACCAAAACCAGGCTTACAACGGCGCAAATTCGCACGGCGTCTCCCAGGCTGAAGATTTTATTCCACTTTAGCAGAGGCCCGGCGCCAGGACCAGGGAGGAGTAATGATCCGGATCAGCCAGCACGGGCCGGTGACCTGTTTCAAGATGGGGCGGGAGATAAACGGCCAAGTCCTGTACTGGTGCGCCGCCTATTTGGTGGGGGGCGTGCTGGTGGACAGCGGCTGCCTGCACACCGCGCCCGAATTGGCCCAGGCCCTCACAGGCCGGGGGGTGCGCGTGGTGGTCAACACCCACCACCACGAGGACCACATCGGGGGCAACGCCCTGCTGGCCGAAAGGCTGGGGGTGGAGCTGTACGCCCCGGCCGCCTCCCTGGAGCGCCTGGCCGCGCCGGACAAGGAGCTGTACCCCTACCAGATGCTCATGTGGGGCCCGGCCCCGCCCAGCCGACCCCAGCCCTTGGGGAGCGAGGTGCGGGCGGGCGAGTACCGCCTGGAGGTGATCCCCGCTCCCGGCCACAGCGACGACCTGGTGGTGTACTACGAGCCCGGCCAGGGCTGGGCCTTTGTCAGCGACCTGTGGGTGGCCCCCCAGCAAAAGACCAGCCGGGACCACGAGAACAGCCGGCAAATCCTGGCCGCGCAAAAGGCCCTGGCCGCTCGCCAGCCCAAGGTGATGTTCACCGGCATGGGCGACGTGGTGGACCCGGCGGCCCCGGCCCTGGCCCAGAGCATCGCCTTTTTACAGGAGATGGCCGCCAAGGTGGCCGAACTGGCCGCCAAGGGGATGGAGCCGCCACGGATGGTGGAAGAGCTCTTTGGCCGCGAAAGCAGCCTCATGGCCCACACCCAGGGCCAACTCTCTTATGAGAACTTCCTGCGCTCGTTCATGAAGGGAGCTTGAGCCCAGCGGCCCACCAGAGGTAAAGTAGTAGATCAACAGGCGCAGCCCGCACGCGCGCCGGGGCCCAGGCCCCAACATACTGGAGGGGGAACATGCAATCCTTCGCTAAAAAACTTGCCTTCGCCGCCGCCTTGGGCCTTTTGACCCTGTGCCTGGCCGGGGCCGCCCTGGCCGCCGCCACCGCCGAGTTGATCGCCCAGGGAGATTCGCTCTATGCCCAGCGGGCCGACCTGGCCAAGGCCAAACAGGCGGCGGGGCTCTACAAGCAGGCCCTGACCCAGGACCCCAAGAGCGAGGAGGCCGCCTGGAAGCTGGCCCGGACCGAGTACTGGGTAGGCTCCCACGTGCCCAAGGACCAGAAGCTCGCCGTTTTCCAGAGCGGGGTGGACGCGGCCAAGAAGGCCATCGCCATCAACCCCAAGAGCCTGCCCGGCCACTACTGGCTGGGGGTCAACTACGGGGTGTACGGCAGCGCCAAGGGGGTGATGGAGAGCCTGTCGCTGGTGGACCCCATCAAAAAGGAGATGGCCACGGTCATCGAATTGGACCCCAATTACGAGGCCGGAGGGCCTTACCGGGTGCTGGGACGGCTGTACTTCAAGCTGCCCGGCCTGTTTGGCGGCGACAATGAGAAGGCCGTGGGATACCTGAAGACCGCCGTCGAAAAGGGCCCCAATCGCTACCTGAACCACATCTACCTGGCCGAAGTTTACATCGACGACGACCTGGGGCAGGAGGCCAACCAAGTGCTCAAGGTGGTGATCGCCGGGCCGGTGGAGCCGGGCCTGGAGCCTGAGGACGCCGAGTGGAAGGTCCAGGCCCAAAATTTGCTGGAAAGAAAATAGGCCCCCCTTCAGACTATGCCGGGCCGGTCCAGGCGGACCGGCCCGCTTTGATTTTGCGAGGAGAAGATGCCCCAACGACCGGTGGTGGACATGGCCGCCTGCACCCTGTGTGAGGGCTGTCTGGACCTGGCTCCCCAGGTGTTCAGGCTGAACCAGGCGGGCGGCTACATAGAGGTGGCCGAGATGGACTCCTACCCGCCGGAGGTGGACGAGGCCATGGCCGATTGCCCCACCGACGCCATATCTTGGGAGGGAAAGCCATGAAACGCTGGCGCTGCACGGTATGCGGCTACATCCACGAAGGCAAGCGGCCCCCCGCCAAGTGCCCCCAGTGCGGGGCGGACGAAAACCGCTTCGTGCTGCTGGAGCCCCTGCCCCCAGAGCTGGAGGACATGGTGCGGGCCGCCTTTGCCGGGGAGTCCAAGGCCGCCGTGCGCAACCAGGCCTTCGCCCGCCAGGCGGCCAAGGAGGAGCTGCCCCAGGTGGCCGCCCTGTTCAGGGCGGTGGCCGAGGCCGAGGCAGTGCACGCCAAGGAGATGCTGAACTACCTGGAAGGGGTGGTGGGCGACACCGAGGCCAACCTCCAGGCCGCCTTTGAGCACGAACTGGCCGCCAAGTCCGAGCATTACCCCCCCATCCTGGCCGCGGCGGTGGGGGCCAAGCGGCCCGACCTGGAGTGGGCCCTGGTGCGGGCCAGGGACGTGGAGGCGCGCCACGCCGAGCTGTACAAGCGGGCCCTGTCGGCCCTGGCCGGGGGGCGGGAGGTCACCTACTACGTGTGTGAGGTGTGCGGTTACGTGTTCGAGGACCACACCCCGGACGCCTGCCCGGTGTGCCGTAGCGGGAAAGACAGCTTTAAACGGATAGGGTGAGCCGGTCCGAATGCTTGCGGCGGCGGCCGGTGAGGGCCAGCCAGCGGCCGGGCAGCACCAGGAGCCAAAGGGCGGGCAGCAGCATCAGGGCGTCGCGCAGCGCCGCCTGGTAGCCCGCCGGGTGGCCCGCCTCGCCGGGGAAACAGCCGCAGTCGAAACCCGCGCCGGTCATCCCGGCGTAGATCATCAGGCCGGTGAAAAACACCAGCAGCAGCGCCGACCACAAGGCCGCCGCCCGGGTGGCCAGCCCCACCAAGAGACACAGGCCCACCACCAGCTCCAGCCAGGCCAGCAGCACGCTGGCCGGGTTCACCAGTCCCATGGGGATGAGGTCGTAGCGCGACACGGCGGCCGCGAAGGAGGCCGGGTCCCACACCTTGTCGTGGGCCGCCCACAGGAAAAGCCCGGCCAGGAAAAGGCGGCAGGCCAGGGAGATGAGTTCGCCCAGGCTCTTCATGGCCGTTTCCTCCGGGGGGTTTTCACGGGCAGGCCCGCCTTTTGCCAGTCGGACAGCTCCCCCAGCATCACATAGACCTTGGTCAGCCCTTGGCCGCGCAAAAGCTGGGCCACTTGGGCGGCGGGCCAGCGGCTGAAGTAGCGGCCATAGACCACCACCGCCGGGGCCTGGCGCAGGGTGGGGCCCAGCAGGGGCCACAGCAGGTCGAACTCTTCGGGGTATAGGTTCACCGCCCCGGCGGCCCGGGCCAGCTTGTAGTCGCCGGGGTCGCGGGCGTCCACCAGCAGCGCGCCGTCCTTTTGCAGCTGAGCCGCCTGGGCCAGGTCCACGGCGCTCCACAGGGGACGGCTAACGTGGCTGGGGGTCCAGCCGACGCCTTGGGGGGTCAGCAGGTTGAAGGCCAAGCCCGCCACGGCCGCAACAAGCAGCATAACCATGCAGGATAATAGGATATATGACGATTGTCCGCGGCTCAAGGGCTCTCTCTCCCGGTGTTCGCCTTTCAGTGTAGCCCTCCACCGTCACCGCCGCAACCGCCCAGGCGGTAGGGTTTTTTATTTTGCCGTTTGTCAAACGGGTACAATGGTGCTATCGTCTCCGGTTATTAAATCTTGACTAATATCTATTCTCGTGGCGGGTAAACCAACGGAGGAGAGCAGCATGAAGATGCGGCTGGTCATCATCCTTGTGTTGTCCCTGGCGCTTGGCTTGGCCGGAGCCTGTGGCGGCGGTGGTGGCGGGGGGGGCAACTCCCTTGGCCCGGACGACATTATAATCATGTTCGGCAACTCCATCACCCACCGTGGCCCCTGGTCGGGCTTGTTCCCCGACAACACCATCCTGAACTACGGCGTGGACGGAGACACCACCAGCGGTATGCTCTCGCGTATAAGCGTACCCCTGGCCAAGAAGCCCAAGGTCATCTGCATCATGGGCGGCATCAACGACCTCATCCGCAACGTCGCGGTGTCCACGGTCTACAACAATCTGCGCCAGATGGTGGTGCGCTCCAAGGCGGCCGGGGTCATCGTAATCATGCAGTCCACCCTGCACACCGGCTCGGGCTATCCCAACTCCTACACCATCAACCAGAAGGTGACTCAGCTCAACAACCTGCTGTCCGCCATGACCAGCGCCCAGGGTGAAACCTGGCTGGACCTCAACGCCTCCATGGCCAAGGACGGCTACCTGAAGATCGAGTACCTGCTCAGCGACAACCTGCACCCGAACACCGACGCCTACGAGCACTGGGCCGGCAAGCTCAACGACGCCCTGCCCTAGCCCAAAGCCCGTCCCAGAAAATACGGCGCCCCGGCCCATGATCGGCCGGGGCGTTTTTATTTTGCTGTGAGCGCCGCCCGCAATGCAGCATAGCGCCGCCTGGCGCGAACACCCGGCGCAGCCAGGTGGTGCTAGGCAAGGCGTCGGGCAAGCGAGACCCGCAGGCGTATTGCTAATACGCCGAGGAGGTGAGCGCCGCCCGCAATGCAGCATAGCGCCGCCTGGCGAAGCCGGGCTAGCCCTTGTACATGGCGTTGATAAGATCCGCGTAAGTCTCGTTGATGTACTTGCGCTTCACCTTCATGGTGGGGGTGACCTCGCCGTCCTCCTCCAGGAGCTTTTTGGGCAGGATGGTGAAGCGCTTTATCTGCTCCACCCGGGCCAGGGTCTTGTTCACGTCCTCGATCTCCCGGCCGATCAGCTCCTTGACCTCCTTGGCCTGGGTAAGGCTGGCGTAGGTGGTGAAGGGGATTTTGTTGTCCTGGGCATACTTGAATACGTTGTCTTCGTCGATGAACACCAGGGCGCTGACGAACTTGCGCTGGTCGCCGATCACCACCGCGTCGTTGATGTAGGGGCTGAACTTGAGCTTGTTCTCCAGATACTGGGGGGCGATGTTCTTGCCGCCGCTGGTGATGATCAGGTCCTTTTTGCGGTCGGTGATGGTCAGGTAGCCCCGCTGGTCCAGCTCGCCCACGTCGCCCGAGTGCAGCCAGCCGTCCTCCAGGGTTTCGGCGGTGGCCTCGGGGTTGCGGTAGTAGCCCAGGAACACGTTCTCGCCCTTGACCAGGATCTCGCCGTCCGGGGCGATCTTCACCTCGACCCCCGGCACCGCCGGACCCACGTTGTCGGCCTCGATGAACTCGCCGTGGTGGATGGAGGTGGGGCCGGTGTCCTCGGTCTGGCCGTACACCTGCCTGAGCGGCAGGCCGATGGCGTGGTAGAAACGCAGCACCTCCGGGCTGATGGGGGCCGCGCCGCTCACCGCCAGGCGCACCCGCTCCAGGCCCAGGCGCTCCTTGAGCTTCTTGAACACCGCCGCGTGGGCCAGGGCGAAGGCCAGGGCCAGGGCCGCGCCCACTCCCTGCTCGCTGAGCCGGGCCTTGGCCCGGCGCTTGCCGATCTTGAGCGCCAGGGCGAACACCAGGCGCTTGAACCAGGTGGCGTCCTTCATCTTGATGTAGATGGAGGAGGAGTATTTTTCCCAGATGCGCGGCACCGCGAAGAACACGGTGGGGCTGACCTCCACCACGTTCTCGGTGACCGTGTCGGTGTTTTCGATGAAGTTGACCGTGTACATGAAGCGAAGGTGCATGTACACCGAGAACATGCGCTCGGCGATGTGGCTCAGCGGCAAAAAGGAAAGCAGCTCGTCTTCCTGAAACACCGGGATGGCCTGAGCCAGGGCCTTGGTGGTCCAGAGCACGTTGTTGTGGCTGAGCATGGCCCCCTTGGGCGGGCCGGTGGTGCCACTGGTGTAAATTAGAAGGGCCAGGTCGTCCGGGCCCCGGGCGGCCAGGCGCGCCTCGAACAGGCCGGGGTTGGCTGCGTCGTGCTCGCGGCCCAGGGCCAGAAGCTCCTGGAAATCCATGACCATGGGGTCGGAGAAATGCCGTAGCCCCTCAGTGTCGATGACCACGATCTTCACCAGGTTGGGGCACTCGCCGCGCACCTCCAGGGCCTTGTCCAGCTGCTCCTCGTCCTCGACGACGTATATCTTGGCCTGGGAGTGGCTCAGGATGTAGCCGCACTCCTCGGCGGCGTTGGTGGTGTAGATGCCGGTGGTCACCCCTCCGGCGGCCATGGTGCCCAGGTCGGCGAAGAGCCACTCGGGCCGGTTTTCGCCGATCACGGCCACGGTGTCGCCCGGCTCCACCCCCAGGGCGGCCAGTCCCATGGCCGCCTGGCGCACCTTTTCACCGTAGGTGTTCCAAGAGATGTCTTGCCACAGCCCGAACTCCTTCAGGCGCATGGCGGTGCGCTCGCCCAGCAGGTCCACCCGCTGGAATAGAAGCTGGGGGACGTTGAGGATGCCGGCCTCGTTGCCGACGTCAGCAACGGCGGGGGCGGCGGGGGCGGCCATCTCTTGTCTCTCTTTCGGTGCTAAGAGGGGGGCGCGCTTTTGTTGCGCGGCTTACGCCGTCGACGCCTGCGGCGGCGGCGTTTGGTGGTGCCGTTGTCTGGGCCGGAGGCGTTCTGGCCCTCCAGGTCCCAGCCCAAAAAACCGGCCAAGTCGCAGGCCACGGGATAGTAGCCCCGGGCGACCACCTTCTTGGGCATCGCCTGCCCGGGGGTGGCCAAGGTCACGAACCCCATCAGCCCGGCGATCTGACAGGCCCGCTCCAAGATTCTTTTGGCGAAGGCCACCGGCTCCGACAGCTCGGGAAGGGCGTCGCGCACCCAAAGGGCCCACTGGGAGCGCCCCTGGCGGCCGGGCGCGAATTCCTGCTCCTCGGACAGCGCTTCCAGGGCCGGCCAGAACAACAGGCACAACACCACCGCCTCTTCCACGTCCTTGCCTTGGGCCAGGGCTTGGTCCACCCGGGAGAGCAACTGGGCCGCCCGCGCCCGCTGAGGGCTGTCCTGGGGACCGTAGTAGGGCTCCAGGGTGGGCAACAGGCTGTAGAGCACCCCGGTGTCGTGGGCCAGCTCCAGCCAGGAGGAGGAGGCCCCGCCCTTGAGGTCGCGCATCAGCTCGTCGCGCACCCGGCTGGTGGGGCACAGACACAATTCGCCCCGGTGCTCCCGCACCGCCTCCAGGGTGTCCGGGGTCAGGGTGAAGCCGGTGCGCGCCGCGTGGCGCACTGCCCGGAGCACCCGCACCGGGTCCCGGTGGAAGCGCACGTCCGCGTTGCCCACCGCCCGGATGCGTCCGGCCTTAAGATCGGCCAGGCCGTCCACATAATCCACCACGCTGAAGTCGGCGATGTTGTAGAACAAGGCGTTGATGGTCAGGTCGCGGCGTAGCGCGTCCTCGGCCGGGGTGCCGAAGGTGTTGTTTTCACTAAGCACTTCACTATCGTCCTCTTCGGCGGGACGGCGGAAGGTGCTTACCTCGATGATTTTTCCTCCCCGAAAAAATACCTGGATCAGCCGGAACCGCTTGCCGATGACGCGGCTGTTGCGGAACAGCTTGCGCACCTCGGAGGGGCGGGCGTCGGTGGCCACGTCGAAATCCTTGGGCTTTCGCCCCAGGAGAACGTCGCGAACCCCACCGCCCACCAGGTAGGCCAAAAAGCCATGGCTGTGCAGGCGATAGAGCACCTTCAAGGCATCGCTGTCGATATCCTTGCGGCTGATGGTGTGCTCCGCCCGTGGAATGATGGCGGGCTGGAGCAAACTTTTTTCAGAGGCTTGAACGGCGGATGAACTCACTGGCGCTTCCGGCTGGGGGTGCCTCGAATCACATTTTGGGTTATCATCATATAGCACGCATGGCCCAAAAATAAAGAGGTAATTCGCGATCTTCCCACTCGGGAAAGGATTTTGCCCTTGCCCACGACATCCGAGTACGTCCATTGCGCCCGCGCCGCCGCACGGGCTGGGGCCCAAGTCCTGCGAGAACGCTGGGGCCGGCACCTCCAAGTACAGAGCAAACAGCGCTTCGACTACGTGACCGACGCCGATTTAGCCAGTGAAAGGGCGGTGTTGGCCACCATCGCCCAGCACTGTCCCGGCCAGGCGGTGCTCTCGGAAGAGACCCCGGCAGACCTGGCCCAGGCCCAGGCCCAGGAGGGCCCTCTGTGGGTGGTGGACCCCCTGGATGGAACCACCAATTATATCCACGGCTTCCCCCACGTGGCCGTAAGCGTGGCCCTGGTGGAGCATGGCCTGCCTCTGGCGGGGGTGGTCTTGGACGTAACCAAGGACGAGGAGTTCGTGGCCAGCCGTGGCGGGGGCGCCTGGCTGAACGGGAAGCGCCTGAGCGTGGCCGACATGGCCGGGCCGGAGCAGGCCCTTTTGATGACCGGCTTCCCCTTCCGCCACAAGCAGTGGCTGGACCCCTACATGGAGCTGTTCCGCGACGTGTTCCTGGAGAGCGCCGGGGCGCGCCGCGCCGGTTCGGCGGCCCTGGATCTGGCCTACGTGGCCGCCGGGCGGGGGCAGGGGTTCTGGGAGCTGGGCCTCAAGCCCTGGGACGTGGCCGCGGGCATCCTCTTGGTGCAAGAGGCCGGGGGCCTGGTCAGCGACTTCCACGGAGGCGGGCACGCCCTGTGGCGCGGCGACATAGTGGCCGCCTGCCCAGGCCTGCACCCCTGGCTCCAGGGGCTGTGCGCCAAACGTTTCCCAGATTTTACGGGAGGCTAAAGGCTAACCGCTGCCGCCCCAGATATCTTCCCAGCCGGGGGCGCAGAGATCCAGTTCCTCGATTTTTTTGTCTTCCTTGGTCTTTTTGTAGATACAAAAGTCGCAAGTGAAGTTGGGCCACATGTTGGCCGCAGCGATATCCAGACAAAACACGTAATGGGGGCACTCGAAGTTGCGATCCCCCACGTGGTTGCGCGGATTTGCATCATCTGGCAGGTACAAGATAGGCTCACTCCGGAAAGGGAAACTCCACTTTACGGCTAGCTGGGCGAAGCTAGCATGTTTTAGAGCGGGAGGCAAGCCTTGCAAGGCCTTGAGGGTCAGGTTTTGGCCCATGTGGACATGGACGCCTTTTACGCGGCGGTGGAACGCCTGGACCAACCCCAGTTGGCCGGAGCTCCCATCATCGTGGGCGGCGGCAAGCGGGGGGTGGTGGCCGCCGCCTCCTACGAGGCCCGCCGCTTCGGGGTGCGCTCGGCCATGCCCATGTTCGAGGCCCGCTCCCGCTGCCCCCAAGGGGTGTTCCTCACTCCGCGCATGGACCGCTACCGCCAGGTAAGCCGCCGGGTCATGGAGGTGCTGGCCGGGTTCTCCCCCCTGCTGGAGCCGGTTAGCGTGGACGAAGCCTACCTGGACCTCACCGGCACCGAGCGCCTCTGGGGCCCTCCGGCCCAGGCGGGCATGGCCATTAAGCGGGCCATGCAGCAGGCCACCGGCCTCACCTGCTCGGTGGGAATCGCGCCGGTGCGCTTTTTGGCCAAAATCGCCAGCGACCGCGACAAGCCCGACGGACTGACCGTGGTCGGCGACCTGGAGATCTTTTTGGCCACGGTGAGCCTGAAGGAGGTGCCCGGCGTGGGGGCCAAGGCCCGCCAGCGCCTGGGGGAGATGGGCCTCACCCGCCTGGTGGAGCTTCGGAAACTGGGGCCGGAGCGCCTGGAGCGGGTGATGGGGGTGTTCGGCCACCGGTTGTGGGACCTGGCCTGGGGCCGGGACGAGAGCGGGGTTACCCCCGGCCGGGAGGTGAAAAGCGTGAGCAACGAGATCACCCTGGAGGCCGACACCGGGGACCGCCAGGTGCTGGCGGCCCATCTTCTGGGCCTTAGCCAAAAGGTGGCCCGGCGTCTGCGCGGCCAGGAGTTTTGCGGGCGCACCGTGACCCTGAAGCTAAAGCACCGCGACCACCGTCTGGTCACCCGCAGCATCACCCTGGCCCAAGCCACCGACGCGGCCGGGGAGATATTCGCGGCGGCCAGGGAGCTGATGGAGGCCTACGGCGCGCCCGGCCCCTTCCGCCTCATCGGGGTGGGAGTGAGCCACCTGAGCGCCCCCGGCCAGGGCCAGACGGAGCTGTTCGGGGCCGAAAAAACCGGGCGCAACCAGGCCCTGGGCCGGGCCGAGGACGCCATCGTGGCCCGTTTCGGGGAAAAGGCCATCACCAGGGCCGCCCAGATACCCGCCTCCCAGGCTTCCCTGGACCAAGGGCCTTCCAAGGGGCATAATAAGGTGAAACCCGAATAGATCGCAGTTCCGCCGGAAAAATTTCGCTTTCCGGTGGGGTCTTTTCAGTTCGACGCGCCAAGGAGACACTCGTTTATGCCCAGCTTCGCCCAGACCCATTCCCGAGTAACCAGCTACTACGTCCTGCAAGACAAACAGGACATCCTGCAGCAACTGGTGCACGCGGCCCGCTGGAAAAAACCCGTGCTCATCGTGCCGGCCCTGGCCAGCGAGTTCACCGATCCAGAGAACCGCCCGGTGTTCGAGAACATCGTAGCGGAGTTGTCAGGGGCCAAGTACCTGGCCCACGTGATCTTCGGCCTGGACCAGGCCAGCGAAGAAGACGTGCGCACCTGCATAGATATCTGCCAAAAGGGCGGGCTCAAGAACTACATCATCCAGTGGAACGACGGCCCGGCGGTGAGAGGCATCTATGAGATGCTTGGGGACGGCGGCTTCGACATCTCCCGCCGGGGCAAGGGCCGCAATGTGTTCATGGGCTTCGGGGTGGCTATGGCCCTGGGGGCCACCTGCGTGGGCCTGTTGGACGCGGACATCAAGACCTTCCAGCGCCGCCAATTGGACCGCCTCTTCTACCCGGTGTTGGTGCACAACTACCCCTTCTCCAAGGCCTTCTACGCCCGCTGGAACGGCCAGCGCCTCTTCGGGCGGGTAAAGCGCCTGCTGCTGGACCCCCTGCTGCTGGCCCTGAAGCGCAAGTTCAGCGAAGGCAGCGAGGAAAAGATGCTCCGGCTGGTGGACTTCCTGTTGAGCTTCGACTACCAGCTTTCCGGCGAGGTCTGCCTGGACATGTGGCTCCTCAGAAAAATGCGCTACTCCCTGAACTGGGGCGTGGAGATATTCACCCTCATCGAGGTGTACCGCAAGGCCTCCCACGTGGCCCAGGTGGAGTTCACCCGCAAGAGCTTCGACCACAAGCACCAGCGGGTGAGCACCGACGATCCCACGAGCGGGCTGCACAAGATGTCCCTGGACATCATCCAGACCCTGCTGCACGCCCTGATCGTGGAGGAAGGCCTGGAGGTTGGCGAGGAATTCTTCCGCGACCTGGCGCTCACCTACGAGTCAATCGCCGAGGAGATCATCAAGAAGTACTCGGACAACGCGGAGTTCAACAACCTGAACTACGACCGCGACGCCGAGGAGAGCATGGTCTACGAGGTGCTCTCACGGGCCATTGTGCAGACCGCCGACCATCTTTCGGCCCCCTCGCACATCGCGGAAAAGATGCTGCGCCTCACCGCCACCTACGATGTGTTCAAGCCCTTCGTGGACCAGGGCCTGCAACAGACCATCCTTCGCCTGGAGGAAAAGCTCAAGGAGGAGTCCCTGGAGGTGCGCAGCCTGCCCTCCTGGGAGCGCATCCTTTGGAAGCTTCCCGAGGTATCCACCCACATCGTGGACGCCCTGGAAGAGGACAAGCAGCGCTTCAAATAGAAGCCGCGCGCCTTGGCGCGAATTTATCCGCCCCGCCCGGTCTCCGGACGGGGCGCCCCTCATATGGACCCGAAAGGATTTAACGTGGCCAACGATTACGACGAGTTGACGGTGCAATACGAAGAAGACGGCCAGGTTTTGGTGGAGCAGTTGGACAAGCAGGTGCTCAACAAAGGCCTGTGGACCACGGTGCTGTTCCTCTACCGCGAGCTCGACAAGAAGACCGGCGAGTTCGGTGCGCCCAAGGCCGGTTTCCGGCGCTACCAAAAGGTGGGCGGCTTTTTCAAGAAGCGCGACGCCATCAACCTGAGCGACAAGACCACCCCCCAGGTGATGGAAAAACTCACCGAGTGGTTCAAGCTCTAGGAGCCCCTAAAGGGGGCTATAATCATGCATCGCGGGTCTGAGCTTTTGGGTGGGGAGAAGCCGTGCTGCTGGAGCTGACCAACGCCAGGGTGGAAATAAGCCGCTGGTCGGATTTGCAAAGCCAAGGGGTCATCCAGGCCGCCGGGCGCCAGGTGCATGTCCTGGGCCGCCCCGGCTGGCGGGTGGATTACGGCCGTCTGGACTATGACGACGACCCCGCGGCCGTGGAGTCTGCCCTGGAAGAAGCCCTGGCCGCCTGGCTGGCCGACCCTTCCCGTCTGCCCGGCCTGGCCGCCCTCAGCGGAGCCTACCTCATCCTGGTGTGCCGGGACGGGGCCCTGGAGCAGGTGCTCACCTCCGACGAGTTGGGCAACACGGTGTACTGGTGGGCCCAGGACGGCCGCCTGGTCATCAGCGACTCCTGGCGGGCCTTCGCCCAGGGCCGGGATCTGCTGGCCTGGGAGGCCTACGACCCGGAGCAGTTGGCCTGGTTCAGCCGCAAGAAGACCTGCGCGCCGGGCCGCACCTATTTCAAGGAGCTCAACCGGCTCAGCGTGGCCACCCTCTACCAGGTGGAGGGCGCGTCCCTGCGCATGGCCGCGGCGGTGTGCCCGGACCCGCCCACCGGCAAGCCCTTCACCTGGGACGACCTCTACGCCATGGTGGGCCGCCGCCTGGGCTCCGGCCCCTACACCCTGTGCTACTCCACGGGCATCGACAGCCACTACCTGCTCATGAGCCAAAAAGAGCGCATCGAGCAGATACTCACCATCTACATGGCCGCGCCCTATCAGGACCGGGAGCGCAGCCTGGAGGCCAGCGCGGCCCTGATAAACGCCGTGGCCCAGGGCAAGCCCTACACCCCGGTGGCGGTGGACTTTACCGAGCCGTTGAACCGCGAGTACCTGAGCGACGCGGTGGAGCACGACCCCTTCGCGGCCCACTCCTCCTTTTCCATGTACCAGGCCTTCAGCCGGGCCTCCTGCGGCGAGATCCTCAGCGGGCAGAACGCGGACACCATGCAGTTTTTTGCCCTCACCTCGCGCATGGGCCCCAAGGAGCTGTTGTTCAAGAGCCCGGCCTCACCCCAAAAGCCTCTGACCAGAGTAGCCTACCGCCTGGAGGCGGCACGCTCCTTTGGTGGGCCCCGGCCCGGCGGCATGGTGGACAGCCGCATGCTCTGCGGCTTTGGCTCCCGGATGCTCGCCCTCACCGGCCCCCGGGGCTATTGGCCCATCCTGCACTTCAAGCGCATCCACAACATGACCACCGGCAACACCGCCTTGTTCAGAAACGCCTCGCGCTATTTCCACAAGCCGGTGCGCTTCCCCTACCTGGAGCCTCTGGTGTTCTACGTGTCGGCCTACTTCCGTAGGCCTCTGACCGACGTGCTCAACCCCAAGGGTCACCTGAAGCGGCAATACCACTACCTGCGCCACTCTCAGATTCCCCTGGCCCCGCCCCAGGGCAAGCCTTTCGCAGAGAGCCCTCTTTTCGCCTGGGCCGCCCAGGGCATGGAGGGCCTGGCCCCGGAGCTGAAGCAAAAGGTGGACGCTGCGGTGATGGAGCCCATGGCCCGGGTGGTGCTCTACCGCCTGGCGGCCCTGGCCGGTAATGGCCGATTGTGTTAGGCTCTTTTCTCTAGGGCGAGTTGCACCAACGCCGGGACCAACGGGAGGCATATTCAAGTGCGCCTGAGATTCTGGGGAACCAGAGGCTCCATCCCCGCGCCGGGTCCGGACACCCTGCGTTTTGGGGGCAACAGCACCTGCCTACAGCTTGAACTGGGCGGGCAGCAGGTAATCATCGACGCGGGCAGCGGCATCCGGCCTCTGGGCCAGTCCTTGCTGGGCAAGTGCAAGCAAGTCACCCTGCTCATCACCCACCTGCACCCCGACCACCTCATGGGTTTTCCCTTTTTCGCCCCCATCTTCGACCCCGAGATGACCATCCTGGTGGGCGGCTGGCCCAACGCCCTGCACGGGCTCAAGCGCCTGTTTTACTCTGGCCGTCCGGTGGGCGGCTTCCCGGTGCCCTTTGACCATCTCCCCGCCCGCATCGTGCGTGGCCCCGGCCTGGACCCGCCCCGCTTTTCCCTGGGCGGCTACCAGGTGCGCACCACCCCACTCAGCCACCCCCAGGGCAGCATCGGCTACCGTTTCGACGGCCCCGAGGGCGCCCTGGTGTTCATCACCGACAACGAACTGCCTCCCCAGAGCCCCTCGCCCCGCCTGGTGGATTTCTGCCGGGGAGCCAAGGTGCTCATCCACGACTGCCAATATCTGCCCAGCGAAATGGGCTCCTACCACGGCCGGGGACACTCCGCCTGGCCCTCCGCCCTGGCCCTGTCCCAGGCGGCGGGAGTGGGCCGCCTGCTACTGACCCATCACGACCCGGACCGCACCGACGGCCAGGTGCAAGACATGGTGGACGAGGCCCGCAAGCATGCCGGCGGCATGGCGGTGGACGCCGCCGCCGAGGGCATGGTCCTGGAAATATAACTTCCTTCCGGGGAGGACCGGTTGACCCGCGCCAAGCGCTTTTTTCTCGCCAACCTCATGCTCTTAGGCAACTTGCTGGCCAACCTGATGGGGGTGGCCCTCATGGCGGCCCTGGACCGATGGGCCTACATGATCCGTCTGCCCCGCACCCCGGAAATCATGTGGCTGATCATCATCTACGACCTTTTCGCCTTCACGGTGGGCTTTGGCTTATTGCTCACCTGGGAGCGGCCCATCCGCCGCCACCTGGCCGACCTGGCCGGGGGCCGCCAGTCCAGCCCGGCGCTGAAGACGCTGGCCCGCCGCCGTCTGCTCAACGAGCCCTGGGGGCCGTGTGCCTCAACCTTTTCCTGTGGGGCCTGGCCGCCTTGGTCTTCCCCCTGGTCCTGTTCCAGCTGCCCGTGGCGATGCACCTCGGCGGGGTCATGGCCCTGCGCTCGCTGTTCGTGGGGGCCATCACCGTGACCACCGCCTTCTTCCTGCTGGAGCACCTGCTGCAACACCGCCTGGCCCCGGTGTTCTTCCCCGGCGGCGGGCTCTCCCGGGTGCGGGGGGGCTGGCGCATCCGCATCGGTGTGCGCATGGCCGGGCTCTTGCTGGGGGCCTGCATGGTCCCCTTCCTGGCCATCATCTTCACCATCAAGGGATCGGCCCGCCTGGTGGAGGTGGGCAGCCTTCCGGCGGCCGAGGTGCTGGGCGATTTGCAGACCGCGGTGGTGGTGCTGTGCCTGCTGTTCATGGTCAACGCGGTGGGCTTGGCCGCCCTGGTCACCGTAAACATGGTGCGGCCGCTCAGGGAGATCGTGCGGGTGCTGGGCAAGGTGCGCACCGGCGACTTCGGCAGCCGGGTGCAGGTGATGGCCAACGACGAGATTGGCTACACCGCCGACATGATCAACCAGATGACCGAGGGCCTGGCCGAGCGCGAGCGCATCAAGGACGCCTTCGGCCTGTACGTCAGCCAGCAGGTTCGCGATGAGATCCTGGCCGGGCGCATCCCCCTGGACGGCGAGATCAAACAGGTCACCATACTCTTCAGCGACCTCCGGGACTTCACCCCCATGGTGGAGGCCACCCCCCCCAAGGAGGTGGTCATGGTGATCAACGGCTATTTCCAGCACATGTCCACCGCGGTGGAGGAGCACGGCGGCTTGGTGCTGCAATACATCGGCGACGAGATCGAGGCGGTGTTCGGCGCGCCCCTGGCCCTGGCCGACCATCCCCGCCACGCCCTGGAGGCGGCCCTGGCCATGCGGCGGCGCCTGGCCGCCTACAACGCCCGGCTCATCGCCACCGGGCACCATCCCCTGCGCCACGGCATCGGCATCCACAGCGGCCCGGCCCTGGCGGCCAACATCGGCGGCGGCGGCAGGCTTACCTACGCCCTGGTGGGCGACACGGTGAACCTGGCCGCCCGCCTGCAGGAGCTGACCAAGGCCATGGGGCGCGACATCCTGGTGAGCGGAACCACCGCCGCCGCCCTGGGGGAAGGGGTGGCCCTGGACCGCCTGCGCGCCACCACGGTGAAGGGGCGCAGCCAGCCGGTGGAGGTGTTCGCGGTGCCCTGAACCGGGCCTTGATGCCTGTTTCGCTCCCTGTCTTTGTGCTAAAGTTGTCATTCGCAGAGGGGTGGGGCCGCTGCTTTCATTCCACAAGAGCCGGCTTTTTTTCACGGCCGGCTCTATTGCGCCTGGGCCAGGGGCGCCTTTATCACACTAGCGGTGCGAAGATATGATTATCGCCTTTATGATGGATCCTCTTGAGTCCATTGAGCCAGAGAACGAGACCACGAGCTGGTTGATGTACGAGTGCAACCAGCGGGGGCACACCGTGTTTTTCCTGGAGCCCCACGACGTCTACGTGCGCGGTTCGCGCCTGGTGGCCCGCATGCGCAACGTCAGCGTGGCTCCGGACCAGTCCATGCGCGACTACTGGAACGACGCCATCGCCTGCCTCAAGCGCGAGGAGCTGATCTTCGAGGACATCACCGGCATCGACGCATTGTTCCTGCGCAAGGACCCGCCGCTGAACTACCAGACCCTGGAATACCTGCACCACGTGCGCGGCGACGTGTTCACCATCAACAGCACCACCGGTCAAATGCTGGCCAGCAGCAAGCTGTACCTGCTCAACTTCCCGGACATCATCCCCGAGACCCACGTAAGCCGCGACCCCAAGCGCCTGCGCAAGATCATCGACGAGTTCGGCGGAGCCATGGTGGTCAAGCCGCTGAGCCGCTCCCGGGGTGAAGGGGTCATCAAGGTGAGCAGCCAGGACCGCGACAACCTGAACAGCCTGATCCACTATTACGTGAACTCCTACAAGCCCTACCCCGAGCGCGAAGCCATCATGGTGCAGGAATATTTGTCCGAGGTGAAAACCCGGGGCGACGTGCGCATCATGCTTCTGAACGGGGAAATCCTGGGGGCCATGCGCCGCATCCCGGCCGAAGGCGACTTCCGCACCAACATCCACGCCGGGGCCAGCCCGGCCAAGCACGAGATAACCGAAAGCGACCGCCGCATCTGCGCCACCATCCGGCCCCGGCTCATGGCCGACGGCCTGTACTTCGTGGGCCTGGACATCATCGGCGACAAGCTGGTGGAGATCAACGTGGTGAGCCCCGGCGGCATCCCGCGCATCAACCGGCTGGACCACATCAAGATCGAGGCCATGGTGGCGGATTTCGTGGAGGAGCAGGTCCGGAGGCTCAAGGGCCATGCCTAGCGAGGGCTCTGCTCTGCCTCTGGTAATTTCGCTGCCCCACTGCTCGGACCAGATCCCCTCCCAGGCGGCCACCCGCCTGGCGCTCAGCCCCCTGGAGGTGGAGCAGTCGGTGGACCTGGGCTCACGGGAGGTCTTCGGCCCTCTGCCCGCCATCAAAATTTTGCCCGCCCCCCAGACCCGCCTGGTGGTGGACCTGAACCGCTCCCCCGACGACCTGGGACCCAAGGGGGTGGTGGCGGCCATCGACTACGCCGGGCGGGCGGTGTTCCCCCCCGGCCAAGGCCCGGACCAGGAGTTGAAGCGCCGCTGGGTTGAGAGCTTCTGGCGGCCCTGGCACCGGGAACTGGCCCTGGCCCTGGCGTCCCCCGGCGTACGGGCCCTGGTGGACGGCCACTCCCTGGACGGCATCGGCCCGGCCGAGGCCCCGGACCCCGGCGCGCACCGAGCCGACGTGGTGCTGAGCAACCGGGGCGGCGAGGGCGGCGAGGCGGCCCCGGAGCGCGGCGAGCCCACCTGCCCGCCCGAGGTGTTTCGTTTGTTGGGGGAGGCTTTGCGCGACCAAGGCCTGAGCGTGGCCTACAACACCCCCTACGTGGGGGGGCACATCATCGCCCGCTACGGCCCCCAACTAAGGGCCAGGGGCGCGGTGGCGGTGCAGATGGAGCTGAACAAGGACCTCTACGCCGACCGGGATTACAGCCGGGTGTATCCGGAAAAGGCGGCGGAGCTTAGCCGGGTTCTGAATCGGGCTTTGAGCCGTTTTCTTTCTCACCGTTGGTGAAAGAGGACGGCAGGTCGCACACCGGGATGGCGTGGATTTTTTGGTGCAGGTTGCGCAGGCGGCGGCTCAGCTCCTTGCACATCTGCAAAGCCACCTGAGGATACTCGCGCACCGTCTCGTCAAACTCCCGCTTGTACAGCACCAATAGGCGCACCGGACCGTCGGCCACTACCGTGGCCGAGCGGGGGGCGTCGTCAAATAGGGCCATCTCGCCCACGTAGTCGCCCTCGCCCAGGGTGGCCAGCTCCATGGCGCAGCCGTCCTCTCCCAGTTGGGAAACCACCACCCTGCCCTTGACGATCAGGTACATGCTTTCGCCCACATCGCCTTCGGTGATGATGTTCTCGTCGGGCTTGGCCTCGTAGTCCTGGCACACCGAGGCCACCGCGGCCAGCTCGGCCACGGCCAGGCCCTCGAATATTTCCATGCGCCGCAGCAGCAGGATTTTTTCCGACAGGCTGGTTTCCTGACTCATGACTCGCTCCTTGCCCGGGGGGCTCAGGCCCTGGCGGCCAAACGGGCCGCCTCTACGCTTACGTAGGGGTTGTGGTGTTTGGCCAGGCGCCGCAGATCCTCGCGGTAGGGCCCCAGGCCCTCTTCCTGCTGGCCCAGCACCACCAGGGCCAGGTACAGGGTGACCCAGTTCTTCTTGGCCAGCATGTGCTCCATCAGGCCCTGATCGCCGTCAAAGTGAGTGGGCAGCTTGAAAAGTTTGCGCCCGGCGGCCAGGGTCTCGTTCACCTGGCCCTCTTCCACCAGGGGCAGCATGGCCTGGGACAGCTCGCTGCCCACCATGGACTCCAGGGCCTCGATGGCGTTGGAGCGCAGCTTGCCGTCGGCCGAGGACAGGCCCCGGATCACCAGGCGCATCTGGTCCGACCCCTCCTGGGTGGCCAGCACCCGGAGGATGGTCTCCACCCTGGCCTTCTTGTGCTCCATCAGGTGCCGGATCAAAAGGGCGCGCTCCGGGGTCTCGGGCAGCTTCCCCAGCGCCTCGGCCTCCACGATGTTCGAGTAGGCCAGCTCCAGGCTGCTGCGGGCAAAGGCGATGATCTCCCGGTCGCCGATCTTTAGCTGGCCCATCAGCTCGTAGAGCCCCCGGCGCAGCCGCCGGTTGGGTAGGCTGAGCGCCTCGATGAGCACCGCGCTGTCCAGGTTCTCCGCCTCGGACAGCCGCTCCAGGGCCATGTCGCGCACCGCCTGGTTTTCGCTTGCCAACAGGCGGATGAAGGCCTTGAGCTCGGTCTCGCCCTTCAGCTCGAAGTTGGTCAGCACCTCCAGGGGCAACGAGGCGGGGTCGTCGTGCAACCTGGTCAGCACCAGCTCGTCCATGCCCGGATCGTCCAGGCGGCCCAGGGCGGTAAGGATATCCGGCACCAGGTCGGCCTTGGGGTCTTCGGCCAGCATGCGGCGCAGGCCGGGGCGGAACTCCTGGTTGCCCGAGCCGCCCGCGGCCACTATGCCCGCCCGGCGCTGGTCGTGGTCCTCGCTATCCAGCCACCGCTGGATGATGGGATGGTATTTCTCGGGTTCCAGGTGGTACAGGCCGATCACCGCCTGGGCCTGCACCCTCAGGTCCGGCTGCTGGTCCAGCAGGCGGCGCAGGAAGGAGGCCGACTCTTCCAGGGGCAGGTGCCCGGCGGCGGCGGCCAGGGCGGCGGTAAGCTCGGGCTTGGCCGGGTCGGCCAGGGCGGCGTACGCCTCCAGGGCCTTGAGGCCGATGCCCTTGGGCACCAGGGGCAGCAGGCTGATGGCGGTCTTCTCGTCCTTGGTCTGGATGAGCCTGAGCAGATGCTCCTCCATCTCGGGCATCTGCTGGGCCTTCATCATCTCGGCGTACCACAGGCAGGCCTTGCCCTGGGAGGCCATGCAGGCCTCCACCAGCTGGTCCTGGGCCCGCTTGTCCTTGAAGATCACTCCCACGTCCTGGTCCTGCAGGGAGCGCATGTCTATGACGTTGCGCCCGATGAGCCCCAGGAGGATGTCGGAGTAGGAGCGCTTGAGCCAGATGCTGGTGGCCACCCAGGTCAGGGACACCACCAGGCCCACGATGGAAAGCCAGCGCGGGTGCATCAGGTGCTCGGACAGGAAGATGACGCCCGAGCCCAGCAAGATGCCCACCCTGACCACGGTGCCCCGCAAAAAGGGCCTGAGCAGGGCGCGGAACTCGTCGGGGAACAGCCCCACCAGGATGTTGCGGGCGGGGTTGTTGATGGTCACCAGCAAGACGCGGGTGGACAGGCGAGCGTACATGGCGGTGACGATGTCGAAGCGGAACAAAAAGGCCAAAAAGGCTATGGCGTAGTTGGCCGGGTGGAACATGAGGGCCACGGGCAGGCCCCAGCGGGTGTAGATCTTGCCCACGAACAACAAGATGATCAAGCTGACTATGTTGAGCACACCACGGAAATAGCCGAAGAAGGCCACCATGCCGCCTTCGGTGGCGTAGGTCTCGTTCACCGCGAAGTTGAACTGGTAGTTCATGATCGGCAGGGCGATGTTGGGCAGCAGGGTGAGTAGCACCAGGATCTTGAGCAGGGTCGACTCCTTGAGCATGGGGCCGATCTGCTTGATCTCCCTGATCATGGATATCTTGGGGGCCTTCTTCTTGGTCTTGCGCTCGGAGATGTTGAGCACCGGGTACTGGCGGTTCATGCCCCAGACCATGGCCGCCCCCAGCATGCAGGAGACCCCGTAGGCCAGCATCAGGTTGTCGAAGGTGATGGCCTTGGACAAGGCCGGAGTGATGAAGCTGCCGACGATGGCCCCGATCACGCCGCCGGCGGTGATGAGCGGGAAGATGCGCTTGGATTGCCGGGTGTTGAAAAAGTCGTTGGCCAGGTTCCAGAACACCAGGGCCAACAGCCCCTCGTACTGGGCCTTGAGCACGAACAGCACCGGGTAGACCAGGTCGAAGCCCAGGTTCACCACCGGGCGCAGGGCGGCCACCGAGAGCCCGCAGAACACCATCATGTAGGCCAGCATGCGCCCGCTGGGCAGCTTGCGCAAAACCCCGGTTATGGCCGCCATGATCAGGAAGGTGGTCAGGGAGTTGATGATGTAGACGATGGGCAGATACTCGACGCCGAAACGCTTGAGGAAGGCGGTCTCGGCGAAGTTGTTGAATAGGATGTTGGAGGTGCGGATAAGGTACAAGATGGCCGCGGACCAAAGGAACACCCCGATCTCATCGGGCTGCACCTTGAGCCACCGGCTCACGAAAGACTTTACACTGTTCATCGCCCCATCCGACGAGGGGTTAACTGCATGGCCTTATTCGCGGTCTATCTTAGTACGCGCCCCGCAAGGACACAAGGACCGCGAGGCTACCCCGCCCCCCGGAGGGCGTTTTACCCGGAGTTTACGGCGGGGGCGGCATCCTCGAGCAGGTGGCAAAGGGCCACCTGACCGGGCCCAACCTGGTGCCAGGGGGGATAGGTCCCGGCGCAGAGCAGGCGCTCGGCCAGGGCGCAGCGCCGGAAAAAGGGGCATCCCGCGCTGGTGGTGGCCGGGCGCTCGGCGGCCAGCAGGGTGCCGTAGGTGGGCACCTCGGCTGCGCGGCCGAACTTGGGCGTGGCGTCTATCAGGGCCTTGGTGTAGGGGTGCCGGGGAGCGTTTATCACCTGCTCGGCCGGGCCCTGCTCCACCAAGTGGCCCCGGTAGATCACCCCGATGCGGTCGCAGAGATAGCGGGCCGAGGCCATGCTGTGGGTGATGAACATGATGGTGGCCCCCATCTTGTCGCGCACCCCCTGGAGTATCTCGAATATCTGGGCCGAGTAGGAGGCGTCCAGCATGCTGGTGGGCTCGTCGGCCACCAACAGGCTGGGCTCCAAAATGATGGCCCGGGCGATGGCCACCCGCTGGCGCTGCCCGCCGCTGAGCTGGTGGGGAAAGCGGTAGACGTAGTCCTCGGCCGGGCTGAGCCCGGCGGTATTGAGCACCTTCAGCACCCGCTCCATATGGTCCAGGGGGCTGCCCACCTTGTTGGTGATCAGGGGCTCGGCCACGCTGTCGGCGATGGTCACCTGTGGATTCAGGGATTGGTAGGGGTCTTGGAAGACCATCTGCACCTGGCGGCGGTAGTCCCGGAGCTTCTTGCCCTTGAGGTGGGTGATGTCCTCGCCGTTCAGGGTGATGCACCCCTGGTCGGCCTCCTCCAGGCGCACGATGAGCCGCCCGCAGGTGGTCTTGCCGCTGCCGCTCTCGCCCACCAGGCCGAATATCTCCCCGGCGCGCAGGGAGAGGTTTATCTCGTTCAGGGCCACCACCAGGCGGCCCCCGCCCCTAAAGACATTGCCCCTGGTGCGGTAAAAGCGGCTCACCCGCTCCAGCTGAAGTATGGTCTTATTTTCGCGGCTCTGGCTCATCTATCCTAATTCCTCACTTCAGCAGTGGTCGCACAGCACATGGTGCCCCGGCCCCACCTGGCGCCACTGGGGATGATCCAGCTTGCACGAGGCGGTGTCCTTGGGACAGCGGTCGCAAAAGCGGCAGCCGGGGATGGTCCCGGTGAGGTTGGGTGGCTCGCCGGGGATGGGAGCCAGCTTGGTCTTTGGTCCGGCCAGGGTGGGAAAGGAGCGGACCAGGGCCTGGGTGTAGGGGTGCTGGGAGTTGAAAAACACCTCCTCGGCCGGGCCTGACTCCACCAGCTGCCCGGCGTACATCACCCCGATTTGGTGGCACACGTCGGCCACGATGGAGATGTCGTGGCTGATGAAGATGATGCCGATGTTGAACTGGCGTTGCAGTTCCTTGGTCTCTTTGAGTATCTGGTCCTGCACGATGACGTCCAGGGCGGTGGTGGGCTCGTCGGCGATGACCAGCTTGGGATTCAGGGCCAGGGCCATGGCGATGATGGCCCGCTGCTTCATGCCCCCGCTGTACTGGTGGGGGAAGTCGTAGAGCCGCTCCAGGGGCAGGCCCACCAGGTTGAACAGCCCCTCCACCCGCTCCATGGCCTGGTGATCGTCCACCTCCGGGCGATGGACCTGGATGGCTTCCGCCATCTGGGCGCTGATGCGCTTGACCGGGTTCAGGGCGTTCATGGCCGCCTGGAAAATCATGGAAACCTTGTTCCAGCGCACCTTGCGCAGCTCGTCCTCGGACATGGCGCTTATTTCCAGGCCGTCCAGGATGATGCGCCCCTCGGTGATGCGGCCGTTGGGCGGCAAAAGGCCCATGAGGGCCATGCCGATGGTGGTCTTGCCGCAGCCGCTTTCGCCCACCAGGCCCAGGGAGTGGCCCGGCTCCAGGGTGAAGTTGACTCCGTCCACCGCCTTCAAGAGGCCCTTGGCGGTCTGATAGCCGATGCCCAGGTTTTCCACTGTAAGTAGCGCCATGATCAGCCTGCCTGGGTTTCGTCGCGCAGGCGGGGGTCCAGGACTTCGTCCATGGCCCGGCCCAGCATGTAGAAAGATAGGGTGATGAGGCTGATGCAGATGCCCGGCGGCAGCAGCCAATAGGGCGCCTGGAACATGTGCCCGGTCTTCCAGACCCATTGCAGCATCATGCCCCAACTCACCGTGCCCGGATCGCCGAAGCCCAGGAAGGCCAGGCCCGCCTCGATGACGATGGCGCTGGTGACCCTGAAGGTCATGTAAAGGAACGCCAGGGGCAGTACGTTGGGCATGATGTGGCGGAAGATGATGCGCAGGTGGCTGGCCCCGGACACCCGGGCGGCGTCGATAAAGGGCCGCTGCTTCAGGCTCAGCGTCTGGGCCCGGATTATGCGGCTGACCCCCGGCCAGCGGAACAGGGCGATCATCAACACGATCATCCAGATGGACAACTGGCCGAACAAGGCGGCCAGCATCAGCACCACCAACAGGGTGGGCAACACCATGATCATGTCGGCCAGGCGCATCAGGGCGGTGTCGGTGAAGCGGCCCATGTAGCCGGCGGTCATGCCCACCGCGGTGCCCAGCACCACGGACATGAAGGCGGCGGAAACGCCGACTAGGAAGGCCACCCGAGCTCCGGCCAAGAGCTGGCTGAAGATGTCGCGGCCCATGAAGTCGGTGCCCAGCCAGTGCTGCCAGCTGGGGCCCACCGAGGAGACCACCTTGGGGTCCACCCCGGTCATGGGGTGGTACATGGGGTCGATCATGGGCGGGATGTAGGAGCACACGGCCATGAGCCCGAACATGATCAGCAGGGATATGCCGATCCGGCCCAAGGGGTTATGCATGAACACCCGCCAGTTTTCCATGAAGCGCTGCCGCCACAGGGCGCGGCGCTTGGCCTTCAGGTCTTTTATCGTGGCTTGTTGCATACTCTAGTACCTGATCCTTGGGTCAAGGTAGGCGTAGAGCACGTCCACCACCACGTTGGACATGAGCACTACCGTGGATATCAACATGAAGCAGGCCTGAGCCAGGGGATAGTCGTTTTGGCTCACCGCGAACACCAATTCCCGCCCGATGCCCGGCCAGGAAAACACCGTCTCGGTGAGCGCCCCGCCGTTGATGGAAAAGGCCAGGGAAAGACCCACGCTGGTCACCACCGGCAGCCAGGCGTTGGGCGCGGCGTGCTTGTTGCGTATGTCGCGCTCCTTTAGCCCCTTGGCCCGGGCCAGAACGATGTAGTCCTCCTTCAAGGTGTCCAGCATGGACGAGCGCATAACCAAAAGATAGCTGCCGAAATGAATCAGGAACAGGGTGGTGAGCGGCAGGACCATGTGATAGAGCACGTCGGCCGCCTTGGTGAAAAACCCGGCCGTGGGGTCCAGCCACACCTCGTCGGAAACCATACCGGTGATGGGGAACCAGTCCAGCTGGTAGGCGAATATCCACACCAACAACAGGGCCAGCCAGGGCAAGAACAGGGTGTGGGTCACAAGGGCCGCGATGGTCAGCACCAAATCCGTGGCCTTGCCCTTTCGCCAGGCGGCTATTTTCCCCCAGGATATGCCTACCATGGCCGAGAGCAGCACCGCGGTGGTGAACAGCAGGATGGTGTTGGGCAGCTTTTCCCAGATCACCTTGGCCACCGGCTCCCCATAGTGGATGGAGTAGCCGAACTGGCCGGTGGAGCAGTTCTTCAAGTAGATGAGGTACTGCGTCCAAATGGGTTTGTCCAGGCCCAGCTGCTCGATCAAGTGCTGGGATTCTTCCGGCGTCATCTCCGGGTCCACCATCCGTGTGACCGGGTCTCCCGGAGCCAGGCGGAACAGTACGAAGAGGATGGTGAGGATGCAAAACAGGATCACCATCACCTGCGCCAGGCGCTTTAGAACATATTTCCTCATATCAAATCGGCGTCCTTGGCTAGCCTATCCCCTTTATGTTACTTGGGCTTGATGTCGCAGAAGGACCAGATGTTGCCGATGCCGTCGAGCATCTGCACCCAGCCGGTGAAGCGGTCCACGCGCACTCCCTCGATGATGGTGGGGTTGTACAGCGGTATGTAGGGCACTGCGGTCATGACTATCTTTTGCAGCTCCATGATCATCTTGCGGCGCAGATTGAGGTCCATGGCGTTGTTGGATTCGGTGGCCAGGGCGTCGTAGGCCGCGCTCTCATAGCCGCTCATGTTCCAGCCGTTGGCCTTGTTCATGGCCGAGTGGAAGAAGGAGCGCAGGTAGCCGGGATCCAGGGAAAGCTTGCCGTAGCCCAGGATGAAGCAATCGAAGTCGTGCTGGCCCTTGACCTTTTGGATCAGGGCTCCGAAGGCCATGGGGCGGCTCACCGCGGGCATGCCCATGGCCCGGAGCCACTCCTGGATCAACTGGCCGCTCATGGCCCGGTGGGGGTCGTAGTCGGCCGGAGGAGTAAGGATGACGAACTCCTTCATGGGGTCGCCGTCGGGCAGGCGGATGTCCTTGGCCTTTTGCACCTGGCCCTGGCCGTTCACCGGCGGCACCTCCCAGGAGTAGCCCGCCGCCTTGAGAATCTCGTAGGCCTTTTTAATGCGCTGGTCATGGTTCATGCCGTAGCCGTACTTGGGCACGTCGGGGTTGTAATAGAAGGTGTTGCCCGGCGGAATCACCGAGTAGAGGACCTCGCCGTATCCCTGCAGGATGCGCTTGATGATGAATTCTTTGTCGATGATGGTGGCCACGGCCTGGCGCAGGGCCATGTCGTCAAAGGGGGCCTTGCGCAGGTTGAAGCCCAGGTAGTACAGGCCGCTCTTCTTGCTCACGAACAGTTTGATATCCGAATCGCCCTTGAGCTGGTCCAAGTAGCCGGCCTGGATGCTGTTCCAGTAAAAGTCGATGGAGCCCTTCCTGAGGGCCAGCACCGCCGCGTCGGCGGTCCCGAATACCTTGAAGATGATTCCCTTGATATAGGGGCCCATCTTGTAGCCCTCGATGACCTGGCCCTTGCCGAAGAAGTAAGGGTTGGCCTTCATATAGACGAACACGCCCTTTTTCCATTGCGCCAGCATGAAGGGCCCGGTGCCCACGGGATGGTCCACCGCCTGGCGCAGCAGGGCGCTGAGCGGCTTCTCGGACTTGCGGGCCTCGGCCACCACCTTTTCCCACTGCTTTTTCTGCACGATGGGGGTGGTCAGGGTGCGGGTGAGGAAGATGGCCTTGGGTCTCTTGAGTTCAAAGCGCACCGTGTGTTTGTCCACGGCCACGATGTCCTCGATGAAGCTGAACTTGGAGCTCTGGCGGGGAATCTTGAACTCCTTGATGATCTTGCCGGTGAAGACCACGTCCTCGGCGGTGAAGTCGGTGCCGTCGGACCACTTGGCCGGCCTGAGCTTCAAGGTGTAGGTCATCTTGCCGGCGTCGTACACCGGCTCCCCGGCGGCCAGCCAGGGCACCAGCTTGGAGTCTTTGGGCTCGCGCACGAACAGGGGCTGGTAGATCATGCTCAGCACCCGGTTGGACCAGGCGTCGCTGGCCAGCCAGAGGTTCAGGCTTTTGGGCTCTTCCAAAACACCGACCTTGAGCATGCCGTTGGACGCGGCCTGGGAGGCCGGGGCCAAACCGAACAGAACCACTGCAAGCAACGCCGCGGCGACGACCTTACAGGTGAAGCACGCAAATTTGTAGTGTCTTGCCACCAGCTTCCCTCGCTTTCTTACGACCGTTTTATCCCGGAAAAGGGTGATGTCCGCCTGCAATTCAGGGGATACCTAAAAGGGCGCACGTAGGAGTTCATTATATAATAACGGTTACTAATAGTAAACTTCCCTACGCTTTCACCGCAATTTTCAGGGCATGATCGACCAACAGGCCGGCCACATCCAGGCCGGTGGCCTCTTCCAAACCCTGGAAACCGGGAGAATGGTTTACTTCCATAGCATAATACATGTTTGCCCCCTCACGCACCAAGTCAACTCCCGCCACCTCCAACTCCAGGGCGCGAGCGGCCCGCTGGGCCAGGCGCCCCGCCTCCCCGGCGGGATCGATGGCCTGGGCGCGCCCGCCCAGGTGCACGTTGGCCCGGAACTCCCCCGGCGGCGGGGTAAGCTCCACCGCGGCCGCCGCCCGGCCGCCCACCACCAGCACCCGGATGTCCCGGCGCCCCTCTGGCGGCAGATAGCGCTGTAATAGCAATCCCCTGCGCTGGCGAAGCCACGTGCGGCGCACCATCTCGGCCTCGGCCTCTCCCTTTACCAGGGCCACGCCGCGCCCCTGGCGGCCCTGGGGCAGCTTGGCCACCAGGGGATAGCCCCCCAGGCGCTCCACCGCCGCCGCCCAGGCCTGGGGCCGGTTGATAAAAACCGTGTCCGGCACCTTGATCCCCGCCGCGCTCAGGCTTTGCAGGCAGCGGTCCTTGAAGCTGGCGGTCTCCACCGGTCCTGGGCGGTTCACCAGGCAACAGCCCATCAGCTCCAAATGGCGCAGCAAAACAAGGGTGTAGGGGCTGATGGTGGAGCCCACCCGAGGCAGGGCCACCTGGGGCGCGGGCCGCCCGTCCAAAAGCCCGGCCTTGCCCTGGTCCAGGGCGCACCAGGTATGGAAGGGGTGCATGAGCTCAAGCTCCAGGCCCCGGGCGGCGGCGGCTTCAAACAGGCGGCGGTTGGGGTGGTACCCCTCCCCCTGCACGCTGATCACCGCCAGACGCATGGCCTCACTTTTCCTCCCCCAGCTCCGGGTCCTGGTCCTGGGGCATCCAGATCTGCATGGGCTTGTTCAGGCGCTTGCTGAAATAGGTTTTCACCCGCCGGGAGTTGTTGCGGGCCAAAAGCTTTTGCCCGGCCAGGTTGTCCGACCCGGTGATGATGACCATCTTGCGGCCCTGGGCCCTGGCGATGACCCCCTGCACCAGGGCGTTGCCGATGCCGGTACCCCGGTACTCCGGACGGATGGAAACATAACCGCGCTCGGTGTAGCCGGTGAGGTCCAGGCCGGACTGATCCTTGATGTGCTCGAGGTACTCGGGCCTGAGGCGCTTGAGGGTGTCGGTGCCCACGATCACCCCCTCCTCGCTGGTATAGGCCACCAGATAGGCGTGGGCCAGGTTGTGGCGCAGCCACCCGGGCTTCACCTTGCCAGCCGCCAGGACCAACAAGGCCACCTCCTCCAGTACGCCGGGGGCGATGTCCTTCGGCTCGGCGAACACGTAGTTCAGCTTCTCCCCCAGGCGGTAGACGCTGTCCCCCTCGGGGCGCACTCGCCAGTGGCGCACAGTGTCGCAGCCGTGGCGCTCCAGGTATAGCAGCAGGTGGGCCGGACCGGCCAGTTTGCGCCACAGGGGCCCGCCGGGCAAGGGGGCCACCTGGCGGTAGGCCTCGGCCCGGGGTTCGCCGATGTAGCTGATGGGCCGGGGGGACCAGGGCCAGGGGGTGGGCCGGGACCAGGAGTGCACCACCTGGGGGTTGGAACCGGTGAAGTCCAGCAGGGCCTGGGCCCAGGAATCGGAGCCCTCCATGGGCAGCGTGAGGTGGTTCCACAGGCCGGTGCGCGAAGCTGACACCAGGGTTTTGTTCATGGCCGCCAGCAGGGGGCCGCTCTCCAGGACCGCTCCCGAGGGCGAGCTCCAGTGGATAAGGCGCAGCCCGCCCCGGGCCAGGGCGGCCAGGGTCTGGGCCGAAGGCGGGTCTTCCAGGGAGGCGGCCAGGGCCAGGGGGATGCGGTCGCCTTCCAGCTCCGGGGCCAGTTGCTCCAGATAGGCTGAGGGCATCTCCTGGCTGGTGAGCAGCACCCCGGCCACGCCACGCTCGGCCATCTGGCCGACCAGCCCGGCCAGGCGCGGGGCCTCCAGCAGGCGCGGCGCGGCCAGGCCCGGATCGCGCGGGTCCTCGCGCACCAGGTCCATGCCCACCACCGGCCGGAGCGACATCACCGGGGCGGGGATCAGAAAGCCTTGCAGGGAAATGGAGGACCACTCCAGGGAGCAGCCGGAGCCGGGAATCCGGCCGGTGATGGAGGAGGCCAGCTCGCGCAGGGGTCCGGGGTCCATGGGCGAAAGGGCGTGGTCCCAGGCTGGACTAGGCCCCGAGGGCGCCCCGGCCTGCTCCAAACAGTCGCCCACCAGGGCCACCACCGCCTTGGGCCGGTGCTTCTTGAGCCACAGGCCCATGACCGCCGCGCCCAGGCACTGGCCCGGCACCTCCAGGCACAGCAGAACCAGGGCTTTTTGGCCCTCGGGCAGGCGGTGGGACAGGTTGTCCGCCGCCCAGGCGCTCAGGGGATGGCTCTCGTCGGCGGCCTGGGTCAGCAGGCTCTCCAGGGTCAGCATTACCGGGAGTCTCAGACCCGCGAAGCCGTAAGCCCCCTGGGCGGTCTCCGGCCTGGCCTGGGCCAGGCGCTCCTCCAGGGCCTGCCGGGCGCTCAGATAGGAGGCGGGGTCATAGAACCCGGCCCCCCGCCAAACCCCGGCCGCCTGGGTAGCCGCTCCGGTCAGCAGGCGCTGGTTCCAAAAATCCAGGTTGGCGTCCCAAACCGCCAGGGGCTCCATGCCCGACAGTAAGGAAGCTACCCGCAAGGCCGCGCAGGGCGTCGCCGCCGGGCCGCCCAGGGGCGGGTTTACCACCAGGATATGCATTTTTTCTCCCGAAAGGACGCCGGCGGCGCCCAGTTCCCTTGCCAAAGTCCAACCTCGTCCCATAGTTATCCCCCAACTGCCTATAAATCAAGGGCCTCTCTGGGCCCCGCGCACTTCGCCGCGGCGAAAATGGGCCGACGGGCAGCAGAACGCGGCCCCGCAAGGCCGCGTTTGAACAAGCTAGGGGATGTATGCCGGTCCGACCCGGCCGGTCAGACCTTGAACTCGGAGCCCGCCCAGTACTGGTCGCGCAGCTTGCGCTTGAGAACCTTGCCCACCGGGCTGCGGGGCAGTTCCCTTACGAAATCCACCGAGCGGGGCTTGAGGTAGTCGGCCAAGCGCTGGGCGCAGAAGCCCTGCAACTCCTCCAGGCTGCTGCTTTGGCCCTCCCGCAGCACCACCACCGCCTTGAGCACCTCGCCCCACTTGGCGTCGGGCACCCCGATCACCGCCGCCTCGGCCACCTTGGGGTGCCGAAGCAGCACCTCTTCCACCTCGCTGGGGTAGATGTTCTCCCCCCCGCTGATGACCATGTCGGTGCGCCGGTCCACGATGTAGAGGAAGCCGTCCTCATCCAAGCGGCCCATGTCCCCCAGGGTGAACCAGCCGTCCTTGAAGGCCGCGGCGGTCTTTTCCTCGTCGCGGAAATAGCCGCTGAACAGGCTGGGGCCCTGGAGGTAGACCTCGCCCACCTCGCCGTCGGGGACCTGGTTGCCGTGTTCGTCAAGGAGCTTGAGGAACACGTCCCAGGCGGGCGGCCCCACGGAGCGTTTTTTGCGCGGCATGTCCTTGGCAGGGATGTTGGTGATGATCAGGGTCTCGGTGGCCGCGTAAAACTCGTAGAGCACCGGCCCAAAGCGTTTGAGGGCCGCTTCCTTCACCGGGGTGGGCATGGGCGAGCCCCCGCTGGTGAGCACCTTGAGGCTGGAGGTGTCGTAGCTCTGGTGGTCCTCCAGGCCCAGGATGGCGCTGAACATGGTGGGCACCAGGAAGCTGTAGGTCACTTTATGCTTTTGCACCAAACGCAGGTACTCCGCCGCGTCGAAGTTTTTCATCACCACCGCCGTGCCGCCCATGTACAGGGCCAGGGAGGTGAAGTTGCGCGGCGCGGTGTGCCAGAAGGGGCCGGGGTTCAAGGTGACCTCGCCCTGGCCCAGGCCGTAGTCCAGCACCTTGTAGAGGTAGCCGGCCACGATGGCCCGGTTGGAGGTGAGCGCCCCCTTGCTGCGCCCGGTGGTGCCCCCGGTGTAGCCGATGAAAAGTATGTCCTCGGGGTGCAGGTTGGCCTCGGGCTCCTCTTCGCTGGAGGTGGCCAGCAGCTCCTCGTAGCTGTGGCCCCCGTTCACCGCCGGGCCCTCGCCCAGGATAAGCAGGCAATCGCCCACCGCCTGGCGGGCCTCGGCGGGCAGGCTGTCGTATAAGAGCACGAACTCCGGCCCCAGCACCAGGCCCGAGGCCTGGGAGTGGGAGATGCGATAAGCCATTTCCGGGGCCTTGAGGCGGTGGTTGATGGGCACCATCCACACCCCCAGCTTGGCGGTGGCGTGGTAGATCTCCAGGTACTCGGGGCCGTTGAGGGCCAAGACCGCCAGTTTGTCGCCCTTGCCCAGACCCAGGCCGCTCAGGGCATGGGCCAGGCGGTTCACCCTGGCGTTGAATTCGCGATAGGTCCAGGAGCAGTCCTCAAAGATGACCGCGGTCTTGTCGGGATGGCGTTGGGCGCTGCGCGCCAGGGCTCTGCCCATGAGCATAGGAGCTTCTCCGAACTATCAAAAACTAGGTTTGGCGTGATGCCGCCGGGGCGTGGCGGGGGCCCTCGGCGGTTGCGACCCTCTGGGGCCCGGTCCGGCGCTTGCGGTAATTGCCCAGCAGGATAAAGGCGGCCAAGGCCCCAGCCGGGATGATGAGCCAGGCGGCCCCCACCGCGGCCACCACCAGCAGGGCCAGGCCGCTGGCCCCCGTGCCCAGGCGTTCCCAGGGGTTGAGGCGGTCCAGGAAAAAGCCCACCAGCCCCACCTGGAACAGGCCCAGGCCCAGGATCACCAACAACACCGTGGCCGCCAAGCCGACCAGGCCGGTGCCCGGGGTGAGCAGCAAGGAGCCGTTGTAGGCGAAGACGTAGGGCACCAGAAAGCCCGCCCCGGCCGCGCCCATGGAATAAAAGGCGGTCTTGATGTAGCGGGCGTCGGCGATGCGGCTGGCCACGATGGCCGCCATGCCCACGGGGGGGGTTAGGCCGGAAAAGGCCCCAAAGTAGAAGGCGAACATGTGGGCCTGGATGGGCTCCAGCCCCAGGCGGATCAGGGCGGGGATAGCCACCATGGCTCCCACCAGATAGGCGGCCACGGTAGGGACTTCCAAGCCCAGGATGATCACGCAGCCCATGGACATGGCCAGGGCCAAAAACAAGCTGCCCCCGGACCAGGCCTCCACCGAGTAGCCCACCATCAACCCCAGGCCGGTCTTGGTGACCAGGGCGATGATGGGCCCCAGGGTGGCGCAGGCCACGGCCACCTTGGCCCCGGTGACCGCGCCCTTTACGCAGCCCTCGATTACCCGCGCCAGGGGGGGCCGGGTGCGCCGCCGCAGCAGGCTCAGGAAAACCAGGCCCACGATGCCCCAGAAGGCGGCGAACATGGCCGGGTAGCCCCAGAAGAACAACAGGACGATGGCCAGCACCGGCAGGACGAATAAGGGGGCGGTGGCCCACAGCTTGGCCCGGTCCGGCTCCTCGGTCAGGGGAGCCACTCGGCTCTTGAGGGCCGAAAAGTGCACGAAAAAGCCCACCGAGATGAAGTACAGGGTGGCGGGGATGGCCGCGCTGGCGATGATGTCGGCGTAGGGCACGCCCAAAAGGTCGGCCATGACAAAGGCCCCGGCCCCCATGATGGGAGGCATGATCTGGGCCCCGCCCGAGGCCGCCGCCTCCACGCTGGCCGCCACCTCGGGCCGGTATCCCACCCGCTTCATCAGGGGGATGGTGAAGGCCCCGGTGACGGCGATGTTGGGGGTGGCCTGGCCGGTGGTCATGCCCATGAGCGCCGAGGAGATCACCGCGGTCATGGCCGGGCCGGAGCGGGAGTAGCGCCCCACCACCTTGCCCAGCTCCAGGAAAAAGTCGTTGGCCCCCAGGGCGGCCAGCATGCCCCCGAAGAGGATGAACAAGAAGATCACGTTGGCGCTGATCACCAGGATGGAGCCCCACAGGTCGTAGGAGCCGAAGGTGAGGTCCACGGTGGTGATGATCTCGTTCACCGACAGGATGGGCCCGCCCAGCAGGTGGCCCCAGAAGCCGTAGGCCAGCAGCAGGCAGGCCATGAGGGGCAGGATGGCCCCGAAGCTGGCGTAGCAGGCGGTGAAGACGATGAACAGCACCAAAAAGCCCACCACCACGTCCAGGGGGGTGGGAAAGCCCATGTTGAACAGCAGCCGCTCCAGGTTGAGCCACAGGTAGGCCACCACCGCCAGGGTGGCGACGATCAAGAGCCACCAGAACCAGCGGCCCCGTTTGGCCTTGACCGCCCCCAGGAACACCAGGGTGAGGGCGAAGGCCAGGTGGATCATGCGGTGCTCGATGGTGCCCACCACCGAGTAGTACACATTGACCAGGTGGTACAGGCCCATGAATACGGCCACCAGGGTCATGGCCAAATCCAGGCGCGAGGGGAACATCCCCAGGATCAGCCCGCCGTTGTCTCGCTCAGCTTGCGCCATGCCTCGTAACACCTGCCGTTCAAAGTGAAGTTGGCCGCCTGGTGGGTGGAAGCCCCTCCCCCGCCGGGCGGGGAAGGGGCTCATGACGGCTTATTCCGAGGGATAGAGCTTGTTGAAGTATTCCAGGCCGAAGGGGATCTTGTGCTCCTCGAAGAACTTGATGGCGCCGGGGTGCCAGTCCTTCTTGGGGGCGGGGTAGGCCCCGAACTTCTCGGCAATCCAGCCCTTGCCCGAGCTGTGATAGGTCTTCAGGTCCGCGGCGTGGCTGGTGGTGACCTTTAGGATCTCGTAGACCACGTCGGCGGGCATCTCGGGATACACCGCCCAACCCAAAACGATGTTGAAGCCCAGCACGTTCTGGCGAGGCACCCCGTTGCCCAACACGCCCTTCTTCAAGGTGGCGGTGGCGCCGTACATGTCGCCGTAGAGCTTGCCCGAGAGCTTGCGCATGGCCGGGGTGGCGGTGATGAAGTACACGTCGCGCTTGGACAGAAGCTCCTTGAGCTTGGGCACGGTGGTGTAGACGTCCTTGCCGCGCTCGGGGCAGAAGGCCAGGGCCGCGTCGGTCTTGCCCAGGATCATGTCGTTGTACCCGGCATAGGCGGTGTACTGCCATTTGATGGAGTCCAAAACCTCCTTGCCCGCGCCGCCGATGAGGTTATAGGTCATGGCGAACTTGGTGGTGCCTTTGGGCCAGGTGGCCACTCGCTTGCCCTTGAGGTCGGCCAGGGTCTTGATCTTGGGGTCCAGGGTGATGATGCACACCGCCAGCGACTGCTGGTAGGACATGATCATCAGGTCCTTGAACTTGGAGGGGTCCTGGTTGAAAGGAGCCTCGCCCTTTTTGGCCTTTTCGTACATCTCGGCCGAGCAGGTGAAGAAGGTGCGGCTGCGCTTGCCTGGGCTCAGGCCCACGATCTTGATGTTCTCCGGGGTGCCGGAGGACTCCAGCACCGAGCCGCGCACCCAGGAGGAGTGCTTGTTCAGGATGTCGCACATGCCGAAGCCCAGGATGTAGCTGGAACCCCCGAAGGTGGTGGTGCGGGCCTCCACCCGATAGATCTTGGGGGCCGCCTGGCTGGGGCATGGCGCGGCCAGCCACGCGGCGGCCAGGGCCAAGACGCAAGCAGTCACGAACGCCGAAAGAGCTAGTTTCCTCATAACGATCCCGCCTCCCGAGAAGATTGCACAACGAAACTCCACGGCGCGGCCCCCCTCCGGGGAGCCCGGAGTCCCTGGGACCTAGCCGTGAATCACAGCTTCCTATGTTAAGACCGGTGCATGGAAGGACAAAAGATAATTTATCGTTAGGTTATTGGCAGGTAAATACTATTACTGAAAAAGCCCGCCGAGGGTCCGGCGGAATGACCTCAGGCCATCTGCCTGAGATACGTGCATAAATTAAGGCGCTTTTTCTTGAGCCCCAACTTGGCGCGGATGTTTTGGCGGTGGAAGGCCACCGCGTTTTCGCTGATGGCCAAGACCTGGGCTACCTCGCTGGAGCCCTTGCCCTCGCGCACCAGGCGGGCCACCTCCAGCTCCTTGGGGGTAAGGCCCACCAGCTTGGAGGACAGGCGCCGGGCAAAGGGCGAGGATATCTCGTTCACCCCGGAGCGCACCGCCTCGGCCAGTGCCCTCTGGTCCGGGCCCAGGCCACTGGCCAAGAGGCGCTCTATGAAGGGCGTCACCAACTGGGCCACGCTGGCGTTGACCTTGGCCTCCAGCTCCTTCTTCTCCTCGGCCCGGTGGTTGAGCATCACCTTGAGGGCGGTGTTGGCCGCCTCCAACTCGGCGGTGCGCTCGGCCACCTTGGCCTCCAGCTCCTCGTGGGCCTTCTTGAGCGCCGCCTCGGCCAGCTTGCGCTGGCTGATGTCCTCAACGATGACGATGAAATGGCAGGGGTTGCCCTGGGCGTCCCGGGCCATGCAGCAGCGCACGTTGGCCCACCACAGCGTGCCGTCCCGGCGGAAATAGCGCTTTTCCACCGTGTAGTCGTCTATCTCGCCGGTCAACAGCTTTTTGAAGCGCTCCACGGTCCAATAGTCGTCGGGGTGGGTGCATTCCCACAAGCGCAGTTGTAAAAAGGCGGGATCGTCGGGGTGGTAGCCGAACAGCTCGCTGATGCGCCGGTTGGCCAGGCGGATGCGCCCGGCCAGGTCGCCGTGGATGATGCCCACCGGGGCCTGCTCAAAGGTGAGCCGGAAGCGGGCCTCGCTCTGGGCCAAATCCATCTGCCCGTTCAGGGGGGCCTTTTCTCCCACCGGGGAATCATTATTCATTTTATCGGCCTTGCCCTTCTTGGTGCAGTCGCAGGCTGCCCACCACATTTTACTGATATAAAACTATCATTACCTATCAAATAGTTACACTTCATTAAAAACAATGAAATACCCACAACCCTACAAATTATTGGTGTAATATTTTTAATTGACGCGATGTCGCCCCCAAAAATGGATCGCGATGAAACCCACCCCCCCCATGACCGGCGCCCGCTTTTGGATCACCTCCCTGTTGGTGGCGGCGATGTACGTGCTCACCGCCAAGCTGGGCATGCTCCTGGCCACGGTGCAGGGCAACGTAACCCCCATTTGGCCCCCGGCGGGCATCGCCCTGGCCGCGCTGTTGCTCTGGGGGCCGCGCCTGGCCCCGGCCGTGGCCCTGGGCGCTCTGGTGGCCACCGCCGGCACCGGAGCCCCCTGGCATTTTTCCCTGACCGTGGCCGTGGGCAACACCGCCGCCGCCCTGGCCGGGCTGTGGGTCTTGAACCGGCAAAAACTTGACCGCGCCCTGGGGCGGGTGCGCGAGATCATCGCCCTGGTGCTGTGGGGAGCCCTGGCCGCCGGCGTGGTAAGCGCCGGCTTCGGGGCCGCGGGACTGCTCTGGGCCGGCATGGTGCCCCCTTCCCAATGGAGCGAGCCCTTGCTCATCTGGTGGCTGGGCGACAGCATGGGCGTGGTGGTGATGACCCCGGTGATCCTGTACTGGTTCGCCCACCCGCTCTCCAGCCTCAAGCGGGCAAAGCCCCTGGAGCTGCTTTCCTGGGCCCTGAGCGCCGTACTGGTCAGCATGTTCCTTTTCGGGGGCTGGGCCTCCGCCGAATTCACCCACATGCTCTGCTTCGTGTCCTTCCCCCTGCTGCTTTGGGCCGCCCTGCGTTTCGGCCGCCGCCTCACCGCCGTCTGCGCCATGGTGCTGTGCTACGCCACCGTGGCCGCCACGTCCATGGGGGTGGGGCCCTTTGCCGAGCAAATGGTAAACGGCGGCATGGTCCTGCTTTGGGCCTACCTGGGCAGCCTGGTGGTCACCTCCCTGGCCCTGGCCACGGCGGTGGGACAGACCCAGCGGGTGGCCGCCCAACTCAGCCGCCACCGCGACGAGTTGGCCCAGGCGGTGGAGCGCCGCACCGCCCAACTGGTCTCCTCCCACCAGGAGCTTTGGCAGTCCCACCAGCGCACCCAGGCGGTCCTGGACGGCATCAGCGACGGCTTTTTCACCCTGGACCACAACATGGTGTTCACCCACTTCAACGCCACCGCCGAGCGTTTGCTCAAGCGCCGGGCCCAAGAGGTGCTGGGCCTTAGCTTCGCCGATGCCTTTCCCGAGGCAGCGGGAAGTGTTCTAGAGCGGCGGTATCGCCAGGCCATCCAGGAAAAACGGCCGCAGGCCTTTGAAACCTTTTTCGAGCAAGAGCCCTACCGCAACTGGTTCGACGTTCGCATCTATCCCTCGGAAAACGGCATCAGCGTATTTTTCCAGGTGACCACCGCCCAGAAGGAGGCGGCCCTGGCCCTGGCCCGCAGCGAGGAGCGCCTGCGCACCCTGGTGGAGGAGACGCCCCTGGGGGTGGCGGTCATCAGCTCCCAAGACGAATACGTCTACACCAACCCCCAATTCACCCGCATCTTCGGTTATCAGCGGGAGGAGACCCCCCGGGGCCGGGAATGGTTCAGGCGTGCGTTTCCCGACGCCAACTACCGGCGCGAGGTCTTGGAGGTCTGGCGGCGCGACCTCACCGCCTCCAAGGTGGGCCAGGTGCGGCCCCGCACATTTCGGGTCACCTGCAAAAGCGGCGAGGCCAAGACCATAGAATTCAGGCCGGTGACCCTGAGCACCGGCGAACAGCTGGTGATCTACGAGGACGTCAGCGAGCGCGAAAACGCCCTCAGGGCGCTCAAGGCCAGCGAGGAAAAGTTCTCCAAGGCCTTCCAGCACAGCCCCATGTGGGTGGTGCTCTCATCCCTGGAGGAGGGCCGCCTTTTCGAGGTGAACGAAACCTTTTTGCGCAGCACCGGCTACACCCGCCAGGAG
This sequence comes from Pseudomonadota bacterium, assembly GCA_018896025.1. Classification (GTDB taxonomy): domain Bacteria; phylum Desulfobacterota; class Desulfarculia; order Desulfarculales; family Desulfarculaceae; genus Desulfoferula. Next base: position 143,439 of record JAHIND010000003.1, read on the forward strand.
GTGACCGGCAAGACCATCCTGGATCTGGGGCTCAACACCAACTCCGAGGGACGCACCCGGGTGGTGGAAGCCCTGCGCCGCGAGGGCTCGGTGAGCGAGTTGGAGGTGCGCATGCGCACCAAGGCCGGGCGGCTTTTGAACATGGTCTACTACGGGACCATGATCGAAGTGGGCGGCGAGCGGCTGGTGCTTTCCCTGTTGCAGGACATCACCGAGGCCAAGCGCGCCGAAAAGGCTCTCAAAGCCAGCGAGGAAAAGTTCCAAAAGCTTTATATGGCCAGCCCGGTGTGGATAAACCTGACCACCCTCAAGGAGGGGCGCTACCTGGAGGTCAACGAAGCCTTTTGCCAAATCACCGGCTATTCCCGCCAAGAAGCCCTGGAAACGACCAGCACGGGATTGGGCCTGTGGGAAAACCCCTCGGACCGGGAGACTATCCGCCGGATCATGCAGCGGGACGGCTCGCTGCGCAACTATCCGGTCAACTTCAGGATGAAGGACGGCCAGGTGCGCCAATTCCTTTGGTCGGCGGAGGTGGTGGAGCTTGGGCCGGAGCCCCTGATGATAAGCGTCCATTTGGATGTCACCGATCTGCGCCTGACCCAAAAGGCCCTGAGCGACAGCGAGGCCCACTTCCGCTCGGTGGTGGAGAACTCGCTGTCGGGAATCTACGTGATTCAGGACGGTAAATTGGCATACGTCAACCCGCGCCTGGTCGGCATGCTGGGCTTTTCCAAACCCGAAGAATTGCTGGACCACGCCCCTTGGGAATATGTGCATCCCGAGGACCGGGAGATGGTCAAGAGCGGGGGATGGTTGCGCCAACACCATGAGGTTGCCCAACGCCACTACACTTTCCGGGCCATACGCGGCGACGGCAAAACGATCTGGCTGGAGGCCTTGGACGCCCACATCATGTACCAGGGACGCAAAGCCAACCTGGGCAACGTGGTGGACATCACCAAGCGCAAGGCCGCCGAGGAGGCGCTCAAGCAAAGCGAGGAGCAGTACCGCCTGCTGGTGGACAACGCCCAGGACGCCATCTACATTCTCCAGGACGGCATTTTCGTCTTCGCCAACCCAGAGGTGGAGCGTTTGATCGGCTACACCCAGGAAGAGTTGCGCTCCCTGGACTTTAAAAAAGTCATCCACCCCGACCATCTGCCGTTGGTGTCGCAGCGCTACCTCGACCGCCTGGCCGGCAAACCGACCGTCAACGACTACGCCATGCGCATCCTGGCCAAGGACGGAAGTGAACGCTGGATACAGACCAAGGGGATACTCATTACCTGGAAAGAGCGCCCGGCCCTGCTCTACACCTCCCGGGACATAACCAGGCAGCGGGTCATGGAGGCCCAGCTCAGGCAAAGCCAAAAGCTGGAGGCCATCGGCACCCTGGCCGGGGGCATAGCCCACGACTTCAACAACATGCTCGCCGCCATAATGGGCTACGCCGAGCTGAGCCTGGACAGCACTATCCCCGGCAGCGAACTGGCCGAAAACCTGGAACAGGTGCTCAAGGCCGGTGAGCGGGGGCGCGGCCTGGTGCAGCAGATACTGTCTTTCAGCCGGGGGGCCGAGCGGGAAACCGAGCCCCTGGACCTGGGGGCCCTGGCCACCGAAGCGCTGAAGCTGCTACGGGCGGCCATACCCAGCAACATCACCATAAAAACCCGCCTGGAGCCTTGCGGCCCGGTGCGGGGCGACCCCATCCAACTGCATCAACTCCTGGTGAACCTGGTGACCAACGCGGCCCAGGCCATGGAGGAAAGCGGAGGCACCATCGAGCTGAGCCTGGAGCCGGTGCAGGTGAGCCGGGAAGAGGCGGCCCAGACTCCGGGGCTCATGTCCGGGCCCTACGTGCGCCTGGTGGTGAGCGACACCGGGCCGGGCATACCCCCGGAGCTCAGGGAAAGGGTGTTCGAGCCCTTCTTCACCACCAAGGAGACGGGCAAGGGCTCGGGCCTGGGACTGGCCGCGGTGCATGGCATCGTCCAGAGCCACATGGGGGCCATCACCCTGGCCGAAAACGAGGGGCCGGGCGCCAGCTTCGTGGTGCTCTTGCCCGAGGACCAGGAGGCCCAGCCGGCCGCGGACCACGCCCCCGCCCCACCCAACCCCACCGGCAACGAGCGGGTCATGTTCGTGGACGACGAGGTCAGCCTGGTGGAGGTGGGCGGCCACATACTAAGGCGGCTGGGCTACCGGGTCAGCCCCTTCACCTCCAGCCTGGAGGCCCTGGCCGCCTTCAAGGCCGACCCCTGGGCCTACGACCTGCTCATCACCGACCAGACCATGCCCGGCCTCACCGGCGCGGCCCTCACCCAGGAGGTAAAGGCCCTGCGCCCGGATCTGCCGGTGATCATCACCTCCGGCTTCAGCCACCAGCTAAGCGCCGAAAAGGCCGCCAAGCTGGGGGTGGCCTCCTTTGTCATGAAGCCCATCACCTCCCGGGAGATCGCCCGCGAGGTGCGCCGGGTACTGGACGCCGCCGACCGGCCTATGCCAAAGATGACATAGGTAACTCATTGATAATACAGCATTAACGTCTTGACCGCCCGCCCGGGCTGGGCCACAATGAGATAGTCTCCCCAAAGTCTTAGGAGGATTATCCATGGCCAAGCTTTTGCGCGTGAACATGAGCGAGATCATAACCAAGTTTGAACCGGTGCCCGAGCAGTACCTGGGTCTGGGAGGCCGTGGTCTTACCTCGGCCATCGTAAGCAACGAAGTGGACCCCACCTGCCATCCCATAGGCCCCATGAACAAACTGGCCATCGCCACCGGCCTTTTGGGCGGCACCAACTGCGCCAACAGCGGCCGCCTTTCCATAGGGGCCAAGAGCCCGCTCACCGGGGGCATCAAGGAGTCCAACAGCGGCGGGCAGCCGGGCATCCACCTGGGCCGCCTGGACATCATGGCCATCGTGGTGGAAGGCGTGGCCGAGGCGGGCAAGTATTACAAGCTGGTGATCAACGCCCAGGGGGCCGAGTTGGTCCCGGCCGACGAACTCAAGGGCCTGGGCAACTACGACACCGTGGAAAAGCTCAAGGCCGCCCACGGCGACAAGTGCTCCTTCATCTCCATCGGCCAGGCCGGGGAAGCCATGCTCACTGCGGCCAGCATCGCCTGCACCGACACCGGCCTCAGGCCCACCCGCCACGCCGGGCGCGGCGGCCTGGGGGCGGTGATGGGCTCCAAGGGGCTCAAGGCCGTCGTCATCGACCCCGCCGGGGGCCACGCCCCGGAGTTGGCCGACCCCGAGGCCTTTAAAGCCGCGGCCAAGAGCTTCGCCAAGTTCCTGACCTCCCACCCGGTGACCGGCGAGGGCCTGCCCACCTACGGCACGGACATCCTCATCAACATCCTCAACGAGGCCGGCGGCCTGCCCACCCGCAACTTCAGCGAAGGCCGCTTCGCGGACGCGGAAAAGGTGGGCGGCGAGCACATGAACGAGGTCACCACCAAACGCGGCGGGGTGTGCACCCATGGCTGCATGACCTCCTGCGTGATCCGCTGCTCCGGGCTGTACGTGGACGAAAAGGGCGACTACGTGACCAAGTGGCCCGAGTATGAGACGGTGTGGGCCTGGGGACCCAACTGCGGCGTGAGCGACCTGGACCTCATCGCCCAGATCGACCGCATGTGCGACGACTTCGGCCTGGACACCATCGAGATGGGCACGGCCATGGCCGTGGCCATGGAGGGCGGCCTGCTGGAGTTCGGCGACGGCCCCGGCGCTTTGGAGGCCTTGTCCCAGGTGGGCAAACTGACTCCCCTGGGGCGCATCCTGGGCTGCGGCACCAAGGCGGTGGGCCAGATGTTCGGGGTCAAGCGGGTGCCGGTGGTCAAGGGCCAGAGCATGCCCGCCTACGATCCCCGGGCGGTCAAGGGCGTGGGCGTGACCTACGCCACCACCCCCATGGGCGCGGACCACACCGCAGGGTACGCGGTGGCCACCAACATCCTCAAGGTGGGCGGCGACCTGGATCCCCTGAAGCCCCACGGCCAGATCGAGCTGTCGCGCAACCTCCAGATCGCCACCGCGGCCATCGACACGGTGGGCCTGTGTCTGTTCGTGGCCTTCCCGGTGCTGGACAACCCCGAGTCCCTGGGCGACGTGGTGACCATGCTCAACGCCCGCTTCGGCTGGCAGCTCACGGTGGACGACGTGCCTGCGGTGGGCCAGAAGGTCCTGGAGATGGAGTTGGACTTCAACCGTAGGGCGGGCTTCAACAAGTCCATGGACCGTTTGCCCGACTTCTTCAAGCGTGAGCCGCTGAGGCCCCACAGCGAGGTCTTCGACATCAGTGACGAAGAGCTGGACCGAACCCTGGACTTTTCATCCTAGCCTGATTGAGCGGCGGACCGGAGCCCAGGCTCCGGTCCGCTTTTTTGGAGAGCCGCGTGCAAATAACCGTCAAGCTGGCCGGGCCCCTGCGTAAAGAAGTGGAAGGCCTGGTGGGCGGTGAAAAACAATTGGATTTGCCCCAGGGGGCCACGGTGTCCCAAGCCATAGAGGCCCTGGGCCTCACCGGCAAGGTGCGCATGCTCATGCTCAACGGGCGGCCCCTGCTGCAAGACGGCCCCATGAGCGACGGCGACCGCCTAATGCTCCTGCCCCCTTCCCTGGCCTACAACATGTACGTGGCCACCAATTTCCTGGCCCCCTCGGTGCGCGAGGACATCCGCAAAAAGTCCTGAGCAGTCCCGGCCACCTGGTTCGCCCCACATCCTAAATATGGGCGCCATCCCTATCGGTTTTAGGTGTTATCCCCTATTCCCACGGCCCATATCTGTTTCGTAACTTGAAACTGCAACCCGCCCCATATGGGTCCGCCCCAATAGAGCCAGGAGGCCATGGTGGAACAGGAGCCTAGAGGATTCCCAGCCTTTGCCCGAGGCGCGGCGCATTCACGACACAGGGTGTTGATAAGCGACGACCCCGCCCAATGGCGGCGGGCGGTGCGCGCTTTTTTCCGGGAGGGCCTGGCCCTGGGCGAGCCCTGCCTGTGCCTGCACTACCTCATCTCGCGGCGCAGCGTCTGCTGCTGCCTGGAAGCAGTGGGGGTGGACGCCGAGGCCGCCCAAAACAAGGGCCTGCTGACCTTCCTGTCCGCGGAGCGGGTGTTCAATCAGGACGGGGTGTTCTCGCCCACCACCTGCCTGGGCACCCTGGTCAAGGCAGGGCGAAGCGTCGTCCCCAACTGGGACGGGCCGGTACGGGTGGTGGCGGATATGAACTGGGCGGCGGACAGCCGCCTGAACCACCTCCGGCTGCTGGTCTACGAGGACCTGATCAACCGCCGCCTGCTTCCCCATTTTCCGATCAACCTGCTTTGCTACTACGACCGCGCCCTGTTCCCGCCCGCCTTTTTACAGGAGGTGGTGGCGCGTCACAAAAGCGAGGTCCCGATCATGGAGCCCATCGGCACCGGTTCGGGGCTGCCGGTCCCGCTGAACGGCGGCAACGGCCACCAGCTCAGCCTGGCGGCGCTTTAGATCGTCGCGGGATTAGGGCCGGCGGGCCAGCCACTGGCTCCAGAGCAGGGGCCGGGCGCCTGGGTTGGCCTGGGCGTAGCGGTAGAATTTGCGCAAAAACTCGGCCCGCTGTTGGTAGACCTCGCGCTTGAAACCGGCCTCCTGGGGCGGGCGGCTGAGCAAAAAGCTGCCCCCGATGAGCCCCTGGCGCTTGGCCAGCTCGTCCAGGCCCACTTTGTCCCCATTGCGCAAGATGTCCATGAGCAGCATCAAACTGGTGGTGCGGCCCTTGCCCGCGTGGCAGTGGAAGTGCAGCCACACTCTCTGGCTCAGGCCGCGATAGAAAACCAGGAAGCGGTCCACCTGGGCGTCGGTGGGGCGCACGTGATCCCGCAAGGGCAAGCGCAGATAGCCCACTCCCCGCCGGGCCAGGGCTTGGGCCTCGCTCACCGCCTCCTTGGGTTTCACGGTCATGGGCGTCGAGTGAGAGATGATCCCTTGGGCGTCCTTTTTCACCTTGGCGGCCAGCACCGCCTGGGGGCTTGCGGCCAGGGCGGCTAAGCGGGCGTCTTCGTCGGTGGTCACCTGGGCCAGGCTCTTCCCCTGATTGGCCCAGTTGCGCGGGCCGTACCAGCTAACCGGCAGGCCGTTCACAAAGCCGTGGGACTCCTGGCGCAAATCCACCACGGTCAGGGGCAGGGGCAGCTTGGTGAGCATCACCCCCAACTGGGCCAGAGAGAACTGGGAGCTGCCCGAGATCAGCAGGGCGTCCAGGCCCAAACGGGTGGGGGCATGCTTGGCCTTGACCTGAAAGGCAAAGGAGCTGGTGCGGAAATTCAAGGGCAGGCCCTGGGTGGCGGGCTCGTCCAGGATGAGCACCACCTGGCCGGGCATCTGGGCCTGGGCCGAAGCCACGGCCAACAGAACCAGCATGAACAGGGCGCAAAGGCCCTGGGTCAAGCGCCGGGGTATCATTTATCCTTCCTTAGCCTAGGGTGAGGATTTCCATGGCCGGAGCCCCCAGGTCCAAATGCAAAAGCTGCCCCGGCTTCAGGCCGGGCCGCCCCAGCAGAAGCTTCATGGCCTCGCTGACCTCCAGGCTGGCCACCGCCGCCGGGGTGGGGGTGGGGGTGCCCAAGAGCACCTCGGCCCCGTGGTCCTTGGGCGGGGGGGTGGGTCCGTGCAACTCGCGCAGGCCCGGCCCCTGGGGCGGTATCACCATGACCATGCCCTCCATGCCGGCCAAGGCCCCGTGCACCAAGGGAACCCCCGCCGCGCGGCAGGCGTCCTCCAGGTGATAGCGGGCGCTGAGGTTGTCCAGGCAATCCACCACCACCTGGCGTCCGGCCACCATGGCGGCCAGGTTGTCCGGGCCGATCCAGGCCACCTCGCCCCGCGCGTGGCAGGCCGGGTTGAGGCTGGCCGCCGCCTGGGCCGCCACCTGGGCCTTGGGGCGTCCAAGGGTCTCGGGCGTGGCCAGCATCTGGCGGTTGAGGTTGCTCTCCTCAAAGCTGTCGCCGTCCACCAAGAGAAGCTCGCCCACCCCCAGGCGAGCCAGCAGCAGGCAGGCCAGGCCTCCCAGGCCGCCGCAGCCCATCACCGCGGCCGAGGAGTTCAGCAGGCGGGCCTGGTCCTGGGCGCTAAGCTCGCCCCGGTTGGCCCGAAAACGCTCGGGCCAGATGCCCTGCTCCAGGCAGTCCAGCATGGCCTGCTTCAGCCCGCCGCCGCGCTCGGCGGCCAGGGCCTGAAGCCCGGCCAGGCTCACCGCATAAAAGGCCTCGCCCTCGGGCAAGGGAATCTGTTTCAGGTAAGGGGCCAGGAAGCGGCGCAACTCGGGCATCATCCCCCTCCCACCGGCGGGAACAGGCCCACCCGGTCGCCGTCCCTCAGCTCCTGGTCCAGGGCGGCCGAGCGGCCGTTGACCATGATGATCTTGATGCGCTTGGGGTCCAGGCCCAGGCGCTGGATCAGGCCTTCGGCGCTCTCGCCCGGCACGAACTCCAGGTCCAGCCCAGTGTTGGGGTCATAGCCCGGCACCTGCTTACGCAGGGTGGTGCTCAGTTTGACCAAGAGGGGCATGGCCTTCCTCGCGCAAAGGGTCTCTATTAACTATAGCCCAGCTCCAGGGTCATTTCCTGGTGCTCCCAGCCGTGCACCGCAAAGAGCTCTCCCTGCTCCTCCCAGCCCAGGCGGACGAACAGGGGCACATTGGCCGTCTGCACCGAGGCGGTGAGTTTGTCCGCCCCCCGGCGGCGGGCCTGCTCCTTGGCCTGGGCCAACAGCTCCGAAGCCACCCCCTGGCCCCGTTGGTCCGGCAGCACAGCCAAGCGCCCCAAACGCAGCAGCCCCTGGCTGTCGTCCTCGGGCAGCAGACGCAGCACCCCCGCCAGCTCGCCGCCTTGCCAGGCTCCCAGATGCAGGGCCATGCGGTCCTGGCCGTCCTGGTCGGTGCCCGATACGATGCCCTGCTCCAGCACGAAAACCTGGTGGCGCAGGGCCAGGGCCGCGTCCAGCTCTTGGGTGTTGCGCACGGGCCGCACCACCAGGCCGAGCGGCTCCAGCTCCCAGGCCCCCAGGGCGGTGTAGGCCCCGGAGCGCGCCGCGCCCGCCTTGGCCATGCCCAGGCTCAGGCCGTAGGCCTGCATCAGGGCGGCCACCTCCGCGTAGAGTCCGGCCATGTACTCCGGGTCCGGCGGGGTCTCCAACTCCAACTGGCCGCAGGAGCGCGCCGGGGTGAGCAAGGGGATCACCCCCATCTCGGCCAGCAGTTGGCAGCCCTCCAGGGTCTGGGACCGGTCCTCGCCCAGCCCGGCCAGGATGGTGCAGCTCACCTGCCCCGCCCCGAAGCGGCGCACCGACTCGGCCCAGGCCTCCACGTAGCGGTCCAGCCCCAGCCCCGCCTTGGCCGGGGCTATGCGGCCCAGCACCGCCGGATCGAAGCTCATCAGACTGAGGTCCAGGCAATCCACCCCGGCCTGGGCCAGGCGCTTGAGGTCCTTGGTGAAAGCGGGGGGCAACAACGAGGCCTGCACCGGCAGGCCAGCCGCCTCTTTGACAGCCTTGGTGCACTCGATGAGGTGCTTGATCTCGCCCCCCGCCGGGGGAACCACCCCGGCCATGAGCAGCACGTGGGTCACCCCGTCCAACTCCTTGGCCCGCGTGGCGGCCAGGGCCACCTGCTCCGGGGTCTTTTCCTCCAGGTCCTGGCCCGCGTCCCGGGCCGGGCCTATGGGGCAAAAGGAGCAGCGGTTGGGCGAGGGCCAGAACAGGCAGGTGGGCCCCACCGCCGCCAGCAGGCAGTCGGCCCCGTAACGCCGGGCGATCTTGCCCAGGGGCGCGCCCGAGGGGTCGTGCTCGGCGCTGAAGGCCGGGGCGGGCAAAACCTCCACCGGCACTTCCACCGGCTTGCCGTCCCGGCGCAGCCTGCCCGCCTCCAGGCTCCAGGGCGAGTCGCCCAGGGGCGGGCACACCGCCCGGCCATCCACCAGCAGCACCAGGTCCCCGCCCTGGTCTTGGGGCGGGGCTTGGCCCGGTTCCAGGCAGAGTCCCAGGCACAAAAGTTGGTTGATTATTTGGGCGTGGTCCATGGCTGCTTGCCTCCGGCTGACTGACTGGCTGGACCCATCATTGTACCACCGGGCCCGCAGAGGCAAGCAAAAGGGGAAGCCCGCATTTTTCACGAAGGCTGGGTGGTAATAAGCAACGAATCCGTATTCGTGTAGCTGTTATGAAAAGACATCCGCATTTTTAGGTACAGTTCGTATTTTGGCCCGGCACAGCCAGCTGCCGGTAGACAAGGCATCTGGCAAGCGAGGGCCGCAGGCGTAGCCCAAGCTACGTAGAGGCCCGAGCGCAGCCAGCAACGCAGTATACTGGCGGCTGGCGAAGCCGGACGCACGGCCTTCGTGAAATATGCGGGCTAAGCTCAGCAGCAGCCGGAGCCTTTGCGGCGCGGGGCGGCGTCCAGGGTGGTTTGCAGGCCCTGCTGGGGAGCGCGGGGCTCGGCCACGCAGCAGCAGGCGTTGCCCTTGCGGCCGAAGGCGCTGTTGATGACCGCCTGGGCGCAGCCCACCCCGGCCTCCACCCACAGGGCCTCGGCGGGGCAGTTGGTCATGCAGGCCCCGCACTCCATGCAGGCATCGCGCTCCACCACCGCCACCCGCTTGTCAATGAGGGCCAGCACCCCCTGGGGGCACACCTCCACGCACAGGCCGCAGCCCAGGCACAGCTCGGGGGTGGCCTTGAGGCTCACCACGTCCTTGAGGTAACGCAAAGCAGGCATGTTCGACTCCTATGCCGCCACCAGGGCGTAGATCCACAGGCCCAGGCCGACGGCCGTGGCCGCGATCTGCAAGGGCACCGCCCGGCGCATCTCCTTTTTCACCCCGGACAAAGAGGTGTAGGTGGAGGCCCCGGTGAAGTTCATGGCCAAAAAGCTGCTCAAGGCGGGCACCGCCAGGCACCAAGCCCACAGCTCGGCACCAGCGAGCGTGGGCCACAGGGCCCAGAGCAACGCCGCCCCGGCCAGGCCCGGCCACAGGCCCTTCAAGGAAAAGGCCCGCCCCGGCAGCCAGGGCAAAAGGATGGGCGAGGCCACCGCCCCGGCCAGGGCGGCCAGGAGCATGGCCCCCACCGCCCTGAGCCCGGCCCCGGTCAGGGCGGACCAGAAGCCGACGCCGCTCACCAGGCCGCCCAGCCCGGCCAGCGCCAGCAGGACCGGCAGCAGCCACAAATAGACCAGCAGAACCTGAGTCAGCTCCACCGGCACCAGCACCGTGCGGGCCCGCAGGGGAAAGCTCACTCGGCGCATGGCCGGCTCGGCCTTCAGGCCCGCCGCCAAAAAGGCGGGCAGGTCACGGGCCAGCACCGGGCCGTAGCTCACCCCGAAGCCGCAATACTTTTTCACCAAATGGGCGGCCACTCCCGGCGCGGCCAGTTGGGGCAGGATCAGCTTGCGGTGGCTCACCACCCGCTCCAGGCCGCTGGAGCGCACCCGCCCGGCCAGCTCGGCGGTGCCCATGGTGCCCTTGCCCGCCGCGCACCACACGTTGACCCCCTTGGTGTCCAGCACCAGCAGCCAGGCGTCCAGCTCCCGGGCCTCCCGGCGCAGATGATCGAAACTAAGCTTGTAGTTGGCGCTGACCAGCACCGGGGAGTCCGGCGTGGGGCGGTTCAGGGCGTAGAGGCCGGGGACCACCTTGTAGTCGTGGCGGCCGATGCCCAGCCGGACCAGCAGGGTGCCCCGGTTATCGGCCCGGCTCAACTCGCCGCCCACCCTGGGCACCGGACCGGCCGGGGTGTCCACCGCGCCCAGCACAAAGGGCTGGGCCATGGAATCGCCGTAAGACTCTTCCGCCCCGCAACAGGACCGGGACTCCTGGGGCGGCATCTGGGTGAGCAGGGGCAAGGGTTGGGGGCCGGCTGTCATCTCTCCCTCCGGGCATTGCTATATTCTAATGCAAAGCTAGGGATTTTCCAGACGCCCGGCGCCCTGGAAGCGCGGCTCAGGGATTGGACGTGGCCACGCCCGCCGCGCCCCGCTCCAGCAGCAGCTCGTACATGGCCTGGGCCAGGCGGCGGCCCAGATATATCTGGGCGGCGGTGGTCAGGTGGATGCCGTCGGCCTTGAGCGGCAGGTCGTCGGTGGTCACCATGCGCACCCCCGGCAGGCTAACCCCGGCCTGCTTGTTCTTGAGCAGGTCCCAGTAGCGAAAGGCCGGGGCGGTGCGCCAGTTGGCGGCCAGGTTGCCCACCTGGCAGAACACCACCGGCAGCTTTGGGTCGCCCAGGTCGCGGCGCCAGGAGGCCACCAGGGCCGCGAAGCGCCGGGGCCAGGCCTCCACCGCCCCGCGCGAGTAGGCGTCGCTCTCGCCCTGGTAAAAGAGCACCCCGCTCATCCGGCCCTTGTCCTCGGCCAGGCGGGCCCGGCGCAGGCTGGAGCCGTAGAGGGTGTTCGGCCGGGTGTTGGGGGCCCACTCATCCATAGTCACCCGCCCGCGAGCGCAGGGTATCAGGCCCACGTACACCGCGGGCAGCAGCTCGGTGAGGCGCTGGGCAAAGGACGCCCCCGGTCCCACGCCGGGGACCAGATCCAGGGAGCAGGCGTCCTTTTGGCCCCTGGGATCGTCCAGGGGCTCCTTGGCCTCGGCCCACACGTCGGCGTTGGTGAAGTTCTTGATACGCCCCCGGTTGGCCGGAAAATCAGGCGGCAACTGGTCCAGGGCCCCCCGGCCGGACATGTTGGACTGTCCCGCCAGGATGAACAGCAGGGTATGGGGCTTGTCGCCGTCCATGCCGCATCCCGCCGCCTCCGCCAGGATGGCGGCCAATAAGACTAGGCAGAACAATAGCCTGTGCTTAATAAGCCTTTTTCTTGACAACAAACGCATATGCCATATCATGTCAAAATAAGCATGCACTCCTGCCCGGAGGCTACGGCCCGCCGCGGGGCGCCGGGGGTGTTGGGAACCGGACGGAACCACGCTATCATTGGAGGGTGTCAGCCAGAAGGCTGAGCCGGTTCTGTCCGTCTTGTTAGGGCCGTTACCATCGTTCACCACGAAGGATGAACCCCAGGCCCTTGAAACAAGGGCGGGGGTTTTTTGTTTGGGCAATACATGAAACACAAAAAGTCTAACACAGGCAACACCATCTGGCTGACCGTGCTTCTGTTGGCCGCCTCCCTGGCCGGATTGGGGGCCGCTTCTTCTGCCCAGAGCGTGCCCAAGGCCCAGGATGTGGGCCGCCAGTCCAAGGAGGCGGTGCAGCTTCGGGTGGCCACTCAAAAAGAGTTGGACGCCTGGGCCGATCAGCGGGCTCCCCTGGCCGACGCCATCGAGGCGGCCGGCAAGGAGCTGAAGCTGGTCACCGCCCAGCGGGTGAAGGCCCAGGCCTACCTGGCCGGGCAAAGGGCCAAGGTGGCCGAGCTAAAGCGCCGCCTGGCAGAGATGGCGCGCATCCGCCAGGAGCTGGAGCCCTTCCTGGATCAGGAGACGGCCCGCCTGGCCACGGTGGTGGGGGCCGATCTGCCCTTCCTGGTGAGCGAGAGGGCCAAGCGCCTGGCCTCGCTAAAGCATACCCTCAACGACTACGACGCCTCCCTGGCCAAAAAAGCCGGCAGCCTGCTGAACGCCCTGGAGGTGGAGGCCCGCTACGGCCAGACGGTTTCGGTGGAAGAAACCGAGCTGGAGATACAGGGGGCCCGCCGCCGGGTGCGCCTGTTGCGCCTGGGCCGTCTGGCCCTGTTCGCCCTGGACCCGGCGGGCCGCCAGGCCTGGCGCTGGGACCGGGAGTCGGGCCAATGGAAGCCCCAGGACACCCTGCACCGCCAGCTGGAGATGGCCGCCGAGATCGCCCAGCGCCGCCGGGTGGTGAGCCTGGTCGAGTTGCCGGTGGGCCTGGCCCCCGCCGCGCCGGAGGCCAAGTGATGCGCGGGTGGGTGTGGGCCATAGCCGCCGCCCTGGCGCTTTGCTTCAGCGGACCGGCCCTGGCCGCCGACTTCGGCCAGGCAGCCCAAAAGACCGCCACCGAGCGCACCCAGGCCCAGGCCGAGTTGGGGCGCACCAAGCAGGACATCGCCCAGGAGCGGGCGGCCATGCAGGCCAAGCTGAAGGAGCTGAAAGAAAACCTGGCACGGGAGAAAAAGGCCCTGGCCCAGGCCCGGGAAGACCTGGCCGCCACCAGCCGCCTCAAGGCCGAGCTGACCCGCCAACTGGCCGAGACCAGCGGCGACCTCAAGGAGCTGGCCGGGCACGTGCGCGCCGCCGCCAGGGAGCTGTTGGCCATGGCCGAGCGCTCCCCGGTGACCGCGCAAAACCCGGAGCGTTTGGAAATTTTGCGCGGCTACCTGAACAAGAGCCGCTTCCCCGGCCTGAACGACATCCAGCAGTTGGTGGAGCTTTACTTCGCCGAGATGGCCGGCAGCGGCCAAATCGCCCGCTGGAAGGGCTCCCTGGTCAACCGCGACGGCCAGGACGTGCAGGCGGACATCGTGCGCCTGGGCGCCTTCACCACCTTGTTCCGCACCGGCGGCGAGGTAGGCCTGGCCACCCTGGGGCAGGCCTCGGGCCGCCTGCTGGCCGCTGGGGGCGATCTCTCCTGGGGGCTGACCAGCGACATCAACTCCTACCTTGACCGCGAAAGCGATGCCGCGCCCATGGACATCAGCGGCGGGGCCGCCCTGAAGCAGCTCAGCCGCCGCGAAACCCTGTGGGAACAGGTGCGCTCCGGCGGTCCGCTGATCTGGCCCATCCTGGCGGTGGGCCTGGCCGCGCTGATCCTCATCATCGAGCGTCTCATCTTCTTTAGAAAGGTGCGCGCCAACACCGACGAGATGATGACCCACGTGGCCCAGTTGGTGGCCAGCGGCGACTTCGCCGGGGCCCTGGACGAGGCCGAGAAGCAGCGGGGGCGCCCCACCAGCAACGTGATCACCGCGGGCTTGGCCCTCCGGGACCAGCCCAGCGAGGTGATCGACAATGGGCTCAGCGAGGCCATGCTGCGCGAGTTGCCCCGCTTGGAACGCTTCCTCACCGCCCTCAAGGTGCTGGCCGCCGTGGCCCCCTTGCTGGGCCTGTTGGGCACGGTCACCGGCATGATCAACACCTTCCAGGTCATCACCGTGTTCGGCACCGGCGATCCCCGGCTCATGGCCGGAGGCATCTCCGAGGCGCTCATCACCACCCAGTTGGGCCTGGCCGTGGCCATACCCATCCTGGTGGCCTCGGCCCTGTTGGGCCGCCGGGCCCAGCGCCTGGCCGGGGACATGGAAGAAAAAGCCGTGTCCCTGTCCGCCGCCCTGATAAAGGCGCGAGGCTGATCGTGGACGCGCTGCGCTCCGCATGGGAGTTCGTCCTGGCCGGGGGGCCGGTGATGTGGCCCCTGCTGGCCCTGTCCCTGTGGCTGTGGGCCCTGGTGCTCTACAAGTTCCTGTGGCTGGCCAGGGTGCGCCGCGAGGGGCTGGAGCCGGGCCAGGCCCTGGAGAGCCTTCTTAGCGGCCAGCCTCCGGACATCGTGGGGCCGCGTAGCGCCGCCCTGGCCCACTTCCTGGGCGCGGGCAGCCACGCCCCCCAGGCCGACGTGCGCCTGTGGGAGGCCGCAGTGCGCCGCCAGGGGCCGCGCCTGTGGCGGCACGTGGACACCATCCTCATGCTGGCCGCCGTGGCTCCGCTCTTGGGCCTGTTGGGCACGGTCAGCGGCATGATCGAGACCTTCGCGGTGATCGGCGAGCACGGCACCGGCAATGCCCAGGCCATGGCCGGGGGCATCCGTGAGGCGCTCATCACCACCGAGACCGGCCTGCTGGTGGCCATACCCGGCCTGTTCGCGGGCTATGTGCTGCGCCGCCAGGCGCGCAAGCTCCAGCAGGGCCTACTCTCCTTTGCCGCGGCGGTGCAAAGCTGGCTGCGCTCCAGACAGGAGGCGGCATGCTGAAGCTGAGAAGCCGCCTGGGCGGCATGGACAACAACGGCGGGGACGAGGCCGAGATCAACATGGCCCCGCTGATCGACATGGTCTTCATCCTGCTGATCTTCTTTTTGGTCACCACCACCTTTGTGCGCGAGTCCGGGGTGGAGGTGCAGCGGCCCACCGCCGCCACCGCGGCGGCCAAGCAAAAGGGAGCCCTGGTGGTGGCCGTGGCCGGTGACGGCCGCATCTTCGTGGACCGCCGCCAAGTGGACCTTCGGGCGGTGCGCGGCCTGGTGGAGCGCTTCTTGGCCGAAGACCCCACCGGGGCGGTGATCATAGCCGCCGACAAGACCACCCCCACCGGCCGCACGATTGAGGTGCTCGACGAATGCCGCCTGGCCGGGGCCAAGGACGTGGCCGTGGCCGCCAAGAGGCCGGGCTCGTGACCTGCACCGCCCTGGATCGCCCGCCGTCACGGTGGGCCTGGGCCCTGGCCTTGGCCGGGGCGGTGCTGTTCAACATGGTCATCTTCGGCTCCGCCTCCTGGCTGCTGAAAAAGCAGATCGACCGCCCGGATCTGGAGGCTTTTTCCATCAACGCCTTTTTGCCCCTGCCTCCGCCTCCGCCGCCTGAGCGGGAGGAGGAGCCGCCACCCCCGCCCCCGCCGCCCAAGGTGATCAAGATGCAGCCCATGCAGGCGTCCCCGGTGTCCACCCCCCAGCCGCTCATGGAGACGCCGCAACTCAACCTGGAGCTGAACCCCCGCCTGGCCGTGGGCATGGCCGTGTCCGCCCCCAGGCCCCAGCGCTTCAGCCTAGGCCAAGTGGACCGGGCTCCCCTGGCCAAGGGCCAGGTGCCCCCGCCCTATCCCTATCTGGCCCGGCGCAGGGGCATCGAGGGCGCGGTGACGGTGCGCTTTTTGGTGGACCGCCAAGGCGAGGTGCGCAACCTGGAGGTGGTGGAGTCCAAGCCGCCGGGCATCTTCGAGGAGAGCGTGCTCAAAACGGTTAACCGCTGGCGCTTCGCGCCGGGGGTCAAGGACGGCGAGGCGGTGGAAACCTGGGTGGAGACCACCATCCGCTTCAAGCTGGAACGATGATCAGACGCGCCCTCATAGCCGCCCTGGCCTTGCTCCTGCTGGCCGCCCCTGCCCTGGCCGCCCCTGCCCTGGCCGCCCCGGCCCAGGACTGCCCCGAAGAGCCGCGCCTCAACCATAGCGTGCATAAGGTCCTGTTTGAGGCCCAGCAGCTCATGGAGAAAAAAAAGGCCGCCGAGGCGGCGGGGAAGCTGGCCCAGTACGCCAAAGACCACCCCGAGGCCCACCCGCGCTTTTGGTTTCTGCGCGGGGTGCTGGCCTACCAGGCCAAGCAGCGCGACGAGGCGGGGGTGTATTTCGCCAAGGCGGTGGAGGGCTGGCCCTGCTTTCAGGCGGCGGTGCGCAACCTGGCCGTGGTGCGCTACGAGCAGGGCAAGCCGGCCGAGGCCTCACGCTTGGCCTACCGCGCCTATTTGCTGAGCAAGCCGCCGGACTACAACCTGCTCTACGAGGCCTCGGTGTTCCTCCTGGGCGCGGGCCAGGCGGCTCAGGCCCTGCCCTGGCTGGAGGAGCTTTGCGCCCGGCCCCAGCCCAAGAAGGCCTGGCTCACCGCCCAGCTTCGGGCCTATCTGGACCTGAAACGCAACAAGCAGGCGGCCAAGGTGCTGGAGCGCCTCTTGGCCCGCTGGCCGGGGGACGCCTCCCTGTGGCGCCTGGGGGCCAGCCTGGCCACCATGGACAAGGACTATGCCGGAGCCGCCGCCGCCCTGGCCGTGGCCTACCGCCTGGAGCCGCCCAAGGAGGCGGGCTGGCGGCAGTTGGCCGACCTTTACCGGGCCGCCGGGGCCCCCCTGGCCGCCATCCCCTACTACCTGAAGGCCTGGAAAGGCGAGCCCAAAGAGATCAAGCAGCTGGACCGCCTGGCCGAGCTTTACATGCAGGGCCACGACCTGGAGCAGGCGGCGGCTTGGTCCCTGAAGGCGGCCCAGACCCAGCCCACCACCCGGCGCTGGGCCCGGACGGGCCGGATTTACCTGGAGCAAAAGGCTTACTCCCAGGCCCACGACGCCTACCGCAACGCGGCCAAGTTGGAAGACAAGCGCCAGGGCCAAAAGGACCAGGGCGGACGCTACTGGCTTTTGGCCGGGTACGCGGCCTGGCAAAACGAGCAGCTCTCCCTGGCCGAGGCCGCCTTCAGCAACGCCCTGCACAGCGCCGTGAAAAACAGCAGCACGGCCAAGGAGGCGGTGCGGGGGCTCAAGGCGGTGCGCGAGCAGCGCCGCCAGCAGGCCCAGGGCTAGCCGCAACCAAGCAAGGAGGCAAGGGCATGATCACCCACCACGAAGGCCCCTATGAGATCGCGCCGGGCCTGTATCAGCTGGGCAACTCCTCGGTGCCCTGCTTCCTGTTGGACGCGCCCCAACCGGCCCTATTCGACGCGGGCTTCGCCTGCCTCACCCAGTCCTACCTGGACGACGCCCGCCATATTTTGGGCGAGCGCACCCCCGCCTGGCTGTTTCTCTCCCACGTGCACTTCGACCACTGCGGGGCGGCTGGATGGCTCAAGGAGGCCTGGCCCGAAATGCGCATCGTGGCCGCCCCCAAGTCGGCCAAGATCATCACCCGTCCCAACGCCCTGAAGCTCATCGCCCAGCTCAACCAAGCGGCGGCCCAGAACTACTTCACCTCCGGGGGCACCCGCCGGAGCCCCCACGAGTTCAAGCCCTTCACCCTGGACGGCACCGTGGATGACGGCGACGAGATCGACCTGGGCGGCGGGATCAAGGTGCGGGTGTTGGCCACCCCCGGCCACACCTGGGACTCACTGAGCTTCTATATTCCAGGCAAGCGCATCCTCTTCGCCTCCGAGGCGGTGGGCACCGACGCGCCGGGCAGTTACATCGTCAGCGAGTTCCTGGTGAGCTTCGACGCCTACGTGGAGAGCCTCTACCGCCTGGGCGAGCTGGAGGTGGAGACCCTGTGCCCCGGCCACCACGCGGTGCACACCGGCCCGGCGGCCAAGAAGCACATCGGGCGCGGGGTGGCCTCGGCGGAGCAATTCAGGGAATGGGTGCTGCGCTTGCTGGCCCAGGAAGAGGGCGACCAGGAGCGGGTGGTGGAATTGGTGCGCATGGGGGAGTACGACCACCGCCCCGGCCCCAAGCAGCCCCTGCCCGCCTACATGCTCAACCTCCAGGCACGGGTGGCCACCCTGGCGCGAGAGGCGGGCTACACCGTTTAGCCTGCGTTAATTGATTCTCTGATCCTCGCGGAAAAGATGGGGCCGGGCCGCCGCCGGGTCCAGGGAAAGCTCCGCGCCCGCCTGGGCGCTGAAGTCCGCCGGAGCGGTGGCGGTAAAACGCGCCTCGCCGGAGCGCAGATGCAGCACACTCTGGCCGCCCACCCGCTCCACCAGCTCCAGACGGCCCCGCAAGGGGCCCTCGCCGGGAGTCAGCTCCTCGGGCCGGATCCCCAGGACCGCCGGGCCGGGGGCCACGCCCGCGACCGGTAGGCTGAAGGCGGGGGCGGGGCAGACGAAGCGTCCGTCCTGAAGCGACCCCTCGAAGAAGTTCATGGGCGGGAAGCCCAGGAACCCGGCCACGAAGCGGTTGACCGGGCGCTGGTAGATCTCCCGGGGCCCGCCCACCTGCTGCACCCGGCCCTGGTGCAGCACCGCGATGACTTGGCCCAGGGTCAGGGCCTCGGTCTGGTCGTGGGTGACGTAGACCATGGTGGTGCCCAGCTTGCGGTGCAGGGCGGCCAGTTCCAGGCGCATCTCCCCGCGCAGTTGGGCGTCCAAGTTGGACAGGGGCTCGTCAAATAGAAACAAACGCGGCGAGCGCACGATGGCCCGGCCGATGGCCACCCGCTGGCGTTGGCCCCCGCTGAGCTGTCCCGGCTTTTTGGCGAGCAGCTTTTCGATGCCCAGCATCCTGGCCGCCTCGCTCACCTTGCGCTGAATCTCAGCCTTGGGCTGGCGGGCCATGCGCAGGGGAAAGGCCAGATTGCCGAACACGTCCAGGTGGGGGTACAGGGCGTAGCTTTGGAAGACCATGGCCACGTCGCGCTGTTTGGGGGCCAGCCCGGCCAGGTCCTGGCCGCCCAAGAAGATGCGCCCGGCGTCCGGCTCCTCCAGCCCAGCCACCAGGCGCAGGATGGTGCTTTTGCCGCAGCCGCTGGGACCCAGCAGCACGGCGAGTTGTCCCTCCTCCACCGCGAGACTGACTCCGTCCAGCACCTTTTCCGGGCCGAAGGACTTGTGCAGATTGTCCAGTATCAGGCCGCTCATGGCTTATCCTTTTATGGCCCCGGCGCTCAGGCCGCTGACGATGCGCCGCTGGAAGAGGAACACCAAGGCCACCAGGGGGGCGGTGGCCACGGTGGAGGCGGCGGCGATCTCCCCCCAGGGCATGGTGAACTGGCCCTGGAACAGGGCGATGCCCACGGGCAGGGTCTGCACCGCCCGGCGGGTCATGATGAGCAGGGCGAAGAAAAACTCGTTCCAGGCGTAGATGAAAACCAGGATGGCCGCGGTGAACACCCCCGGCCCGGCCAGGGGAAGGATCACCCGCACCAGCGCCCCCAAGCGGCCGCAGCCGTCCAGCATGGCCGCCTCCTCCAACTCTCGGGGCAGCTCGCTGAAGTAGCTGGTGAGGATCCACACCGCCAGGGGCAGGGTCAGGGTGACGTAGGGGATGATCAGCCCCTGGTAGGTGCCCAGCCAACCCACGGCCTGCAAGATGCGCCAGATGGGCCCGGCCAGCGATATCTGGGGGAACATACTCACCAACAGCAGCGCGCCCATGAGCCAGGGCCGCCCCGGCACCCTGAGCCGGGCCAGGGCGTAGGCCGCGCCCACCCCCAGGCACAGGGTGCAGGCGGTGGTGCCTCCGGCCACGATGAGGCTGTTGAGCACGAAGTGCATGAGCCCGTAGCGGGTCAGGGCCGAGCGATAGAATTCCAGCGAACCGCCGGGCCACAGGGTCGGCGGGATGGCCGTGACCTCCAGTTGGGTCTTGAAGCTGGTAAGCACCAGCCACACGAAGGGCGCCAAGGCCAGCAGGCAAAAGGCCCCCGCGCCCAGGGCGGCCATGAGGCGTCCCCGCTTCACCGGGCGTCTCCGCGCAGCAGCCGCCGCCCCACCAGACGCAGGTAGATGAGCGACACGGCCAGCACCATGAAGAAGACCATCACGCTAACCGCCGAGCCGTAGCCCATGAAGCCCTCGGCGAACATCTTCTTGTAGCCGTAGAACTGGAGCACGTTGGTGGCGTTGGCCGGTCCGCCCTGGGTCATCACATACACCAGGTCGAACACCCGGAAGGCGTCCATGGTGCGAAACACCAGGGCCACGGCCAGGGCGGGGAGCACCAGAGGCAGGGTGAGATGACGGAAGCGCTGCCAGGGCCCGGCCCCGTCCAGGGCCGCCGCTTCGTTGAGCTCCCTGGGGATGGTCTGCAAACCGGCCAGCACGATCAGGGCCGCAAAGGCGCTGGTCTTCCACACGTCGGCGCTGATCACCGCCGCCAGGGCCCAGCCCGGCTCGGCCAGCCAGGCCCGGTAGGAGCCCACCTGATCGCCGAAGATCAGCCAGTTGAGCAGGCCGTAGCGGTCGTTCAAGATAAAGCGCCACATCTGGCTGGCCACCACCGTGGGGATGGCCCAGGGCACCAGCACCGCCGCCCGCACCAGGCCCCGCCCCCGAAAGCTCTTGTCCAGGGCCAGGGCCATGAGGGTGCCCAGGGCCACCTCGCACAGGGTGCTCACCGCCACGAAGATCAGAGTCACCCCGGCCGAAGCGCGGGCCGTGGGGTCGCTCAAAAGGCGGGCGTAGTTGCCCAGGCCCACAAAGGGCTCGCCCAGTCCGGGCAGGCCCAGCACGATGCGGTGCAGGCTCAGGACCATGGAATAGACGATGGGCCAGAAGGCGAAGGCGCACACCGCCGCCAGGCAGGGCAAGAGCAAACCCCAGGCCAGGAGCTTTTCGCCGTGCCTCGGGGCCGGAATGGTCACGGCCTACTGCCCCCCGGCCAGCCCCAACAGGCGGTCGATGTCTTGCGCGGCGCGTCCGGCCAGCTCGGGCAAGTCGCTGTCCCGGTCGCTGATGGCGCGGTGGAAGTAGACCTGCATCACCTCGCTCACCGCCGGGTAGAGGGGAGTGCGGGGGCGGGGGCGGGCTCCCTCCAGCACCGGCAGCAGCTTGGCGAAATGGGGTTGGGCCTTGAGCACCCAGGGGTCTTGGTAAAGAGCGGTGCGGGTGGGGGCCAGGCCCTCCTCCAACACCAGGCGGCGTTGCACCGTTTCGCTGGTGAGGAACTTGATCAGCTTCAGGGCCTGGGTGGGCTTGCTGGAATAGGCGCTGAGCCCCACCTGCCAACCGCCCAGGCAGGCGGCGCTTTGGCCTCCGCTGAAGTGGGGCAGCGGGGCCAGGCCCACCTTGCCCGCCACCTGGGAGCGCTGGGCGTCGTTCAGGATGGGCCAGGCGTAGAACCAGTTGCGCAGGAACACGGCCCCGCCCTGGGCGAACAGGCTCAGGCTCTCGGGCTCCTGATAGGCCAGCACCCCGCGCGGGGCCGCGCCGCCGATGAGCGCGTCGCGCACGAAGCGCACCGCCTTGAGCGCGGCGGGCCCCTCCAGCATACAGCGCTTGCCCTCGTCCCCCAGGGCCTTGCCCCCGGCGGACCAGACAAACTCCAGCATGTCGCAGACCAGGCCTTCGTACTGCTTGAACTGGCCACAGTACCCCGCCAAGTCGCCCTTTTCCTGGGCCAGGATCAGCTTGGCCTGGCTCACCATCTGGGGCCAGGTCTGGGGCACGGGGAGATGGTAGCGCTCCAAAAGGTCGCGGCGGTAATAGAGCACTCCTGCGTTGAGGTACAGCGGCGCGCCGTACACCCGGCCCCGCCAGGAGGCGGCCTTTATGGCGGCGGGTATGAAGAGCCCCCGCTGTTCGGGACCGAAGAGTTGATCCAGGGGAAGGGCCCATCCCGCGCTGGCGAACTCCGGCGGCCAAACCACGTCCATCAAAAAGACGTCCACCTCGTTGGAGCGGTTCTTGAGCTTCTGGCTGAGCAGGTCGTGATAGGAGGTGGAGGAGTGAGGCCCTATCTCCAGGGCCACCTTGAGCGGCGGATGCAGCTTTTCGAACTGGTCGGCCAAACGCCGCCACAGGCCGGGGTTGTTGAACTTCCAGGCCACCAGGCGGATGGTGTTGGGCTCGTCGGCCTTTTGGCCGCATCCCGCCGCGCCCAGGGCGATGAGCAACGCCAGGCCCAGGGCGGCTATGGTCTTCAAGCGTGCCACGGTTTCACTATAGCAAGGCGGCAGGGCGGGCACAAACCAACTCTGGACCGGCCCCATGGCAGGGGTTAGAATGGGCCGCCCCTCTGAAGCAGTCCGCACGCAATGGATTTTTAGGGAGCAAAGCATGACCCCCAGCACGGTGCAAGAGATCTTTGACGGCATGCCCACCGCCTTCCGCGCGCACAAGGCCGAGGGCGTGGAGCTGGTCTATCAGTTCCACATCACCGGCGACGAGTCCGGCGACTGGACGGTGAGCATCGCCGGCGGCCAGTGCTCGGTGAGCCCCGGCACCCACCCCGACCCCACCGCCACCCTGACCCTCAGCGACCAGAACTGGCTCAAGCTGGTGGCGGGCAAGCTTAACCCGGCCATGGCCTTGATGACCGGCAAGCTCAAGATAGGCGGCGATCTTATGGCCGCGCAGAGGTTGGGCTCCCTATTTAAATTGGGTTAGGCGGCGGCGCAGCCAGACAGCTGGGGGTGGTGTTGTGCGATAACATTTTTTTAACCGGTCATCCAGCAACAGCCGTCATCACGAGGAGCATCTCGCCAGAGATGCGACGTGGTGATCTTCGACTTCCCCCAGGCGGGAAGGTTTGAAGCGCGGGGGATGCTTGGCCTTGTCTGGCGAGCAGAGGCATGACAAGGGAAAAGGAAGATGGCCACGTCGCGGCGGGATAACCGCAGTTACCTTCCCAAGCCTTGCCTCCGCCGCTCCTCGCCATGACTGCTATTGCTGAAATCAAAAGGTTGGGGTGGATGCTCGCAATGCGCTCCAACGCCGGTGCTGAGGCGTGGTCATCTTCTCCGAGCAGGGATTGCTTCGTCGCGGCGGGGCCGCTCCTCGCAACGACATCGGCTGTTTTTTACTCGGCGGGAAACGTAGGGGCGGGGTTTATCCCCGCCCTCTTCACTTCGATTCGCTTAGACCGCTTCTGCCTTTAGCGCCGCCTTCTCATCTTTGCGCTGTTTGCGGCGGGCCATCCATCCCTCCAGAAGATCCCACATCACCGGCACCACCACTAGGGTCAGGAAGGTGGCGGTGCACAGACCGGTGACAAAGGTACTGGCCATGGTGCCCCACACTAGGCTGTACTCCGGGAAGCCCACGGCCATGGGCAACAGGCCCAGAGTGGTGGTCACCGTGGTCAGGAGGATGGGCCTCAGGCGGATGTTAACCGCCTGCAGCAACGCCTGGCGTCGCTCCAGCCCGGAGCGCAGGCGTCGGTTGAGGAAGTCGATCAAGACCAGGGCGTCGTTGACCACCACTCCCGCGACGCCCACCGTGGCTATGAAGGAGTTCACCGTGAACAGGGTCTGGGTGAGGAACTTGCCGTAGATAACCCCGATGAGGGCGAAGCTCACCGCGCTCAAGATGATCACCGGCTGGAGGTAGCTCTTGAACTGGGTGGCCAGGATCACGTAGATCAAGAGCAGGGCGATGCCGAAGGCGTAAATCAGCGATTGGAAGGACCGGCGGGTGGACTCGAACTCACCGGCAAAGGCCAGGGTGGCTCCTGGGTAGTCGGAGGCGATTTTCTGGTAACGGCGGCGCAGATCCTCCACCACAGCCGGAGTGGACAGCGGCCCGCCGGGGCGCAGGTTGCCGGTGATGGTGATGGCCCGCTGGCCCTGGAAGCGGTTGAGCTGGCCCCGCTCCTGGTAGACCTTGGCCTGGGTGAGGTCGCCCAGACGCACCGGCCCGGAGGGATGCTCCAGCAGGGGGATGCTCAGGGCCTGCTCCGGGGTGGTCACATAGGCCGGATCCATCTTCACCTTGAGGTCCACGTCCTCGTCCACCAGGCGGTACTTGCCCACGTAGCGTCCGTTTAGCACCGCCGCGGCCAGGGCCACCACCTGGGCCGGGGTGGCCCCGTATTCGGCCGCCCGCTCGGGCACCACCCGGTAGCGGAACACCCGGCTGGGCTGGCCCAGGTTGTCGGCCACGTCCATGACCGAGGCCTTTAGCTGGGGATCGCTGGTGAGCAGGCGCTTCACCTCCCGGGACAGGGCGGCCACCGCCTCGGGGTTGGAGCCCACCACCCGCACGTTGATGTCCTTGCCCGCCGGGGGTGCGTCCTTTTCCGGCCGCACGGTCAGGCGCACCCCGCCGGTCTCCATCTCCTTGAGCTGCTCGCGCACCCAGGGCAGATGGCGCATGGGGTCGTTTT
Organism: Pseudomonadota bacterium; assembly: GCA_018896025.1. GTDB lineage: Bacteria > Desulfobacterota > Desulfarculia > Desulfarculales > Desulfarculaceae > Desulfoferula. Next base: position 167,838 of record JAHIND010000003.1, read on the forward strand.
TCGGATTTTCGGCGAAACGGCGGTCGTCCTTGGCGGGCAGGGTCACCGCGATGTGCCCCAGGTTGGAGCCGAAAATCGGCTCGTAGTCCTCGGTGAGGTAGAACCCGGCCAGCCCCGCCGCGCTGCGGGCCATGCCCGGCCCCTGGTCCATGATCTTCTTGGAGATGCGCTTGATGATGCGGCTGGTTTCTTCGATGGGCGCGGTGATGGGCGCCTCCACCTGCACGTAGTACAGGGAGTAGTCGTCCGGGAAAAACTTCACCTTGATGAGCTGGGCCACCCCGCTGGCGCTGATGCCCGCGATGGCCAGGGCGCTGAGAAACAGCCCCCCCACCAGCCACAGGGTGAGCCAGCGATGCTTCATCCCCCAGCCCAGCATGCGCATGACCCCCGCCCGGATGCGGCCCATCAGCCATCCCTCGCCGCTGAAGTCCAGGGAGCTTTCGTCGATGCGGCTCTTGACCTTCTTGGGCCCCCAGTCCTTAAAGTGCAGGGGCAGGATGAACAGGCACTCCGCCACGCTGGCGGCCAGGGCGAAGGACACCGCCTTGGGGATCAGGGCGAAAAACTCGCCGGTGGAGCCGGTCATGATGAGCATGGGCATGAAGGCGGCCACGGTGGTGCTGGTGGCGCTTATCACCGGCCAGAACACCTCGCTGGTGCCGTTGATCACCGCCTGGTCCATGGGCTCGCCCTCTTGATAGTGGCGGTAGATGTTCTCCACCACCACGATGGCGTCGTCCACGATGATGCCGCTTACCAGTACGAAGCAGAACAGGGTGATCTCGTTCAAGGAGTTGCCGGTGACCCACATGAAAAACATGGTGAGCAAAAAGGAGAAGGGTATGCCCACCGTGGTTATCAGGGCGTTCCTGAAGCCCATGAAATAGGCGATAACCGCGCAGACCAAGAGCACGCCCACCAAGAGGTTGCGGCCCATGGTGGTCATGGCGTCGTCGATCTTCACCGTGGAGTCCTGGGTGAGCACCAGCCCCACCCCCTCCCGGGCCATGATGGGCTCGAAGGTCTTCACCACCTTCCGCACCTCGTCCACGATGCTGAGCGCGTTGCCGTCGCGGGTCTTGATCACCGCCAGGTTCACGCAGTCCTGGCCGTTTACCGAGCTGAGCACGTAGGCGTCGCGGTAGTCCAGGCGGGCCTCGCTGGCCAGGTCGCTCAGGCGCACGAAGCTGCCGTCGGCGTCGGTGCGCACGATGGTGGCCAGCACCTGGGACCGGCTGCGGTAGCGCTCGTCGGCCTTGATGACGAACTCACCGCCGGGGGTGGTGAAGTCGCCCGCCGGGATGGAGATGCCCGCGTTGCCCAGGGCGGTCGCCGCCTGGTTGAAGGTGACGCCGTGGCGGCTGAGCTTGGCCGGGTCCAGCATCACATGGAACTCGCGGGTCAGCTCGCCCTGGAGCTTCACCTCCTTTACGCCGGGTATCTGGCGCAGGGCGATTTTCATCTGCTTGGCCATGAGGGTCAGCGCCCGGTTGGAGCGGTCCCCCACCAGGTTCACGCTCACCGCAGGCAACCAATCGTTCACGTCCAGGTCGTTGAAGACCGGCGGGTCCACCTCCGGCGGCAGCTCGGCCATGATGCCCAGCACCTTGAAGCGCAGGTCGTCATAGCCCCGCTGGTAGTCGGTGTCGTCGATGAACTTGACCACCACGCTGGAGCGCTGGCGGTAGCTGGAGCTGCGCACGAACTCCACGTTTTGCAAGTCGTCCAGGGCGTCTTCTATCTCGCGGGTGACCAGGGCCTCCACCTCTTGGGGGGAGGCGCCGGGATAGATGGTGTTGATGAACACCTTGCCCAGGCGCACGTTGGGATAGCGCTCCACCGGCATGCTCAGCAGAGCGAAGGCCCCGGCCACCATCAGGATGATGAACAGAAGATTGACCAGAACCGTTTCGGTCAAGGTGAAGCGGATTAGGCTCTTCATGGCGGGGCTTCCAGCCTAACGGTTGAGGAGGAACTTCTGGCCGGGTTTGAGCTGGGGGGCGCTGACCCGGAGCGTTTCTCCGGGGCCGGGGCCCAACACCACCACGCGCAAGGACTTGCCGTCCTCGCGGGTGACCCAGTTTTCCTGATAGCGCTCGGTGACCGCCGCCGGGGGCAAGAGCACCGCGCCCGAGGGGTCCGGGGCGGTGAGGGTCAGCTCCACCCTGAGGCCGCCGCGCTTGTACTCCAGCTTCGGCCCCAGCTCCAGTTCCACGGCTATCTTGCGGGTGGCGGGGTCGAAGGCCGGGGACAGGCGCTCCAGCTTGGCCGGCACCTTCACTCCCAGATGGGGCAGGAGCACCATGATCCGGCCGGACTGCCGGGCAAGGATGGCGAACTCGTCGGGGCTGAGCGCCAGGGGCACCAGCAGGGTGCGGAAGTCGCCCAGCAGGGCCACCTGGCCGCCCGCCGCCACCCAGGAGCCGGGCTCCACCTTGCGCTCGATCACCCGCCAGCCCGGCGGGGCCTTGATGACGTGGCGGGACAGACGCTCGGCAAGGATGGCGGCCTGGGTCTTCAACGCCTCCAACTGCAGGCGGGCCTGGGTAAGCTCCTCGTCCAGGCGGTCCAGCTTGGAGGGGGCCTCGGAGCCCCGCTTGACCAGGTTGCGGTAGCGCGCCGCGTCCTTGTCCAGGTAGGCCACCCGGCTGACCAGGCGCTTTTGCTCCACCTGGTTGGACTTGAGGTCCAGGCGGATGAAGGTGTCGTCCAACACCGCGAACACCCCATGGGGGCCGATGGTGTCGCCCAGGTCGTAGTTGACCTTTTGGCAGCGCCCGGCAACCTCGCTGACCAGGCTGAGCTTGGCCCGCGCCCGGGTGAAGCCGCTGAACACCAGGGGGCGGGTGGCGGGCAGGGCCACGGCGGTGCGCGCCCCATCCGAAGCCTTATCGGCGGCGGGAGGGGCCGCTACGGCGGGCAGGGCCAGGCACAGGCACAGCCACGAAAGCACAATAATCTGGCGCAAGGGGGGCAAGGGAACCTCCCAGGCTGGAGTGAAAGTCCATATATCCCACCGGCCATTGGGCCAGGGGGATTATAACCCAAGCGGCCTAGCCCATGGGCCAGAGCAAAAGGCCGGTGCCTTGGTCGAAGCCGCGTTCAAAGGGCTTGTCGGTTTGGTACTCAACCAGCATCGCCTCGCAGGCGAACACTTCGCTGCCCGGGGCCAGGTGGCCGCCCCAAAGCTGGCCACGCTCGTCGCCCAGGGAGATGTGGGCGTGCACAAAGGGACGCCCGTCCTTGAGGGAGATGTCGCCGATGAGGGAGACGATCTCCAGGGAGCGGTTCAGGTTGAGGTATTCGTATTCGCGGTTTTGCTGGTTGTAGAAACCCAGGACGGCCTTGGTGAGGGCGCCTATGGCCCGCACCTCGCCCGCGGTGATGTTCTGTTTGGCGCACAGATCGTTGAGGGTCTCCAGCAGGTCCGCCCCCTGGGGCAGGCGGCCCATGAGCCGCCGTCCGGCGGTTACTTCCCTAAGCAAGGCCTCCTCCTTTCCAGCCGTTGATGGCGATCGGGGCAATGTACACCCTCCCACTGTATATATGTGGCTCCCGTCAAGCAAGGGTGGTGGACAACAAGCGGTGCATGGTCCACAATTCGAGAGGTCCGTTAACGGACCTGGAGGTTATTTATGCGCGAGCAGCCCCTGTCGCCGGGGGCCTTTACCCAGAGGCTGGGGCCTCTGAGTTTCATCACCGGCATATTCCTGCTGAACTTCATGGGCCGGGTGTCCCTGGCTCCCTTGATGCCCAACATCGAGGCCAACCTGGGGCTCAACCACGCCCAGGCCGGAGTGCTGTTCCTGTTCATGTCGGTGGGCTACTTCCTGGCCGTGTTCTCCTCGGGCATCGTCAGCCAGCGCCTCACCCACCGCCGGGTCATCCTGATCTCGGCCCTGTCGGTGGGGGTGATGCTGTGCCTGGCCCCCCTGGCCCGGAGCCTGTACTCCCTGGGCGCGGTGTGCCTGGGCCTGGGCCTGTCGGCCGGGCTCTACCTGCCCTCCGGGGTGGCCGCCCTCACCTCCTTCGTGCGCTCCCAGGACTGGGGCAAGGCCATGGCCTTGCACGAGATGGCCCCCAACGGGGGCATGATCCTGGCCCCGCTCATCGCCGAGCTGCTCTTGGAGGGGCTGACCTGGCGGGGCGTGCTGATCCTCATCGGCGGCCTGTCGCTGGTCCTGGGCCTGGCTTACGCCCGCCGGGGGCGGGGCGGCGAGGAGCCGGGCACCGCGCCCAGCCCCGCGGCCATGGCCGAGCTGCTGCGCCTGCCCGCGGTGTGGCTCATGGTGGTCTTTTTCGCCCTGGCCATCGGGGCCAGCCTGGGCATCTACACCATGTTGCCCCTGTACCTGGTGGCCGAAAAAGGCTTCGACCAGAGCTGGGCCAACCTGATGCTGGCCGCCTCCCGGGTGCCGGGGCTGGTCATGGCCTTTGGGGCGGGCTGGGCCCACGACCGTTTCGGGGCCCGGGCCAGTCTGGTGGCCATCTTCGCGGTCACCGGCCTGGCCACCCTGACCCTGGGCCTGAGCAGCGGCTGGCTGCTGGTGGTGGCGGTGTTCGTGCAGCCCGCGGTGACGGTTTGTTTCTTCCCGGTGGGCTTCGCCGCCCTGTCCCTGGTGGCCCCGCCCCATCTGCGGGGGGTGGCGGTTTCCCTGGCCACTCCCCTGGCCTTCATCCTGGGCGCCGGGGTCCTGCCCGCCTTCCTGGGCTGGATGGGCATGCACCACAGCTTCGGCACGGGCATCGCCATATTCGCCGGGGTGGTCTGGCTGGGAGGGGCCCTGGCCTTTGCCCTGCGCCCCTCGCCCAACGGCCATTAGCCCCGCGCTTATCCATATGGAGCATTACCATGACATCCCCCTTGCCTGATCCCGTCGAACTCACCTCGCGCCTCATCCAGATAGACACCAGCAACCCTCCGGGCAACGAGGGGGCGGTGGCCGCCGTTCTGGCCCCCCTGCTGGAAAAGGCCGGGTACACCGTGGAGATGCACGACATGGCTCCCGGCCGCCCCAACCTGGTGGCCCGCATTTCCTGGGGGCCGGAGCCGCCTCTGCTCTTGACCGGCCACATGGACACCGTGACCGAAGGCGGCGAGCAGTGGGAGCGGGGCCCCTTCGGCGGCGAGGTGGCCCAGGGCCTGGTGCACGGCCGGGGAGCCAGCGACATGAAGAGCGGCCTGGCCGCGCTCACCGTGGCCGCCATGGCCCTGGCCCAGGAAAAGCCCACCAAGTCCGGTTTGGTCCTGGTGTTCACCGCCTCGGAGGAAAACGGCTGCCAGGGGGCCGAGCATTTGGTGCAAAACCCGGCGGTGCTGGGCGGGGCCGGGGCCATGCTGGTGGCCGAGCCCACGGCCAACCTGCCGGTGCTGGGCCACAAGGGGGCTCTGTGGCTGAGGGGCCATTGCGCCGGCAAGGCGGCCCACGGCTCCATGCCCGAGCTGGGCGACAACGCCATCTACAAGGCCGCCGCCGCGGTGAGCCAGCTGGCCGCCTACCAGTTCACCGCCCAGCCCCACCCGGTATTGGGCCGGGCCACCTTGAACGTGGGGACCATCAGCGGGGGCCGGGCCACCAACGTGGTGCCCGAAAAGGCCGAGTTCACCGTGGACCTGCGCCTGATCCCCGGCCTGGAACCCGACGAGGTGCAGGCCGAGCTGGGCCGCTTTTTGGGCGACGCGGTCAGCCTGGAGCGCATCGTGGGGGCGGGCGCCCTTTGGACCGAAGCGGAGCATCCCTGGATCGCCAGGGTGCTGGAAATCCTGGCCCAGCGCCGGGGCCAAAGCTTCGCCCCGGCCGGGGTGCCCTATTTCACCGACGGCTCGGCCCTGAGCCGGGCCCTGGGCGGGGTGCCCTCGCTGCTGCTGGGCCCCGGCGAACCGGGCAAGGCCCACGTGGTCAACGAGTCCTGCCCGGTGGCCAACATCCAGCAGGCGGCGGCGGACTACCTGGCCATCGTCAAGGACTGGTGCGGCGCCTAGGTGTAGCTGCTAAAGAGGTTGTTCACAGGATTCCAGAAGTAGAGACTGGTGATTGCGACATCAACCGTCTTTGCTTTGGAGGTTCCCGTGAACAACCCACATCAGAATGCCAGGACCACGTTTTATAGTCGAGC
>JAHIND010000033.1 GCA_018896025.1 Pseudomonadota bacterium
CGCGGTTCACGCCCAGGAAGAGGAATGGGACGAGCTTGACTGGATGATCAAGAAGTTCCAGGACGCCTTCATGCGCCTGAAGTACTGCGCCAAGCCGGTGGTGAGCGCTCCTCATCAGATGGCCCTGGGTGGCGGCTGCGAGATCTGCCTGGCCTCCGACCGGGTGGTGGCCGCGGCCGAGTCCTACGTGGGCCTGGTCGAGGTCGGCGTGGGCGTCATCCCCGCCGGTGGCGGCACCAAGGAGCTTCTGCTGCGCAACACCCACGAGCGGGTGTTCAAGATCGAGCGCGGCGGACTGTACCCCAAACAGGTCTATCTGCTGCCTTTCGTGGCCCGTGCCTTTGAGACCATCGCCATGGCCAAGGTGGCCACCAGCGCCCCCGAGGCGGTGAAGATGGGCATCTTCCGCAACACCGACAAGGTGGTGGTCAACGCCGACTACCGCATCAAGAAGGCCAAGGACAACGTCCTGGCCATGAGCATGGCCGGCTACGCCCCACCCCGTCCCATCGAGAACCTCCGGGTGCTGGGCCGCGACGCCATGGGCGTGTTCAACTACGCCCTTTACAACATGCACAAGGCCGGATTTGTCACCGATCACGACATCAACGTGGCCACCGAGGTGGCCCGGGTGTTGACCGGCGGCAACGTGCTGCCCGACACCGAGGTCAGCGAGCAGTACATCCTGGACCTGGAGCGCGAGAGCTTCCTCAAGCTTTGCGGCATGCCCCAGACCCAGGCGCGCATGGCTCACATGCTCAAGACCGGCAAGCCCCTGCGCAACTAAGGCGGGGAGCAAAGGACCAAGGAAATGAACAGGAGAGGGGCTAAAACAATACAAACACGTCGTGCGGGCGCTATTTTATTGGGCCCCTCTCCTGTTTTTATAATTTTCGCCTCAGTTTATATGGGAGGTATCTCATGAAGGAAGCCGTGATTGTCGCGGCCTGCCGAACCGCGGTGGGGCGCGCCCCCCGGGGCATCCTGCGCCAGACTCGTCCTGAGTACATGGCCAGCACCGTGGTGGGCGAAGTAGTCAAACGCACCCCAGGCCTAGATCCTGTGGAAATCGACGATGTGGTGCTGGGCTGCACCTTTCCCGAGGCCGAGCAGGGCCTGAACATCGGCCGGGTGGCGGCGCAAAAGGCCGGGCTGCCCGACGAGGTCCCCGGCATGACCGTGAACCGCTTCTGCTCCTCGGGCCTCAACGCCATCTCCATCGCCTGCGAGCGCATCATGTGCGGACAGGCCGAAGTCATGATCGCCGGCGGCGTGGAATCCATGAGCCTGATCCCCATGGGCGGCAACATGATGATGCTTGATCCCGAGATGGGCCTCACCAAGCCCTGGGCCTACGAGGGCATGGGCATGACCGCCGAAAACGTGGCCAACGATTTCAACATCTCCCGCGAAGAGCAGGACAAGCTGGGAGTGCGCTCCAACGAGCTGGCCCTCAAGGCCATCGCCGAGGGGCGCTTCAAGGACGAGATCGTGCCCCTGATGGTCACCAAGCAGCGCAAGAACAAAAAGGGCCGCTACGAGCTCTACGAAGAGGTCTTCGAAGTGGACGAGGGGCCCCGCCCCGGCACCACCATGGAGACCCTGACCAAGCTCCGGCCCGCCTTTACCAAGACCGGCACGGTCACCGCGGGCAACTCCTCCCAGATGAGCGACGGCGCGGCGGCGGTGATGTGCATGTCCAAGGAAAAGGCCAAGGCCCTGGGCCTCAAGCCCATGCTGACCTACCGCTCCTTCGCAGTGGCAGGCGTGGACCCGCGCTACATGGGTATCGGCCCGGTGGCGGCCATCCCCAAGGCCCTGGCCCTGGCGGGCATCGGGGTGGACGACCTGAGCCTCATCGAGCTCAACGAGGCCTTTGGTTCCCAGGCGGCCTACTGCCTGCGCGAGCTGAAGCTGCCCCTGGACATCACCAACGTCAACGGCGGGGCCATCGCTCTGGGCCACCCCCTGGGCTGCACCGGCGCCAAGCTGACCACCCAGTTGGCCTATGAGATGGGACGCCGCGACGGCTCCCGTTGGGGCCTGGTGTCCATGTGCATCGGCTTCGGCATGGGCGCGGCCGGCGTGTTCGAAAAAGAGAATTACTAGCCGCCCACCCCGGCGCGGCTCGGCAAGGTTTTAGTTTTAGACATAGGGAGCCCAATCATGGCTGATAAAAAGATTCCCCAGGGCGGCGGTTTTCTGCTTGGCCCCACCGACCCCGAAGCGGCCTTCGTGCCCGAGGAGTTTTCCGACGAGCACAAGATGATCCTCACCACCACGGCGGATTTCGTGACCGGCGAAATCTACCCGGTGAGCGACCAGATCGAGCAAAAAGACCATGAGCTGATGAAAAAACTCATGGTCCAGGCCGGCGAGCTGGGCCTGTTGGGCTCCGACGTACCCGAAGAGTTCGGCGGCCTGAGCCTGGACAAAATCTCCACCGCCTGCGTGACCGAGGAGATCGGCAAGTCCGGCTCCTTTGCCGTGGCCCAGGGAGCCCACACCGGCATCGGCACCCTGCCCATCGTCTACTACGGCAACCAGGCCCAGAAAGAAAAGTACCTGCCCGACCTGGCCTCCGGCGAAAAGATCGCGGCCTACTGCCTCACCGAGGCGGGCGCGGGCTCCGACGCCGTGGGCGGCTGCCGCACCAAGGCGGTGCTCAGCGAGGACGGCAAGCACTACATCATCAACGGCGAGAAGATGTTCATCACCAACGGTGGTTGGGCCGAGACCTTCATCGTATTCGCCAAGATCGACAACACCGACTTCAGCGCCTTCATAGTGGAGCGCGACTTCCCGGGCGTCAGCTCCGGTGCCGAGGAGCACAAGCTGGGCATCCAGGGCAGCAGCACCACCACCGTGATCCTGGAAGACGCCCAGGTGCCGGTGGAGAACCTGCTCTACGAGCGCGGCAAGGGCGCCGTCATCGCCTTGAACGTCTTGAACATCGGCCGCTACAAGCTGGGCTGCGCCGCCACCGGCGGAGCCAAGGGCGCTCTGGAGACGGCCACCAAGTTCGCCAAGGAGAGGGTGCAGTTCGGCAAACCCATCGCCGAGTTCGGGGCCATCCAGGAGAAGCTGGCCCGCATGGCCTCCAAGATCTACGCGGCCGAGACTTCGATCTACCGCTCGGTGGGCCTCATCGACGCTTCTTTGCACGGGGTGGACCCCACCGATCCCGAGTACGGCGGCAAGGCCAGCGCGGCCATCCGCGAGTACGCGGTGGAATGCTCCATCGACAAGGTGCTGGGCAGCGAGGTGCTGGACTACGTGGTTGACGAGTGCGTGCAGATCCACGGCGGCTACGGCTACGTGAGCGAGTATCCGGCCGAGCGCTACTACCGCGACGCCCGCATCAACCGCATCTTCGAGGGCACCAACGAGATCAACCGCATGACCATCCCCGGTGAGCTGCTCAAACGCGCCATGAAGGGCAAGCTGCCGCTCATGGCCGCGGGCCAGAAGCTTCTGGGCGAGATCATGGAGTACTCCCCCCTGATGGTGGAGCTGCCCGACGAGCCTTTGGCTTACGAGGCCCACGTGGCCGAGATGGCCAAGAAGTCGGTGATCTACGTGGCCGGACTGGCCGCCCAGACCTTCATGCAAAAGCTCATCCACCAGCAGGAGCTTCTGCTCAAGATCGCGGACATGATCATCGAGGCCTTCGCCATGGAGAGCTGCGTGATCCGGGCCAAGAAGGCCATCGCCTCCATGGGCGAGGCCAAGGCCAAGGTCTACATGGACATGACCCAGGTGTACATGGACGAGGTCATGCCTCGGATGATGGCCTGGGCCAACGAGTGCCTGGCGGTCATGGCCGAGGGCGACGACCTGCGCACCATGATGGTAGGCGTGCGCAAGCTGCTCAAGTACAACCCGGCCAACGCCATCGCCCTCAAGCGCGCCGTGGCGGCCAAGGTGCTGGACAAGAACGGCTATCCCATAAGCTACTAGAACTGCGGCCCGATCGGATGCCGGGCTTTGGAAGCATCCTGAATCCTGCCATAGAGGCCCGCCGGGTTCCCCTCCCTTTCCCGGCGGGCCTCAATTTTTTTGAACTGCTTGGCCTAACCTTCAATATCCCTGCATCCCAGACGATCACTATTAAGCTTCTTGACTATCTACCCAGGTAGGCCTCAACCTGTAACTATCAGGTATTTTCAGGTATTTTTTAAAAGGAGGAAGAGGCATGTCAAAGGCGGACAGCCAAGGCGAAAAGGGCTTTGTTTGGGTCACCGACAAGGCGGGCAATCAGTTCATCTGCCCGGTGGGGGCCCTGAAAGACCCCAAGGACGCTTCCAAGTCTGAGTTGGCCAATTGCATCGACGACGCCAAGGCCGGCGTTCCCATCGGCGACTAGCTTCGCGGCCCGGGTAGCCCCCCTGCACCCACCACAACCCCTGCCCAGTCGGGGGTTGCCCCAACATCCTCTACCCCCGCATCCATCCCATGCCGCCATCTGCCTGGAACATGTGGGTGTAGTATTCCCAAATAAACCCACGAGTAAACTCCGAGGGTTCGTTGCAAGACCACGAGTTTTCGGTCCACATCAGTTCCCGATCCTTATAGGCCAGCAGAAACTGCCCCACGATTTCAGGGTCCCAATGGTCGCCGGTGCCTTCTTTGATAATATCCAAGGCCGTGTCAGGGTCCATGGAGCCGCGGTAGGTGCGCTCCGAGGTAAGAGCGTCAAAAACGTCGCATACCGCCAAGACACGGCCGAAAAAGGAGATTTCGCCATCTTGCAGGCCATAGGGGTACCCGCTGCCGTCCCACTTTTCGTGATGATGGCGAACCCCTTCGGATATTGAGTAGAAAAGCGGCGAAATGCGTGAGAGGATTTCACCACCGATGCGGCTGTGCCGGCGAACGCTTTCCATCTCCTCGGGGCTCAGCTTGCCCGGCTTGTGCAATATTTGCTCGGACACCCCCAATTTTCCCAGATCGTGCAGCAGTCCGGACCAGTAAAGATGTTGCAAATTCTTCTCGTCCATGCCCAGACGCATGCCCAGGATGGCAGCGTTGCAGGCCACCCGTTCGCTGTGGCCGATGGTGTAGTGGTCGTTGGCTTCTATGGTCTTGGCCAAGCTTCGCAGGGTGCGGGCAAATGTGGCGCTCACCTCTTGCAACACGGTGCCCAGAAAATCCACCTGTAGGTTCTTGATGAGGCTGATGCCCCCACAACCAAACCGATGAAGGCGAAAAAAGCCATGCGGTAGAGCCAGGCAACGGTTTCCTGGGGCTCGTAGGGAGTCACCAGCAAGGGCATGAGGGGGCCCAGCGCCAGGCCACCCAGGCCTCCGGCCAGGGTTCCACCCAACATGCCGAAACGGAAGCTGGCGAGCACGATGGGTAAGTACATGGCGTGGGAATAGACGAACTTCAGGCCTCCGCTGAAGTAGACCAAAACAACCACCCCGGCCATGAGCAAAGCTATGGCTAGCCCTTCGACGAGCCTGCTTAAGGTCACGTGAGAACCACCTCGGCTGGAAAGCCGATATAACAAGCCGCCTATGTGTAAATTTAAGCCAATCATGATTCCCTACCCCCACCATTACGGGATGACTACATACCCGTGGGCCGGTCAACTCGACCAACAGCACCAAGAGGGGGCAGGCTGATTATTAGCCAAAGAGAAAGGCAATTATTCCTATTTTTATAATATACAGAAAATTGTCACGCAATGTGAGACGGGTTGGAAAGTCCTAGGCCTGGTCGTCACTCTCACCCTTGAGCAGTTCCACCTTGCCGTGCAGGCGGCCGTCGCGGGGATGATAGCTGACAACCCTTTGGGGGAAGGGTATCTCGATGCCTTCCTGGCGGAATAGCTTCAGCACGTTAGTGTTCAGCTCGTGGATAATGCGGCCCCGGTCGCCGGGGTCGTGAATCCAGGCCAGAAGCTGGTAGATCAGGGAGGAGTCGCCAAACTCGCGGAAGCGGGCCCGCGGCTTGGGACTGGGCAAGATTTCGCTGATGCCCTCGCAGGCCTTGAGCAAGGTAGCTTCCACCAGCTCCGGATCCGAATCGTAGCCCACCCCCACGGTAACCCTCACCCGGAAGCGGGGCACCCGGCCGCTTTCGTTGGTGACGATGGTGGTGCTCATGATGGAGTTGGGCACGGTGATCAATACGCTGTCCCTGGTGAGGATGCGGGTGGAGCGGATGCCGATGTCCACCACCTCGCCCCGCTGGCCATCGCTCAAGGTTATGTAGTCGCCCAGGCGGTAAGGGTGGTCCACCAGCACGCTCACCCCGCCGAAAAGGTTTGCCAGGGTGTCCCTGGAGGCCAGGGCCACGGCGGCGGTGGCGATGCCCGCCGAGGCCAGCAAGGGGGTAACGTTGATGTGCCATATCTTGAAGAGCCAATAGCCGCCGTGCACCAGCAGCAGCAGCATGATCAGGTTGTCCAGCAGAGGCAAAAGCTGGCGGGGGGTGTGTTCCTTGCGGTGGCGCTCTCTAAGGGTCCTAAAGACCATGCGACTCATGCGCACCAGGTACACCGTCCACACGATGATGATCACCGAATAGATGACGTTGACCAGGGGCCCCTGCCAGGTTTGCTCTTCCAGGTAGACGTCCATGGCCACCAGCACGGCGAATAAGATCACCGAGGTGCGCATGGGGCCGTGCAGGTTGCCCAGGATCTGGTCGTCCAGTTCGGTTTTGCTCAGGCGGGTGATGGCCTTGACCACGCGGGTGAACAGGTAGTCCACGATCAGGGCGGCCAGCACCGCCACCGCAAGCAGGATCAGGCCCATGAGGTAGGGATGAGCTAAAAGCCAATGCCAAGCATTGAGCATGGGCCGTTCCTTCCTGATTCCTGCCTGTTGGCGTATGAGGGCGGCGTTTCGCCGGGCACCGGAGCGTTTGGCACAAGTTTAGGAGGCGGCGGCGGCCCATGTCAACCACGGGGCGCTTGAGTATGGCCCAATATGGGGCTATAAACAAGGGACCCTTTATCAGAGGAGGATTAAGCTGCCTGTTCGCGCCTGGTCCATTTCAGCCCTGCTGGCCGCCCTTACCGCCTTGCTGCTATTTCTCAGCGCCTGCGGGCCCAAGGTGGTGCCCCCTCCCCCGGCGGGCCGCGACCTGCCCAAGGGCAAGCCCTACACCGTCTTGGGGCGCAGCTATCGGCCCTTCACCCAAGCCCACGGTTTTGAGCAGCGAGGCCTGGCCTCCTGGTATGGGCCCAAGTTTCAAGGGAGGCTCACCTCCAACGGCGAGGTCTATGATATGGAAAAGATGACCGCCGCCCACAAGCTTTTGCCCATGAACACCTGGGTGGAGGTGGTCAACCAGGATAACGGCAAAAAGGCGGTGGTCCGGGTGAACGACCGGGGGCCTTTCGTGGACGGGCGCATCATAGACTTGTCCAAGGCCGCGGCCCGCAAACTGGGAGTGCTCGGACCGGGCACCGCTCCGGTGTACATCCGGGCCCTGGCGGCGCGGCCTTACGACACGGCTCCCCCGCCGTCCGACGCCCCCACCGCGGTGGTCAAGCTGGGTCCCTTTACGGTGCAGGTGGGCGCTTTCACCCAGGAAAGCAACGCCTATCGCCTGGCGGCCATGCTGCGCACCCGCTACCAGGACGTGAGCGTGGTGGACTACAACCGGGGCGACATGGTCTTCCGGCGGGTGCGGGTGGGCAAGCTGGACAGCCTGGAGCAGGCGGAAAAGTTAAAGGCCCGTTTGCGGCAGGAAAGCCACAAACAGGCCTTTGTAGTCGCCTGGTAAGGAGCTGGGGGCTAATCAGGATCCAGTCCGGCAGCTTCGTTTATACGGCGGCGCAGTACTCCGGAGGTCTTGAACACCACCACGCGGCGGGCCCTGAGCTGCAAATCAGCGCGGGTCTGGGGATTGCGGCCCCGGCGGGCCTTCTTATCCTTGACCATGAATTTGCCGAAACCACTGATCAACAGGTCGTCCCCCACGGCGAGGGTGCCTTTCATCAACTCCAGAGCTGTTTCCACCACCTCACGCGACCGATTTTTGGGCAGTTGGGTGGTTTCATATACTTCGTTGATTATGTTTTCTTTGGTCAGCGCCAACGCCACTCTCCTTTGCGGGCCTGAAAATTCACTTACCACTGGTGCGGCCGACCAGCTCGTCTTAACGCGTTAGGCACTATCTCCAATATTGCTCCTTTTGTCAATACCTTTAGGATGGATAGCCCTTTCTGCCGGGTCCTGCTTGTAATGGCGGCCCGCAATGTCTATATTTAGTACACCTGCAAGATTGGCTTGTGGGGGCGACATGGTTTCGACGGAGGCAGTTGACGCTTAAAGTTGCATGCCGGGGTCCTGTCGGCCCGTTATCCGGTGGGAACATAAAGTAATCGCAGACGATTACACATACGCCGTAGCCGCGTAAATAAGGCTATCGTCTTCCCAGCCTACTCCTGCGGGGCTGGTGCGGACGTCGACTAGCGGGATAGGGAACGGGCACTGTCTAACCGGCCCATGACCGAAACCATAGGCTAGACTGGCCACCCGGAAGCCCTGTCCGTGGGACTATCCGGGGGCGAGAAAGAATCACGGACTAAGCATGTAGTGGCTTGGGCTGAAAGCTTTCGGACCGGGGTTCGATTCCCCGCGCCTCCACCAAAAACTCTTTAAGATCAAGGCCGGTTGCCAAACCGGCCTTTTTCTTTGCCCCGAGAGGGCCCTCCCCTACCCCGCCTGATTTCAACCGCTTATCCGCCGGGCCTTCCTTCCAACTCCTTGCCGGTGATAAGGTTTATCTGAAACACAAGGGGGAGGCTGGGCATGACGGCAATATGGCAGATCCTGGGGCTAGGAACCTTGGCCGCCTTGGCGGGGGCTTCCTTTGTGGTCCAGGCCACGGTGAACACCCAGCTTCGGGGGGCCTTGGGCTCGGCTTCCTGGGCCTCGTTCGTTAGCTACCTGGGGGGCACCCTGGTGATGCTGGCGGTTATCGTGATCATCCGCGAGCCCCTGCCTACGGCGGAGGCCGCGGCCAAAAGCTCCTGGCTGCACTGGACCGGCGGCCTGTTCGGGGTCGTCTATGTGGTGATCACCATAATGCTCTTGCCCCGCTTGGGGGCGGCCACCCTGCTGGCCCTGTTCGTCACCGGCCAGATGATCGCCTCCCTGGCCTTTGACCACTACGGCCTCATGGGCCTGGCCCGCCAGCCCGCCGACGCCCTGCGACTGCTGGGGGCGGCCTTGCTGGTGGCTGGGGTGGTGCTGATCAGGCGCTAGGCTTGCGCTTTTCAAACAATATGCCGGCCCGATAGGCTCACGGGTCGCGCCTGATCACCCCGGTAAGGCAACGGGGCCCGCTGCCAAACTCCATGGTCATGCCGTATTCCGCCAAGATCACTTCGATGCCCTTTTTCTCCATTTCCTTGGAAACCCGCTCGTAACCCTTGGGCATGACCATGGTCTTGTCGTCCAGGCAAAGGCCGTTTCCACCGAAATACTCGTGGGGCTGCAACTCGATTTTGTCCCACTTTTTCAGGGAATCGGGAAGCGCCGGGATGTGGGCGGGGCTGTACACCACCAGCCCTTCGCGGGGGAACATGCACAAGCCGTCCATATGGAATACGTCCGGCGTCATTTCTATCATGTGAACCCGGTAATCCGGCGCTAGGTATTGCTGGAGCCAGGCGATGCCCGCCAGGCTGGAGGCGCGGCCGGAGCAGCCAACGTAAATGTCTCGTCCGGCCACGAGCATGTCGCCGCCTTCAAGATAGAGTTCGTTGCTGCTGTAATGCGGCGAAGCGGGCGGCATGGCCGCGTAACGGGCGCTGCTGTTTTGAAGTAAAGGTTCCAAGGCTGGGCGCACGCCGTATATCTGTTTGCGCCGAAAGGGGTAGCGAAAGTTGGTCAGGAGAATTACGTTGTTGCCGATGACCACGAAAAAATCCTGACCGCCGAAGACCATGTTTCCCCGCTGAACCTCGGCCAAAAACTCCCTTTCCTCGGGATAGCGTAGGGGTACGGTGCGGTGCACCTTGACGTCATGGGCCTCCAGCAGCTTCACGTGGGCTTCAATCTGCTCGCGCAGGGCCTGGGCCATGTCCGGCCGTATGTCGGTGGTCATCTTGCCGGCCTGCTGTTGCATGATGTCGATTTGCTCAGGGTCCATCCAACTCATTTCGGGCATATAATCCGGGGCCATGGTGCCGTCCTCCAAGCCGACCATAGCTTCCTTGAGCTTGTCCCACTCGTTATGAACCATGAATACTCTTGAATCATCTTTCATTTCGCGTTCCACGGCCAGAGGCCTTTGGTTGTTTAAGAACCAGCCCTCCCGCTTAAATAAAAAAGGGCCATTGGCGATACGCGCCAATGGCCGCAAAAACAAAGTAATGATCACATCGCCTGGAATCGCGCCGAAGATGAGGAAACTAGGTCAAGGCAGGCGATTTATCTCGGGTCGCGGGGCAGTGACTCGTGGAATGATCGTATCTTTATCAATTCACGCCGGTCAATGTCATAAAATCGCTTTCTCCGGGCCTATTGCCGTGCGGCCAAATAAGCGCCCCCGCCGAAACGGGGGCGCTTTTGAGCCTTGGTCGGGCGGGCTCGCTCAGCCCACTATTTTGTCCTCGCGCAGCTTGGCGATCTCCTCGGCGCCGAAGCCCAGCTCGGTCAGCACCTCGTCGGTGTGCTCGCCCAGCTCGGGGGCCCGGCGGCGGTAGGTGGCCGGGGTGGCGCTGAAGTCCCAGGGGAAGCCGGTGGTGCGCTCGGGGCCTTCCTCGGGGTTCTCGCGCTGCAACACGTAGTTGTTGGCCACCACCTGGGGATCCTCAACCACCTCCATGGGAGCCTGGATGGGCGTGGCGATGCAGGAGTTCTCGGCCAAGATGGCCAGCCACTGGTCGCGGGTCTTTTGGGCGAACTTCTCGTCGAACATGGCCACCAGGGCCTGGGCGTTTTGGCCGCGCGTCTCCACGCTGTCGAAGCGGGGGTCGTTTTCCAGCTCCAGCAGGTCCAGGGCCTTCAAAACCTTGGGCCAGTAGCGCTCGGGCTGGAGGTGGGCGATGGCCAGCCACTTGTCGTCGGAGCAGCGGTAGTGGTTGTACATGGGGTTGCCCGCCTTGGCCCTGGTCTCGCGGGGAAACTCCTGGCCCAGGATGGCCGGGGCGGCCATGATCAGCCCCAGGTTGGCGATTACGCTGCCCATGAGCGAGGTGTCCACCACCTGGCCCTTGCCGGTCTTCTCCCGGGCGTAGAGGGCGGCGCACACGCCCCAGGCACAGACCAGGGCGCCCATCTCGTCGCCGATGCCCGGCAGCATCTGGGTAGGGGGCGAGCCGGCCTCGCCGCCGGAGAGCATCAACCCGGAGCGGCCGATGCCGGTGTAGTCAAAGGACAGGGCCTCGGCGTCCGGCCCCTTGCGGCCCCAGCCCGAGGCCTGGGCGTAGATCAGGCGGGGGTTGCGCTCCAGGAGCACCTTGGGGCCGATGCCCATGCGCCCGGGCGCGCCGATGCTCAGGTTGTTGACGAACACGTCCACCTGGTCGATGAGCTTGAGGAAAATCTCCATGGCCTCGGGCTTTTTCATGTCCAGCACCATGGCCCGCTTGTTGCGGTTGCAGTGCTCGAAGTAGTAATTGGGGCCCTTGAGGCCGGCCATGGCCCCGATGATGCGCATGAAGTAGCGCGCCGGATCGCCCGAGGGCGCTTCGATCTTGATCACGTCCGCGCCCAGGTCGCCCAGGCGCATGCCAGCCACCGGGCCCTGTTGGAACATGGACAGTTCCAGGACCTTTACGCCTTCCAGTGGTCCACTCATTTGATGGCTTCTCCCGTCTTGATGTCTGCTTCAAAGTTGGCGATATAGGCCTCGAAAGCGAACCGGCCGGTCCGCCTGTGGCCTCAATTGTCATTGCGGTATACAGCGCATTGTTGGCCGGAATAATACCCCGTAGCGCGCCACTCATCCAGGCAATGGGTTCGCTGGAGCAATAGCTCGGTATTGCCTAACCCATGCTCGCCTTTCGCATTAAACCGCGCGACCCCGTCGCCGAGGCCGGGACGGGGCCGTTCGGGTTTTAGGCTTTTTAAGACCAGCCGCCTCTGTTATGTTCATACAGGATTTGCCAGGCGCGTCCCGGCGCCTTGGGCCCATGGTCCTAAAATGAACAACCCCGTCCAAAGGTTTGCAGCATGCCCCGCAGCCACCGCAGAGTATTTTTCCGTTCCGTCATTTGGTTCGCCCTGCCCCTGCTGGCCCTCATCTGGCTGGTGAGCGCCGCAACGGCCTGGGCCCTGGTGTGTCCCCCCCCCGAGGAACTGCAGGTCGTGGACGGCTGGTGGAGCGCCCCCAAGGGCTGGCAGCAGGACCGCTCCTACAAGAAGCCCTCCGCCACGGCGCACATCTCCAATTTCGCCGCCGCGTCCTTTCAGGGCGATCTGCGCGGTCCGGGCAAGCTGATGTGCCTGTATGTGGTCGACGGCCAGTCCGGCGCGGAATACACCAAGATATTCCATCCCTCGTCCGGCGGGCCCATGGATTTTGATTGGGACTGCCCCACTGCCACTACGGACATCACCTGCACCTGCGTGGGCCTCAAGCGCAGCGACTGCGAAGTGCGCGACTAGAGAGTCTAGCTAACCGGCCTGACGAACTGCTCCACCCAGGCCAGGCTGTGGGCCATGGCCTGCTTCTGGTCCTCCAAATTACTCAGGCGGTGATCCGCTCCCGGCAAGATCAACAGGCCCTTGGGCTCCGGCAATACTTGATGGGCCCGTTCGGCCTGTCCCACCGGCACCACCTCGTCCATTTCGCCATGCACCAAAAAGGCCCGTGCGGTGCGGGCCAGCACCGCCTCGATGTCGTGGTAGTACATGTCCCGCACCATGTCCCGCAGGGTGGGACGCCCTTCCGGGTCCTGGATGATCCCGAACAGAGGCTCGAAGTCCCAGGGCGTGGACCAGTGCAGGGAGCACACCGGGGGCTCGATGTCCCCAGCCAGGGCCACCACCGTGCCGCCGAAGGAGGAGCCCATGTACACCAGGGGCAACTCCGGCTCCAAGACGCGCATGGCCTTCACCGCCGACAAAAACTCGTCGCGCCGGGCGGTGAGGGAGGTGCGGCTCAGGTCGCCGGGAGAGTCGCCGCATCCGGCGTGGTCGAAGCGCAGGGCCAGGTAGCCGGTCTGGGCCAGGGCTGCGGCCAGGCGGGTGAGCTTTTCGCTGTCCTTGGAGGACTCCAGGCCGTGGGAGATGATGGCCAAGGCGCGGGGAGCGCCCTGGGGGCGGTGCAGCCGCCCGGCCAGCTCGATGTTGGCGTGGGGGACGTTGAAGACTTCCGATTCAATCATGGGTAAACCAGACCTTTTCCTAAAAGCAAGATGGACTGTTTACCAGAATGATAGCGCGTTTTAACCTGCCTTGTCGTCCCGCAGGGCCTTACCGGTGAGGGCTCCCCAGCCCAGGCCCAACCGCCACAGGTAGTACAGCCCCAGCAGGGTGGTGGACACGAAGTGGTTCAGCCACAGCACCATGGCGTAGGAGCCGGCCACGCCGGGGTTGGCCCCCATGAAGGCCAGGGTGGCGGCGGCGGCCAGGTGGAAGGTGCCCACAAAGGCCGGGGCCGCGGGGATCAACAGGGCCAGGGCCAGCACCACCTCCATGAGCACTCCGGCCATGAAGCCCAGATGGATGCCGAAGGCCAGGATGAACATCCAGGCCCACACCGCCAGGACTGCCCAGGTGCACAGGGAGTACACCCCGATCCACACCAGATCCCGAGCCCGGGCCACGGCTAGGCCGTCGCAAAAGGCATCGCAGCCGTCCAGAATCTTGGCGCTGATGCGCTGGGGTAGCGGCTTCATGAGCCAAGCCATGATCTTCAAGGAAATCGCCCGCTGCCAGCGGAAGGCCTGCAACACGATCAACAGGCCCGCGAACAGGGCCAGGCCCAGCCAACCGGCGGTGTGCAGGTTATGGGTGGTGATCAGGCTGCCCTTCACCTGCCCCACCGGCAGGTCCACGAACAAGAGCACCAACAGCAGCATGAACAGCACGGTGAGGCCGTCGTAGACCCGCTCCAGGACCACGGTGGCCAGGGTGGCCGACTTGCTCACCCCTTCACTGCGGCCCAGGACGATGGCCCGCACCACCTCGCCCAAGTGGGCGGGCAGGATGTTGTTGCCCAGAAAGCCGATCATCAGGGCCGAGAACAGTGGCTTGAACTTGACCAGGGCCACCGGGCGCATGAGAAAGTGCCAGCGGATGGCCCTAAAGACATAGGACAGGATGTAAACCGCCGTGGCCGGGGCCAGCCACCACAGGTTCAGTTGGTCCAGGGAGGAGAGCATCTGGCCGGGAGGGGCCGCCCGGAAAAAAAGATACACCGCGGCCACGCTCACCAGGAGCCCTATGAGGTAATGCTTCCACATATTATCGAAGCTAGTCCGTGAAGCGGAACTTGACCAGGCACCAGAGGGCCACCAGCCCGTCGCGCCAGGTGATCTTTTTGCCTTCGTCGAACTCGCGGCCGGTGTAGGAGATGGGCACCTCGTAGATTCGGATGCCCTTCTTGAGGATCTTGGCGGTGATCTCCGGCTCGAAGTTGAAGCGGTCGCTCTTGATGACGATGCCCTCCAGGGCCTCTCGCCGGAACAGCTTGTAACAGGTCTCCATGTCGCTCAAGGTGGTGTTGAACAACACGTTGGTCGTCAGGGTGAGGAAGCGGTTGCCCAGCCAGTGGTGGAAAAACATATTGCGCCGCTCGCCGGTGAAGCGTGAGCCGTAAACCACCTCGGCCTTGCCCTTGAGCATTGGCTTTAGAAGCTTATGGAAATCCTCGGGGTCGTATTCCAGGTCAGCGTCCTGAATGATGATCAACTCGCCCTTGGCCTGGGCGAATCCGGTGCGCAGGGCCGCGCCCTTGCCCATGTTCACCGGGTGGCGGTAGAGCCGGATGGGGTGGGCAAAGGGTTTGAGGCTTTCGTCCAGGGAGGTTTTGCCCTCCATGGCCTGGGCAATGGCCAGGGAGCCGTCGGTGGAGCAGTCGTCCACCAGGATAAGCTCCATCTCCAACTCGCCTAGGTCCACCGCCTGGACCTGCTTGACGATCTGGGTGAGGAACTTCTCTTCGTTGTAAACCGGCATCACCACCGAAAGCAGCAAGGGCGCCTCCTAATCCGGTAACGGCCTAAACAGCCGGTAAAAATTATCTTACATATTTAACGCGCCACCGGCATCGCCGCAATACCCCAACCCGGCTTGTGGCCTTTTTGGCACCCTGCTACAATCCGGGCAACCCTTTTTAAAAGGCGGCCTTTAATGCCAAACACCGCTCCCTTCTACAGCATTATCCTCCTGGCCGGGCAACCTATGCCTCATATGAGGGCCGGTCTGTCCACCTTGGCCCCCCTGCTGTCCACCGGCCGCTGCGAGGTCCTGGTGACCGCCCACCGGGGAGGCCTGGACGACCTGGAGGTCATGCGCAAGCTGTTGCGGGAACTGGGGCCGGGAACCCGCCTGCTGCCCCTGCCACCCTGCCCGGCCGGTGCGGCCCGCAACCAGGCCGCCGAGCAGGCCAAGGGCCGGGTTCTGTTTTTCAGCCAGGCCGACTGCCTTTTGCCCCCGGACCTGCTCAGCCGCCTGGACGAGGCCCTTCTCCCGGCGGACCGCGACGCGGCGGCGGGCCCCTGCCGGGTGGCCAACCGCGACGACGCCCTGGCCATGCTGGTGGGGGCGGAGTTGGCCTGGGAGCGCGAGGACGAGCCGCTGCCCGACGCCCTGTGCGCGGCCTATCGCCGCCGGGATTTTCTGGACTTCGGCGGGTTCGACCCGGCCGACGCCGCCGAGGGTCTGGAAAACTACGAGCTGGCCTACCGGTTACTGGCCAAAGGCAGGGAGCTTTTTTGGGACCAGGAGTTGCAGATCAGGCGGCCCTTGCCCTTCACCTGGGGGGGATGCCTGGCCCTGGCCTATCAGTTGGGACGCAACCGCTTCCGCAACCTGTTGCACCGCCGCCGCCTGGGCCTGGGCTCTCCCGGCGGGACGCGGCGCTTCGCCCAGAGCCTTTTGGTGATGCTGGCCGTGGCCATACCCCTGGGCCTGGGGGCTCACGATTGGCAAAGAGCCGTAACCCTGTCTATCATCTGCCTGCTTTTGTTGTATCCTCTTAACCGGGGCTTCATAAAAAGCGTGGCCCATCAGGAGCCTCATCTGCTCAACCGGGCCCTGCTTTGGTGCCTGCTTAGGCCCTGGGCATGGACCCTGGGCATGGTCAAGGCATCCCTGGACCGCATGGGCGGCGGAGCGGGTTGAGTCCAGAGCTTGGCTGAATGACAGGCGACACGGCAAACAAGGGTTGACACTCCCGCCACGCCTGCAATATTCAATTTTAGTGGACCCCATATCCGCGGCGACCAACCGTGGTCGGTATTTAAGGAGGGCATGGGTGAGCAACAAGGGGGCCGGTTACCGGGCCGAATTCAGCTTCGCGGCGTTTGTTTTGATCATTTTGCTGGCAGGCGCATGGCCGGCCATGGCCGCAGGTCCCAAGGCCCCGCCTCCCAAGGGGGAAGTCACCCTGGAGCAGGCCCTTTCCATGGCCCTGGACTACTCGCCCAACATCAAGCAGACGCTGGCCCAGATGGACAAGTCGGCCAGCCAGCAGAAGGAGGCCTTCACCTACTTCCTGCCCACCCTGAACACCAGCTACGGCTGGCAAAAGAACCAGAACCCGCCCCAGTACCACATCATGGGCCAGGCGGTGACCGTGGGCTCGGACAACGTGTACCAATGGTCCACCGCCCTCACCCAGCCCCTGTTCACCGGCTTCCGCCTCACCAGCCAATACGAGCTGGCCAAGCTGGGAGTGGACATCGCCGAGACCGAGCTGTTCCTCAGCTACCTGGAGGTGGCCTATCAGGTGAAGCAGGCATATTTCCTGTTCTTGCGAGCCATCAAAAACGCGGAGGTGGCCGACAAGACGGTGAAGCAGTTGGAGGCCCAGCTCAAGGTGAGCCGGGACTTCTACGAGGTGGGCATCATCCCCATCAACGACGTGCTCAAGACCGAGGTGAGCCTGTCCGACGCCAAGCAGGCCCGCATCAAGGCCTACAACAACCGCGCCCTAACCCGGGCCCGGCTCAACCGGCTGCTGGGCCTGCCGGTGGAAAACGGCACCAGGGTCAAGGACATCCTCAAGTCCTACCCGGTGAACACCGACTTTCAGAGGGCCCGCCTGATCGCCCTGGTGGAGCGCCCGGAGCTCAAGGCCCTGGATCTGCAACTCCAGCAGGCCGACCAGAGCATCCGCAAGGCCCAGAGCGGCTATTACCCCTCCCTGGACCTCCAGGCCAGCTACGACTTTCTCGGCGACACGCCCACCATGGGCCCCAGCGAATATTACGACACCACCAATTGGACCGTGGCCACCCAGTTGAGCTGGTCCTTCTGGGAGTGGGGCCGCACCGGCCACCAGACCAGCCAGTCGCGGGCCGACAAGCGCCGCCTGAAGGCGGTGAAGCAGGACATGGAGGACGAGGTCAACCTCCAGGTCAAGGAGGCCATCCTCTATCTGCAGGAATCCCAGGCCAACATCGCCACCGCCACGGTGGGGGTGAAGCAAGCCGAGGAGAACTACCGCATCACCTTTGAGCGCTACCGGGAGCAGCTCACCACCAACACCGAGCTGTTGGACGCCCAGGTGCTTTTGGCCAGGGCCCGCAGCAGCTATTACGACGCCCTGGCCACTTTCAACATCGCCGAAGCCGGTTTGCAGAGATCCATGGGCCGGGGTCTTGCCGGTCTGAACCTCAAGGCTCCGCCGCAACCGGACCGAAGTTTTTGGCCATGATACTTCTGGAAGAGGTCAGCAAGGTTTATCCCCACCGGGAGGAGCCGGCCCTCAAGGGGGTGAGTCTGCAAGTCGCCCCCGGTGAATTCGTCTACCTCACCGGTCCTTCCGGGGCGGGCAAGACCACCTTGCTGCGCCTGCTCTACGGGGCCGAGCTGCCCAGTAAGGGGCGGGTGGTGGTGGGCGGTACCGACCTGGGGCGTCTGGCCCCGCGTCATCTGCCTCTCTTGCGCCGCCGCCTGGGCTTGGTGTTCCAGGATTTTCGCCTCATGCCCCGGCGCAGCGTGTTCGAAAACGTGGCCCTGTCCCTGGAGGTGGCGGGGACCGACCGCCGCATTGTGGAGCGGCGGGTGGAAGAGGTGCTGGAGCAGGTCAAGCTGTCGCGCCTGGCCAAGTCTCCGGCCGACACCCTGAGCGGCGGCGAGCAGCAGCGAGTGGCCCTGGCCAGAGCCCTGGCCCCCGGGCCGGACCTGATCCTGGCCGACGAGCCCACCGGCAACCTGGACCCGGAAAACGCCCTGGCCATGATGCGCCTTTTGGTGGGCGATTATGTGGGCGGGGCCACGGTGTTGGTGGCCACCCACGACCCCACCCTGCTCAGCCTGGTGCGCGGCGGCCGGGTGGTGCACCTGGAGCGGGGCCGTCTGGAGGAGGCCTCTTGAAACGGCGGGGCGTGGTGGGGCGCGCCTTGCGCCAGATGGGCGAGGACCTCTGGCTGCAAGGGGTGGCCATCAGCACCCTGGCCGTGGCTCTGGCCATCATGGGCGCCTATCTGGCCCTGTGCCTGAACCTCAATCAGGCGGCGGGCCGCTTGCTCACCGGCCCAACCCTCCTGGTGGTTACCGACCCGCAGGTGCGTCCCGAGGAGGGACGAGTGCTGGCCGCGGAACTGGCCCGCCTGCCGGGGGTGGCCTCGGCCGCCTACGTGGACCAGCAGGAGGCCATGATTCGCTTCCGCCGCCAGTTGGGCCCCCAGGCCGACCTGCTGGACGATTTGGAAACCAACCCCCTGCCCAACGCCGTGGAGCTGGTGCTTACCCCTGACCTGGCCGCCCCGCCGGAGCTGGCCGCCTATATCAAGAACATGGCCGGGGTCAGCGACGTGGTAACCGGCCGCCCCTGGCTCCAGCGCTTGGAGCGGGCCCTCAGGGCCGGGGGCGAACTGGCCGTCGCCCTGGGCATCCTGCTCTTTTTGGCGGTGGTGCTGGTCACCAGCAACACGGTGCGCCTGGCGGTGCACGTGCGCCGCCGGGAGCTGGAGTTGATGGCCCTGGTGGGAGCCGGGGGCGGGTACATGCGCGGGCCCTTCCTGGTGGAGGCGGTGTTGCAGGGCCTGGCCGCCGCCGCTCTGGCCAGCCTGCTGCTTTGGGGCCTGTTTGTCCTTTTGGCCGCGCCCGACGCCCTTCCCTGGGGCCTGCGTTTGGGCCAAATATTGGCCTTCCCTCCCCTGCTGCCCGGGGCCTTGGGCGGGTTGGCCGTGGTTTCCGGGCTCATGGGCGGCTTCTTGGGGGTGGGGCGCAGCCTGCATCCGCGGGAGGTGCTGTGAGCCGTCCCGGACGCCTTGCCTCGGCGGTTTTGGCCGCGGCCTTGCTCCTCATCCCCTGCCATGCCCTGGCCCAGAGCGCCTCGGAGGCCCGCCAGGAGATCAAGGGCCGTCTGGTCACCATGCTCGACCAGTGGAACCAGGCGGTGCGGGAGGCGTCCCGCCTGCAGAGCGAGATGGAGGAGATGGAGGAAAACATCGCCCGTGAGCAGCGCGAGGCCGGCCGCCTGGCCCTGCGCCAACGGGAGATGACCGAGCGCCTGGAAGGGGCCCAGGCCGAGGAGATAACTCTGCGCCTGCGCTTGGACGCCCTGCAAAAGGTCTATCACCGGCAGGTGCGCGTCTTGTATCTGCTGGGGGTGGAGGGTGACTTCGGCCTGCTGGCCTCGGCCAGGGATTACCGCGAGGTGATGGAGCGCTCCCAGGCCGTCACCTGGCTTTTGGCCGGGCAGCACCAGCGCCTGGACGACCTGAAAACCGCCCGCCGCCGCCTTAACCAGGTGCAGGGCAACCTGGCCCTGGAGCAGAACCAGATAGACGAGGTGCGGGCCAAGCTTCTGGAGACCCAGATCCGCCTGGGAGGTCTGCACCAGCGGCGCGCCGAGTTGTTGGTGCGCCTGGAGGAGCGTCGCCTGCTGCTCATAGAACGCATCTCAGCCCTGCAGGAGGCTGAAGCCCGCCTGGCCCGGGCCTTTGCCCTGCCCCCCCTGGCTTCCGGGGCCAAGGCCCGCCCCATGCCCGGAGTGCGGGAGGCCCAGGGGCACCTGAGCCCGCCGGTACAGGGCCGGGTCTTGGGGCGGGGGTCCGGGGCCCTGCAACCAGGGATCACCATCCAGGCGGCGGCTGGGGCGCCGGTGAGGGCACCCTGGGCCGGAAAGGTGGCCTACGCCGGTGAATTGGCCCACGTGGGCAAGGTGGTGGTCCTGGACCACGGCGAAAAGGTGCACACTGTGCTGGGCCATCTGGGCTCGGTGGCGGTGAGCCAGGGGCAGGCCATCGGCCCCGGCGAAATGGTGGGCACCCTGGGGCCGGGGGGCCTGTTGTACCTGGAGGTGCGCCTCAAGACCAAGGCCCAGGACCCTCGCAGGTGGTTGCGGCTGGACTATTGACCAGTTAGGCCACAGGCGCTAACCTTAAGTTTTTAAAGTCCAACTATCCCCGGGGAGGTAAACATGCCCGGCCGCACGCTACGTCATGGCTTGTTTTTACTGGCCATTTTGGCCGTTCTCAGCTTCTACCTGCCCCAGTTTCAGCACCAATCGGCCCAGGCCGCCAGCGACGCTGACTACAGCCGCATGCGTCTGCTCACCGAGGTGATGGAGCAGATCCAGAAAAAATACGTGGAGAAAAAGACTCCCGACGAACTGCTAACCGCGGCGGTAAAGGGCATGGTCAGCAGCCTGGACCCCCACTCGGACTACATGACTCCCGAGGAATATAAAGAGCTGCAAATCGAGACCAAGGGCACCTTCAGCGGGGTGGGCATCGTCATCACCAGCAAGGACGGCATCCTGACCGTGGTCTCGCCCATCGAGGGCACCCCGGCCTTCAAGGCGGGGGTGGAAGCGGGCGACCGCATCATGAAGATCGACGGCAAGCTCACCAAAGGCATGACCCTCATGGACGCGGTGAAGAGCATCCGGGGCCCCAAGGGCTCCAAGGTGGTGCTGACCGTGCTGCGGGAGGGGGCCAACAACCTCAAGGACATCGAGATAGTGCGCGACATGATCCCCATTAAGAGCGTGCGCTATTATCTCTTGGGGGACGGCTACGGCCTGATCCGCCTGGCAAACTTCCAGGAGAACACCACCGATGAGCTGGTCAAGGGCCTCAACGAGCTGCAAAGCCAAAAGGTGCCCCTGAAGGGCCTGATCATCGACCTCAGGACCAACCCCGGTGGCCTGCTCACCGAAGCGGTGAACGTGGCCGACCAGTTCCTGGACAGCGGCCTGATCGTCTCCACCAGGGGCCGGGCCCCAGGCCAGGAGATGGTCTTCCGGGCCACTCCGCGCATGACCGCCAACAACTACCCCATCATCGTGTTGGTCAACCAGGGCTCGGCCAGCGCCAGCGAGATTTTGGCTGGCGCGCTGCAGGACCACCACCGGGCCATGATCCTGGGCACCCAGAGCTTCGGCAAGGGCTCGGTTCAGACCATCCTGCCCCTGGAGGACAAGGGAGCCCTAAAGCTGACCACGGCCCGCTACTACACTCCCAATGGCCGGGCCATCCAGGCCAAGGGCATAACGCCTGATTTGGTGGTGCCCTTCAAGCCGCCCGCACCGGAGCCCAAGGTGGAGAAGAAGACCCAGTCCTTGAGGGAAAAGGACCTGCAAGGGGCCATGGCTCCTGAAGAGGAAAAAACGCCGGCCAAGGCTGAAAAGGCCGAGCCCGCCAAAACCGACGAAAGCGACTCGGCCAAGGACAAGGACAAGAACGAAAAGGACAAGCTGTACTATCCCCAGGACCGTTTGGAAAAAGACAACCAGATGGTCCGGGCCCTGGACCTGCTAAAGGCCTGGCAGATTTTCTCCGCACGCGAGGGAATGAACCAAGGCAAGGATGCCGGTGCCGTTAAGAAGCAGTGACCCGGCCTAAAAAGTCCAAGAAGCGCACCCCGCACCCCCGCCGAGCCCTCTGGGCCTTGGCGGTGGCCGGGGTTATTTTTGCCTTTTTGGTGGGTCTGTGGTGGAGTACCCCCGCTCCCCGGCGTCCCGCCTCCAAGCAGCCTGCCCCGACCCCAGTCGCCAAAGCCAAGCCTACCGTGAAGCCCAAGAAGGCCGCTTCCCCCAGGGAGCCAGGCGCAACAACCCCTACGGCTCCGCGCCCCATGGTGGCCATCATCATCGACGACATGGGCCATGGCTTGGCTCCGGCCCAGCGTCTGGCCGGGCTGGGGATGCCCCTCACCTTTTCTATTTTGCCCCACTCGTCCCAGGCCAAGGCCGTGGCCCGCCTGGCCCATGATCAGGGCCTGGAGGTGATGCTGCACCTGCCCATGGAGCCCAAGGGTTACCCCGGCCGCAATCCCGGCCAGGGGGTGTTGCTGCTGGGCATGACCCGGGAGCGCCTGCTGGAGGTGCTGCGAGACGACCTGGCCAGGGTGCCGCTGGCGGCGGGGGTGAACAACCACATGGGCTCCAGTTTCAGCCTGCATCCGGAGCTGCTGGAGCCGGTGCTTTTGGAAATTCAGCGGCGCGGCCTGTTCTATCTGGACAGCTTCACCAGCGCCGACTCCCTGGGCCTGGCCACGGCCCAACGCCTGGGCCTGCGCACCGGACGCCGGGACGTGTTCCTGGACCACCAGACAAGCCGGGAGGCCATAGACCAGCAGATCCGGCGGCTGTTGGCCTTGGCCCAGGAAAGAGGCCGCGCCGTGGCCATAGGACATCCCCATCCCGAGACCATAAAGGCCCTGGAGGAATGGGCCCCCCGCCTGCGACGTCAAGTTATTTTGGTTAAGGTTTCAGAGGTGTTGAGCGCCACGTCAAGCCCTGGCCAGGGTCACTAGCCAGGCCAGCAGCCGCCAGCAAACCAGGGCGTAGAGCCCGGCCAAGAGGTCGTCGGCCACCACTCCCCAGGCTCCGGGTAGCCGCTGCAAGGCGTTTATGCCCAGGGGCTTCATGATGTCGAAATAACGGAAAAAGGCCAGGGCCGCCACCAACTCCCAGCCCAGGGAGCTGAGGCCGTACATGGCCAGCAGCATGCCCGTGGCCTCGTCGATCACTATGCGGCCGGGATCGGCCCGGTCCCCGAAGACCCGGCGGCGCAGGGCCAGGCGGCAGAAATACACCGCGGCCAGGCTCGCCAAGGCCACCACAGCCCCGTATTGCCAGCCGCACAGCGTTTTGCCCAGGGCCAGCCACCAGGCTCCCAGGGTGGCTATTAGCAGGGAGCCGTAGGTGCCGTGGGGGCCGGGAATGAGGCCTACCCCCAAGCTGACCGTGAGCTTGAGGGGCCAGTGGCCCTTTGTAGGGTTTTGATTTTGCAAGGCCGATTCATTCCGTCATAAAAAACCGGCGGCTCAGGCGAGCCACCGGTCTATATCTTTTTAAAAGTTCCGCCGCGGACCTGTTTTTGCTCTACCTCATTCATACCAGAACGGTCCGGCGGCGAGGTGTGCATAATTTTAGGCACATCGATGGTGGGGCAGGCTGTCCCCTCACCAGCCGGACGCGGCGCGAAAAGGGATAAACTACTCGGCCGGAACTAACCGCCAGGCCTTGGAGCGGCCGCGAGGTTTTTCCAAAGTGAAGGAAGCGCCTTCTTTGGCGCCGGTGAGATCGCCGAAGTCGGTGATGGTAAGGCGGCCGGTGTTGGTGACTTTGTACACCATGGCCTGGACCTTTTCTTTCTTGCGGGTTTCCTGCTTAATGTCGCCGGCTTCGACCATGGCCTGTTTCAACTGCTGGGCGAATTCCACCGCGGTCATGTCGCGCGAGGGACCCTTGGGGCCTTTGGTCTTGAAGTTGCTGCGAATCTCTTGCTCGGAGACGCCGCTTTTGACCATTTTGAGCAGCTTGGCTCGGTCTGTTTCATTCCAACGAGAGGTTCGTGCCACGTCTTTTCTCCTTTATTTTATTTGTTATCAAACAAACAACTCTTTGCTTATTTGCTATATATACAGGCTGTTTTCCAGGCGCGTCAACCCGTAAACGTCAAAAGATTTAGATTTTTATATCACAACGTTTGCTGAGTCATTTGTCATTGCTAAAAATAGAACCATGGGAATTACCTTCGGATTAGATAGTCTTTAGCGGCTATATGCCGATAGGTTGTGGTTATTTAAATTGGTCATAAATCATTGATTGAGGCTACACTTGCGGCGTCATGGCTTTTCAATTAAACTCCCCAGACAGTTTCCGGATATTTTATTCAATCGCTTAAATAGATTGTCGCCTGTTGTTGTATTTATTGGACACTGAAACGCACCTGTCAAATATTTTTGGGAGCGCTGCATGAGCGGGGCGTGGCTGATAGCCCTCGCCGTGGCGGTCGACGCCTTATTGGGCGATCCTCCTTCCTGGCCCCATCTGGTGCGCTACATGGGCCGGGCCATAACTTTTTTGGAAGGTCGTTTGCGCCCCCTGACCTCCTCTCCCATGGGCCTGCGCTTGGCGGGCGGGGTTTTGGTGCTGTTGGTGGTGGGCGGGTTCGCCCTGGCCGCAGTCTTGTGCCTGGCCCTGGCGGGGTCCTTGGCCTACGCCCTGGCCTGGCTCTTGGCGCTGGTGCTTTGCTGGCAGTGCATCTCCGCCGGTCAGCTGTGGCGGGAGGCCCGCTCGGTGTTGGCGGCTCTGGAGGGCGGCGACCTGGGTCTGGCCCGCGGCCGCCTGGCCATGATCGTGGGGCGCGAGACTCAAGACCTGGACCCCGAGGCGGTGCGCCGCGCGGTGGTGGAGACCGTGGCCGAAAACTTCAACGACGGGGTGGTGGCCCCCCTGCTCTACCTGGCCTTGCTGGGTCCGGTGGGAGCGGTGGCCTATAAGGCCGTGAACACCCTGGATTCCATGGTCGGCTACCGCGACGAGCGCTATCTATACCTGGGTTGGGCCGCGGCCCGCCTGGACGATCTGGCCGGGTGGCTGCCCGCCCGCCTCAGCGCCCTGCTCCTGGCGGCGGCCTGCCCCTTGCTGGGCCTGGGGGCCGGGGACGCCTGGCGGGTAGCCCTGCGGGACCACGGGGCCCACAAGAGCCCCAACTCGGCCTGGCCCGAGGCGGCGGCGGCCGGAGCCTTGGGGGTGCGCCTGGGCGGCCCCAACCGTTACCACGGCGTCCTGGTGGACAAGCCCTGGATAAACCCGGAGGGCGGTCCCACCGGCTCCCTCCAGGCGAAGCAGTGCGTGCACCTGATGCAGTTGGCCACCATCCTGGCCGCAGGGGGCGCTTTTTTTGTCGCCTGGGGCCTAGGTTGGTGGGCCTAGCCTTGGGCGCGCCGGGCGCTGAGGGTTATCTCCGGCGGATTCAAGATGGTCTTTTTCACATGGCACATGTTCGCTGCCCTGACCACCGCTTTTTCGTACTTTTGGGGAAACTCCGGGGGGAGGATTATCTCCATCTCAATGGCTTTTTCCTGCTTGCCGTCGTCCGACATGATCAGACGCTGCACCACATTGATGTCGTCGGTGGGGATCTCCCGCGCACGGCAAAAGTTGAGCACGTAATAGGAGGTGCAGGTGGCCAAGGAGACCAGGAAAAGCTCAAAGGGTGACGGGGCCGACCCATCCCCGCCTTGGCTGGCGGGTTGATCGGTGGTCACTTCAAATCCGTCCCAACGGGCGGTGATCTTTTGGTTCGGCCCCAGACTGATGTTCATTTCCATGCAGATATCCCTTTCGCGGATAGGCCCCGGCCCGTTGCAAGGTCCAAGGTTGATTACTCTGATAACAGTTAACAGAAAAAACCTATTTTTTAAGATATCATCGGCCCACGGTTTTGCCAGCGGGAACAACCCATGGTAACTATAAGCCGGTTCGGTTTTTAGCGGGAGCAAGGCTTGCCGGCATCAGGGTCATATAGTTCTTGGGAGAGGTTCCAATTCTGGCTGGTTTCGCAGTTGGCCGCCCGTTTGGTGCGCGCTGTTTTCCGCACCTGTAGGGTGGAGATTTTGCGCAACGATCTGGTTGAGAAATACTTCAACCTGGGAAAGCCGGGAATCGGCATCACCTGGCACCGGGGAGCCATCTTTTCCCTGTACTTTTTCGGCAACAAGCGCCCCGCCGTAATGATCAGCCGATCCCGGGACGGTGAATACCTGGCTCGCTATCTGGCCATCATGGGCGGGGTGCCGGTGCGGGGATCTTCCAGCCACGGAGGCCTGGCCGCCCTCAAGGAAATGGCAGATTATCTGCAAGGCGGTCCGGCCCGCTATGCCGCAACCGTGGCCGACGGTCCTCGGGGGCCGCGCTACGTGGCCAAAAAGGGTATGATAGCCTTGGCCTCGCAGACTGGACTGCCCTTGGTTCCCCTGATGTGGTCCGCCAAAAGGGTGTGGGTGCTAAAAAACACCTGGGATCGCACCATGATCCCCAAGCCCTTTGCCAAGGTGGTGTTCACCGCAGGCAAGGAGTTCCGCTACCCGCCGGACCTCAAGGGCCAGGAGCTGGAAGATGCCCGTCAGGAAATGGAAGACGAACTCAACCGCCTCAGGGACGAGTTGGACCAAATAACCGGCTACCACGAACCTGCCTGACCCTTTTTACACCTACAAGGCATTGCCGCCGGGCGCTGGCCTGCGTTAGGATGGCTCCAGCCGGGAGAATTTTTTGAGCAAGCGACCACCTAGGAAAAGACGCACCCCGCCTCGCGGCGCTCCGCGCCGACCGCGCCCTCAGCAGACGGAAGCCACCCCCTACAACCCCAGAGTCAACCCCAAGCTCAAGCCGGTGCTGGCTGACGTGGGGGTTCCCCAGGACGCTCCTTTCAAAGCGGACCCCTTTCAGGTCGAGGCGGTGGAGTTGCTTGACTCCCAGGACGTGGTGGTCAGCGCTCCTACCGGCTCGGGCAAGACCTGGATCGCCGAGCAGGCCATCGCCCGCACCTTGGCCAAGGGGCAGCGGGCCTGGTACGCCAGCCCGCTCAAGGCCCTGTCCAACGCCAAGCTGGCCGAGTTCGGTGAGATCTTCGGGCGCGAAAACGTGGGAATTCTCACCGGCGACCGCAAGGAAAACCTAAACGCTAAGCTTATCGTGGGCACCACCGAGATCCTGCGCAACCAGCTCTACGACGCCATGCACCGGGGCAACGACCTGGACGCGGGCCTGGTGGTGCTGGACGAGGCCCATTTCCTGGGCGACCCGGACCGGGGGGTGGTGTGGGAAGAGGTGATCATCTATCTGCCGGTGCGGGTGCGCCTGTTGCTGCTTTCGGCCACGGTGGCCAACGCCTCCCAGATCGCCCGCTGGCTCAATTTCGTGCGCGACGAGCCCTGCGCCACGGTGCTCAGCAATCAGAGGCCGGTGCCCCTGTATCCCCTATTCCTGATGCCCGACGGCGAGCTGACCCCGCTCAAGACCACCAGGGGCCTATTCGCCAAGGTGCGTCAATTCTTGGAAGGCAAGGCCAAGGACCGCTCCCGCTGGCAGGGCAACCACATCCCTCCCTTCGGCCACATACTACAATCTCTGGAACAAGCCGACCTGCTGCCGGCCATCTTTTTCCTGAAGTCACGCTCCGACTGCGACGCGGCCCTGGAATACACCGCCTCGGCCCATCTGGAGTACGACATTCAGCGCACTGAGCGGCTGAACCGGGAGATCGACGCCTGGCTGGAGCAATATCCCTTTTTGCAGGGCCAAGCCCAGATCGACCTGATCCGCCGGGTGCAGGTGGCCAGCCACCACGCGGGGCATCTTCCCCTGGGCAAGCTCCTGGTGGAGCGGCTGATGCAAAAGGGCCTGCTCAAGGCCATCTTCAGCACCTCCACCGTGGCCGCGGGGGTGAACTTCCCGGCCCGCACCGTGGTAATAACCCAGAGCGACCGCTTCAACGGGCGGGAGTTCGTGGAGCTCAAGGCCACGGACCTGTTGCAGATGACCGGCAGGGCCGGACGCCGGGGCATGGACAACATCGGCTTCGCCTGCGTGGTGCCCGGCCCCTTCAACGACGTGGCCCTCACCGCCACCCTGCTGGACTCGGAGCCCGAGCCCATAGAGAGCCAGCTCTCCATCAACTTCTCCATGGTGCTCAACCTGCTGCTCTCCCAGCGCCCGGCCGAGGTAAAGCAGCTTCTGGGCATGTCCCTGGCCACTTTCCAGCGCCTGGAGCGCACCGACGGCAAGCCGCGCACCAAGGCCGGGCCCCAAAGAGTGCTCAAGACCCTGGCCCAGGAGCTGGCCGGCTCCCATTGCCCCGGCCCGGAAGAGGCGGTGGTGCGGCGGCGGCGGCGGCGTCAACTGGAGCGCCTGCGCCATAGGCTGGAAAGCGAGGCGGCTGACGGTGAACGGGGCCTTTGGGGCGCCCTGACCCGGGGGCGGGTCTTGATGGACATGTACGGCGCGGCCTGGGCGGTCTTGCGCCGTGAGGAGAGCCCCGACGGCCGTGGGGTGCTGGCCATCAGCCTGGAAAAAGAGCGCCGCCTTACCAGGGGCCATCCCCGCCTGGAGTTCGTGGGCCTGGAAGAGATCGCGGGGGTGTTCCAGGAGGAACTTAACCTTCCCCAGGCCGGTGGCGGCCGGTCCCTGGCCGAGGCCGTGCTAAACCAGGCTCCCCGGCGGCCCACCCCCCTGGGCGCGCCCCAGATCGAGCGCCTGGCCGCCCAGGAAGCCGCCGAGCTGTCCGAGCGCCTGGAGGCGGTGGAGAGCGAGCAGGGGAGCCTGATATGCTCCTCCTGCCCGGCCCAGGACGAGTGCCTCAAGAGCAAAAAAGGCCTGGGACGCCTGTTGGACCAGGCCGAGGAACAGCTTGCCGAGGTGGCGGACCAGAGCCACGCCTTTTGGTACGACTTTGTGCGCCACCTGGAGTTCTTGCGCACCGAGGGCTTTGCCGATCCCCAGGGCCGCCTGACCCCGGACGGCCTGTGGGCCAGCCAGCTTCGTCTGGACCAGCCGGTGCTCATAGCCGAGGCCATCCGCCAAGGCGCCCTGCCCCGGCAGGCCCCGGTGCTTCTGGCGGCCATCCTGGCCCTGTTCGTGGACGAGCGCGAACCGGACTTCACCCCGGCCCTGGACCGCCGCCTGCGCCAGGCCCTGGCCGGGCTGCGTCAGGCCCTGGACCCCATGATCGAGCGCCTGAGCCAGTGGGGTTTCGACACCCCGGTGTTGCCCTACCGCGCGGCGGCGGCCATCTACGCCTGGTGCCAGTTGGTTGACTTCGACAAGGTGGTGAGCCTATACGGCGGGGCCGAGGGCGATATCGCCCAGCTCATTTACCGCACCGCCGACAATTTGAGGCAGCTCATCAGCCTGCAGGATACCCACCCTCACCTAGCCGCCACGGCCCGGGACGCGGTGGAACTTCTCCTGCGGCCCCCGGTGGTGGTGCCCACCTAGGTGGCGTTGCATATTACAATAGCGGGCTGATGGCGCTCGGCCAAGCGCTAGGGACGAGGCGTAACGAAGCCGAGCGCGGCAGATGGATATGCTTCAAGCCCGACAGGCAATTTTCAAAACAGCCACACCTAGTTGAGCGGAAAAGCCCACCCTAGGCGGACCGCTCCTTGGCGTCCGCAGCCTTGTCAAACTATGTTCTGTTGCAATTTACAATAGGCCGTTCAGGCCAAATCTCACCTGAAGTAACGGGCAGTTCGCCTGGCAGGGCCGAACCCGTCCCGGCGTGACGATTTTCAATTTGGCCTAGGTAGGGATTTTTGGAATAGCCTCCCCCATTTGAGCGTCACGGTCCCCCGAGGGTCCACTTGCTTACCCATGCTCCAGATGGGGAGCCATGTCGATTAATTACACCTCAAGGTGTAGTTGCATTTTACAACGATAATGACGCCAATCTTGTTACTTTTTTCTTTAAGTCTGGCTACCACCTGTGCTAATAAAGCTTGTGCGAATAGCCCACGCCTGCGGGAGTGAGCCTGCTTCTCCTCCGGCGGTGGTGCAAGATAACGTTTTAACAACCATTTTCAACCCCCGCGCCCTTTCACTTTAGCGGTTTGGAGGGGAGGACGCTACCTCATGTCGCACGATCACGACTCCCATGGCGGCTCTGAAGGCAGCATGAAGGGCCGCATTTTGTGGCTCAGCGTTGGCGTGGCTATCTTTCTCCTGGTCGGATTCGCGTTGCCCACCCCGGACAGCGTGGTTCATATCGTGGAGAAATACGGCTTCGCCCAAAAAATGATTTCTTGGCACATCGCCCATAACATCCAGGATGCGGCCCACAAGACCATGGTGGTGCTGGGCATCATTCCCATGGCGGTCATTTTTTTCGCAACCGAGGCCATCCCCATCGGCCTCACCGGCATACTCATGCCGGTGCTGGCCTACTTCCTACATCTATTGCCCATGAAGTCCATCGGCAAGTCCTTTGCCGGCGACGCCCCCATGTTCCTCTTGGGGGTGCTGGCCATGGGCGTGGCGGTGGTGGACGTGGGGCTGCACAAGCGACTGGCCGCCTGGCTCCTGGGCTGGACCAGGGGCTTTTACGTGCCGATCTTCGTGTTGTGCATATCCATGGCCGTGGTGGGCAGCTTCATCTCCGCCCACGCCATGTGCGCCTTTATGACTCCGGTGATGATGGCGGTGTACTACGGCTCGGTGGCGGCCAACAGCCAGGGAGGCCGGGTGACCCACGAACCGGCCCTGGCCAAGTTCTTGCTGTTCTCCCTTTGTTTCGCCTTGAACGTAGGAGGCGTGGGCAGCCCGGCGGCCGGCGGCCGAAACGTGATCATGATGGGCTTCTGGTCCGAGTACAAGGTGCCCATGGACTTCTTTACCTGGATGACCTACGGCCTGCCCATCGTGCCCCTCATGGGCTTCTTGGTGGCCGTGTACATGATCTTCGTATTCGGGCGTCAAATTAAGACCAAGGACCTGACCCCGGGCCTGGCGGCCATCAAGGACGAGACCCGCAAGATGGGCAAGATGAGCTACTCCGAGTACGTCACCTTCGGCATGCTTCTGCTCATCCTGGCCTTGTGGATCTTCGGCGGCGAGGAAATGGGCCTGGGCGGCCCGGCCCTGTTGGCCCTATTGATCCCGGTTATCTTCCGCACCACCGAGTGGCGCAAGATCCTGGCCGGCATCTCCTGGGACGCCTGGTTCATGTACTGCGGCGCTCTCACCCTGGGCGCCTTGCTCAAGGAGTCCGGCGCGGCCATGTGGCTGGCCCAGACCTTCCTGGAGGCGCTCAGTTCGGTGGGCATGTCCAAGGGCTTCGGCCTGTGGGTGGGCATGAGCGGCCTGTCCGGCCTGATGACCAACTTCATGTCCGACGCGGGCACCACCGCCCTGTTGGGCCCCATCGCCATCCCCATGGGCCTGATGACCGGGGTGCAAGGCGAGCCCTGGGCCGTGGGTCTGGCCGTGGCCTTCGCCACCAGCTTCGCCCACTTCCTCATCGTGGGCACGCCCAACAACGCCATCGTCTACGGCCTGGGCGTGTACCCCGACACCGGAGAGCGGGTAATCCACCCGGTGGACTTCTTGAAGTACGGCTTCGTGCTGTGGGTGATCTGCATGTTGGTCATCTGGGTCGTGGGCTTCCTGGTCATCTACAACATAGTAGGCTTCCCGGAAGGTATCCTGGAAACCGCCACCAAGGCCATGCAGGCCGGAAGCATGGCCAAGTAACAGGGTTGCCCGCAGACCTGGTGGATGCGATCCTAGTAATTAGATAAATGCTTGCCGGTGGGGCTCTGCCCCAGCGCCCCACCGGTGAAGCTCCGGCGAAAAAAAGAGGGCTGTTATGAAGACCAAAAGCGTCAAGGATATCATGGTGCCGCTGGCCGAATACGCCACCGTCCATCAAGAAGCCACCTTGTTCGAGGCGGTGCAGGCCCTGGAAAAATCCTGGGGCCAGTCGCGCGCCTCCAAGTTCAAGCATCGGGCGGTGCTGGTCCTGGATGAAAAAGGTTACGTGGTCGGCAAGGTGTCCCATTGGGACCTTCTGCAAGCCCTGGAGCCCAAGTACCGCAAAATCGCCGACTTCGATCGTCTGACTCACTTCGGCCTCAACCCCGCCTTCATGCGCTCCATGGTGGACAAGGAGGAGCTCTGGGCCGATCCCTGGAACCTGCTGTGCTCCCGGGCCTCCAACATCCTGGTGAAAAACGCCATGCGCTCCCTGTCCGAAGACG
Source organism: Pseudomonadota bacterium (assembly GCA_018896025.1). Classification (GTDB taxonomy): domain Bacteria; phylum Desulfobacterota; class Desulfarculia; order Desulfarculales; family Desulfarculaceae; genus Desulfoferula. The sequence continues at coordinate 32,085 of JAHIND010000033.1, forward strand.
ATTTCGTCGACGAGGACGCATCCCTGGCCCACGCCACCCACTTGTTGGTCATGGGCCGCAAGCTCTCGGTGCTGGTGCGCCGGGGCGACAAGGTGGTGGGCGTGCTGAGGATCGTGGACGTATGCGACAACGTCTGCGAGATGATCAAGACCTGCACGCTCTAAGAGCGCTCGCACCGAAATGACAAGGGAGGGCTTCGGCCCTCCCTTTCTTGTTTTATATAGGCCGCCCTAGAAGATGGCTTCGGCGAAGCCCTCGGCCTCAAAGGGTTTGAGGTCTTCCATGCCCTCGCCCAGGCCCACGAAGCAGATGGGCAGCTTCATCTCGCCGGAGATGGCCACCACCACCCCGCCCTTGGCCGTACCGTCCAGCTTGGTCAGGACCAACCCGGTGAGCGGCACCACCTGGTTGAACAGCTTGGCCTGTTGCAGGGCGTTTTGCCCGGTGGTGGCGTCCAAGACCAGGATCACCTCATGGGGCGCGCCGGGCAGCTTTTTACCCAGCACCCGGTGGATCTTCTTGAGCTCCTCCATGAGATTGACCTTGGTGTGCAGGCGTCCGGCTGTGTCGATGAGCACCAGGTCGCGGTCCCGCTTGAGAGCGGCCTCCACCGCGTCGAAGGCCACGGCAGAGGGGTCGGCCCCTTCCTGGCCGCCCACGATGTCGCAGCCCACCCGCTCGGACCAGATGGTGAGCTGCTCGTTGGCCGCCGCCCGGAAGGTGTCGCCCGCGGCCAGGAGCACCGAGCGGCCCTGGCTCTTGAAGTAATGGGCCAGCTTGCCGATGCTGGTGGTTTTGCCCACTCCGTTGACCCCCACCACCATGATGACGTGGGGGTGGTTGTCGCGCTCCGGCGCGGTGGGGACCTCCTGCAGCACCTCGGCGATGCCCTTGCGCAGGGCCTGCTTAAGGGCCTCGGCGTCGTCCAGCTCCTTGCGGGCCACCTTGCCCCTTAGCTGCTCGATGAGCTTCAGGCTGGTGTGCACCCCCAGGTCGGCGGTGACCAGCACCTCCTCCAGATCGTCCAATACCTCGTCGTCGATCTTCTTGCCCAGGGTGATGCGGTCTATGGAGCCGCCGATCTTGTCCTTGGTCTTTTTAAGCCGCCGCCCCAGGCGCCCCCACAAGCCCGGCTTTGGCTCTTCTTCGGTAGACGGCTCGGGCTCTGGCTCGACTTCTGGTTCCGGCTCGGCCTCGTCTTCGATTTCGGGCGCTGAGGGCTCGGCCTCTTCTTGCGGTGGGCGCTTGGGCTCGACCGGCTCCGGCGCGGCGGCCTGTTCCTGGGCCTCCAGCTGTTCGTCCTGCTCCTGCTGCGCCTTTTTCTTTTTAAAGCGGTCGAAAAAAGACATGGCATCCGATCAAGGTGGAGGTAAAAAGCTTCGGGCAGGCCCCAGGCCGGATATTTCATGAGAGCTGCGCGGCATGAAACAAGGGGGCAATTTTTATGGCACCGTTATGAAAAAAGCACTCACATTGTCAACGCGCAGTGCTTATTCCCAACCGGCACAGCCAGCCGCCGGCAGACAAGGCGACCGACAAGCGAGGGCCGAAGGCGTAGCTTAAGCTACGTCGAGACCCGAGCGCAGTCGGCAACACCGTAGGCCGGTGGCTGGCGCAGCCGGACGCGCAGCCTTCATGAAATATCCGGGCTAGGCCCGCCCGGCAAATCTAATAAGCCCCGCCCTCCACGTCAAGGGCGTAACTGTTTGTCTATAAACAGCGCCCTCGCCTTTTTAGGCGGCCAAGGACTCGCCCTGCTCCAGGGACACCCTGAGCAGCTTGCTCACGCCCTTGTGCTCCATGGTCACGCCGTAGAGGGTGTTGACCAGCTCCATGCTGGAGCGGCTGTGGGTGATCATCAAGATCTGGGAGCGCCGGGAAAGCTGCTGCAGCAAATCCAGGAAGCGGCCGTTGTTGGCCTCGTCCAGGGGCGCGTCCACCTCGTCCAGGATGCAGAACGGCGCGGGCCGGATGAGGAACAGGGCGAACAGCACCGCCACCGCACTCATGGCCTTTTCCCCGCCGCTGAGGCCGTCGAGGTTCTTGAGCTTCTTTCCGGGCAGCTCCACCATCAGGTGCAGGCCCGCGTCCAGGGGGTCGGTGCCCTCCTCCAGGGTAAGCTGGGCCTTGCCGCCGCCGAAGAGCACCTTGAACACTCCGTCCAGGCGCTGGTTGACCAGCTCCAGGGTCTCCAGGAACCGGCCACGGGTGGTGCGGTTGATCTTGCGGATGGCCGAACGCAGGTCATCCAGGGAGGCCTCCAGGTCGGCCTTTTGGGTGGTGAGGAACTCATGGCGCTCGGACAGGGCCGCGTGCTCGCTGATGGCCTCCAGGTTCACCGGCCCCAGGCGGTTCAGGCGGGTGCGCAGCTTGTCCAGCTTGCGCTTGCTGCTCTCCAGGTCAAAGGCCCCCTCGGGCAGGTGCTCCTTGTAGTGGGCGGCCAGCTCCAGGTGGCAGCGCTCCATGGCCTGCTCGGCCACCTGCTCCCGCTTGAGCTCCAGCTCGCGCAGCTTCCAGGCCAGCTCTTGCCCCGCGCTCTCGGCCTGCTTGAGCTCGGCCCGGGCCCGTTTCAGTTCGCCTTCCAACTGGGCGGTGCGTCCCTGGGCATGCCCCAAAACCTCTTGGGCCATCTTGAGGCTGGATTCCTGACGGTCAAGCTCGGTGTAGAGCCCGCCCAGGCCTTCCTGCTCCTTGCCCCGGCGCTCCTCGCAGATCTTGAGCTGCTCCTGGGTCTGCTCCAGTTCCCGGCCCAGGGCCAAAACCCTGGCGCTGGCCCGGTCCATTTCCTGTTGCAGGCGCTGGGCCTCGCGCTGGGCCTGCTGGGTCTGGCTGCCCAGGCTGGCGGCGGCCAGCTTGGCCTCGCCCTCCAGGTGGCGGGCTTCCTCCAGGGCCTGGCGGGCCTCCTGAAGCATTGCCCGGGATTGTTCCAGCTCTTCTTCCAGCTCCTGGTCGCGGCCCTGCAACTCGCCGCCTTCCTGGGCCAGGGTGGTCATCTCCTGACGCAGGTGGGCAAACTCGCTCTCGGTCTCCTCGTTCTCAAAGTCCAGGGCCTGCAAGCGGCGCTGGGCTCCCTGGTTCTCCTGCTCGGCCCGAGCCAGGTCGCGCTCCCGCTGGGTAAGCTCCTGCTGGCGGAACTGCTGTTCCTCGCTAAGGGCGTCGCGCTCTTCTTCCGCCTGGGCCATGGCCGCCTCGGCGGCGCGGCGCTTCTGGGCCGCGGCCTGCTCGGCCTGTTCGGCCTTGGCCAAATCCTCGCGCTTGGTTTGCAGCTCGTTGCGCCGGGCCAGGATGGACTCGTTGCCGTCCTTGCCTTGGCCCACGGTGCCCAGGCCGGGCTTGTCCAGGCGCTGCCCGCCGGGGCTCACCACCACCTGGCCGGGAGCCAGAGAGCGGCCCGCCCGCCACGCGGCTTCCAAATCTTGGCACCAGCCCGCCCCGGCCAGCAGATGGGTCAGGGCCTCGTAACCGGCCTCGGGCCGCACCACCCCGGACAGGGCTTGCGCGCCCGAGGGGGTCTGCTGCCCTTGGGGGGCCAGATCGTCCAGGGCCACCACCCTGAGGCGTCCCAGGCCCTTTTCGCCGCTCCAGGCGGCCAGATTCAAGGCGTCTTGGCCGCTCTGCACGATCACCGCCTGCAGGTCCGGCCCCAAGACGCTCTCCACCAGGTCCTCGCGGCCCGGCTCCACGTTGAGCCGCTCGGCCACCATGCCCTTGAGGGGCACGGGCAGCTCACCGGCCTGGTCGGCCTTGAGTAGCTTACGCACCCCGGCTCCGGCCCACTGGTGGGAGTCCAGGCTCAGCGCCAAGGCGCTCACCGAGGCGTCCATCTGGTGGCGGCGGCGGGTGGCTTCGGTCTCTTCCCGGCGCAGGGCGCTGAGCTCCTCGCCCAACTCCTTAAGGCGGGCCCTGGCCTGGGCCAGGCCCTGGGCGGTCTCTTCCTGGGCCATGCGCAGGCTTTCCACCTCCCCACGCACCTGCTCCAGGTTTTGCCCGGCCACGGCCTCCTGCTCCATCATCTGGCGGCGCTGCTCGTCCTGCTGCTGGCGGCGGCGCTCCAACTCCTGGCGGCGGCGCTCCAGATCGCCCTGGCGGTTCTTGATCTGGCTCAGGCGGCTCATGGCGTCCACCAACTCGCCCTTGGCCAGGTCCACCGCCTCCTCGGCGGCGTTCAGGGCCTCCGAGCAGCGGGCCACCTCTTGGGAAGACTCTCCCACGGCCAGGTCGCTTTGGCGGCTGCGGCCCTCGGCCTCGGCCAAAAGGCGGCGCGCCCGGTTCAGCTCGTCCTGGTTGGAGACCAGGCCGCGCTTCAGTTCCACCCGCTCCTCTTCCAGACGGGCGGCCTGGCGCTTGAGGTTCTCGGCCTCCCGCCCCAGGAGGATCAACTCGTTCTCCGCCTTTTGGATAGACCCCTGGGCCTCCAGGCGGCGCGCCCCGGAGTCGCGGATCTCCTCCTCGGCCTCCATCAGCTCCAGGCGGGCGGTCTCCAGGTCGGTTTCCAGGCCAACCAGGCGCTGGTTGGCCAACTCCAGGCTGGTGCCCGCCGCGTCGGCCTCGGCCCGCACCTGGGAGATTTCCTGGTTGTACTGGCGGTATTCAAAACTGGAGACGTTTAGGTCGAGCTCGCGGATCTGCTCGCGCAGGGTCTTGTGGGCCTGGGCTTTTTTGGCCTGGCGTTTGAGGCGCTCCATCTGGGTGGAGACCTCCAGGAGGATGTCGTCCAGGCGCGAGAGGTTGTCCTTGGTGCCCTCCATCTTGCGCAGGCTGATTTTCTTCTGGTTCTTGAAGCGCGTGATGCCCGCCGCTTCCTCCACCCACAGGCGGCGCTCGATGGGCTTGGCATCGATAAAGGCGGCCACCCTACCCTGCTCGATGATGGCGTAGGCCCGGTTGCCCAGGCCGGTGTCCATGAGCACCTGCTGGATGTCCTTGAGGCGGCAGGGCATCTTGTTGATGCGGTACTCGCTGTCGCCGTTGCGGTACAGGCGGCGGGTGACCATGATCTCGCTGAGCCCGGCATAGGGCTCGGCGGTTATGCTGCCGTCGTTTTCAAAGACCACGTTGACTTCGGCCAGGCCCGCGGGCTTGCGGTCGCCGGAACCGTTGAAGATCACGTCTTCCATGCTCTGGCCGCGAAGCTGCCGGGCGGATTGCTCCCCCAGGGCCCAGCGGACCGCATCCACCACATTGGACTTGCCACATCCATTGGGACCCACCACCGCGCACAGACCTTCGGGAAAGTCCATAATGGTGCGGTCGGCAAAGGATTTGAAGCCTATGATGTCCAGACGGCGGACCTTCATGGTCACCCCACGCTAGTGTTCACTCGAAATTATCAAAAATAAGGCCCCGAGTCAACCCGCAACACAATATTGAGTGGGTTGTCTCTTTAGCTACAACAAGATGTAGGGGTAAGAGATTTTTCGAAAATCAGCCCGAGTGCACTAAAAAGCGGGAAATCATTTTTTGACCAGGTCCCCGTGGCCCACCAATATGCCCGCCGCCGCCGCGGCCAGGGGGCCGCGCAACTCGCCCCGGGGCAGCCACACCTGCTGGGGGGACCTGACCTGAACCTGGGCCAATTCGCCGTTTTCACCCAGGAATCTGTACTCCGGCGGGCGGCCGCCGCCCACTTCTTCCACGGACATCAGGCCCTTGCCTTTTATGCGGATGGTCACGTCAACCGCGTCGCTCAAAGCCCCGGCGGCGTTGGGGTCCTTGCCCGCGTCTCGCCACTTGGAAGGCAGGGAGTATACCGACATGCGCCAGGTCTTGCCGCCCTTGGCCGGGGTCATGACGCAGGCCAACACCGTGCTGCGGCTGGGGTCCAGGGTGAAGCCGTGGCCCCACAGGGTGCCGATGTTCAGGTCCATGCCGCCGTAGTCGCCGCCCAGGGCGCAGCGGCAATACCAGTCGCCCTGGGGGCCGCTGACCACGAAATCGGCCGCCTGGCGCATGACCAGGCCCCGCATGCCCACGAAGGCCCAGTCCTTTTGCACCGGCTTTTCCGCCTGAATGCCGTGGACCTTATAGCCGCCGAAGACCATGTCCCCTTGCCAGCCCGGCCCCGCCGGGCGGCTCACCACCAAGGGGGCGCCCAGATCGGCGGAAGGAGGCGGTGGCGCGGAGGGAGAGCCGCCGCAGGCGGCGGGCAGCATAAAGGCCAGGGCGAAGCCAGCCCCCAGAAATAGATGGGCGAGTTTTCTAGTGCGTCCAGAGGGCATGCCGATTCCTTTGCGTTTACTTGCGGCTTATGTCTTGGTAGAGCAACAGGGCAGCCGAGGCGGCGGCCATGGCCTCCTGCTGGGGCGAGTCGGGCAGCCACAGTAACCCGTCGTTTATCACCTGCACCGCCCCCACCGTGCCGCTAAGTTGCCCGGCCACGCTGAAAACGTAGCCCGTGGGCTCGCTCAAGGGGATGGTGGTGCCTTCCAGCTTGTCGGTGCCCTGCACCTGGATGGTGAGCTTGGGCCCTTCCAGCACTCCCCGCATGGGCGCGTTGGAAGCTCCGCCCGCCGCCAGGGCCAGCCGCCACAGGATGCCCTGGGGCGAACGCAGGGAGCAGGCCAGGCTTTGCCCCGCTCCGACTTCCCAGGTCAGCTTACCCCCGCCCACCATTGATTCCAATACCTGCTGGTTCACCTTGGCGGCGCAGTTGCAGCGCCAGACCTTGCTCCCCTGCCCCGTGGCCAGATGGTATTCATAGGATTGGTCGGCCCGGTAGCTCTCATAGGCGATGAAGCCCCAGGCGGTGCTCTCTGTCCAGCCGCGCTTGATGTCTTTTACGGTGTAGGGGCCAAAGGTGAAGGGAGCATCCCAGCCGGAGACCAGGGTCTGCTCCACCTTCCAGGGCTGGGTGACGGCGGCCAGCTCCACCGGGGCGGCCATTTGGGCCTCCCGGCAGGCGGTAGCCGTGGCCGCGAACAGCAAAACCAGACAAAACGCCGGCCAGCGGCGAGCCATAGAGCGAACCTCTTTGACGAAATCCTACAGGCGATTTGATTTTGCCACCAAAACCAAAGAGATGGAAGTCTATTGTACGGCGGGGGGGCGGCTCCGGCTAACGGTCCAGGACCTTGCGCACCATCCCCAGCATCTCGGCCCGGCTGAAGGGCTTGGGCAGCAGACCGGCGATTTTTTGGGATAGGTTGCTTTGTAAAGCCCCGTCTCGGGCGTAACCAGAGGAAATGACCACCCTGGCCTCCGGGTCCAGGGCCAGCATCTCCTCCAGGCATTTGCCCCCCCCCATGCCCGGCATGCTCAGGTCCAGGATCACCAGGTCCAACTCGCCCTGCCGCTCCTTGAACAGGGCGATGGCCTCTTCGCCGCTGGCCGCCTGCAACACCCTGAAACCGGCAGAGGCGAGATGGGCCGCGCCTATGGTGAGGATTTGCTCCTCGTCGTCCACCAAAAGAATCGTCTCGTTGCCCGTGACCGGCTGGTGCTCTTGCTCCCGGGCCGGAGCTGGGAAAACTTGTTTAGAGTCGACCGGAAAAAAGGCCTTAAAGGTGGAGCCGCCGCCGGGCCTGGTTTCACAGGTAATGTGCCCGCTGTGCCCCTTTACGACCCCGAAAACCGTGGCCAGACCCAGCCCGGTGCCCTTGCCCACTTCCTTGGTGGTGAAAAAGGGGTCAAAGGCCCGAGCCAGCACCTCGGGGAGCATGCCCGTGCCGTTGTCGGTCACGGACACCACCACGAACTTGCCGGAAAATCTCTGGGAGCAGGCGCTGCACCCCAGGCCGTCCACCTCTTGCATGGACACCGAGATTTTAAGCTCGCCCCCCTCGGGCATGGCGTCGCGGGCGTTGGTCCCCAGGTTCATGAGCATCTGCTGAATCTGGTGGGGGTCGCCGTTGATCAGGGGCAGGCCCTCGGCCACCTCCAGGCGCACCTCGATCATCTTGGGCAGGATCTTGCGTATGAGGTTGCCTACGGCCTCCACCTCCTGGGCCAGATCCACCGCCTTGAACTCCGGCTCCACCCGGTGGCTGAAGGTCAGGATTTGGCGGATCAGGCCCTTGGCCCGGTCGGCGGCGCCCAGGATCTCGTCCAGGTCCTTGGGGTCGACACACCCGCTGCGCGAATCGGCCGCGGCCATTTCGGCATAGCCCATGATCACCGACAAAATGTTGTTGAAGTCGTGGGCGATGCCCCCGGCCAAGGTGCCCAGGGCTTCCATTTTCTGGGACTGGCGAAGCTGGATTTCCATATTACGGGCTTCGTCCTGGGCCTTTTCGATCTCCTTGAGGGACTGCTGGAGGTCGCTCTCCGCCTTTTTGCGCTCGCTTATCTCCTTTTGCAGAGACTGGTTGGCCGCGGCCAGCTTGGCGGTGCGCTCCTCCACCTTGCGCTCCAGCTCTATGTTGGCCAGCTCCAATTCCCTTTCCATGCGTTTGCGCATGGAGATGTCGCGAATCACCCCCACCGTGCCCACAAAAAATCGGTTTTCCGGCAAGCCCTTTTCTTCATGCAGGCCCGCGCTGCTCACCTCGGCAAAAACCACCTCGTCGCTCAACAACTGCACCAGGCCCGGCTTGAAGCTGCTGGAGTGCTTACAGCGCAGCTTCACCTCCAGCCCGGAGGTCTTGCGGTCTCCGGAGCGCCGCTCGTCAAAGAGCTTGGGGGCCTTTTCGTTGCCGGTGTGCTCCCCCTTCAAACGGAGCAACACTTTTTCCCGGCTGACCGCGTCCACTTCGGAGGGGTAGATAATGGTGCTGAAGTGTTGACCCTGAAGCTCCGTGGGCTCGAAACCCAGCCTGCTTATTGCCTCGTTGATGTAGGTGAAGTGCCCTTTGGGGTCCAGGCGATAGACGATGTCCGGCACCGTCTGCACCAGGGAGCGGAAGCGCTGCTCCGAGGCGGCCAGTTCCTGTAGGTTGTCCGCCAGGCGATGGTTGGCGTTTTCCAACTCGTCGCGGATCTTGGCCAGCTCCCGGTTTTGCAGCACCGCGTTTTCGTAGGTGGACAGGAGCAGGTTGATCATCTGCCGCCGGTCGGCCGAAACATGGTACTCCCGGCCCTGGATGGTCACCTGCAAGTCGCCGCCCTTGTCCTCCACCTTGTGGCTGCCGCTGATCAGGGACTCCACCTTGCCCAGGAGGTAGCCCTGGTCGTAGGGCTTGGTGACGTAATAGTCGGCCTGGTTTTCCAGGCCCGCGATCACGTCCTCGGCCTCGGAAAGCGAGGTGAGCAGTATCACCGGGATGCCCTTCAAGCGCGGGTCGCCCTTTATGGCCGCGCAGAGCTGATAGCCGTCCATCTCGGGCATCATAACGTCGCTGATGACCAGGTCAGCCGCCCGGCTCTCCAGTTGCTCCAGGGCTTCCCGGCCGTTCTTGGCTACGCGGGGCTTATAGCCCGCCTCCTGCAGCAGCATGGCCAGCTTGATGGCCTGGGTGGGGCTGTCCTCCACGACCAGGATATGTTTATCGACGGACACGGTTATTCAGCGATCTCCCAGACTTAACTCTTCAACTTCACGCCGGCCACCGCCTTGACGGTGTTGAGCAGGCACTCTCCCCAGGCGTCCTGGGCGGCCCGTCCGGCTTCCACCGGCTTGGCCACCACCTCCAGAGCCCCTGCCTTCAAGGCCTCGAAGGCCACCCTGGGCTCGTTGGCGTCGGCGTGGGCGGTGACCACCACGATGGGCACCGGCGCGGTGGCCATGATTTGGCGGGTAGCCTCCACCCCGTCCATGTCGGGCATCACCACGTCCATGGTGATTACGTCCGGCATCAGTTCCCCGGCCATCCGTACCGCCTGCTGGCCGTTGACGGCCATTCCCACCACGCTCACCTCGGGATCGGCCTCCAGGATATGCTTGAGCAATGCGGACGTGGTCGGGGAGTCATCCACCACCAGCACTTTGATCATGGCCTTTTCCTCACTCCACCAGCTCCTGGGGCGGGCTGTCGCCGGGTCCCAGCACCACCACCCGGTTGCGCCCCGCGTCCTTGGCCATGTAAAGGGCCCTGTCGGCCTTGGCGATGAGCTTCAGCGGGGTAGTTATATCCGAATCGGGCAAGGCGGCCACCCCCAAGCTTATGGTGATCTTCAGGTTGCCCGCCTCGCTGGCCAGAGGGGTGGAGGCCACCTCCCTACATAGGCGTCTGGCCGTCAATGCCGCCGCGTCCAGATCGGTCATGGGCAGCAGCAAGACGAACTCCTCGCCGCCGTAGCGGGCGATCACGTCCGCCTTGCGCGAGCCCCGCTCCAGAACGGCGGCCAGGCCCTTGAGCACCTCGTCGCCCACCAGGTGGCCGTACTGGTTGTTGAAGTCGCGGAAGTGGTCGATGTCCAGCATCACGCAGGACAAGGAGGTGCCGTAGCGGCTGGCCACGGTGACCTCGTCCTGCAGCATTTTTTGCAGGTAGTGGCGGTTGTGCAGCCCGGTGAGGTGGTCGGTCACCGCCACCCGCCGCCACACGTTGAAAGACTCCTGGGCTTCGTTGAGCTTTTCCTGCAGTTCGTTGTTGAGCCGCTTGATCCTGAGCAGGGACTTGACCCTGGCCAACAGCTCCCTGGCGTCGAAGGGCTTTGGCAGGTAGTCGTCCGCTCCCACTTCCAGGCCGTCCAGCCGGTCTTCCACTTCCTGGCGGGCGCTGAGCATGAGCACGGGAATGTAGTGGTCCGACTGGGAGCGCAACTTGCGGCAGACGCTGTAGCCGTCTATATCCGGCAACATGATGTCCAGGACCACCAGGTCCGGCTTGGTTTCCCGGGCCAGGGCCAAGGACTGGAAGCCGTCGGCCGCTACCTCCACCTGGTATCCGTCATTGGCCAGGATGTTCCTGATATGAGCCGCCTGGGTGGGGCTGTCCTCCACGCACAGGATTCTCTCCACTGGACTGTTTGACTCGCAACGGCTGACTTCGTTCATTTGATCCCGATCCTGCAGATCAATTGCCATGTTTACCCGCTTCCTGGTGAGAAGCGCAAATTTTGCCGATTCGTCCGGCGATGGAGCCCAGAGGCAATACCTCCGCGGCTCCGCCAAGGGCCACGGCCTCTCCGGGCATGCCGTACACCACGCTGGTTGCGCGGTCCTGGGCGATGGTCCAGGCTCCCGCGTTTTTCATCTCCAAGAGCCCCTGGGCCCCGTCGCGCCCCATGCCGGTGAGCAGCACCCCCACGGCCGATGATCCGTAGGCGGCGGCCGAGCGGAACAGGGCGGTCACCGAGGGCCGGTGGCCGTCCACGGGGTCCGCGTCCACCAGGCGCACCATCCCGCCCTTGACCACGGTGAGGTGCCTCTTCTCCGGGGCCAGGATCACCTTGCCCGCCTGCAACCTGACCCCCGGCTTGGCCGGTTCCACTTTAAAACCGGTGGTCTCGCTGAGCCAGCGGGCCAGGCTGTCCACGAAGCCCAGGTTGATGTGTTGCACCAGGGCGATGGGGGGCGTGGCCTGCGGGGAGAGGCCCTGCAAAATGCCCTGCACCGCGGGCGGCCCGCCGGTGGAGGCGCCCAGGCAAATCAGCTCCACCCGGCCGCCAGTTCTCACGGGCGAGGCCTGGGGGACCGCACGGCCGTGTTGGGGGCGGTCCAGGCGGTTCCAGCGGCGCCCCACCACCTTGACTCCGGCCATGGCCTTTAGCTGACCCAGCAGATGGTCCTTTTCTTCCTGGGGCATGGATAGGCTAGCCGGTTTGCCCAGCACCATGAGCGCCCCGCTGTCTAGGGCCTTGAAGCTGATGCCCAGCATCCGGTCGCTGAAAGAGCTGGTGAGCACCACCACCGGGCGGGGCGTTTCGGACATGATGCGGCGGGTGGCCTCATAGCCGTTCATGCGCGGCATCTGGATGTCCATGGTCACCAGGTCTGGCTTCAGCCGGTGGCACAGATCCAGAGCCTCCATCCCGTCGGCCGCCTCGCCCACCACCTGGAAATCCGGGTCGTGGGTCAGCATCTCCCGCAGCACCTGGCGCTGGGTGGCCGAGTCGTCAACGATGAGTATCTTGGTCGTCACCGCCTCACCCGATCAGCCTTTCGATGGTTCCCAAAAGATGGCCCTGGTCGAACTCGCCTTTGGTTATATAAGCGTCCGCCCCGCTTTGCATGCCTCGTAGCTTGTCTTCCTCCGAGTCCAGGGAAGTTACCAGCACCACCGGGATGTCGCGGAAACGCTCGTCGCGCTTGACCCGAGCGGCCAGGCCGCAGCCGTCCAGGCGCGGCATGTCCACGTCGCTGACCACGATGTTGTAGCTCCCCCGCTGCACCATGTCCCAGGCTTCCTCACCGTCGCTGGCCACCTGCACCCGGTATCCCGCGGTCTCCAGGATGTTCTTCTCCAGGGTGCGGGTGGTGATGGAGTCGTCCACCACCAATATCATGGGCGCGGCCTTCTTCTCCTGTTTGGAGGCGGTCCTGGTGGTCACCGAGGCTCCCCTGGCCGCCGAAGCCAACAGGTCGGCCACGTTGAGCACCACGATCACCTCGCCGCTGCCCAGCACCGCCGCGCCGGTCACGTTGCGCACCTTCTTGAGCTGTTGCCCCAGGCTCTTCACCACCACCTCCTGGGTGCCCCGCAGGCCGTCCACCGCAAAGGCGGCCCGGCGCTCGGCCAACCCCATGGCCACGGCGGTGATCTTATCCCTGGACTCGGTTGCGGTCTCGGGAGACAGCTCCAAAACACGGGCCATGGAAACCAGCGGCACGGTGCGGCCATCCAACTCGATGACTGACTTGCCCTCCACGCTGCCCACCCGCTCCACGGGGATCAGGTGGATGCGCTCCACGGCGCTGGCCGGGACCGCCACCGTGGTTTCGCCCACCTGCAACAACAGGCTTTTGGTGGTGGCCAAGGTGAGGGGCAGCATTAGCGAGAAGGTGGTGCCTCTGCCCGGGGTGGAGTTCACCTTCACCAGCCCTTGCAGGTTTTCCACCCCGGCCCTCACCGCGTCCAGCCCCACTCCCCGGCCCGATAGCTGGTTGACCTGCTCCTTGGTGCTGAAGCCGGAATGGAAAAGAAGCTCCTTGCAGGCCTCGGCGTTCAGGTCCTGGGCCTGGTCCGGCTCCAGCATGCCTCGGGAGCAGGCAACGTCGCGCACTTTGTCCAGGTCGATACCCGCGCCGTCATCTTGAACCTGCAGGAGCACCATGTTTCCTTCTTGGGAGGCCTTTAGGACTATGCGGCCCGTGGCGGGCTTGCCTTGGCGACTCCTCGCTTCGGGCGGCTCGATGCCGTGGTCCAGAGCGTTGCGCAGCAGGTGGGTGAGCGGGTCCTTCATGGCCTCCAGCACCTGGCGGTCCACCTCGGTGTGCTCCCCCTTCAGTTCCAGCTCCACCAGCTTGCCCGTTTGGCGGGCCAGGTCCCGCACCATGCGGGGGAAAAGCGAAAACAGGCTGGTCAGGGGCAGCATGCGCACCCGGTGCACGTTCATCTGCATCTCGTCGGTGAGCAAGGCCAACTGCCTGGTGTCGGAGGTCATGCCGCCCGCCATGCGGGAGGCCGCGTCGATAAGGGCGCGCAGGTTCTGTTCGCTCTGGGCCACGTAGTCCAGCAAGGCCATCACGTGGGGGTCGTTGCTCTTGCGGCGGCGCAACTGGTTATAGCTGCCGCGCACCTGGCGCCAATGGGTCTCCCAGACCCCCAGGCGGCGGCGCATCTGGTTCAGCTCGCTGAGGCGGTGGGCCGGGCGCATGCGGGCCACCAGTAATTCCACCATGCCCTCCATGAGCGCGTCTAGCTTTTTCACGCTGACCCTGATGGTGTTCTGCCCCTGAGTGCCCACGGCGCGGGGCTGCTCCGGGGCGGCCGGTTGGTCTGCCTCGGGGGGCCCCGCCGCCGGTTCCGGCGACTCCTGCGTTGCCTGCCCCAGCGGCGGCGAGGCCGCCGGGCCCTGGGCGGGCCGTGGCGAGGACGGCACGCCAAAGGACTCTCCCTTGGCAGCGGACTCCAGTTGCTCCAGCAGGGAGCGCTGCTGCCCGCCGGACATGGGGGAGCCCTCCTGGTGCATCTGGGCGGCCTGGTTTATGGCGTCCAGGGCATGCAGGACCAGGTCGCCCGTCTCGGAGGAGAAGGTGATCAGCCCCTTACGGATGGCGCTGAACACGTCTTCCAGGCGATGGGCCATGAGGCCCAGGTCCTCCAGCTCCACCGCCCGGGCCGCGCCCTTGAGGCTGTGGGCGGCGCGAAACATCTCCTCGATGATCCGGAGGCGGTCCTCCTCCTGGGGAGCCCGTTCCAGCGCCAGGCATCCGTCGGTGAGAGTGCCCAGGTGTTCCATCAGCTCCACCTGGAACGTCTCCATCAATTGACGGCGAAAATCGTCCGAAGAACTCATAAACCTTTATCCCTGCCTTGGTCGCCGTCCCTACCTGAGCCGGTATTTTTCCACCAGGGCGATGAGCTGGGCCGACAGGGCGTTGAGGTTGGCCGAGGCCTCCTCCACCTGCCTGGTGCCCGCCTGGCTCTGGGCCGTGGCCTGGTCAATGCTCTCCATGGCCGCCACCATCTGGTCCATGCCCGCCACCTGCTCCTTGGTGGAGGCGGCTATC